>NZ_BDAW01000023.1 GCF_001625085.1 Nocardia acidivorans NBRC 108247
CCCGCCGATCTCGGCCAGCAGTTCCCGATCCCAGGTGGCCGCGAGCGCGGATCCGGACGGCAGGCTGACCGACGGGTCGCGCTCGTCCCAGGTCTCCCCGCGCACACCGGACGGGCCGTCCGAGACCGGCATCTCCGCCAGTCCGATGCTGTCATCGCCCGCGAACCGGAAGATATTGGACCCGGAGACGAGCCGGATCTTGGCCTCCAGGTCCAGCTTGGCCAGCAGGTCGTCGATGAAGTCGGTCATGCCTGTTCCTTCCAGAAGCTCACCAGATCGGCCGATACCTGATCGGGCACATCCTCGTTCGGCACGTGGCCGTAGCCCGGATACACCGCGGTCCTAGCCTGCAACTGTTCGGCGAACTTCACGTGGACCTCGGGCGCCCAGAGGTCGTTCGTGTCGCCGTACGCCACCAGCAGCGGCACCCCGGCATCGCGCAACGCGGCGGGATCGGCGAGCGGCGGCTGCTCCATGCACTTGAGAATGCCGAGGATATTGGCCTGCTTGGTCTGCAGAATCCGATTGTGCAGGAACTCCATTCGCGTCGGGGCGATCTGTGCACCCGAGGCGGTCATGGCGGCGCTCATCTGCTGGAAGATGGCCTCCTGCCCGGCCTGCTCGACAATCTGCGCGACCATCGCGGGCGGCGGGAAATTGATGTCCCGCACCGAAGACGGCCCCGAGGCCAGCAGGGTGAAGCTGCGGAATCGCGCGGGCGTCTCGACCACCGCGACGCGGGCGACATACCCGCCGAAGGAATGCCCGACCAGATGCACGGGCGCGTCCGGCGACACCTGATCGATCACCTCGTGCAGGTCACCCACGAAATCGGCCATGGTGTACCCGGCGATGTCATCGGGGCCCTCGGACTGCCACTGGCCGCGCTGGTCGTAGGCGACCGCGCGATACCCGGCCGCCGCGAGCAGCGGGAGCATGAATTCGAAGTCCTCTTTGGAGCCGGTGAAGCCGGGCACCAGGACCGCGGTGCCGAGCTCCGGCGTACCGGCGGGTGGGTTGACCTCCCATCCGGCGAGCGCGCCCGCTCCGCCTCGCAGCGTGATCGATTCGATCGGCGTCTGGCTGCCCTGGGTCATCGGCTGTCCTTCCTCGCACGTCCCTGTACGGCTGACACGAGTGTGCCAGTGCGAATCCAGTTTACCGAGTTACCACTCGGTACCGTTATATGTTCGTTATGTACAGCTGTTTTTGCAGGTCCCGGCAGTACGACTACTGTCCCAGCACATGACGCCGCATCCCCAACGCCGGAGACGGGGCGACGACCGCCGCGAGCAGATCATCGATCAGGCGCTGAAGAGCTTCGCCGAGAACGGCTATCGCAATTCCTCGATCGCCGATATCGCCGAGCGCTGCGGACTCTCCCAGCCCGGACTGCTGCACTACTTCCCGAACAAGGCGGCGCTGCTGGCCGCGGTGCTCGAATATCGCGATCGGCTCGATACCGATCGACTCGGCATGAACCGGCAGTTGCGCGGCAAAGACGCACTGGGACAACTGGTTCGGCTCGTCGAGCACAATATGCACGTGCCCGGACTGGTGCAGCTGTTCACCGTGGTCACCAGCGAGGCGGTCACCCTCGATCACCCCGCCCGGGACTGGGTGGTCAATCGCTATCGGGTGCTCGAAACCTTCCTCGCGGGCGCGCTGGACGGCGGCATCGCCGATGGCACGCTGCGCCCCGATATCAATACCACCGCCATCGCCCGACAGATCACGGCCATGATGGACGGCCTGCAATTGCAATGGCTGCTCGATCCCGAGCGGGTGGATATGGCCGCTCTCTTCCGCGCCTATATCGACGGACTCAGCGCGCAACTGTCGGCCTGAACGCGAATGGCCCGGCGAACTAGAACACGTTATAGTTCAGTTCGCTCGGCAGGGGACGCCGGCATTCTCATTCGGGAAGGTGGTCGCAACGGTGCGGACCTGGGATTCTTCGGCCGATATCGTCGTGGTGGGCTACGGCGGCGCGGGTGTGGCGGCAGCATTGGCCGCGCGCGAGACCGGGGCGGATGTACTGGCCCTCGACCGGTTCCTCGGCGGCGGCGCGACCGCGCTGTCCGGCGGCATCGTGTACGCGGGCGGCGGCACCTGGGTGCAGCGCGCGGCGGGCGTGCCGGACGATGTCGAGAATATGCTGGCCTACCTGCGGGCCGAGGTCGGCGATGCGGTGAGCGAGCAGACGCTGCGACGGTTCTGCGAGGGCTCGGCGGCCATGATCGACTGGCTCAGCTCGCACGGGGTACCGTTCCAGCCGTCGCTGTGCCCGTACAAGACCTCGTACCCCACCGATGACCACTACCTGTACTACTCCGGTAGCGAAAACTCAGGCGGTTTCCGGGAATTGGCGAAACCGGCGCAGCGCGGACATCGCGCGCACGGGCGGGGCGTCTCGGGTAAGAAGGTATTCGAGCCGCTCGCCGAGTCCGCCGCCCGCCATGGAGTTCGGGTTCAGATCGGCACCAGGGCAACCGAACTCGTCATCGAGGACGGCCGAGTGGTAGGTGTGCGGGCCGTCTCGCTGACCGATGCGCCCGACAAGGTGCGGCGGCGGTTCGCGGCACTGGCCCGCATCTCGGCCAAACCCGGTGTGTACCACCCGGGTTTGCGCAATACGGTCGGCAAGCTGATGGATCGCCTCGAGGCGCGACATGGCCGGACGGTGCACATCCGGGCGCGCTCGGGCGTCATTCTCACCACCGGTGGCTTCATCGCCAATGGGGCGATGGTCGCCCAGCACGCGCCGAATTACCCCTGGGCGGAAGGACTTCCACTCGGTACCGCCGGTGACGACGGCAGCGGCATCGCCATGGCGCAGGCGGCGGGCGCGGCCACCGGCAAGATGGACGCCCTGTCGACCTGGCGGTTCATCGCGCCGCCGAGCGCCTTCTTCGGCTCGATCGCGGTGGATGCCGACGGCCGGCGCATAATCGACGAATCCCGCTACGGCGCGGCCATGGGCGCGGCGATCGCGAGCGCACCCGGCAATCGAGCGTGGCTGCTGGTGGACGCGGAACTGATGGCCGAAGCGCAACGCCAGCTCGGCGGACAGTCGGTGTGGTTCCAGCGCATGCAGACCGAACGGCTCATGCGAGTCAAGCGCATCACCGGGAATACCATCGAGGATGTGGCGGCCCGCGCGGGTATCGAACCCGCGGCGCTGCGCAAGACCGTCGACGCGCACAATCGCGCCATCGAACACAACGCCCCCGACCCGCTGGGCAAGCCCGCCGACATCCGCAAGCCGATCCGCACGGGTCCCTATGCGCTGCTGGATATTTCGTTCAAGGCACGGCTGACCTACCCGATGCCCATGCTGACCCTGGGCGGGCTGCTGGTCGACGAGGACACCGGTGCGGTCCGCACCACCGACGGCGGCACCATCCCCGGATTGTTCGCGGCGGGCCGGGCGGCGGTCGGCGTCTGCTCCAACTCCTATGTGAGCGGGCTGTCCCTGGCGGACTGCGTATTCTCCGGTCGCCGCGCCGGCGCGCACAGCGTGCGGGTGAACAGCACGCTCTGAGCGCTCACAGGCTGGCGGGCAGCCACATCATCACATTCACCTCGGGCCCGCCCCAGCCCCATCGGACCCGCCCCGGCCGCCGACCGCCGAAGGCGCTGTAGAAGCCGACGTTCCGGCCGCCATGGCCGTGATCGGGGATCGGATCTGGTATCAGCCCCGATGGTTCGACCGGTATGTGCCGGACTTCGACGTCGAGGGCAATCAGCTGGTCGTGCAGGAACGGTGAGTGGCGTACCAGGACAACAGTTCCGGGGCGTCGATGGCGCTGGGGTCGACGACCCGGGCCGGATCCGCGCCTTGGAGTATGCGTTTGAGGGGGACCTCCAGTTTCTTGCCGGTGCGGGTGTGCGGAATGCCCGGGGCGCACTGGATTTCATCGGGGACGTGGCGCGGAGAGAGCTGGGTGCGCAGGGCGCTGGTGATACGCAGGCGCAGGTCGTCGGTGAGGGTTCGGTCCTCGGGCAGTACGACGAACAGCGGCATCCAGTAGCCGCCATCGGGTAGTTCGATACCCAGGACGAGGGCTTCGAGAACCTCGGGCAGGGCCTCGACCACCTGATAGATCTCGGCGCTGCCCATCCGAATCCCATTGCGGTTCAAGGTGGAATCGGAGCGGCCGTGCACGGTGACGCTGCCGTGCGGGTTGACTGTGATCCAGTCGCCGTGCCGCCAGACGCCGGGATAGGTGTCGAAATAGGCGTCGCGGTAGCGGGAGCCGTCCGGATCGTTCCAGAAGCGCAGCGGCATGGACGGCATGGGGGCGGTGACGACGAGTTCGCCGACCGCACCGTGCACCGGGTCACCGGATTCATCCCAGGCTTGCAGGGCCACACCGAGATACGGTGCGGAGAGTTCACCCGGCCAGACGGGAACGGTGGGGACACCACCGATGAAGGCGGAGACGATATCGGTGCCGCCGCTGATGGCAGAGACCGGGATATCGCCGATATGGTCGCGCAACCACAGCGAGGAGGTGGCGGGCAGGGCCGAGCCGGTGATGCCGATTTGTCGCAGTCGGCTCAGATCGTGGGCGCGAGAGGGTAGCACGCCCGCCTTCTCGCAGGCGAGGACATAGCCGGGGCTCGTGCCCAGCACGGTGGTTCCGGTGCGAGCGGCCATGGCCCACAGCGCATCCGGGGCCGGATACGCGGGGCTGCCGTCGTAGCAGACGATGGTCGCACCGGCCAGCAGACCGGCGACCTGGAAGTTCCACATCATCCAGCTGGGGCTGGTGTACCAGAAGAAGGTGTCCTCGGGTTCGATATCGGAGTGCAGGGCAATGGCTTTGAGGTGCTCCAGCAGGACGCCGCCGTGGCCGTGGACTATTCCCTTGGGCCTGCCGGTGGTGCCGGAGGAATAGAGCACCCACAGGGGGTGGGCGAAATCGACCGCGGTCGTGGCGATGCCGGCGGGGGTCCAGCCGAGGTCGGCGGCGAGGTCTTCGGTGGCGTCATCCCAATCGAGGGTGCCGTCGAGGGTGTGACCGTACCGTGCGAGCAGGATGGTGCCCCGCAGCGTGGGCAGACCCGCACGGAGAGCGACGATCTCGTCGCGTTTGTCGTGTGCCCGGCCACCGAAGCGATAGCCGTCGGCGGTGATCAGTACGGTCGGTTCGAGCTGACCGAGCCGATCCAAGGCCGCCTGGGCGGTGTAGTCCTGACCGCACGCGCTCCAGATCGCGCCGATACTCGCGGTGGCGAGGAAGGCGATCACCGCCTCGGGAATATTGGGCAGATAGCCGACCACCCGATCGCCGGAACCGACTCCCAGTGCACGAAGCCTACGGGCCAGCACTGCTGTGCGCGAAAGCATTTCGGCCCAGGAGACCTCCCGCACCGGGATGTCCTCGCCCAGGGCGAGGATCGCGGGCCGGTCGGCGCGCGCCTGACGCACCACCCGGTCGACATAATTCAGCCGGGTCCCCGGAAACCATTCGGCTCCCGGCATGGCGGATTCGGCCAGCACCTCCGCAGGAGTGTCACCGAGTTCGAAGTACTCCCAGACCGCCCGCCAGAACCCCGGGATGTCCCGTACCGACCACCGCCAGAGTTCGTGATAGTCCGCGGCGGTGACGCCGTAGCGCTCTTCGACGAATCGGGTGAAGTCGGTGATGCGCGCGCCCGCAAGGGTTTCCGCATCGGGCACCCACTGCGGCGCGATCTGCTCGGACAGTGTCATCGCGCGCTCCACCCGCCGTCCATGGTGTAGCTCGCGCCGGTCACCATGCGGGCGGCGTCGGTGGCGAGCCAGCCGACCAGCGAGGCCACCTCCTGCGGTTCCACCAGGCGTTTGATGGCGTTCTCGGTGAGCATGATCCGTTCCACCACCTCCTGTTCGTCGATACCGTGCGCGGCGGCCTGATCGGCGATCTGCCTGTCCACCAACGGGGTTCGCACATAGCCGGGGCTGACGCAATTGCTGGTGACGCCGTGCGGGCCGCCCTCCAGCGCGGTCACCTTGGACAGCCCCTCCACCGCGTGCTTGGCGGTGACGTACGCGGATTTGTAGGCCGAGGCGCGAATACCGTGCACCGAGGAGATATTGATGATTCGGCCATGGCCGCGCTCGTACATATGCGGCAGGGCCGCGCGAATCAGCAGGAAGGGCGCTTCGACCATGAGCGCCAACAACATTCGGAAACGCTCGGGCGCGAAGTCCACGATCGGGCTGATGCTCTGCACCCCCGCGTTGTTCACCAGGATGTCGACCTCGAGGCGCAGGTCCTCCAGGGCTGTGACGTCCAGCAGGTCCACTTCCCAGGCGTGCCCGCCGATCTCGGCGGCGACCTGTTTCGCGCCGGGGCCGTCGATATCGGCGACGATCACCGTGGCTCCTTGTCCGGCAAGCTCTTTGGCGCACGCCGCGCCTATCCCGCTCGCACCGCCCGTGACCAGGGCGGTGCGACCGGTCAGATCCGCTGTCATGCGGGCACCTTCCGATTGCTCTCGGCGGCAACGCTTTGCGCGTCCGCCAGGTCGATGGCGGCCAGATCCGCGCCATTGGTCTCGCGGGCGGACAGCACCGCGACCACGGTGACCGCGGCCGCACCGGCCAGGTACCAGGCGATCGGCACCGAGGATTTGTAGGTATTGAGCAGTCGCACCGCGATGATCGGCGCGAGCGATCCGGCCACGATCGAGGTCACCTGATACCCCAGGGAGACACCGGAATACCGCATTCGGGTCGGGAACATCTCGGCCATGATGGCGGGCTGGGCGGCGTACATGAAGGCGTGGAAGACCAGGCCGATGATGATGGCCGCGAGGATCACCGCATTGTGTTTGCTGTCCATCATGGGGAAGGCGAAGAAGCCCCAGGTGCCCGCGGCCAGCGCGCCGATCAGGTAGATCGGGCGACGGCCGTACCGGTCGCTGAGCCGTCCCGCCAGCGGGATGATCGCGAAATGCACCGCGTGCGCGGCCAACAGCCACCACAGGATGACCTTGGTATTGGTCCCGACATGCACCTTCAGATACGTGATGCTGAACGTGACCACCAGGTAGTACAGGATATTCTCGCCGAAGCGCAGGCCCATGGCGGTGAAAACCCCACGCGGATAACGCTTGAGCACCTCGATGGCGCTGAACGAGGTCGCCTTCTCCTGTTCGGCCAGCTGCTGCGCGGCCAGGAAGATGGGCGCGTCGGTGATCTTGGTGCGCACGTAGTAGCCGATCAGCACCACCACCGCCGAGAGCCAGAAGGCCACCCGCCAACCCCAGGACAGGAACGAGGCGTCCGAGAGCGTGGAGGTCAGGATCAACAGCACGACGGTCGCGAGCATATTGCCCAGCGGTACCGCGGCCTGCGGCCAGGAGGCCCAGAACGCGCGACTTCTGCTCGGACTGTGTTCTGCCACAAGCAGAACCGCGCCACCCCATTCACCGCCGACCGCGAAACCCTGCATGAAGCGCAGCACCACCAGCAGGGTGGGGGCCAGATAGCCGACCTGGGCGAAGGTCGGCAGACAGCCCATCAGGAAGGTGGTCGCGCCCACCAGCAGCAGGCTCAGCTGGAGCAGCTTCTTGCGCCCGTACTTATCGCCGAAGTGCCCGAACACGATTCCGCCGATCGGCCGCGCCGCGAAGCCCACCGCGTAGGTGATGAACGCCGCCAGAATCGCATCCAGATCGCTGGTGCCCTTGGCGAAGAAGACCTTGTTGAAGACCAGCGTCGCCGCCGTGCCGTAGAGGAAGAATTCGTACCACTCGACGACGGTGCCCGCCATCGAGGCGGCCACCACCCGCCGGAGTCCCGCCAGCGCGGTGTCCTGCGGCGGCTCGGTATCCCGGACGCTCATGGCTCGGTATCCCGGACGCTCATCGTGCAACTCCTTCACGATCGGGCCGCGTCCCCTCATCTGTGACGCGGCCCACAAATCAATCAGGTACCGAGTATTCGTGCACATTCGAATGGCAGCAATGGCCAAGTTCGCAGGGCATATCTGCGAAGATGCAGAAATGAGCGTGACCCCCGCCACTTCCCGACCCAATCCGGATGACCTGCTCGTACTGCTCGCGGTGGGGCGGACCGGCCGCTACGTTTCAGCAGCCGATGAGCTGGGGTTGAACCACACCACCATCTCGCGGCGGATCGCGGCGCTCGAGCACGCGCTGGGCGGGCGGGTGCTCATGCGCGGCGCGGGCGGGTGGGAGTTGACCGAATTGGGCCGAGAAGCGTTGGCGGCGGCCGAAACCATCGAATCCGCGGTGCGGACGCTGGCCTCGGGCACCGATGGGGCGCGGGTGCTCGAGGGGGTGGTTCGAATGTCCGCGACCGATGGCTTCAGCGCGTATCTGGCCGCGCCCGCCATCGCGCAGGTACAGCGCGAACACCCCAAAGTGACGGTGGAGATCATTACCGCGACCCGCCGGGCATCCCTGCAACGCTCCAGCCTCGATATCGAGGTGGTGGTCGGCAAACCCCAGGTTCGGCGGGCCGAAGCCATCGCCCTCGGGGACTACACCCTCGCCCTCTACGCCTCCGAGTCCTATCTCGCCGCCCACGGCTCCCCCGAATCCGTCGCCGATCTGTCGAATCATCCGCTGGTGTACTTCATCGACTCCATGCTCCAGGTCGACGACCTCGACCTGGCACCGACGCTCTTCGCACCCACCATGCGCGAATCCATCTCCTCCACAAACGTTTTCGTGCACGTGGAGGCCACCCGCGCCGCCGCCGGCATCGGCCTGCTCCCCTGCTTCATGGCCGACCGGCACGCGGACCTCATCCGGGTCCTGCCCGACGAGGTCGCCGTCCAACTCACCTACTGGCTCGTCACCCGCCCCGAAACCCTGCGGCGACCGGAGGTGGCGGCCATCGTCCGGGCATTGCGGGCCCAGGTGCTGGCACTGCGCCCCCAGCTCCTGGGAGCCCCCTCCGCCTGAAGGCATTCAGAGCCGAACGATTCCGGATCGGAAGGGTTTGGCCGGGAGGTACTTGCCGTTGAGGGTGATGACGGCGCGTTCGCCGCCCTCCGGGTCGGGGTGAATATCAGCGGCCAGACCTTGCCGACGTCCAGGGTGAAGTTGATGGCGCTGATCACGCCGTCGCCGAACTGAGTCGCGGGAAAAGCCGCGGAAACGGGATGCCGACAAAAGACGGTACCTGCGCGTGATCTCGGTTCGCGGCAACCCGACCGCAGCCCATCTACAATTCTCCTTCGAGATCGCGTTACCGCAATTCGGCATCGACACAATCGGTCACTGAAACGGAGCGGACGATGATCAGTGCGGGAAATCTTTTGCGGGAAACCGCATTCCATCGAGCGGGCACCCTGGATAGCAGCGAAGAACTCCCGACATCGTTCCGGCCCGAACATTGCGCGGCGGCATATCGCGTGTGGTATCAGGGCATCGGTTATGACGGATCGGGCCGAATCGTCTCCGGATCGGTATTCATTCCCGAGGGCGACCCGCCAGTCGACGGCTGGCCGGTGATCAGTTACGCGCACGGAACCACCGGACTGTCCGACCGCACCGCACCATCGGTGGCGGGCTTGTCGCGACCGGAGAGCCGGCACGTGGGCATGTGGCTCGACGCCGGATACGTCGTGACCGTCACCGACTACGAGGGACTGGCCTCCCCCGGCCCGCACCCCTACTTCAATGGCGAGGCCGCCGCCGACGATGTGGTCGACATCGTCCGCGCCGCGCACCAGCTCGGTCATCCGCTGAGCCCGCGCTGGGTCGCGGTCGGCTTCTCCCAGGGCGGTCACGCTGCCCTCTTCACCGGGCTGATGGCCACCAAATACGCTCCGGAGCTGGACTTCCGCGGCACGGTGGCGCTGGCTCCGCCGGTCGAGGTGCCGATGATCATCGATCTGCAGACCGCCGAGGACACCGCCGCCATCACCCTGTTCCTGCCCTATCTGCTCGCCGGACTGCGCACCACCCGCGGCCTGGACACGCACGCCTTCCTGACCGGCCTCGGACGGCGACTGGTCGAGCTCGCCGAGCACGCGCCGGTGCGCGATATCCATCACGCGGTCACCCTGCTCACCAACGAGGACATCGGCACCACCGGTCTGAGCGGCCGCCCCGGCGTCGATGAGATGCTGCGCGCCTGCCGGGTGCCCTCGGCCCGATTCGATCGACCGGTCATGCTGGCGGCGAGCACCGGCGACGCCGTGCTGCCCATGGTGGTCGTCACCCGCTTCGTCGACGAAATACGCAGGGCCGGAACCGATATCCACCTGACCACGTGCATCGGAATCGATCATTCGGGCATGCTGTGCGCGGTACCGGAGATGATCTCCTGGGTCGGCGAACGCATGAGCGCGCCCGCCGTGGCCGAATCACTCAGCGCCAGACACGGATTCGGGCTGCTGGACATCACCGGCGACGGCTATCTGACCGCCGACGACTACGAGGCCTTCGGACTGCGGCTGGTGCAGGCGTTCCACGAGGCCCCCGGCTCGCCCCGGGCCATGGCGGTGCGCGCGGGCTACCGGGCGCTCTGGCATTCGATGGCCGCCAGGGCCGATGCGGACGGGGACGGGCGGATCACCGTCACCGAATTCCTGGACTGGCTCGAAAGGCACTGTGACAATGAGGGATTCGATCGAGACATCACGCCGCTGGCACAGGCCGTCATCGAGCTGGCCGACGCCGACCGCAACGGAGTGCTGGATCGAGGCGAACTGATCGAACTGCTCCTCGGATGCGAATTCACCACCGCCGAGGCGTCGGTGCTGTTCGATCGCCTCGATATCGACGGCTCCGAGACGATCACCACCGATGAGCTGATCACCGCCATCCGCGAGTTCTGCCTCGACCCGACCCCGGATAAACCGGGCGCGTGGCTATTCGGGCGGTTCCGATGAGGAGCAGGGTGCCGACCGCCGTCCTCGGCGGAATGCTGTTGGTCGCCGGTGCGCCCGTACTGCTGCTCGCGCGCCTGGTGGTGTCGCTGCCGGGTATCTCGGAGGCGCTGCGCAGCCGGGCACGCCTGCTCCTGCTCTCGGCGGCGTTCCTGCTCGTGTACGAGATCGACGGCCGATCGAGCCGAGAGATCCGGCGCTCGGGGCGGCAGGGCGGATGCGACCGCCTCGCCGCGCTGAACCGGCGGTTCTACGGTTGGGGTTTCGCGATGGCGCGCATCGATCTCAATTGCGCTCCGCCGCCGCGCATTCCGGCCGATCGACCGGTGATCGTGCTGGCCCGGCACGCCGGGGCCTTCAACAGCGCGCTGATGGCCCATCTCATCGCCCGCGATCTGGGCCGGGACACCTACACCATCGCCAAGCGCTGCGCCGCCCTCACCCCGGGGCTGCGGGCGGCCTACGCGGCCTCGGGCGTGGTCTACTGCCGGTTCGATCAGCAGGGCAAAACCCTTGCCCTGCAACAGCTGCAACGACAGGCCGCCGATGCGCTGCCCACCGATGCGCTGCTGCTCTTCCCCGAGGGGACGAACTATTCGGTCAGGCGCTGGCGGCAGGCCATCGACACGCTGCGGGCGGCGGGCCGCGACGCGCAGGCCGCGCAGGCCGAGGCGTGCCCGCATGTCATGCCGGTGCATCCGACCGGCGCCTGGATGCTCGCCGCCGGCGCGCCGACCGCGGACGTGGTCGTGCTCGCGCAGACCGGACTGGAGGATCTCACCGGGGCGGGCGGGCTGGGTTATCCGTGCATCGGCAGCGGCGAGGTCCGGGTCGGGTGGTGGCATATCCCGGCCGCCGAGGTGCCCCGCGAGCGCACCGAATTCGCCGCCTGGCTGCGCGGGCAGTGGCGCGAGGTCGATGCCTGGATCGCGACCGCACGCACCGGCGAAAACCTGGAAACCGTTCCGGCCGTTCACTCTTCGATGCCACTCCGCCCGGTCCACTGAATCGTCTCGGGAGCCGCGATGTTATGACGAACGCTATGACAGAGATCCCCCGCACCGCCTTCGTACTCGGCGGCGGCGGCATGCTCGGCGGCTATCAGGTCGGCATGCTGCGCGCGCTCGCCGAGCACGACATCACCCCGGACCTGGTCGTCGGCACCTCGGTCGGGTCGATCCAGGGCGCGATCCTGGCCGCGCACCGCACCGGGGACACGATCGAGGCGCTGACCGCGTTCTGGCATGACGCGCTCACCAGGAAGGTGATGGGCGTGCCGCTGCGTCCGCTCCTCACCAATCTGGTGCGGATGCGGCCCGCACTCGCCACCCAGGACGCACTGCGCGAGGTCCTGGAACGCCACGTCGGCGCGGACACCCGCATCGAGCGGCTCGCGATTCCGTTCCAGTGCGCGGCCGCCTCCATCGAACGGGCCACCGCGCGGTACTTCGATTACGGGCCATTGGTTCCGGCGCTGCTGGCCTCGAGTTGTATTCCGGGACTGTGGCGGCCGCTGCGCATCGGGGCCGAGCACTACATCGACGGCGGTGTGGTGGAGACGGTGCCGTTGACCCGCGCGGTCTCCTTCGGCGCGAAGGAGATCTACGTCCTGCGGCTGCGCCAGCGCGAACTGCCGTTGAAATCTCCGCGCCTGCCTTGGCAATTGGGGCAGACCGTCTTCGAGGTGTCCCGGCGGCATCGGCTCGGGCAGGTGATCAATATGCGCCCGGCGGGGGTGACCGTGCACCTGCTGCCCACCGGTGAGGATCTGCTGGAACCGCCGGACACCGGGCTGCACACCGGTGTCCGGCAGCAGGTGGAGATCTTCGAGCGACGGGTGGCGGCCGGATACCGCAGCACCGTGGAGTATCTGAACGCCACCGAGGAGCGCAAGACCGCGACCATCCGGCCGCGCACCCGGGACCATCGCCGAATCCCGCCGTCCCCCAACTCCTCCCGCTTCGTGCGCGACAAGCTCGCCCGATTCTTCGATCTCTTCGACCACGACCGCGATCAGCGCGTCTCCTTCCGCGAATACTCCGCGGCCGCCGACCGCATCTGCGCCGCCTTCGCCTGCCCGCCCGAAAGTGCCACCGGCACAAGACTTCACCATGCCATTACGGAATTCTGGGCCGGACTCTGCCGCGAAGCCGGCGTCGATCCCGGAGCCCGGCTGGACCGTGACCGATACGTCGACGCGCTGGCCCGCCTGACCGGTAATCCCGCCGACTACGACACCCACGTCCTGCCCGCCATCGCGGCCATTCTCGCGGCCGCCGACCACGACCGGGACGCGGTCCTGAACGTCGACGAACTGCACCACCTGCTCAACGCGCTCGGCGTCGACACCGCCGGCATCCACGCGGTCTCGCTGCGCCTGGACACCAACAACGACGGCGTGCTGAGCCTCGACGAACTCGACGAAGCCTTCGCCGACTTCTTCACCAGCGAGGAGCCCGGCGCCCCGGGCAATCTCCTGTTCGGCGCGGCACCGCTTTGTTGACCGCGAGGTATTCGGAGCCATTCGATGCCTAAGCGATTTCAACTATCCGGAGTCAATATCTAACTGCGGAAAAATACATACCGAGCAGCACTCGAATGCCGGGGAAAACCAAAGTTTTATTCGCGATTTCCGCCCGCGAAGAGAAGCGAACAGGCTACATTTCAAACCTCTTGGATTGCTTCACCCTTTTTTGGAGATAGTTATGAGATCTGCCGCTTCCGTACTGCTTCGCGCCGGTGTTGTTACTCCCGTGGCACTCGCCACTCTGTTCTGTTTGGCCGCCCCCGCGAATGCCACGCCGGTCACGGTGAACTGGAGTTGCCAGGGCACCATCTTCGGCGTCGGTCAGACCTCGAGCATGACCACCTCGGTGAATGGGACCGCGCCCAGCTCGGCGGCCTCGGGCTCGGCCGTGGCCATCACCCTCACCCCGGGTGCTTCCACGGTTCCCAGTTCGGCCTCCGGCTTCAGTGTGACAAATATCAGCAACCTGAAGATGGCCTTCCCGACCCCGGCGAATTCCACTCTGGTCTCGGCTTCCGCATCCGGCGGAACCGTGGCGGGCACCGTCAGCACCTCGGGCGGCAATGTCGTTCTCACCGTGCCGGGTCCGATCGCGGGCGGCACCAGCTTCACCCCGCCCGCGGTGACCATCAATGTCACCGCCGGAACCCCGGGAACACCGATCACCAGCAAATACGCCGGGACGAGTTATGCCAATCCGGGTATGACCATGACGACCAAGGTGGCAGTCGTGGGCAATGTCGCCACCGCGTGCTATCCGAATCCGTCCCCGACGCTCACCACCACCACCGTCAGCTGATCCGCGGGGCGGAGTGGTGAATACCTGGATCGGGCCATTACCGGTGGCCCGGTCCAGGTATGGTGACTGCTTTTGAGAGGTTTCATGTTTCCAGTGGCGCCGATCGCAATAGAGCTCAGAAAAGCACTGGAGTTCTACCACGGAACCCTCGAGGATCTGGCCCGCGAATTAATCCGATTGCTCGGAGTGAACGAGACCGATCGGCGCGCGCTGGAAATCGTTCTGCTCGGGGACGGAAAGTCCACCACGCCGGGAATGCTCGCCGCACAACTCGGCCTCACCGCCGCCGGGGCCACCATCATGCTCAACCGACTGGAGAAGCAGGGCTATATCGCCCGTTCCCTGCATCCCACCGATCGCCGCCGGGTGATCGTGGTCGCCACCGACCTCGCCGCGCGTCGCGTCCAAGACCTCATCGCACCCCTGGTCCACGAGGGCTACCGGACCATGCTGAGCCGCTACGACCCCACCGAACTGGAAATGATCGCGGGCTTCCTGACCCACGTGAGCGAATTACAGCAGAGCCACCGGCAGCGCCTGCGGGATATGGACCCGTATCCGCGACCGTGAACCTGCCCGGCGCGCCACCGGATCTCACGGGTCGATGCGGTCGCGCGGCAGCAGCAGGCTGGCGGCCGCGATCGCGCGCTGGGCTGCGAACCGCCCAGCATTACGCTCATGGTCCGCAACTCCTTGGCATCCGGTCATATCCGCCGCTCTCCGAGCCAGACGACCGGCGCGCCAGCATTGTCGAACTCACCGACAGCGGCCGCGCGCTAATCGAGCGCATCAAAGTGCTCTGGCACGCGCTGGCCGAGGAGACCGTCGCCGGACTCTCCCCCGAAACCGTCCCGGCCCTACCGCAATTGCTCAGCACCCTGACGCCAATGCCGACTCACGCCGGGGCGGCCGCGCGTCGTCCTGACGCTTTCTTGCAAGACCAAGATCCACTCCGGGCCTACGCTGAAAGTCCATCAGTCAGGGAAGGAGCACGCTATGACGGGATATATCGCCACGGCGGAGACCGACATCAGCGCCTCACCGCAGCAGGTGTGGAGCACGCTGACCGACCCCGAACGGATCCGCGAATTCATGTTCGGCGCCCAGGTGCGCACCAACTGGCGGGTCGGCGGTCCGATCGTCTGGGCGGGCGAATACGAGGGCAAAACCTATGAGGACAAGGGCGAAATCCTCGCCTTCGAGCCCGGCCGCCTGCTGAAGATGACGCACTTCAGCCCGCTCACCGGCCAACCGGACGTCCCGGAGAACTACCACACGCTCACCTACGAATTGACCGGCGACGACACGACCACTCACCTGACCCTGAGCCAGGACAACAACGCCAGCGAAGACGAAGCCGAGCACTCGCGCGGGATGTGGCAAACCCATGTCAGCGGCATCAAGAAGGCCGCCGAACACGGTTAGCGCCACCGCGCAACGGCTTTCGCCCGCTCACCTCGACGACCCGCGAACGGCCCGTTCCGTTGTTATGGTGGTGCGATGGAGCCATCGAGGATCGTGATCATCGGCGGTGGTTTCGCGGGTGTGGAGTGCGCGCGGTATCTGGAACGCCATCTGAAGCCCGAGGAAGCGTTCATCCAACTCATCACGCCCGTGGCGGGATTGCTCTATTTGCCGTTGTTGCCGCAGGTGGCGTCGGGGGTGCTCAATCCGCGGTCGGTGTCGGTATCGCTGCGAAGGGTGCTGCGGCGCACCGAGGTTGTGCCGGGCACCGCCATCGGGGTGGAGCCCACAACGCGGCAGGTCATCGTGCGGCGGCCGACGGGTGGCGAATTCGCGGTCGGATACGACCATCTCGTGCTGGTTCCGGGCAGCATCACCCGGGTGCTCGATGTGCCCGGACTCGACAAGTACGGCTTCGGTATGAAGACCCTCGCCGAGGCCATGCATCTGCGCGATCATGTGCTGCGGCAGCTGGATATCGCCGCGGTGCGCGGTGCGGAGGACGAGGATCGGGAGCGGCTCAACTTCGTCACCATCGGCGCGGGGTACGCGGGCACCGAAACCGCGGCCGTACTCAACAAGGTCACCCAGGCCGCAGCCCGCCGCTACTTCCCGCGGCTGAACCCGGAGATGGTGCGGTGGCATCTGGTCACCCACGGCGACCGGATCATGCCCGAACTGGGCGAGCGACTCGGCACCGAGGTGAAGCGGATTCTGGCCGAACGCGGTATCGAATTGATCTCCGGCGCTTCGGCGCAGGAGGTCACCGCCCACGGCGTCACCCTCACCAACGGCCGCTTCATTCGCACGCGCACGCTGGTGTGGACCGCGGGCATCGCGCCCAGCCCGCTGGCCGGACATCTGGGCGCGGCCACCACCAAGGGCCGCATTGTCGCCGCGGCCGATCTCACCGTGCCCGGGCTGGACGGGGTGTGGGCGTGCGGCGACGCGGCCGCGGTCCCCGACCTGACCGAGGGCGACGGCAAGATCTGCGCGCCCACCGCACAGCACGCCATCCGCCAGGGCCGGCACCTGGCGAAGAACCTGCTCGCGACCCTGCGCGGCGGCACGGTCCAACCGTATCGGCATCCGGACCTCGGCATGGTGGTCGACCTCGGCGGCCGCGATGCCGTGGCCCGCCCCCTCAAAATCGGATTGCGCGGCATCCCAGCACAATTCGCGGCCCGCGGCTACCACCTGATGGCGCTGCGCACCGTCGTCGCCCGCGCCCGCGTCGCCTTCGACTGGACCGTGCACGGCCTCAGCGGCGACGATTTCCTGCGCATCGGCTACGGCGATTACGACGCCCACACCATCGGCGGCTTCGAACAGACCAACTGCTACCTGCCCGCCGAGGAGGTGCCGGTGGCGCTGAAAGCGATCAGCGACACCGACTGACCTCGCACTGACGATTCGGATCGGGTTCGGTATCAGTCGTTTTCGTCGCCGGAGAGGGTGCTTCGGCGCGCCCTCCGACGGCGCCTGCCCGCCGCCGTGGACGCGCTGGTGCGAGCCCTGTCCTGGAGTTGACGCCAAAGATCGCACGCCGATTTCCCAGCGATGGGCGTCGGTCCGGGTGATTGGGGCGCTACGGTTCTCGATCATGTTCGCACTGTCGTTGCGCACGGCGGCCTGCCGCGTCGCCGTTTTCTGCCTGGCGCTGGCAGCGGTCCTGACGAGTCCGCCCGCGACGGCCGAGGTGTCGGTCGGTCTCCTCGACGCGGCGTGGTCGTTCCCCGCCGCCGCGGCCGCGATCGAACTCCGATATACGACGGCGAACCGGTACGGGCAGGCCGCGCCCGCATCGGCCGGGCTGTATCTGCCGCCCGGACTGCCGCCCGCGGGTGGCTGGCCGCTGGTCGTGTGGGCGCACGGCACGGTGGGAGTCGCGGACGGCTGTGCGCCCTCGCACCATCCGCAATCCGAACGCAACCGCGGCTATTTCGGCGAGATACTCGGGAGCGGGTACGCGGTGCTGGCCCCGGACTACCAGGGGCTGGGAACCGGCGGCGGGTTCAGCTACTACAACACGCTCGTGGAAGGCCGCTCGATTCTCGACGCCGTGGCGGCGGTACGCACGACACCCGTTCCGCTGTCCCGCAATTGGGTCGTCATCGGCCAATCCGAGGGCTCGCACGCCGCCCTCAGCGCGGTCTCGCTCTACGACCCCACCGGACCGGCGGCGGGACTGAACGGTGCGGTCGTCACCGGACTGCGGGCCAACACCGGACCGAGCCTGCGCGAGATGTTCCGCAGTTCCTCGACCGGTTCGGCCAACCAAATCGCCTACGCCGCCTACTTTCTGACGGCCCTCCAGCAGCTTCACCCGGATCGGGTGACTCCCTTCCTGTCGGACTTCGGCCGCGACTATGTGGCACAGGCGAATTCGACCTGCCTGGCCGATCTCACCGCCGCGGCGGCCGGTCGGCGTCCGGCCGCCCTGGTCGCCGATCCGGACTCGCCCACACCCACATTCGAGGCCGACATCGCCGAACTGACGGACTTGCGAACCGAGCAACTCCCCATCGATATCGCCATCGGCTACGGCACCGCCGACATCGACGTCGCCCCCACCTGGACCGAACAATTCGGCGACCACCTCCGCACCGCCAACCCCGACATCCAGGTGACCGTCACCCGGTACCCCGGCAAGGACCACAGCGGCGCATTCCTGGCCTCCCTCCCGGACACGCTGGGATTCCTCCGCTCCCATCTGTGAAACCCGAAGCGCCACAGCCACATTGCGGAGTGGTCATGGACGCGCGACGATGTCCGGGACCGAATGCGCCGCACGCGGGACCAGGCGGCGGGCGTGGGCGTACACCGCGGCGTGGACGCGGTCGCGGACACCGAGTTTGGCCAGGACGTTGGAGACATGGGTTTTGACGGTCTGCTCGCCTACGCCCAGGAGTCGGGCGATCTCGGGATTGGTGTAGGCGTTGGCGATCAGAAGCAGGACCTCGTGTTCACGGGCGGTGAGGGTTTCGATTTCCGGGGCGGCGGGGAAGGGGTCGATTCCGGTGGTCAGCCGCTTGATCAGGCGGCGGGTCAGGCTCGGGTCGATCAGCGCGGTGCCGTACGCGACGGTACGGATGGCGGAGATCAAACCCGCCGCCGGCAGCGCCTTGGTGAGGAAGCCGCTGGCGCCGAGAGATAATGCGCGGTACAGGTTTTCATCGGATTCCTGATTGGTGAGGGTGAGAATCCGGGTGCCGCCGTCCGGGGCCGAGTAGTCGAGTCCTGGCATATCCAGGCAAACCAGGGCGACATCGGGCTGGAGCCGCCGAATCTCACGGAGCGCGGCCTCGCCGTCGCCGACCTCGCCCACGCATTCGATATCGGGTTGGGCGCCGATCACCGCGCGCAGACCGGACCGGAAGACCAGATGACCGTCGGCGATCAGCACCGAGATGGTCGACGGGTTCGCGGCCTCGACCGCCGCCGGGGTCCGCACCGCATCCGAGTTCTGCGCTACCGGAAGGGAATTGGGTGGCGCACCGGGCGCCGGTGCGATCGTGCTGCCCACCGACAGCGTCGCCGCGGTAATGGCGAGCGCGAGCGAGGACGCGGCCCGGCGCCGCGGACGTGGCGAGGAATTCGAGGCCATACCCTCCGACTCTAGGTTCAGCGCAGGAAACCTTCGTAGTTCCGGTTCAGCAGCTGGCTTTCGATCTGTTTGACAGTATCCAACCCGACGCTCACCACGATCAGCACCGAGGTGCCGCCCAGCGCCAGCGCCTGCGTCGAATCGGTGGCGCCGAAGTGCAGCAGCAGATTCGGCAGGACGGCGACCGCGCCCAGGTAGAGCGCGCCGGCCGGGGTGATGCGGCTCAGCACGTGACCGAGATAGTCCGCGGTCGGCTTACCGGGGCGATATCCCGGGATGAACCCGGCGAATTTCTTCATCTCCTCGGCGCGCTCTCGCGGATCAACGGTGATCGCCACATAGAAATAGGTGAAGAACACGATCAGCGTGAAGTAGATCCCGACATAGACCGGACCGCTCGGATTGGTCAGATACTTCTGGATCAACTCCTGCCACCTCGCCGGACTCCCCGAATCCTTCCGGGTCAACTGCGCCAGCAGATTCGGCAGATACAGCAGCGAGGATCCGAAGATCACCGGGATGACCCCTGCCTGATTCACCTTCAACGGCAGATACGTGGACGAACCGCCGTACTTCTTGCGGCCGACCACTCGTTTGGCGTACTGCACCGGAATACGGCGCTGCCCCTGCTCCACGAAGATCACGCCGACAATGGTCAGCAGCGCCGTACCGCAGATTCCGGCGAAGACCAGCACACCCTTGCCGTCCAGCAGCGCCATGCCCTGCGAGGGGATGCGCGCCGCGATCCCTGCGAAGATCAAGAGCGACATGCCGTTTCCCACACCGCGTTCGGTGATCAACTCGCCGAACCACATGACCAGCGCCGCGCCCGCGGTCATGACCACTACGAGGCAGATCATCGCGAGCAGCGAGCGGTCCGCCAGCGCGCTCCGGGGGCATCCGCGCAGCAGTCCGCCGTGCGCGGCCAATGCCACCAGCGTCGAAGCCTGCAATACCGCCAGCGCGACGGACAGGTACCGGGTGTACTGCGTGATTGTGTTCTGTCCGGTCTGTCCTTCTTTGCGCAGTTCTTCGAATCGCGGGATCACCGCGGCCAGCAATTGGGTGATGATGCTCGCGGTGATGTACGGCATGATGCCGATCGCGAAGACCGAAAGCTCCAGCAGCGCACCACCGGACATGAGATTCACGAGTTGGTAGATACCGGCGGAGTCACCGCCCTGTGCGAGGTCGAGGCATTCGCGCACCGCCGGGTAGTCGACGCCCGGCGACGGTAGTCTCGCGCCCAGCCGATACAGTGCGAGCAGACCCAGCGTGAGCAGAATCCGCTGCCGCGGCTCCGGGGTCCGCATAGCCGGTATGAAGGCGGAAAGCACGAATCCTCCTGTGCACGAATCGGTTACACAGGCGAATCCCGCTCGGAGCGGTATCGGACGAGCCTGCCGGGGCCCTCGACGCTACGGACTCCGCACCGCCGCTCACGTCGCCCGGGAGACGGACTTCCACCTCCCTCGACAGGGGGATATCGGGAATGTAAGGCACATACCTGATACCGCATCGGGCGCGGGCTTCCTACGCTCTGTCACGCAGCTGGTCACATCGAGGACAGGAACCCATGACCATTCCGATGAACCTCAACACCACGCGCACCGAGACCCCGCTCGTACCCGGGCGAAAATCGATGGAGCTGTACGAGATCGAGGCCTTCCTCGCGCTGGCGGACCATCTGCACTTCGGGCGTGCCGCCGAACAACTGCGGGTGTCCTCCGGCCGCGTCACCCAGACAATCCGGCAATTGGAGCGCAGCGTCGGCGCGCGACTGTTCGACCGCACCACCCGCCGCGTCGCGCTGACCGCCATCGGACATCAACTCCTCACGGATCTGCGCCCTGCCCACGAAACGGTTCAGCGAGCGCTGCAACGTGCCATCGCCGCTGGTCGCGGCGTCGACGGTGAGCTGACCGTCGGCTTCCTCGGGGCCGCGGCCGGGCAGCTGACCTATGCGGTGGGCGAGAAGTTCCGGGCCGCGTATCCGCAGACCACGCTCACCATCAAGGAGGTGTTCCGCGGTGGCGGCGTGGACGATTGGCTCGGCGACGACTGCGATATGGTGCTGGCCGGTCGGCCGATCACCAACCCCGCCTTGACCCTGGGCCCGGTATTGATCGCCGAGCGCCGCATGCTGGCCGTCTCGATCCGGCATCCGCTCGCCGCCCGCGCCGCCGTCGATCTCGAAGACCTCGGCGAGGTACGACTGCTGCGTGTTCCCAAATCCTGGCCGTCCGCACTGGTGGCGGACCTGAACCCCGAGACCACACCCGGCGGTCGCCCGATCACCCACGGCGAACGCGCCAATACGCTCGAGGAGCTGCTGGCGATGACCGGAATCGGCGCGGGCGGCTTCCTCATCGGAGACCGCACCGCGCGCTGTCACCCCCGCCCCGGCGTCACCTACATCCCGCTGCGCAATGCCGCACCGATCGAATCGGGTTTCCTCTGGCGAACCTCCCACGAGACGGCCAGGATTCGAGCCTTCAGCGAATCCGCCGTCGCCCACAGTGGATTGAACAGCAGCCTCCGCCGAGTCGTCTGACAGGCAAGCTCCTTTCGCACTGGCGAGTGGCCGCCCCGAATTGGGTCGAACCCGCTGTGGACCGCGTTGCCGGGGCTGTGCGAAGCCCTGAATGTTACTTACAGATAAGGAGTATGCCCAGGTTCTCTATCGAATGCGGCCGGTTGTTCCGGCTCTATCGCGAAGGAGATTCCGTGAGGCACGCTTTCGACGGGAAATGCTGGCGGCGCGCTCATCGTCACCGCGGCGGCGTGCTCGGACAAGGGCGATAGCACATCCTCGAACAATGGGGGTGGACGCCGGTCATCGACGCTTCCGGCTCCCGGACGACCGGTGAGAAGGCGGGAAAGCATCTTCTGACGGGTCACTGACCTTCTACCTCCAGAACGAATCCTCCGGCACCGACAAGGAAGCCGACTGGCTACCGGTCCCCCAGGGCAACCTCGTACTGACCCTGCGCGTGTACTGGCCGACGGAATCCCCGCCGTCGATCCTCCCACCGGGCAAGGGACAGTGGGAAATCCCGAAGGTAATCAAGTCCGCCTGAGCCGTCGACAAGGTTCAGCTCAGGGCGATATAGCGTCTGTAGCAGCACGTTTCACGGCGGATGACCACCGCTGAGCCTTCCAGTTCTCCGCCCTGCGGAATAGGTCTCGGGACGCGGCGGGTTGCCACCCGACGCGGGACCGCCGGGGTTCCGATCCGGGTGAAGGAGAAATATGTCCGAGCAGACTTTCGACGGTCAATTCATTGTCGTCACCGGCGGCGGTACCGGGATCGGGCGGGCCGCCGCAACGGCGTTCGCGGAGCAGGGCGCGGCCGGTGTCGTCATCACCGGGCGGCGACGCGAAACCCTCGATGTTGCGGCAGCCGCGCATCCGGCGCTGATCCCGGTGGTCGCCGATGTCACCACCGCCGAGGGCGCGAACGCGGTCGCGGACGCGGTACGAGCGCACGGCGGCCGGCTCGACGTGCTGGTGCACAATGCCGGGATCTTCCGGAACACCCCGCTCGATGACCTGGACGAGGCCGCGGTACGGGAGCAGTGGGAGACCAATGTGATCGCCCCGACCCTGCTGACCGGAGAACTGCTGCCACTGCTGACCTCCCCCGGCGGGAATATCGTTGTGGTTTCCAGTATTTCAGCCCGTATGGCCGGACCGGGGTCGTCGGTCTACTCCGCCAGCAAGGCGGCCGTGGACAGCCTGATCCGCAGTTGGGCGGTGGAACTCGGGCCGCGGGGAATCCGGGTCAACGGTGTCGCGCCCGGTCAGGTCGACACCCCCATTCTCGGCGTCGGAGGGATGTCGGACATCGCTGTCGCCGACTGGTATTCGACGTACGCGGCGTCGGTGCCGGCGGGCCGGATCGGACGCGTCGAGGACATCGCCTCCTGGATCACCCGCCTCGCCGAACCCGCGAGCTCCTTCGTCACCGGTGAGGTGATCACCATCGACGGCGGAAAACTGTTGGTGTAGAACACGACCCGGCGTCAACGCCCCGCACTCACGCAGGCACGCCACCGCCCGTGTGCAGCGGGGGTTTGAGTGCCAGTTGAACACCGGACAGGCCGCTCCAGCACAGATCCGCGGTGGTGGTGATGGCATCGGGTTTGGGTAGGGGCTTGCCGGTGGCCACCCAATCGCGCGCGCACGACTGTGCGATGGCCACCACCTCCGCCGCGATCAACCAGCCCAGTTCGGGCCGTGCCAATGGATACGGCGCCAGAGCCGCGATCAAGGTGTCGGTGCACAGGGTCGCGGCCTGATGGGCGGTGCGCTGCGCGGCGGGCTCTTCGGCCAGGGCCGCGCCGCCCAGTAGGGCGGCGCTGCGCGGATGGGTGTCGGCGAACTCGAATACCGCCGACACCGTGGCCGTCACGACCGCCCGCATCCCCCGGGCCGGGGCCAGTGCGGTGGTGAGCGTGGCTTCCAAGTCCCGCACCGCTTCGTGCAGCACCACCAGGTACAGTTCCAGCTTGCTCGAAAACGCCTTGTACAGCACGGGTTTGCTGATCCCGGCCCGGCAGGCGATCTCCTCCATACTCGCCGCCCGATAACCGCACGCGGCGAACAATCCGGCAGCCGCGGCCACGACCACCCGTCGACGCTCCTGCCGGGCCCGCGACATTGTTCTGTCCACCGCCGCCACCTCCTGGTGCACACCCTAACCGGTGCACGCCGATCGCGAGCCTGGGTCCCGTTGGCCGGATCGAATCAGAACCCGAAATTTCTCGAGCTCGGACTCTTGCACTGATCTTCACCCGGTGCTAAAACAAATCTATGTCAGGTATGACAGATTATCTGATCGGTCGAAGGAAAGATTGAAGGAAGTGGAGGTGGCGACCATGCTGATGCGTAGCGATCCGTTCCGCGATTTGGACAGGTTGGCGCAGCAGATGCTCGGCACCGCCGCCCACCCGGCGGTGATGCCGATGGACGCGTGGCGGGACGGCGATGAGTTCGTGGTCGAACTGGATCTACCCGGGATCGACACCAAGTCCCTGGATCTGGATATCGAACGCAATGTGGTGACCGTGCGCGCCGAGCGCGCGGAACTCGATCCCGGTCGAGCCATGCTCGCCGCGGAACGCGCCCGCGGGATGTTCAGCCGGCAACTGTTCCTGGGTGACGGCCTGGACACCGACCACATTCGCGCCGATTACACCGATGGCGTACTGCGCCTGTCGATTCCGGTCGCCGAACAAGCCAAACCCCGCAAGATCGAAATCGAGCACAGCGACCGGCATCGCGCCATCAACGCCTGAGAACCCCGCGCCGCGCGCGGATTTCACGCCGGAGGTCGACGATGATCGCGCCCGATACCCGTATCTCCCCGATCGACGAACTCGATACCGCCCTGTTGCTGCTGGATCCGGACCTGGCGCCGTTATTCGACGAGGTGGAGCGGATTCTGTGCGAAGCCCCGGCGCGGGCGCGGGGCACGCGAAGCGCCGCGATCCCGGATCCCGGCCCGCATCCGGGCCACACGCGGATCCCGATCGCGCCGAAATCCTCGCGAAGCGGGCGCCGACCTGCCCCGCGAGGGCCTAGGCAGCGGGGACCACCCGCACCGCATCCGCGCGGATACACAGGTGATCTCGAAGGGAGGTGACATCTCTTTCCGATTCAGTCGTATGCATGGACCGCGGCGGTGGCCGTGCGCGCTCACCCTCACTCGCGGCACGGCCCCCCGTCGGATTCCCGCGGTGAAAACGCCGCGGGCGCGTCACTCGTCCTCGAAATGCCGTCACCGGTGACGGTGCGCCCGCCGCGTACTCGGGCGCGAACTGGGGTCTGCTGACAACCAGACCGAACAGTCGCACGCTATGGGCGTACCCGGGCGCGGCGAGACAAACCGTCCGATGGCGCACCCGCTCTTCGCTAGCGGACTTCGCTGCCGATCGTCTGCGCCAGGAAAGGCCAGGCGCGCCGCATCTCCTCCTCCCAGTAGCCCCAGGAATGCGTACCCACCGGACGATCATCGAAGGTGACCGGAATATTCAACTCGTGCAACCGATTTGCCATATTCACGGTGCAGTAGTGGATAGCCGCTTCGATCGGTCCGCCGAATCCAATCTGCACGGGTAGTGGGATGCGGCCGTCCAGCACCCGCGGATCGGCGGGTGTGTCGTACGGCGCGGCCGGAATGCCGCTGCCGGCACTCAAATACACGGCGGTCCCGCGCAATCGGTCGGCGTTCACGAGCGGATCATTCGCGCGCCACAGCGGCCCATCGGCCGGACCCCACATATTCGCGACACTCTGTCCGCCGCCCCAGTTCTCGACCGTGAGCCGCACGAATTCATGGCCGACGGCATCCGAGGTCTGCGGGCAACCACTGTAGGACGCCACGCTGTTCCAGAAGCCGGGTTTGGCGATCGCGAGGTTCAGCGCCGAGGTGCCGCTCATCGACACCCCGACCAGTGTGCGATTTCCATTGGCGCCCAAGTACTTCTCGATGACCGGCGGCAACTCGTCATCGAGAAAGGTCTGCCACTTGTTCCGCCCGAGGACCGCGTCATCGCGGAGCCAATCCGTGTAATAGGAATTGCTGCCACCGACGGGGGTCACGACATTGAGATCCTTGCCGCGGAGGAAATCCACCGTATCGGTCTGCGCGTCCCACCCGCTGTTGTTCGGTCCGCCACCGGAGCCGTTGAGCAGGTACATGATCGGCCGCGGCCGCGTCGTATCGGCCGCCCGAAGGACCTGTATCGGAATCGCCCGGTCCATGGCGGGCGAGAACACCATCACGGTCTGCTGCCGGTCGCCCACATCCGCCACCGAGACGATGCGGGACTCGGCGGGCGCCGCGACTGCCGGGTACACCGCACCCGCCAGCCCGGCGATCACCAGTCCCCCGGTGCACGCCCAGCGCGCCACCGCCATCCGTGTCGATCGATATGTTCTCAAGGCCGGGAATCCCTCTCGTCAGCTCACGGCGAATGCCGGAGGGCGCGGTGCCGGGAGCGAACCGCATGCCGACGGCGGCTCGAGCTCGGCGCTGTCCGACCGTCCCGTTCGGAACGGCCAGGGAGGGTATCGGAGCGGACCCGCGATCGGATTGGTGGACGGCCACGGCGGGGCGCTGACCAGGTCGGGCGGTCGAACCCGAATCCTCGTCGCTTGCCCGATGTTTCAACGGTTGCATTCGGGGAACAGCGGTCCTGTCATTGCAATCAGTTCAAAGGAACCCACATGATCGCGCTCGGAATCATCCTCCTACTGGCCGGAATCCTGCTCGGCATCCCGATCCTGACAACGCTCGGCATCATCGCGCTTGTCGTCGGCCTGGCCCTGATGCTGCTCGGCGCCACAGGACGCGCGGTCGGCGGACGCCGCCACTACTACTGATCCCGCTGCTCGAAGAGCACCTGGGACGCGTAAACCCCCTTCCGGCCGAGGCCGGAAGGGGGTTTACGTCCGTGGGGTGTAGCGAACGGCAGCGCGGGCCTTGGCTTTGGCGGCCTCGACGGCGCGGTCCTTGGGCGGGGCGTTGGTGGTGAGTCCCGCGAGGAGTTTGCCGGTCGCGGCGGCGATCTCTTCGATCGCGAGGTCGAAGGCGGCCTGGTTGGCCTGGGAGGGTTTGGTGGTTCCGCTGATCTTGCGGACGTATTGCAGGGCTGCCGTGTGTACCTCGTCCGCGGTGGCCGGCGGCTCGAAATTGTGCAGGGTGTGAATGTTGCGGCACATGCCCGTGAGCCTACGCCCGGGAGAACTGGGAGGGTCCGGACACCGTTCAGCGACCTCGATACTGCCCGCGAGGTCGGTTCATGCCGCAGCGGCAGTCCGCGTCAGGCCGTTTCGATCGAGGTGCCCGTGTAGTTCTCGGCGAGTTCGGTTGCCGCATGGGTCGATTGGGCTATGCGGCGAAGCTGCGCGAGTTGCAGTTCACCGTCGAAATCATCGCCGTGGCGGTGCAGCATGGTGGTCATCCACCAGGAGAAGTGGGTCGCGCGCCAGACTCGGCGCAGGGCGGTGGCGGAGTAGGCGGCCGCGGCGCGTTCGTCACCGGCGCCGAGCCAGGCGGTGAGTGCCTCGGCCAGGACAGCGACATCGGCCACCGCCAGATTGAGTCCCTTGGCACCGGTGGGCGGCACGATGTGGGCGGCATCGCCGGCGAGGAACAGGCGACCGTGGCGCATGGGTGCGGTGACGTGGCTGCGCATGGGCAGGACGCTCTTCTCGGTGATCGTCCCGGTGCGCAGTGTCCAGCCGTCGATGTGCAGGCGTTCGGCGAGCGCGGCCCAGATGCGGTCGTCACTCCATTCGGCGATATCTTCCTCGGGGCGGACCTGGAGGTAGAAGCGGCTCACCGCGGGTGATCGCATGCTGTGCAGGGCGAAGCCGTCCTCGTGCCAGGCGTAGATGAGTTCGTCGGTCGACGGGGCGACCTCGGCGAGTACCCCCAGCCAAGCGAAAGGGTATGTCCTTTCCCATGTCCGGCGCACCGAGGCGGGGATCGCCTGTCTGCTCGGGCCGTGGAAGCCGTCGCAGCCGACGATGACATCGGCGTCGATGCGGCGCGCCACGCCGTGCTCGTCACGGAAGGTGATGTGTGGTCGATCCGAATCCACCTCGTGGACACCGACATCGGTGACTTTGTAGTGGATCCGCTGACCGGCCGCCGCACGCGCCGCCATCAGATCGGCGGTGACCTCGGTCTGCCCGTACACCCACACCGAACGCCCGATGAGGTCGGCGAAGTCCACCTGATGGCGCGTGCCGGGCCATTGCAGATAGATGCCGCGGTGCTCGATCGCCGTGTGCGCCAGTCGATCTCCCACACCGGCCGCGCGCAGCACATCGACCGTGGTCGATTCGAGAATTCCGGCGCGGATACGACCCGCCACATGCTCGGCGCTCTGCCGCTCGATCAGCACCGATTCGATACCCGAGCGATCCAGCAGCTGTGCGAGCAGCAGACCCGCGGGTCCCGCACCGATGATTCCGACCCGTGTGCGCATCGCGCGAACCTCTCAGCGAAATCGACCGCGCGACGAGCTTCACCGCGCACCCCACCGCCGTGGTGAGGCGATCCCAGCATTGCGCCGATCACACCCGAGGCGACAGGCGATTCCTATTGAATGAGAGCCGAATCCGCACTCGGGGCGAAGCCCAGAGCACGCGATATCCCGTGCCCGGCCGCGCGCACCGCCGGAACGTACGTGCGGGCGGACTCGTCGTTCGGCACGATCAGCGACAGCGCCGCGACGATCCGACCGCCACCGGCCCGCAGTGGCACCGCGATCGCGGCGGCCGGTTCATTGACGTGACCGGCGCAGAACGCCACCCCGGTTCGCCGAACCTCGCACAGGGCCGCCCGCAGCGCGGCGGGTTCGGTCAGGGTGTGCGGGGTGAGCGCACGCAACGGCCCGCACAGGACGGCCCGCTGTAGTTCGCCCGGGGCATGGGCGAGCAATACCAGCCCCGGCGCTGCGGCATGCAGCGGCAATCTTCCGGCGAGGTGGCTCTGATTCGGCACCGCGCCCGGCGCGGAAAGCCGCTCGATATAGAGCACGTCGCGATCCTGGAGCACACCCAACTGCACATGCTGGCCGACAACCGCGTGCAAATCGGTCATGAAAGGCATTGCGGCGGCGCGTAATCCGAGGGTTGGGGCGGCGCGTGCGGTCAATTCCCACAACCGAACACCGACCCGGATGCGGCGGTCCGGGGTTCGGCGCAGCCACCCGTAGCCGATCAGCTCGTGCACCAATCGCGAGGCCGTCGCCAACGGCAGGTCGCTGCGCCGCGCCAGTTCCGACATGGTGAGGGCGGGCTCATCCGAACCGAACGCCTCGTAGATGCGAACCACCCGGGAGAGCACGGATTCACCGCTGGCGGATCTTGCCATCGCGAATCAGCCCAGGCGGGTAGTCGGCTGGGCCACGGTCAAATCGGCTTCGATGGCCCGCGCCGCGGTATGCAGGAGCGGAAGCAGATCGGTGCGAATATCCTCCAGGCTGCGACGGGTGGCATGGGTGGAGATGTTCACCGCGGCGACGACTCGGCCGGAGCTGTCGCGCACGGGCGCCGCGGCCGAGCGCAGCCCCTCCTCCAGCTCCTGATCGACGATTGAATATCCCTGTGCCCGAACAGCTTCCAGCTCAGCGCGCAGTTCGGACTCATCCGTGAGGGTATTCGGGGTGAATCGTCGCAGCGATGTCTCGGTCAGATAGTCGTCGAGTTCCCGGGCCGAGAGGCCCGCCAGCAGCACATGGCCCATCGACGTGGCGTAGGCCGGGAATCGCGTACCGATATTGATGCTGACGGTCATGATCCGGGACGCCGCGACGCGCGCTATGTACACCACATCCGGGCCGTCCAGGACCGAGACCGAGGTCGATTCCCGCATCCGCGCGGAGAGTTCCTCCAGGTGCGGCAGCGCCACCTCCGGCAGCGTCATGCCGGAGAGGTACGAATAGCCCAGTTCCAGCACCTTCGCGGTCAACGAGAATCGTTTGCCGTCGGTGCGGACGTAGCCGAGATCGACCAGGGTGAGCAGAAATCGCCGCGCGGCCGCCCGCGTGAGACCGGTGGCACGGGCGACGTCGGAGAGCGTGAGCTCGGGTGTCCGCGCGCCGAACGCCTTGATGACAGCGAGCCCTCGCTCGAGCGACTGCACATGGTGCGCACCGCGACCGGCCGAGTCGACCGGACCGTCGAGCTCATCGGTGGTCATTCGCATCCTTCCTCGGCCAATACCCGCTGCCCGATCGCGAACGCGGCGTTCGCCGCCGGCACTCCCGCGTACGCCCCGGTGTGCAGCAGCACCTCGGCGATCTCGGCCGGGGTGAGGCCGTTGCCGAGTGCGGCGCGCACATGCATCGCGATCTCCTCGTGCCGCCCGAGGGCGGTGAGCACGGCCAGGGTAACGCAGCTGCGGGTGCGCCGATCCAGTCCCGGGCGGGTCCAGATCGCTCCCCACACCGATTCGGTGATGTACTCCTGGAAGGGCCTGGTGAAGTCGGTGGTTCGACTCACGGCTCCGTCGACGTGGGCGTCGCCAAGCACCTCCCGGCGGACTCGCATACCGTCATCGGCGCGGTTGTTCACGAATTCTCCTTCAGATGGGCAAGAATCAGCTCGCTGACCCGCTGCGGGGATTCGACATTGGCCAAATGCGCTCCCGGACCGACGATTTCGTGTCGGGCCCGCGGGATGGCCGTGGCAATGCGGTGGCCGTGCTCGGGCGGAGTGGCGGGGTCATCCGCGCCCGAGATCACCAGCGTGGGGGCCGTGATCCGCCCCAAATCACCGGCGATGTCCATGGTTTGGATCGCCTCGCAACATGATGCGTAGCCTTCCGCTGCTTGACCGGCGATCATGTCCGCGAAGTACCGCACCCGTTCGGGGTGCGCCGCACGCCATTCGAGGGTGAACCAGCGCGCCACAGATACCTCCGCGATGACCGCGGCGCCTGCGGCCCGCACCGCCGCCGCTCGCTCGGACCAGGCCGCGGCCGGGAGCTCGACCGAGGTACAGCACAGGGTGAGACTTCGAATGCGTTGCGGCGCATACTCACCCAGCCATGCCCCGACCATGCCGCCCAGTGACAGACCGACCCAGTGCGCGTCCTCGATGCCGAGCCGTCCGAGCAGAGCGAGTGCATCCGCCCCGAGATCGGCCATACGGTACGGACCCGGTGGCACGGGCGAATCTCCGTGCCCCCGATGGTCATAACGCAGCACCCGATAGCCCGCGGCCGCCAGCGCCGCGGCCTGCGGCTCCCACATACGCAGATCGCTGCCGATGGAGCCGCTCAAGACCACCGGCTCACCGTCTTCGGGGCCATCCAGGACGTAATTCACCGAAACCGCCACCCGGGCACGGTCTTTCCACTCGCTCAGCGCTCGATCGACGAACTGCCGGGCGGACCCCAGATACCGTGCGGGGTCGAGCAGTGCCGCGATCCGGTCGCGATCCAGGAACGGATTGATCAGCGGATCGGAAGCCAGCCGCTCGATGAAATCGGCATCGGCCCCCGGCGCGGCATGAGCGGCGATGGCATCGGCAGCCCGCTGGCGGCCGACCGCGCCGTCGGAGGCGTCGACCAGGGCGATCGCGACGTTCTCCGCCAACAGGACCGGACCTGTGCGATCCAGATTGGCGCGCATTCGAACCGTATCGATCCGCAGTCGATCGAGGCTCGTGCGCAGCCAGTGCACGGCGGAGCCGGTGGTGCGCAACAGCTCTGTATAGGGCCGCCATTCCGCGTGCCAGGCCCCTACGGCCCGTTGCTGCTCCTGGACCGCCGCGGTCAGCAGAGTCGAGACCAGACCGGGACCGGCGGCGGCCGAGCCCGCGGCGAGTACCGCCGCGACCGGATTTCGCTTGTGCGGCATGGTCGATGAACCGCCGGTCCCGGGCGGCCCCTGCTCACCGACCTCGGCGACTTCGGTCTGCGCCAGCAGGGCGATATCGCGGGCGATCTTGCCGATCGCCCCGCAGGTCTGGCCGAGCGCGCCGGCGATCTCGGTGATCCGACCGCGTTCGGTATGCCACGGCATCGCCGGATCGGCCAGCCCCAGTCGCCGCGCGAGGTCGGCGCGGACCTCGATTCCCTTGTCGCCCAGGCCCGCCAGGGTGCCGACCGCACCGCCGAACTGCGCGGCCAATCGGTGCGCGCGCACCTCGCTCAGACGATCCAGTGCCGCCGCGACGCCGCCGAGCCATCCGGCCGCGGTGAGTCCGAAGGTCACCGGCGGGCCCTGCTGCAGCAGGCTGCGGCCGACCTGGAGGGTGCCCGCATGGGTCTCGGCGAGCTGCGCGAGCCGCTGCGCGCAGACGGTCAGATCCACGATGAGCAGGTCCAGGGCTCGCGCTGTCACCAGCATGGCGGCCGAGTCCAGGGCATCCTGACTGGTGGCCCCGAGATGAACGTAGCCCGCGGCCTCCGGTGCGACCCGCGCGGTGAGCGCGCGCACCAGCGGACCCGCGGGATTGCCGATGGCGACGGCCTCCCGCCCGAGCTCGGCGACATCGTAAAGCGCCGCGTCACAACGGCTTACGATCGCGTCGGCGGCTCGGCGCGGAATCACGCCCGCCGTCCCGGACGCACACGCGAGCGCCGCCTCGAAATCGAGCATGCCCTGCACCCAGGCTCGATCGCCGACCGCCTCGGCAACCGGCCCGGCGGCGAGTACGCCGTCGAACAATCCGTCAGACATCGCTCGACGCCTCCTCGAACACGGTTCTACACATCGAAGAACACCGTCTCGTCGGCGCCTTGGACGCGGATGTCGAAGCGGTAACCGTCCGGTGCGGATTGCGCCACCAGCGTCGAGCGCCGAGGTGGCGGAACACTGCCGATCACCGGATCAGCGGCGTTGATCCGCGAATTTCCCGGGAAATAGATCCGAGTCACCAGGCGATGCAGCAGGCCGCGCGCGAACACCGAGACATCGATGTGCGGAGCCTGGGGACGACCGTCCCGCGCGGGCACAGTCCCGGGGAGCACCGTATAGATGGCGAATTCGCCGAGTCGAGTATCGCTGCGCCCGAACCCTTTCCAGCCGTGTGCCCGGCCCCGCATCTCATGTGGATGGTCGAACCGCCCCGCCGGATCGGCCTGCCAGGTCTCGATCAGGGCATCGGGCATCGGCTGCCCGGCGCCGTCCAGCACCGCGCCCCGGATCCAGAACGCGCCGGGGGTTCCCTCGGGCACCACCAGGCTGCCGTCGCGGCCCCAGTCCAAGCCGATATGCAGGTACGGGCCGACGGTCTGCGAGGGTGTACTCGGCAGCGCCTCAGTCATCATGGGGTTCCTCGAACGGGGTGGCGTGGCGGCCGCGCACGACGATGTCGAACTCGAAAGCCAGCGCCCAGTTCGGCCTGCTGCGTTCCAGACTGAACGTCGAAATCAGCCGGGGCCGTGCGGCTTCGGGGGTGGCGTTGTAGATGGGATCCTGCAAGAACAGCGGATCGTCCGGAAAGTACATCTGGGTGACCAGCCGCTGGGTGAAGGCGCGGCCGAATACCGAGAAGTGGATATGGGCGGGCCGCCAGGCATTGTGGTGATTACCCCACGGGTACGCGCCGGGTTTGACGGTGACGAATTCGTAGCGGCCGTGCGCGTCGGTGAGGGTGCGCCCGACGCCGTCGAAGTTCGGGTCCAGCGGAGCGTCCCAGCGATCACCGAGATGGCGATAGCGCCCGGCGGCATTGGCCTGCCAGATCTCGATGAGCGAGTTCGGAATCGGGCGGCCGTCGCCGTCCAGCAGTCGGCCGAAGACCAGGATCTTCTGACCGATCGGGTCATCGCGATGCTGGAAGGTCAGGTCGTGATCGCCCGGACGGACCAGGTCGCTGCCCAGCACCGGACCGGTGATCTCGGTCAGCGTCTGCGGCAGCAGCACCAACGGCTGTTTGGGATGACGCAGTGCGGTCGACCGGTAGTCGGGGAAGTCCAGTGATGGATGAGTGCCCGTGGGGTCCGGCCGGTAGCCCGCCATCGCCGCCATTGCCCGGTGGTCCTTCGCGGGGACGGTGCTCATGAGGCGGCCTCGAGCGCCCGCAGCGTCGAAAGCTCTTGCGCCGTGGGCGGATCGGTGATCGCGAGGGCGGGGGCGATCCGCAGTTCCCATCCGGTCGCGGCGCGCACCTCGGCGACGGTTACGCCGGGATGCACTGCCGTGAGCACCAGTTCGCCGGTGGCGTCCGGGCGCATGACACCGAGGTCGGTGATCACCAAAGTCGGTCCCGCACCGCGCATTCCGAGCCGTGCCCGCTCCCCTTGTCCGCTTCCGTGTCCGAACGAGGTGATGAAATCGACCCGGTCGACGAAGGATCGCCGAGACTGACGCATGACCACGTACACCTCGCCGCACGACGCGGCGATCTCGGGCGCGCCACCCGCCCCGGGCAACCGCACCTGCGGATCGGCGTAATCTCCGCCGATGACGGTGGTATTGATATTGCCGAATCGGTCCAGCTGCGCGGCACCGAGGAAGCCGACGTCGATGCGCCCCGGTTGCAGCCAATAGTTGAACACCTCCGGCACGCTGACCACCGCATCGGCCGTCTCGGCGAGCACCCCGTCGCCGATCGAGGCGGGGAGTCGACCCGGTTTGGAGCCGAGCGTGCCCGACTCGTAGATCAGGACCAGCTTCGGGGCGTGGGTGACGCGGGCAAGATTGGCCGCGGTGGAGGGGCGGCCGATGCCCACGAAACAGCGGGTGCCGTCGCGGAGGGCTCGCGCGGCGGCGACGGTCATCATCTCGTCCGCGCTGTACTCGGAATCGTTTGTCGCCGAAGGTGTTTCGGTGATGGTCATGCCCTGCTCCCGCTCGTCTCGTGCACGTGCCGATCGACCCAGGCGGTGAACTCCCCGCGGTCCCGGGCGATGGCATCCCACGCCGCGTAGTACGCGTTGTCCCGGTCGCTGTACCCCTGGGCGTACGACGGGTGCGCGCCGCCCGGCACCTCGGCCACGGCATCCACCACCCAGGCGGGCAGCACGATCGCACCGGGCATCGGGGTGAGCTCCTCGACGATCTCCTCGACGGTGACCAGGCTCCGCCGCGCGGCGAGCACCGCCTCCTTCTGCACCCCGAGCAAACCCCACAGTTGAACGTTCCCGTGCCGATCGGCACGTTGCGCGTGAATGACGGTCACGTCCGGATTCAAGGCGGGCACCGCGGCGAGTTGCTCGCCGGTGAACGGGCAGGTGATGGCTTTGATGGTGTCGGTGACCCCGGGCAGATCGGTGCCCGCGTAGCCGCGCAGTACCGCGAACGGCAGCCCGGACGCACCGGCCACATACCGGTTGGCCATCCCGGCATGGCTATGCTCCTCGATCACGAGCGGAACCGGCCAAGAATGCTGCACCGCGTCCCGGAAGCGATGCAGTGAGCCGACGCCCGGATTGCCACCCCACGAGAACACCAGCTTGCGAGCACAGCCCGCCCCGATCATCTGGTCATAGACGATGTCCGGCGTCATCCGCACCAAGGTCAGCTCACGCCGCCGCTGCCGAATGATCTCCTGCCCCGCCGCAACCGGAATCAGATGCGTAAACCCTTCCAACGCAACGGTATCCCCGTCGCCGATGAGCTCGGACACCGCAGCAGCCAAGGAAAGAATCCTGGCCATACCCACTCCCTATCAGCAATGTGTGCGCTATGCGAACAGCTAGTCGCAATACGCACACATTAACGCGCATCCCTCCACGACTCAACCCACCCGCACCCTGCATACCGCGCGGAGCACTCCGGCTCGAAACAAACACGCGCATCCCGGCCGCTGCCACTGCCGACCGTTCCCTTCCCCGCGAGCGATATCCTACGAAGATCGGGCAAAACTGAGATTTCGATCAGATGCAGCACGGCCGCGCCGAGGCCGAGGGCCGTTTCGGCGGCGACACTCCGGGTAAGCGCCCGATAGGACAGTCAGGAAGGGTGGAACGACCGTCTGACCGAATTGTAAGAGCCGCACCAGGTTACGCAGAGGAGGAGTGCAATGACGGGTCCGAATTACACCACCGACGACGCCGGTATCCCCGTTCCCAGCGACGAACATTCCCTCACCATCGGCCCCGATGGTCCGATCCTGCTCCATGACGCCTATCTCATCGAGAAGATGGCCGCGTTCAATCGCGAGCGAGTACCCGAACGGCAACCGCACGCCAAAGGCGGCGGCGCGTTCGGCACCTTCGAGGTCACGCACGATGTCAGCGCCTATACCAAGGCCGCGGTCTTCCAGCCGGGCAGCAAAACCGAGGTCCTGGCCCGTTTTTCCACCGTCGCCGGTGAGCGCGGTAGTCCGGACACCTGGCGGGACCCGCGCGGATTCGCACTCAAGTTCTATACCGAACAGGGAAATTTCGACATGGTGGGCAATAACACCCCCGTGTTCTTCGTGCGCGATCCCATGAAATTCCAGGACTTCATCCGTTCACAGAAGCGCCGTGCGGACAACAATCTTCGCGACCACGATATGCAGTGGGATTTCTGGACGCTGTCACCCGAATCGGCGCACCAGGTGACCTGGTTGATGGGTGATCGCGGCATCCCGCGTTCGTGGCGTCATATGAACGGTTACTCCAGTCATACGTACATGTGGGTCAATGCCGCGGCCGAGCGGTTCTGGGTGAAGTATCACTTCAAGACCGATCAGGGCATCGAGTTCTTCACCCAGGACGAGGGCGATCAAATGGCGTCCATGGATACCGACTACCACACCCGGGATCTGTGGGAGGCGATCGAGGGCGGCGACTTCCCGAGTTGGACCCTGCATATGCAGATCATGCCGTTCGAGGACGCGAAGACCTACCGGTTCAATCCGTTCGATCTCACCAAGGTCTGGCCGCATGGCGACTATCCGCTCATCGAGGTCGGCCGAATGACGTTGAACCGCAACCCTTCCGACTACCACACCGAAATCGAACAGGCCGCGTTCGAGCCCAGCAACGCGGTTCCCGGCACCGGCCCGAGTCCGGACAAGATGCTGCTCGGGCGCTGGTTCTCCTATCCGGACGCACATCGTCACCGTATCGGCTCGAATTACAAAGAGCTGCCGGTGAATTCACCGCACGCCACCGAAGTGCGGTCCTACACCAAGGACGGCGCGATGCGCCACCACAACCCGGGCGATCCGGTATACGTGCCCAATTCCAAGGGCGGACCGCACGCCGATCCCACGGTCTCCGGTGCGCCCGTGGGCTGGCATACCGATGGTGAAATGGTGCGGCTGGCCTACACCCCCCGCAAGGACGATGACGACTGGGGCCAGGCAGGAACCATGGTCCGCGAAGTCCTCGACGACGCCGCGCGGGGACGGCTGGTCGACAATATCGTCGGCCACCTGCTCAACGGTGTGACCGAGCCGGTACTGGCACGGGCGTTCGAATACTGGCGCAATGTCGACAAGGACCTGGGCGATCGAGTCGAAGCGGGCGTCCGCGCCAAACAAGACGAACGCGATCCCAAAGCAGCTCAGCAAGCCAATCCGGCCCGGACCTCCGCCCAAAAGAAGGCTTGACCGCGCAATTGGCGCAATGAATCACACGCATGACGGTGGTCCCGCTCATCACATGAGCGGGACCACCGTTCTCGGCGTTTTCTTCGCCGTCAATTCACCATCTGTACCAGCGGTTACCGGATTCCGCTCCGCGGAATACGAAGCCCAGAGCCCAGACCACCAGTAAAGCGATCGCAACCCACCAGAGCGCCTTCAGTGCGAACCCGGCCCCGAACAGAATCAGGGCTACCAGTAAGACGAGCACCAATGCAACCATTTCTGCCACCTCCTGAACGCGGTATACCCCGCAGCAGGTCCACATAACGGCGCAGTAGTGAGCAATTCAGGCAAAGCCATATCACCGGCATGACCCGTACCGAATGCCGCGCTCAGCTGATCAGGGTGCCGCGCAATTCGATGGCGATCTCCGAGGCGTCGAGGTTGGCCAGCGCGTTCGCGAGCACATCGGCATCGAAGGTGCCGTTGTCGCGGGCATCGAGCAGCGCCGAACGCTGTGCGTCGATGACCGCCAGGCGGTGCGCTCGCGCCTGCTGGAAGGTGGGCTCCTCATCCACATGCTCGGGCTCCGGGATGGATTGGGCGCTGGTGCGCATCAACTCCATGATCCTGGTCTGCTCGGCCCGGAGCTGCTCCCGCGAGGTGGGCTGATCGGCATCGGGTGGGAGCAGGCGCAGCAGCGGGCCGATCGTGCCGCCCTGCACCACCAGCGAGAGCAGCGCCACCGCGAACGCGATGAGCACCAGCACCGAGCGCTGCGGAGTGTCCTCCGGCAGGGTCTGCGCGGCGGCCACGGTCACCGCTCCGCGCATCCCCGCCCACACCACCGCGGTGCCCTCCCGCCAGCCCAGCGGCTCGCGCAGGAAGTACTCGATATTGGCCAATCCCTTGGTGACCCGGCGGGCCAGCCGATCGAGATCATGCTCGGATACCTTGCGGCGCTTGCTGTTCGCGCGCTCCAGCATCTGCTGCTTGCCTGCGGCGGTGCTCATCTTCTCCTGCATGCCCTCCAGCCGGGGCTGGATTTGCTCGCCACGCCGGACATTCGCGGTGAGCAGCCGCAGCAACGGGGCGACGAAGGCCGCGCGCACCGCGATCGTCAACAGCAGCGCACCCGCGGCGATGAGCACCGCCGTTCCCACACCACCGTGATCGTTCCGCACATCGGTGACGATCGCGCGAATCTGCAAACCCATGGTCAGGAATACCGTGCCCTCGAGCACGAGTTCGACGGTGCGCCAATTCTGACTGTCCGACAGCCGATTACGCGGCGAAAGATCGCGTGGCGCACGGATTCCCGTGATCAACCCGGCCACCACCGCCGCCACCAGCCCAGAGGCGCCGAGCAGTTCCGCGGGCACCGACGCCACGAACGGCACCGTGAATGAGATGACCGTATTCACCGTCGAATCGGTCACCCTCTTCCGAACCATCAAATTGCCCCGCCCGATCACCCATCCGATAGCGACCGCCACCACCACCGAATACGCGAACGTCCCCACCGCACCCCAGAACGCGAACGACGCCGCCGTAGCCACAATCGCGGTGCGCAACAACACAAGTGCCGTCGCATCATTGAGCAGACTCTCCCCATCGAGCATCGCCACCACGCGCTTGGACACCGACGTCTGCTTGATGATCGAGGTCGCCACCGCATCGGTCGGACTGATGATCGCCCCCAGCGCCACACCCCACGCGAACCCCACATCCGGGATCACCACCATGAAGAACACCCCCAGCGCCAGCGCACTCCCCACCACCAACAGCACCGAAAGCCCGCTGATAGCACCGAATTCCCGCCGGAAGTTCATCGCCGGCATCGACACCGCCGACGAATACAACAGCGGCGGCAACACCCCCTCGAGAATCCACTCCGGCTCGATCCGCACCGAAGCGAAAATCGGCATCAAACTCGCCCCAACCCCAATCCCCACCAACACCAACGGCGAAGCGACCCCAAGCCGCGGCCCCACCACCGCCGACCCCGCAATCACCAGCAGCGCGGCCACACTCACGATCAACAGTTCGGTCACCGCCCCATCCTGACAGCGCACGCTCCCGAACCCCCGGCACCGCGCCCCGCCGGAGTCGCAGCCCCTCACAGGGGCGGTGGAATCGCCCGGAACCAGCCGATTTGGAGGAACCGGGGGGTGCTGATGTAATCTCATCGAGCACGAAGCGCAGCGGAGTGCAACGGGCTGTGGCGCAGCTTGGTAGCGCACTTGACTGGGGGTCAAGTGGTCGCAGGTTCAAATCCTGTCAGCCCGACCAGGTAGAGGCGGTTTCCGTCCTCCGTGAGGCAGTTCGAAGCAAGGTACCTTGCCAAGAACTGCCAACATACGGAGGGCGGTGACTGCGTTCCTAGTCGAAGAGTGCGGCCCCCGCCGCCTTCCGCTGCGCAGGCCACAACTCCTACGTCACCTCAACCGGCACCCGATATCTGAATCCCCGCTGCAGCGAGTTCGCAGACGCGGCATGCCGTGGTGATGATGATGGTTTGCGCTACTTCGCCGTGGCGGGCGGTTGCTGCGATGATGCCACTTCCGATACAGAGTCTTGCGGCAGGGTTGAACCCTGGCACAGATTCTCTGGGCTCAGCATGCGCGTCAGAGTCGCGTCGTCGATGAGTGCGGAATGCCGGACCAGCTCCGGAAACGAGGCGCCAGTGGCGATCGCTTCGGCGACCAAAGCGGTGGCCGCCTCATATCTCAGAACGGGATTGAGCACGGTGGCGATGTTGGCTGATGCCAAGGCGGCAAATCACCGCTGCCGCGCGTCGAGATCATCTACTCACACGCGGGCATGAACACCACCCAGGTCGACGACTCCATCTCGGTGTCGAAGCGGTGCGGGTCGCTGCCTGCCGTATGACCGAGTTTTCTTCGGCGGGTCGCCGGAGAAAACGGTGTACCTGGAACTCAGCCCGCGGCCTTCCGACCACGGCGGCCTCGAATTCGCGCCGGAGGGCAAGTGCGCCTGCGTATTCTGAGATTATGGCGACCGGACAGCCGCTCACGTCGAGCGGAAGAGGCCGTCGATGCCCGCCCTGCGCTGGTCCGCTAAAGTCTGCGCACCCGCAGCGTTGCGTCAAGCCGCTGTAGCTGGTCATGGCGTCAGATGTCGAACGCACGGCACGTCTCCGTGACGGAAGGGATGACGACGGATGCATTTCGAGATGACCACCGAGATAGCAGCTTCGGCCGAGACGGTATGGCAGGTTCTCACCGATGTCGAATCGTGGCCGCAATGGACTGCCTCGATGACTCGGGTCGAGCGGTTGGACTCGGGCCCACTTGCCATCGGAAGCCGCGCCCGTATTCACCAGCCGCGCCTGCTACCAGTCGTGTGGACTGTCACCGCACTGGACCCGGCAACTGGTTTCACCTGGGCAGCCGGTGGGCCCGGCCTCACCACCACCGCGAGCCACGATCTCACCCGCCACGACGAACATACATCCGTGCGCCTGGCAATCGACCAAACCGGCCTCGCGGCACCCATTTTGGGAGGCCTCATGGCTGGGCTGACCCGCCGTTACCTCGTCATGGAATCGCAAGGCCTAAAATCACGCGCCGAGCAGACCGACGGCGAAAACTGAGCGCGCCCAACGGTTCTCAATGCCGCATGCTCCCGGTGAGTGTTCATTGACACACAACGCACCGGTGGTGCACGTCTGGACTGCGGCGCACCCTCGGTTCGAATTGCACCTGGAACGACCACACCGGGCCCTGCGTGGACCGCGACCCCGACCAGATGCCCGAACGAATCTGCCGCTGCTGCATCGGAATCTCAGGACCACCACGCTAGCCGACGACAGTCCGGGCGGGTCGGCGTGCCCGCGCAGCAGCGCGTGGCGGGCGCGGTACCGCGGAGTTGCGACTCGCGCTACGCGGCTGTTCCACAAAGTCGACCCGCGCATGCGCCGTTACTCAGAGCTCACTCGAGAGATCAACGGCTCACGGGTAATGACCGATTCAGCGGGGCCGCGTCAACTCGGCGTGGAGGTGGGGACCAATACGACATTGGGTATGGACGGGTCCAGTTGCAGGCCTTCGGTTACCGGACGACCCTTCGGCCAGAGCCGGACTCGGCCGCCTTCGACGGAGAGATCGGCATCGGACCAATTGACGGATCGCTTCACGCCTGGATAGTGGAGTCCCCGTGCGTCCACGGTGTATTCGCCAGCGACCTTCACCTGATGTCCCGCACGGATCGACATGAGCAGCTCGGCGATGAGCCGGGGCTGCGAATGTTGACGAGCCAAGTTGACCAGGCCACTCCAGATCTCGTCCTGCGCGTCGGTGTCGTTGTGATGGAAGCGGATGCTCATATCCGGTCCCTTCTTGACACCCCAGGATTTCCAATAGGTTCCACTGCCGATCGTGAAGTAGAAGGTGCAACCATTGCCGGACAGTCCACCCGACTTGATCCCAGCGGCCTTGTGCTGCACGTATTCACGAGTCACCGAATAGCCGAACCATTTGCGTCTTCCCAGCGGAATACGTTGCCCCCGTGCTTTATACCGGTCGCGTCGGCGTAAACCTCACGCCGCTTATCTAATTCGCCCGCCACCTTGCCTTGTACAACCTGTCCGGTGGATTCGGGCCGCGTAGCCGCCAGTTGCGGGGCAGGGCCATTGTGGGGCTGAGGAGCTGGAGGGGTGGCGGGGGCCATCACGTCCGGGCTTCCGGAAAGGCGAAGGCGATCACCCACCGGCGCATCAAGAACGAGCGCTTGGCCGCTGCCGGATGGGTCTGAGGCCTTCCTCGATGGCCACCGCAGGCGCGACCCGCGAGCACTATCTACGGCGGCGAGACCGGGGACCGGCACGCATCAGCCTGCGTCATCTGTTCAACAAGATGTTCGGCCGGCTGAATCACCGTCTCCTATCGAGCCAGAAATTCGATCCCGCCACAACCTTTGGTCCTTCTCCCGACACGTGCCGGAGCTCGACCCTTAAAACCGTTGGAAGTCCTTACTTGCAGGTGTTCCCAGCGCGATAACCCGCTACACTCCGACCCCGGGAGGGGAGCTCTATTCACGGGGAGCTTCCGCATGTGCGAAAGGCGGAAACCACAGTGGTAGGAAGCGAATTTCGACCCGAGGGCCCGCCGGGGCAAGCTGGATATCCGCATCCGCCGGTAGCGGGGGACAATCCCGGCTATACCCCGTCGTGGCCGCCGATGGGGCAGGGGCACCCTCAGTTCAATAATGCTGTGCCACAACAGGTACCGGGATATGGCCTGCGCGGTGCCGGGCCTGTGCCACCACGGAGCAAGACGCCTTTGGTGGTGGGGTTGGTGGTGGCCGTGGTGGTGATACTCGGGGCAGTGGCTACCGGGATCTGGTGGTTCACCAGGGATTCCGGGAGCGGCTCCGGCGAGAATGCCACCCGGAACGCGTTGCCTGCCGCGCTACAGCAGGCATCGACGTGCAAACCGAGTCGGAAAGACTCCGAGAAAGGCCGTCTGACTTGCACGATTCCGGCGGGTGATCCGATCATCGACGGCCTGTTCGCCGAATTCAACGGCGCCGAGCGTTTCGATGCTTGGGTCGACATCGACACCGCGAAGCAACTACCGGGCAAGACCGGTGATCAACTGGTTAAATCCGGCTCAATCCTGGCGTATGTGGATACCAACGGGACACACAAGCTCTACTACGGCAACGCCAGCTCTGGACTCACCATCGATATGAGCTTCTACGGCAGCAAGGACAATGCGATGACGTTCCTGCACCGCGCAGGCCTGATAACCGGGTCCTGAGTGCATCAGCGATTGATAGCGCGGTGTGACGCCCCGTTCGGTCAACAGTGCGCGAGCGTCGGTTTGGATACCTGGTGGTGGTCGGTCGCGCCACGGGACGGTCGGAATATCAATTTGACGTGAACCGGGCATGCCCTCGAGCGAGTCGGCCGAGCTTCGGGCAGCGAGGCGGCGGATCCGGTTGCTGGAGCAGGAGAATGAAGTCCTCGAGAAGGCCGCGGCCTATTTCGCGCAGGCGGATCTGCCGGGAAATGAGTTACCGCCTCGTTCGTGAGCTGGCCCGAGGCGGGATCCCCGTCGCGGTGACGTGCCGGGTGCCGAACCTGGCTCGCCAGCCCTATTACCGATGGCTGGCCGAACCGGTCACCGACGCCGAACTCGAGGCAGCCTATCGAGCGAACGCCCTGTTCGACGCCCACCGCGAGGACCCGGAGTTCGGCTACCGCTTTCTGGCCGATGAAGCCCGCGCCGCTGGTGAAGCGATGGCCGACCGCACCGCGTGGCGGATCTGCTCGGGGCTGGTGGAGCGTGTTCGGCAAGAAGCGCCGTGGCAAGGGCAAGCCGGGTCCGCCTGTCCAGCGCGGTGAGCAGCTGATGTGTATCGGTCACTTCAACGGTCATGGGGTTCGGGTGCCCTTGCCGGTGGTGCGTGGGTGCGCGCCTGCCCGGGCGTGCACGCGCGCATCGACCGGCGGGAGCCAGCGACGCTGTGGCCGGGGCCAGGAGGGAGTACGGCGCGTTTCAGGCCCGCAGGGCGGGCCAGAGGCTGGCGGTGAGCTTGTCTGCGAGCCCGGCGCGGGTCCGTGCGTCATCGCCGCGCAGGAACGCGCCGAAGTAGGCGCCGAAGACCATGGTGGCGACGGTGCGGGTATCGACGTCGGCGCGGACCGCGCCGCGGTCGGTGAGTTGCCGCAGCACATTCTCGACCTGGCTGACGCGGGGTTCGACGGCGCGGGTGACGACATGTTCCAAGAGCTCGGGCACGCGGTCGGCTTCGCTGATGAACCCGCCCTGCAGCACGATGGCATCGGGGTTGTAGTAGCAGGGGTCGACGCGGCGGATGGCCTCGGTGAACGCCTCTTTCGGTGTCATGACTTCGAGCAGCAGCGGCGGGGTGGCCGCGGTCTGGGCGCGCAGCCCGTAGTCGAGGGCGTCGATGACCAGTTCCAGCTTGCCGGGCCAGCGCCGGTAGAGGGTGGGGCGGGTGACCCCGGCGTCGGCGGCGATGTCACCGAGGGCCATGCGCGAGTAACCGTCGGTGACCAGCCGCCGCCGTGTCGCCACGAGGATGGCCTCGTCCACGCCGGGGTCGCGAGGACGACCGCCTCGTGGACCGGATTTGCGGGCCGACAATTCTCCGGAGGGTTCCCCGGATGCGGTGCGCGACGGTGTCATGGCCTCCCCGTTTCTGTGTTTCGTTACACGCTCAGACTGTAACTGGTGGTGGGATGTGTCAGTCGGTGCAGCCGCCGTCGAGGTGACAGGCTGCGCCCGGGGCGCGAGGGGTGGGTTCGAGGCTGGCCTGGGCGAAGAGGGCGGCGTAGTCACCCGCGGTGCGCGCGCCGACCAGGGCGTAGTGGTCGTCGACCAGAAGGGTGGGGACGGCGCGGATTCCGGCGTGCCGGGTGCGCGCGATCGCGGCTTGTACTTCGGCGGCACCGAGATCGGTGGCGAGCGCGGCCGCGACCCGGTCGCCGTCCAGCCCGGCCTGGACGGCGATCGCGGTAAGGGTGTGCGGGTCGGCGATGTTGCCGCCGTCGGTGAAGTAGGCGCGCTCGAGCGCGCCGTCGACGGCCGCCTGGGCGGCGGGGCCACCGTCGTGTCCGGCCGGCCGGATCAGGCGGTGCCCGTCGAAGGTGTTGACCGCCAGTGCCTTGTCCAAGCGCATCGTCAGGCCTTCGGCGGCGGCGATGTCGGCGACACGAACGTGGTCGTCTCGGAACCGCGGGCCACCGCGCGCCAGCCAGTACTCGAGCAGCGGCTGCGGCGTGGTGGGCATCGCCGGATTGAGTTGGAAGGGCAGGTATTCCACGGTGATCGCGTCGGGGTGGCTGACTTCGGCCAGCGCGCGACGCAAGCGTGCCTTGGCCACGAAGCACCACGGGCAGGAGATGTCGGAGACGATCTCGATCTTCACCAGCGTTCCTTTCACCGATCAGGTTGCCGTGCAGAGTGATCCGGTCACGCCTGCGGGTGCGCCGCGGTGGCGGTGGGCCGGTAGAACAGAGACAGTTGCGCGGCCCCGCCGAGGATTCCGCCGAGGGCGGCCAGGCCCAGCCCGGTCCAGCCGGTGAGCACCGGATGCCCGAACAGCAACTGTTCGACGCTGAGCTGTCCTGCGCCCAGGCCCGCGACCGCGACCGCCGCGAGCGCGATGAGCAGGTTGTATTCCCAGCCCGAGTCCATGACGTAGAAGCCGTTGCGGCGGTGCACGGTGACGACGGCCACCAGCATCAACGCCACGAACGCCGCCGCGGCGGGGGCGGTGAGAAACCCGGTCGCCAGGGCGATTCCGGCACCGACCTCGGTGGCGGCGGCCAGCCGGGCGTGTAGCCAGCCCGGGGCCATGCCCAGGCTCTCGAACCAGGCTGCGTTCCCGGCCAGGCGGCCACCGAGGAACACCTTGTGATAGCCGTGCGCGGCCATCATGATTCCCAGTCCGGCTCGCAGCACGAGTACGGCGAAACTAAACGAATGCATCTGTGTCCCTTACCTTTTGCGTCCCGATCCCGTGCGTGGCGGTGTTACCGGTGCACGGTGGGGGTGCCGTGGGTGGGCGGGTTGAGCCGGTAGCGGGCGATGATCTCTTCGAGCCAGTCGGGGTGGCCGTAGCTCAGCCCGTACCGGGCTGCCAGGTCGTCATAGACGGCGGGGGCGGTGTCGGGGGCGTCCATGAGTCCGCCGAGTTCGGCGAAGTACTGTTCGAACCCTGCCGCACGAAAAGCAGTGCGCGAACACCGCATACGCGCGCGGCGGCGTATCGGGCAGCTCGAGGCGCGCGGCCAGGGGAGCGCCCAGGGCGCCGGGAAAACGATGCTGCTCGCTGGTCGGCATGTCAGGCGATGGCGGCAGGGGTCCGCAGCGTGGCCAGGTCGGTCAGCCCGTCGAGGAGTTGACGTAGCAGGGTCGCGGTGAACTCGTCGGGGGTGAACTCGCCCTCGGTGTTCAGGCGCAGGTGGGATTGGAACACGGTGACTTCGGGTCCGGCGACGACGGGGGCGCCGATGCGGTGCAGGATCTGGCGCAGCACCAGCTGGGCACGCGCCGTGCCGAACTGCGACGGCGAGGCCCCGAGGATTGCGACCGGCTTCCCGGACAGGGCCGAGGAGCCGGCCGGGCGCGAGAGCCAATCCAGGGCGTTCATCAGCACTCCCGGGATCGCCGAGTTGTATTCGGGGGTGGCGATGAGCACCCCGTCGGCGGCCGCGACCAGGTCCCGCAGCTCGACCACCGCGGCGGGCGGGTCGGCTTCGAAGTCCTGGTCGAAATGCGGCAACCCGCCCAGGCCGTCGTAGAGGTCGATGTGTACTCCGGGTGGGGTCAGCGCGGTGAGCGCGCGCAGCAAACCGGTGTTGTGGGAGCCGCGGCGCAGGCTGCCGGACAACGCGAGAAATCGCAGGTCGGACATGAGGAATGCTCCTGAGAGAGATCGATCCTGGTGCCGGACGGGCATCGGTGCCCGCCCGGGGTGTCACCGCCGGATACGGGTCAGCGCGTGCCCTGGTATGCCTTCTCGATCACCTGCGCGACCACCTCCGGGTGGCTGACCATGACCGCGTGCGAGGAATCGACCTCGCTGATCTGGGCACCGGCCCGCTGCGCCATGAACCGCTCCAGGCTCGGCGCGATGGCCTGGTCCTTGGTGGCGACCAGCGCCCACGACGGGGTGCTCTTCCACCCAGCCGCGGTGGCGGGTTCGCCGAAGGCCTCCGCGGCGACCGGACGCTGTGACACCGCCAAGTAGGCGGCGGTGGCGGCGTCGACGTCGGCGGCGAACGCGGTCGCGAACTGCGCCTGATCCAGCCACACTTCGGTGCCGGTGGACCCGTCCGGGCGGGTGTACTGGAAGACCTGCTGCGGCAGCGGCGGCACCGTGGAGTCCGGATGTGTTTCCAGCAGGCCGCCCAGGGCTTCGCCCTCGTCGGGGACGAACGCGGCCACGAACACCAGCGCGTCCACGTCGGCGACGGAGGGCGCGGCGTTGGAGATCACCGCACCGGCGTAGGAGTGCCCGACCAGGATCTTCGGGCCCTCCACGCCGGCCAGGAGGCCCTGCACGTAGGCGGTGTCGTAGGCGAGGCCGCGCAGCGGATTCGGTACCGCGAGCACCGGGAACCCACGCCGGTGCAGCCGCGCGGCGACCGCCTCCCATCCTGAGGCGTCGGCGAACGCGCCGTGCACCAGCACCACCGTCGGCTTGGGCTGCCCGTCGCCGTCACCCTCGGCGGTGTGCGACACCAGGGAAGCCAGGGCGGCCTTGACAGAGGCGACGAGACCAGTGTGGGAGTGATTGCTCATGGTTGTGCTTCCTTGTCTATCCATCGAAAGGGGTGGTGGCGCAACGTGGTCCGCGAACCCAGTTGCGTTACGATGCATGACTGTAACGTAACTGTCTGTGAGATGACAACCTCACAGGTCACGGCACCGGCGACGATTTCCGTCCAGCTCCCGCACAGCGAATCTGGCTGTCGGCCAACGACACCGAGGCACTGCTGCACCAGGGCGTGCCGCGCGCACCACCCTGCACGCCCTGGTGTCCGCCGCGATCATCCGGGCCGAACGAGCGATAAACACCGAAACACCCAGTGCCGCTATCGGATTGCAGATGCCTGTATCACCTCGTCGACATGCGCCCACACCTGCGGCCCTCGGCCGGGCCCACCGACGCCACCAACGCGCTGGGCTTCGCGCCGACTGTCACCGCCTGCACCCCTGAGACCGACCTGCGTGTCCTGGGCAAAGAGGTCAAGGCGCAGATCGTCGCCGGGATCGAGACCGCATCGAGCACCGGCGAACACCTGGACAGGTCGCGCTGCGGTGCTGTGCTTGTCAGACCCGCCCCAGCAACGCGGATCCCAGCCCCGGTCACGGCTCGAGAGCGGCTTCAGCGTACGAGCAAGCGACAGACCGACCGCGGCGGGTCTGGCTAGCCCTGCGGGTAGAAGAGGAACAGCGTGCATCCCGTCGTGGACGCGGGCACGTGCCACGATCCAGCCGGGGCGTGCAGGAACGTCCCCGCCGGGTAGTCACGCGCGCCATCGTTGAAGACGCCGTCGACCACGTAGACCTCCTCCGCGCCGGGCTCGTGGACGTCGCGGTGCGGCCACGACGTCCCCGGGTCCATCTCCAATACGTTGGCGTGCGCGCCGCTTGGCCCCTTCCAGAGCGGACGTAGCCGGATTCCGGGGAAGATCTCGCGTACGGAGGATTCGGTGACGGAGACGGCGGTGTAGCCCTCTTGGGCGAGGATCTCGGGATGCATGTCTTCCACGGTGCCGTGCGCGATCGTGTCGAGACAGTGTCGAGAATGACGTCATAGGGTACTTTTCTGCCATGCATCGCGTGGTGGCCTTGGTACGGCCGGTGCAGTCGACGTTCGAGCTCGGCTGCGCCGCCGAGGTCTTCGGTACGGTGCGTGCCGGGGTACCGCAGCACTACGAGTTCGAGGTGTGCACCGAGACGCCCGGCCCGGTGCCGACGTCGGCCGGGTACTCGATCGCCGTGACGCGGGGCCTTTCGGCGCTCGCGTCCGCGGACACCGTGCTCATCCCGGGCTGGGCGCCAGTGGAGGCGCCGTTGTCGGCTCGCGTGCGCCGTGCGCTGCTGCGGGCACACGAGCGCGGGGCGCGACTTGTCACGATCTGCTCCGGGGTGTTCGCCTTAGCCCGCACGGGATTACTGGACGGCCGCTCGGCCACGACACACTGGGCGCGCGCCGAGCAGCTACGACAGGAGTTCCCCCGAATACGCGTGGAGCCGGACGTGCTCTACGTCGACCACGGCGACGTCGCCACGAGCGCCGGGGCGGGAGCGGGTATCGACCTGTGCCTGCACCTCGTCCGACAGGACCACGGGGCAGCCCACGCCGCACTCGTCGCGCGCCACATGGTGATACCACCGCACCGCGACGGCGGCCAGGCACAATACGCGCCACTCCCACCACCCGCAGACGCGCTGGACGGCCTCCTCGAATGGGCCGACGCACACCTCGCGACACCGCTGTCGGTGAGCGATATGGCCGCGTACCTCACCGTCTCGCCCCGCACACTGGCACGACGCTTCACCGACCAACTCAACACGAGCCCGGGAGCGTGGCTGCTGTCCCGCCGGATCGCCGCGGCACGCATCCTTCTCGAGGAGACAGACCTGCCGGTAGAAGCGATCGCAGCCCGCGTCGGACTCACCTCGGCGGTCAACCTGCGCCGCCGCTTCCGCGCTCAGGTAGGCACGACACCCGGCGCCTACCGGCGAGCGTTCCAGGTCCCGTGACCGACGGAGATCCATGCAATCCGGGGCTCGCCTGAGGAATTTCGCGGAGCAAGTCGGCTCCATCCCGCCGACCACACCTGTTCTTGGTGGTGCAGGCGGCGACGCCGCCAGCACCAGGCCCGCCTATCGCACTTCAAACGCCGAGGCCACCCACTCACCTGAGTGGCGTTGCAGTATTAGCGCGGGGCCATCCACAGGACAGTGGCAGCATGTGCCGGAACCCATACGATCCGTGGGGCAGCGGGAGCACGACAGGCCCACAGGATCAACCCCGACCCAGCTCGTGCACCATCGATTCGAGTCGGATACTCACCCGGCTTCGGCGGGCAGTTCGATCCACTCCAGCGCCCACTCATTGAGGGCAAGTAGCACCTTGCCCAACTCGGCGCCCTTCTCGGTGAGCCGGTATTCGATCCGCACCGGAGTGGTCGGCTGAACCTGGCGTTCGACGAGACCGTCAGCCTCGAGGTCCTTCAACCGCTGCGACAGCAGCTTGTCGGTCATGCCGGGTACGGCCGTCGCGATATCACCGAATCGAGTGGCGCCGCCCAACAGGGCGCGCAACACGGTCGCGGCCCACCGTCGGCCGATCGAATCGAACGCCGCCGCGTAGTACGGGCAATACGGGCGCAGAGACGCGATATCCAGCTTTCTATGTGACACAGCTCACCTTTCTAAACTTTCTCGACAATAGTACCTATCTTGAGGATAGTTACTTTTGTCGGGTAAGGAGAAGCATATGTCACGACGCCCTGCCCCTACGTTGTCGTACGAGGTGTTCGTCTCCGAACCGATTCCGACGACCGGCACATTGCCGACCGGCGCGCGGCAGTTGTGGTCGCCGCTATCAACCACGCTGATCAGCGGGGTGCGCGACGCGGTGCTCGTCGATCCTCCGTTGACCGCGCAGCAGACCGCGCGTGTCGGCGATTGGGTGCGGCGATCCGGCAAACGGCTCACACACATCTACATCACTCACGGTCACGGTGATCACTGGTTCGGTGCCGCCCGGCTGGCCGAACGGTTCCCCAGCGTCGTGGTGTATGCCACCACCGGCACCATCCAACTCATGCGGCTTTCGACAACCGGCCGACGCAAACTGTTCTGGGACCGGCTGTTTCCCGGTCAGATCCCAGACACCCGAGTGATAGCGCAACCCGTTCCCGTCAACGGGTTCGACCTAGAGGGTCGGAGGTTGCGACCGATCGAGGTCGGTCACAGCGATGCCGACGACTCCACGGTGCTGCACGTTCCCACGCTGGGGCTGGTCGTGGCCGGCGACGTCGCCTACAACGGTGTACACCAATACCTCGCCGATGGCGGGCTCACCGGCGGTATCGACTCCTGGTTGCAGGCCATCGACATCGTGCGCACCCTACGACCCGAAGCCGTGATCGCCGGACACAAGGACCCCGATCGCGCCGATGACCCGGCCATCCTCGACGAAACCGCGGAATACCTGCGCAGCGCACAGCGGGCACTCGACGAGAACCCCTCTCCTGAAGCATTTTTCGACCATATGGTCGGCCGCTACCCGGATCATGTCAATCCCGGCACCGTCTGGCTGAATGCGACCCTGCTGCTCGGTTGAGCATCCCGGCATACCCCTTACCCGACAACGATAGGCCCCCTCATGCGCGGAGTCCGGTTCCACTCCTTCGGCGGACCAGAGGTGTTGCAAGTCGACACCCTGCCCGAACCGCAACCACACGGCGACCAGGTATTGATTCGAATCAACCGTGCGGGTGTCAGCCCGCTCGACGACAAGGTCCGGACCGGGGTGCTGCCCGCCTCGATGCACAAACCACTCCCCCTTGTTCCCGGCGCCAGCGCGGTGGGCAGCGTCGTACACCCCGGCGCCTCCGATCTGCGCGCCGGGGCACGAGTCCTGTTGTGCGCGTGGGGTTATGGAACAAAGACCGATGGCACCTGGAGGGAATTCGCGGCCGTCCCCGCCACGCATCTGGTGCCGATACCGGACGGGGTCACCGACGATCAGGCCGCGGGCCTGGTGGCCGGCGCCGGGTATCTCACTGCCTGGCTGGCGCTCACCGAGGTTGCCGACCTGCGGCCGGGTCAGGTGGTACTCGCCCCCGGCAGGTACGGCGCGGTGGCAGCGGCAGCGACCCAGGTCGCACCACTGCTCGGCGCTGCCCGACTGATCTCGACCGTCCGCGGCGCGGCTCGCCTCGATGAGATTCCGCCCATCGAGCAACATTCGATCATCGACCTCGATGCCGAGGACCTGAGTACCGGCGTGCGGCGACTGACCGACGGAGCCGGAGTCGACATCGTCTTGGATAGCTTGGGCGGGGACCTCACCGGACAAGCGCTGCGCACCCTGCGCCCGGGCGGCATCCAGGTCGCCATCGGCTACACCGCGGGCACCACGGCGACCATCGAGGTCACGGACCTCATCTGGAAAACCGCGCAGTTGAGAGGGTTTCTCTTCACCGCCTTCTCGCAAGAGAAGCTCGCCGCCACCTACCGCACCCTGCTCGGTCACCTCGCCACCGGCGCGCTCGACCCCGGTGTCGACCGGATCTACCCACTGGGACAAGCCGCCGAGGCGCAACGGCGCGTTGTCGAGGATCGCCCGCTCGGCAGGGTGTTCCTCGATCCAGGCGCCGACAGCCCGCACTGAGTGCCACAACCATTCACCGCACCATCCGCCCCAGGAGCTGCAATGAACTTCGAAACCGACTACGGCACAGTCACACTCGAACGCGACGAGCACATTCTGTTGATCGGGCTCAACCGCCCGCACAAACGCAACGCGTTCAACCGGGCCATGCTGCACGACCTCTCTCGCGCCTACGCTCTGCTCGAATCCGACGTCGAGCTACGCTGCGGCGTGCTATTCGCTCACGGCGAGCACTTCACCGCCGGTCTCGACCTCGCCGACGTCGCACCCTTGATCGCCGACGGCTCCGACTTCTACCCGCCCGACGGCCGCGACCCGTGGCGCCTCGACGGCGACTGGACGACACCGGTCGTCGCCGCCGCACACGGACGTGTGCTGACCCTCGGCATCGAATTGCTGCTGGCCGCCGACATCCGCGTCGCCACCCGCGACGCCCGATTCAGCCAACTCGAGGTCCGCCGCGGCATCTACCCATTCGGCGGTGCGACCCTGAGGTTTCCGCGCGAAACCGGGTGGGGCAACGCCATGCGCTGGATGCTTACCGGCGACGAATTCGATGCGGCCGAAGCGCACCGCATCGGCTTGATCCAGGACCTCGTCGACGCCGACCCGCTGCACCGAGCCCGCGAGATAGCCCACACCATCGCCGAGAGCGCTGCCCCCCTCGGCGTCCGGGCCATCCTCGCCTCCGCACATCTCACTCGCGACGAGGGCGACCAGGCCGCGATCGACAAACTCGCACCGACTGTCGCGCACCTGTTCACCACTGCCGACGGCCACGAAGGGATGCGATCGTTCCTCGAACGCCGCGACGCCCAATTCACGGGCCGATAGGCGGCACAAGGGCTCCGCCCCAGTCAGTGGCGTTTTACCTGGTGCGCACCCGCGCTCAGGACAGCTCCAGCACCGCCTTGCCATGCAGTCGGCGTGAGAGCAGTGCCTCGGCCGCTTCACCGAACCGGGTCCACTCACCACGCCAGGCGATGTTCGGGTCCAAGGTGCCGCTGGCGACTTGCTCGGCCAGCCAGCTCAGATCCGGGCCGAGGCCGGCACAGGCCAGCAGGAAGAATGTCGTGATCGACCGGTCGTGGCGCCCCCGGTCACCGAAGAACGCTCCGAACGGGAACGTCTCGGCCACGCCGGCGGCATGGCCGACAGCCACGATCGTTCCGCCTTCGGACAAGCGCTGGTAGGCATCGACGAGCTGGGGGCCACCCACCAGATCGATCACACCATCAACGGGTTCGCGCAGTTCGGTGGGACCGGTGATGACCTCGGCGGCGCCGAGGTCACGCAGGCCCCGAGCATGGGTATCCGGGTCGCCGGTCGAGGCGATGACGTGCGCACCGCCGAGGCGGGCAAGTTGGACCGCGTAGCGGCCGGTGCCACCGGTCGCCCCGGTGATCAACACTCGCCGCCCCAGAATGGGTCCGAGCCGGTGCAGCGAGCGCAGGGCGCTCGCGCCCGCGACTGGAACGGTGCTGATTGCGCCCGGGTCCGCGCCGGGCGGGATCGTGCCGATTCGATCGGTGTCGACCGCGCGCAGTTCCGCCCAGGCTCCGGTCCAGCCGAGAGTAACTACCGGCGTGCCCACCGCGGGGCCGGAGCCGTCGGCGGCCGCTCGTTCCACGATCCCCGCCGCATCCCAGCCCAGCACCGAACCCTCAGGAGCGTCGGCGAGCATGAACCGAACCTCTCCATCGTTGAGCGAAGTCGCGGTGACACGAACCACCGCCTGCTGTGGTGTCGGCTCCGGATCTGCCACCTCCGCGATCCGCAAGCTGGACGGTACGGAACGGTCGACTACCAATGCGCGCATGTCGAAACGCCTTTCGGAGGGATGCTGTGCGCCGAACGGACGCCGGCGCAAGCCGCAATATGCCACCGAGGGGCAAAAGGTGTCAATGCGCAGTAGCCATTAAGAGGCTAAAGCCGCTATGTTGGGGTTATGCCCGATACCGCGATCGAACGACTGCCGCTGCGGGAACGTAAGAAACAGCGCACTCGGCAGGCGCTGATCGACACAGCGCTCGAGCTGTTCGACGCCCATGGGTTCGACAACGTCACCCTGGAGCAGCTCTGCGACACCGTCGACGTCTCCAAACGCACCTTCTTCCGCAATTTCACCAGCAAGGAAGACGTCGCCATGGCACCGCTGCGCGAGCTGTGGGCCGCCTTCCTGACCGACATGGCCGATCGCGCCCCCGGTACCGGCTCGCTCCATCAAGCACTGCAGGACAGCCTGCTCACGGCGCTGGATCGAATGCCCCCGCAAGCCTGGGCCGAGCGTGCCGCACGCAGCCACCGCCTCGCACAGTGCACACCCTCCATGGGCGCGAACAACCTCCAGTTCTGCGCCCGAACTGTGCGCGACGCCCTGGATGTCCTGCAGGAGCGTTTCGACATCGACCCTCGCGCCGATTACCGCCCCCGCCTGGCCCTCGACATCGTTGTCGCCTCATTCCACTGCGCACTCGATGAGTGGAGCGCCGGCTCCGAGACACGCGACATCGCTACCCTCACCCGGCATGTGCGCCGCGCATTCGATAGTGTGCCCGCGGCCCTCACCCTGACTCCAGCGCCACGAGCAGCGAACTGACACAAAGGCATCCGCCCGTCCCTGTCCGCTGCCTTGGGATTCCACACCTCGGGCTGCAGACCGGAGCGAAGTGCTGGCCGTCGGGGCAGAAGAGGAACAGCGTGCAGCCGGTAGTGGTCGAAGGCAGGTGCCACGATCGAGCCGGGGCGTGCAGAACGTCCCGGCGGGGTATTCGCGTGCGCCATCGTTGAAGGTGCTCGCGAGCACGTAGCCCTCCTCCGGGCCGGGCTCGTGGACATCGCGATGCGGCCAGGACGTGCTCTTCCTAGTCCCAGTAGTTGAAGAGAGCTTCGCCGAGAGTCCGTGGTTTCCAATAGTTGATATCGGCTCGATCGATTTCAGGCCAGGCTCCGGCGTCGAACGGGCCATCGAGATCGGCCGCGGTGAGCACGGAGAATCCCGAGTGTTCGGCCAGGGCAGCCACCAGTTCAGGAGCATCGACGAAGGTCAGCGGGCCGGACTCGTGCACCTCGTCTGGAGAGGTTGGTGTCCGTGGTTCCGAGACTGCGAGCATCGCTGTATCGCGTGACAGGACCACCGCGACATGGCGGTCGCCATAGGTGATGACCCCTTGGTGGAAGTTCGGTGTCACGCCGGTGGCCAAACGGAACTCGATCACGCTGCCGCCTGCGCTGCGGGCGACGGCGTGGCATGCCTGGCGGAATGCGCGGAGTTCGATCACAGAGGTGAAGGTATCTCCATCCGCTGATGAAGGCATGGAGCAATATTGCCGCCGTTGGTAGTTCATCTGATGGCGAATCGGTCGGGGGGCCTTTGTTCGGACGTGCCGCGGGCGATCACCCATCCCCGCGCTGTTCCGAGCGGCCCCTGGCATTCAAGTGCTGAGACAGCATTGACCTGTCCCTCTGAAGTGCCTCGATATCGGAGTGTAAAGACGGCTGGGTGGTGCGCGGAACTGCGCGGTCGGCGATCTGTTACAGCCGATGCGGTGGCGAAGGTGATCGTAAGGTTCGGGCGGGGGCTCAGCGGACCGGATTGAGGCAGCTCGACGGGAGATCCTGGATGGAGCACACGGCCGGGGCCCTGGTCGGGATGTAGTTGGCTGGGACTCCGCCCATCGCGGTGATGTCGTGATAGGCGGGGACCGCGGGTGTGGGGCGGCGGGCGAGGGATGGATCGGTGGTCACGTCGACGGTGTAGAGGCCGAAACGCGGTGCGTAGCTGCCCCATTCGTAGTTGTCGGTGATGCTCCAGTAGTTGTAGCCGATGACATTCATGCCGTCGGCTTTGGCGCGTTGGATCCAATAGACGGTATCGCGCAGATCGTCCGCGCGGGTTATTCCGTCGGTGGTGGGTGAGCCATTGTCGGTGGGCATACCGTTCTCGACGATATAGAGCGGCCGACCCGGGAATTTCTGGGCGTACCGGCGCAGTACGTAGTAGATGCCGTCGGGTTCGATGATCAGGCTGGAAGGTTGATTGGTCAGCAGCGCGGCCAGATTCGGTGGTTTGGACAGCGATCCGCCGTAGTAGTAGTCGATTCCGACATAGTCCAATTTATCGGCGATGCGATCGACGAACGAGGCGTCGGATTGCGCCGCGCCGATGGACGAGTACGCGATATTGCTGGTGACCAGGGCATTGGCCTGGCGGGCGTGGATATGGTCGTAGATCGCCCGGTGCGCGGCGACCATTCGATCGATCATCGTCGTCACATCGAGTGCGCCGATTCCGCCGATCTGCTGTTCCTTCGACACATACGCGAGCGGTTCATTGAAGGTGACCCACAGTGGATCCGAACCGGCGTACCGATCCACCACCGCGCGGGCATTGGTGAGCCAGTCATCGACCATGCCGGGACTGCGCCAACCGCCGCGATCGACCTCCCAGCCGGGGAATACCCAGTGGTCGAGGGTGATCATCGGCCGCATGCCCGCGGCGCGGATGCGCGCGATCACCGCGTCATAGAAGGAGAAATCCCATTCGCCCGGATTTGGTTGTACGCGAGCCCATTCCACGCTGATTCGATAGACGCCTACGCCGAGGTCGGCGGCGTTCTGGATATCCTCACCGTAGCGGTGCAGGAAATCCACCGAATCACGGTAGTTCTCGGCTCGACCGGAGGCGGCGTAGCGACTCCAATTGCTGTCGGGTGCGGAGCCTTCGCTCTGGAATCCCGAACTCGATACGCCCCAAAGGAAATTGCCGCCGACAGCGGGTAACCCGGGATCGGCGGTGGCCCGCCCGGGTGTGATGGCCGCACAGACGGCGGCCAGAACAATGCATGCCAGCGCGAACGGTGCACGTTGTCCCATCGGATCGAGAGTACCTCCCGGAGAACCGGTTTCGGGGCGGTCCGATCAGATCGGATGCGCGCGACACGCGCTGCGGTCCGTCTATGTGCGCAAATGCTCTTGTGCGACACGCTCGATTGCTATTGGCAGATCGCCGTGTCGAACACGTGTTGCACGGCCGCGGTGGCGGCGGGATCCACCGGGCGCAGATTCGCCAGGACGGTGACCGCCCGGCCGTCGGCGGTCACTCCGTCATAGGTTCGGAAGCCGGGGATGGAGCCGCCGTGACCCCAGACCTCTTTACCGCAGGGGACGGTGAGCCGGGCCAGTCCCAGGGCGTACTCGATTCCGTTGCGATTGGTGAGCGGTTTCGGATCGCGGCGCATTTCGGCCAATTGCGCGGGCTGGAGCAGTTTTTCGAAGAGAAGTGCGGTGAAGAAGCGGTTCAGGTCGTGGCCGTTCGAGATCAGAGCGCCGGCGGAGCTCGCCCAGGAGGGGTCGAATCGGGTGAAGTCCATGGGCTTTCCGTCGACCACTTCATAGCCGAGCGGATGCGGATCCCGAATATCGATGTCACCGGGGGCGGGGATATAGGTCGATGTCAGGCCGAGGGGCTGGATCACCCTGCTGTTCACTTCCTCCGCGAACGGATGACCGGTCACCCGTTCCACCAGCATGCCGACGATCAGATAGTTGGTATTGCTGTATTCGGCCTTCTCGCCCGGCGGGAAATGCGCGGGTCCGCTGCCGAGCGCGGCGCTCACCAGATCCGCGGAGTCGAAATGCTGGGTGCGCATGGTGTCGTAATCGCCGTCGAGTTGCGGCAATTCGAGGTATTCGGGTAGTCCGCTGGTGTGCTGCATGAGGTTTCGCACGGTGATGCGATTTCCGTCGACGCCTTCGCCCTTGACCACTCTGGGGAGATATCGCTCGATGGGTGCGTCGAGGTCCACTTCTCCTTCGCCGACCAATTGCATCATCACGGTGGCCACGAACGCCTTGGTATTGCTGCCCGCCCGGACCTCGGCATTGTCGGGAAAGGGCGTCTCGGCCTCGATGCTCCCGACACCCGCGCCGGCGGTCCAGGTCCGGCCGTGTTCGGTGACGACCACCTGCACCCCGGGGGTTCCGGCCGCGACCGCCGCGTCCAGGGCACGCTGTACCTCGGCTCGGGCGGTATCGGAAAGCGGTTGCGGTGCAGCCGAATCCGCTCCGGAGCTGCATGCGGTGAGCGCGCAAGCCAGCGCCACCGCGCCTACGATGATGCGCCGGGCCCTCGGCTTCGAAGTCATACCCGCAGACTCACACGGACCGGCGGCCGCCCGCATCGCCCCCAGGTCCCACCCGTACCCCGAGAATTCCCCGACGACCCCTAACTCTCGAGGCCGCGGCGGGAGTCGAGGCGGGCGCGGTCGGCGGCGGCGCGTCCGGCGTCCCAGCCTTCGGCGCTGCGAATGGTGATGCCGCGGCTGCGCGATTGCGGGAAGAGGGTGTCGAAGGCGTTGTCGACCGCCAATTGATGGGAGGCCAGGACCGGCAGCAGCCGTTCCGGAGCGGTGGATTGCGCGATGGTTGCCGCGGTCGCCGCGGCGAGGCGTTCGCCGATGCGGGTGGCGTAGGCGACCAGGAAGGCTTTTCGGAAGGTGCGGGCGTCGGTACCCGACTCGGGGATATCGATGGCGATCATTGCCCGGGTCGCCTGGACCAGCAGGGATGTGGAGAGCAGTCCCACCGCGTCCAGGTCGGATTCATCGCCGACAATGGTCACGAATCCCCACTCCGCGAGAAATATGGCGCGGCTGCGATTGGCATTGGCGACCGCGTCGATCAGCAGTGCTTTGGCATCGGTATACGGGGTATCGAGCCAGATTCGGCGCGCGCCGGGCAAATCCACGACCGAGGTGTCGGTGTCGACCGATACGCGATCGAGTGCGTATTTGGTCATCAATTCCTGTGCCTTGGCCGAAAGCGCTTCGGCCTCTTCGGGGAAGGACGTCGATTCGGCCTTGGCGAGCAGGCCGCGGACGCGTCCGAGGACCTTCTCGTCGACGTGATGCGCTACCGATTGCGGGCGGGCAGCACCCGGCAGTGGACGGATCAATTCCAACTTGGGCAGCAGAAGCAGCAGTGCCAGCGCCTCTACAACGGTGGTCAAGGCTTCTTCGCTGGTCAGCATATGTTTCGTCGCCCATTGGGACAACTGCGAGGCCGAGTCCGACCACCAGACTTCCGCGCCCAATTCGCCGAGTTGTGCCCGCCAGGTTTCGTCGATGGTGTCGGGGGCGAATGGCCGGACGTAGGCGGCAATGACATCGGTCAGGAATTCGAGCACGAAAGTATCGCCCCGGCGCTGCGCGGCACTCGCGATATCCGAGGGCATCCAGCCATTGCGGAATACGCTCGCGATGACGTGCTGACCTGCGAGATGGGTGCCGTGCTCCACCTCGGCCGGCGGCATTCCGGCGAACAGCGCACCGAATCGTTTGGCGACGACCGCGTCTCCCCGCGCGGACTTGCTTCGAGTTCCGCTTCGCGCCGATTGCAGGGCGGCTGCCACGATCGCATTGCCGAGTTCGGCCGCAGTGGGTTCTCGGTCCTCCGAAATACCCACTGCCGCCCAGAATTCGGCATCAGTCTGCCGCGCTCGCTGCTTGGCCGCGCGATGCTTCCGATTCGGTTCAGCCTGACCACAGACGGTCGAATCGCGAATACCTGTCACCGGTCGACCCTATTTCACCTCGAATCCGGCAGAGTTGCCGGGCTGGATTGTCATGCGCTCGGAGGCAGGTTCCGGTGCGGCGCGGTTCGGCTGCCATACTCGGTGCAGGCGGCCACCTTTCCAGGGGTCGACCGATGAAAGGAACTCGCTGTGGCGAATAACGCACTGACCGTTGCGATTTTGGGGCCGGGTGGCGTGGGCGGATTGCTCGCGGCATTGCTGGCGCGGACCGGGCACCGGGTGATCTGCCTGGCCGGGCCGGAGACCGTGGAAACCTTGCGCACCAAGGGAATACAGGTACGCAGTAGGCAGTTCGGCGATTTCACGGCTCGGGTCGAGGCGGAGACCGAACTGCGCGAACCGGTGGACGCCTGCTTCGTCGCGGTGAAGCACACCGCGCTCGACGCGGCACTCGACCGCGTCCCGCCCACAGTCCTCGGCGACGGCCTGGTGATCCCGCTGCTGAACGGCGTCGAACACCCCGCGCTGCTGCGCGCCCGCTATCGTCCGGATCGGGTCTCCCCCGGCATAATTCGCGTCGAATCCACCCGCGTGGGCCCCGGCGTCATCGAACATGCCAGCCCGTTCATCGAAATCGACCTGACCAGCGGCCTCGTGCCCGAGGCGCAGCTGAAGCCGCTGGTAGACGCACTCGCCGAAGCCGGTACCACGACCCGCGTACTCGACGACGAGGCCGCCGCCCTCTGGTCGAAACTGGCCTTCCTGGCCCCCTTCGCTCTGCTGACCACCCGTTACGCGGTCCCCCTTGGCATCATCCGAACCGACCACGCCGACGAACTCTCCGCCCTGGTCGCGGAGACGGTAGCGGTGGCCCGCACATTCGGCGCGCTCACCGACCCGGCCCAGATCATGTCCCGCTACAACGCTTTCCCACCGGAGTCCAAGTCTTCGATGCAGCGTGACGCCGAGGCGGGCCGCTCCTTGGAGCTGGACGCCATCGGCGGTGCACTACTGCGCGCCGCCGCCCAGCGAAAAGTCCCGGTTCCGGTGGCGACTCGCCTGGTCGAAGAGTTGTAAACCCACCCCTGACGGTGTGACTCTCGTCTGGCCGGCGTCAGTCCCCAGGCGGACAGTGCGGATCCCGGAGACGCGATCGGTGCGGGGATGGTGTCGATCGCAGCGAAGTCAGGCCGGGGCGGCGTGAATCCCCGGCGGTGTTCACCAACTACGGCGCGGCCCTTTGGTCACCCATGCCATCCGCCCACGCGGGGTGATCTGCCGCTGCCCGGGCCGCGCCACACCTCCGATCAAGCCACGCCGTTCGAGCCGGGCCACCGCCGCTCGAACGGCGCGGCCGGTCAGACCGGTACGGCGCCGCACTTCGTCGATCGTCAGCGGGTCACCCGCCGCGAGTACGCCCGGAACGGCGTATTCGGCCGCCATCACTCCCGGCGTCACGCGTACCTCACCGCCCGCCGCGTGTGAAACCCGCTGCCGCACCGAAGAATCCACGTCGCGAAAGCGCCCGACCGCTGAACCCGTCGAACACCATCGATGCTCCTGCCATATGTGGTTGGACAGGCATTTGCTCGAGCGATTTTGCGGGTAACCGCTCCGATACCAGGCGATCGCACATTCACGACAAGCGAATCCCAGGGTGATCTGAAATACATTGATACCCCTAGGGGGTATGGGCATATAGTCGGACGCGGCGGAGGTTCCGCTTCGACGGGGAAGCCCGTGGGACACAAGGAGGATGGCCATGAGCAACAGCATCGAGATCAGCGACTACACGGTTACGGGTGTGACGTGTGCCGGTTGCGCCGGGAAGGTTCAAGCGGCTGTCGGGAAGCTTTCCGGGGTTGATGCCGTTCAGATCGAGCTCGCCACCGGGCGGATGAGTGTTATCGGGGCGGGCTCGGGGGATGGCGCTTTGATCAAGTCCACCGTCGAGAACCTCGGCTACGGGGTAGCCGAAGGATGAATTCGTGTCCGCGTCACCGGGATTCGCTCGGTGACGCGGATCGGAAGGAATGTCCGATGTTCACCTCGCTACTGCGGCACCGGGATTACCTGCGGCTGTTCACCGCTCAGGTGTCGGCGCTGTTCGGGACCGGATTGACCACCGTCGCACTGGGATTGCTCGCCTACGACCTCGCGGGGGCGGAGGCCGCCGCCGTGCTGGGGACGGCGCTCACCATCAAGATGCTGGTCTATGTGACGGTCGCGCCGGTCGTGGCCGCCTATGCGGATCGGCTCCCGCGCAGGCTTTTCCTGGTCTCGCTCAATGTGATTCGCGGCAGCGTGGTGCTGGCACTGCCGTTCATCGGGGCGATCTGGCAGATCTACGTGCTGATCGCGGTACTGCAAACCGCCTCCGCGGCATTCACTCCCACCTACCAGGCGGTCATCCCGGACATCCTGCCCGATGAGCACGAGTACACCCGCGCACTGTCCGCCGCCCAGCTCGCGGCGACGATGGAGACCCTGCTGAGCCCCATGCTGGCCGCCGCCGCACTCCTGGTGATCAGCTTCCACTGGCTGTTCGTCGGCACCGCAATCGGATTCGTGTTCTCCGCCGCCCTGGTCCTGGCCACTCGCATTCCGAATGCGGGTGCGACCGCCCGCGGCAGCTTCCGCGATCGGATCACCGTCGGCATGCGGATCTTCGCCGCGACCCCTCGTCTGCGCGGCCTGCTCGGCCTGAATCTCGTTGTCGCGGCGGCCGGTTCGGTCATCATGGTCAATACCGTGAACTATGTGCGCGATACCCTCGGCGGCACTCAGACAGGCGTGGCAATGCTGCTGGCGGCCAATGGATTCGGCACCATGCTCGTGGCCCTGACACTCCCCCGCGTGCTGGATCGCGGCGATGCCCGCCCGGTCATGCTGACCGGCGCGGCCACGCTTCTCACCGGGCTCGCCGCCGCCATCGCGCTCTCCACCGCCGATTCCGGCGCATGGCGTTGGGCCGCGGCACCGCTGGTGTGGGCGATCGTGGGGGCGGGCACCGCCGCCATTCTGACCCCGACCGGGCAGCTGCTACGCCGTTCGGCCGAGCCCGCCGACCGCCCGGCCCTCTTCGCCGCCCAGTTCTCGCTCTCACACCTGGCGTGGTTGCTCACCTATCCGATCGCCGGATGGCTGACCACCGCAACCGGATTCACCATCACCTGGGTGACCCTGGCGATCATCGCGGCCGCGGGCGTCACCGCGGCGGTGCGCCTGTGGCCCCGCGACGACGCCGAGATCATCGACGCCGCAGACCGTTTCGGGACCACCCGGGGCACACCGCGCTCCACCGCGGCCGCGTGAGGCTCAGCTGCCGAAGCTACCGGTGGGAATCCCGCCACCCCCATTGCCGAGCGCACCGAGCACCTGAATCGACATCGCTTCCTGCCCGAAGTGATTCGGGTGCACGGTGCGCCCGTCGCTACCCGGCTCCACCCGTACACCGTTGATCCAGCGCAGGGCGGGATCCTGGCAGATGTCATGCCCGGTGGTGGCGGCCTGGGTGTCGACATAGCCGACCCGGTCACCGGTATGGGACTTCAGCATGCTGTTGAGCCCCGCGACCACCGTGTCGCGCGCCCACGCCAGATCAGCCGGATCGAACGGTTGCGTTGCCGCACAGCTGGATTCATTGTCCGGAACGATCTTCGGATACCCGACCAGCAGTACCCGCGCCTTGGGCGCCCGCGAGCGAATGGCATCGACCAGCGCCCCCACATTGGCGGACGTCTTCGCCAGGCGATCGGCCATATCGGTGTACCGGTTCCGGCACCCCGCCCCATTGGACCCCGGAATGACCACGCAGCTGCGCACGATATCGCTGAAACCGATGTCATTGCCGCCGATGCCGAGCGTCACCACCGCCGTGGTCGCCGTAATCGAAGACAGCTGGTTCGCACTGACATCCGAGGTCTTCGCACCGCCGCAGGTGACATCGGTGAGGGTGTAACCCCGCTGTCCGGCCACCAGATGCGCGTAATTGTGATCGGACCGATCACACCCTTGATCGATGATGGTCGGAATCCCGACCCCCGCCGCATACGAATCACCCAGCGCCACATACTGTTCCCCCGCCGCATTCGCGGGCGCGACGCCGACTGTCGCCGCCGCGGTGACCGCCAGTACCGGCAAGCAGTGCTTCAACTTCACGAACGACTCCTCATCCTCTGAACCCGCCCAGCAATCGGGCATCGTGGTCAGGATCACATTCGCGACCCGAACGGCGCAAGGGTTGTGAAAAGTCATCTTTTATGATCGTCCGGACGACACACGCTGATCTCCTCGCGGATTCGGGCACGGTGAGCCATCGCGTCGCTTAGCGTGAGGCAGTTGATGTCGAGAGGGGTCACTGATGCGAGCCGGGATGCTGAGTGTTGCGGAGCTGGTGAGGCAGGTCGAGGCGGGGGTGATCGATACCGTACTGGTGGCCATGACCGATATGCAGGGGCGATTGCAGGGGAAGCGTTGTTCCGCACGATATTTCGTGGAGGAGGTGCTCGATCACGCTACCGAGGCGTGCGATTATCTGCTGGCGGTGGATGTGGATATGAGCACCGTGGACGGGTATGCCATGTCCTCGTGGGAGACTGGGTACGGGGATTTCGTGCTGCGGCCGGATCTGTCGACGTTGCGGTTGGTGCCGTGGTGGCCGGGGACCGCGCTGGCGCTCTGCGATGTGGAGCAGGCGGATTCGGGTGGGCAGCCGGTCGCGCCGTCGCCGCGGCAGATATTGCGGGCGCAGCTGGATCGGCTGGCCGAGCACGGGTTGCGGGCCTATGTCGGGACCGAGCTCGAATTCCTGGTCTTCGACGACAGTTACGAGGCGGCGTTCCGGGACGGGTATCGGGAGCTGACGCCCGCCAATCAATACAATGTGGACTACTCGATGCTGGGCACCTCCCGGATCGAACCGCTGCTGCGGCGCATTCGCAATGAAATGTCCGGGGCCGGAATGTATGTCGAATCCGCCAAGGGCGAATGCAATCCCGGACAGCATGAGATCGCCTTCAAATACGATGAGGCGCTGATCACCTGCGACAACCACAGCATCTACAAGACCGGGGCCAAGGAGATCGCCGCGCAGGAGGGGCGCAGCATCACCTTCATGGCTAAATACAATGAGCGTGAGGGGAATTCGTGTCACATTCACCTCAGTCTGCGCAATATGGAGGGGCAGCCGGTCTTCGCAGGTGAGGACGCCGACGGCGGATCGGCGCTCATGCGGCACTTCCTGGCGGGGCAGTTGGACTGCCTGCCGGAGTTCACCTATCTGCTCGCACCGAATATCAACTCCTACAAGCGCTTTCAGGCGGGCAGTTTCGCACCGACGGCGGTGGCGTGGGGCCGGGACAATCGCACCTGTGCGCTACGCGTGGTCGGGCACGGCCCCTCACTGCGGTTCGAGAATCGGGTACCGGGCGGGGATGTGAATCCCTATCTCGCCGTGGCGGCCACCATCGCGGCCGGATTGCACGGGCTCGAACAGCAACTGCCGCTGGAGCCGGAGTTCCACGGCAATGCCTACCGGTCGCAGCGACCGCGGGTTCCGCATACGCTGCGGGATGCGGCGCACCTGTTCGGTGAGAGCAAGGTCGCGCGGCGGGCGTTCGGTGAGGAAGTGGTGCGGCACTACCGGAATGCGGCCCAGGTCGAACTCGACGCCTTCGACGCCGCGGTGACCGATTGGGAGCGGGTGCGTGGTTTCGAACGACTCTGAGGGGCCGCGCGCGCACGCTGTGGGACCGCCGCACCGGGATTCGGCGGAAATGGGAGCCGGGGGAACCAAGCGGCCACTGATCGGGCTGCCGACCTACGCCGAGCGGACGCGGTTCGGACATTGGGAGGTGGACAGCGCGGTGCTGTCGCGCACCTATATCGATATGGTCGTGCGCGCGGGCGGTATCCCGGTCCTGTTGCCCCCCATCGGAACTCCGCGTCCGGAGCTGCTGGAGCGGTTGGACGGCCTGGCGCTGACCGGCGGGGCCGATATCGATCCGGCGCGCTACGCCGCCGAGGCGGATCCGGCGACCCGCGGGCTCCGCCCGGACCGGGACGAATCCGAATTCGGCTTGTTCGAACTGGCCCGGGCCGCGGATATGCCGGTGCTGGCCATCTGCCGCGGTCTGCAACTGGTGAATGTCGCCCTCGGCGGCACCCTGGTGCAACACCTGCCGGATGTGCTCGGGCACACCGATCATGCCCGGACCCCGGGCGTCTTCGGGGTCACCACGGTACGCACCGTGCCCGGCAGCCGGGTGGCCGCGATAGCCGGACCCGAGGTGAGGGTGCACTGCCATCACCACCAGGCGATCGAGGTGCTCGCCCCGGGCCTCACCGCCACCGCGCACGCCCCGGACGGCACCATCGAGGCCGCGGAGTCGACCGGCGGGCCGTTCCTGGTCGGCGTGCAATGGCATCCGGAGGAGAACTCCACCGATGACCGTCTCATGCGGGCATTGGTCGAACAGGCGACAATCCATGGAAGGGAGCGCACTCGGTGACAATGACCCAGGTCGTCAACCCCGCGACCGAAAAGGTCGAGGCCACAGTCGAATTGGCGGATGCGGCGGCAACGGACGCAGCCATCGATCGCGCCCGGCGGGCACTGCCGGGCTGGCGCGCGATGGCACCCGGCGACCGGGCGCGGCTGCTGCGCCGATTCGCCGAGGCCGTCGACGCCGATCTGGAGCATCTCGCCCAGCTCGAGGTGCGCAATGCGGGCCACACCATCGGCAATGCCCGCTGGGAGGCGGGCAATGTGCGCGATGTGCTGCACTACAGCGCCGGACTGCCGGAACGCCTGCTGGGCCATCAGATTCCGGTGGCGGGCGGGGTGGACATCACCTTCCACGAACCGCTCGGCGTCGTGGGAATCATTGTGCCGTGGAACTTTCCGATGCCGATCGCGGCATGGGGCTTCGGCCCGGCGCTGGCGGCGGGCAATACCGTGGTGCTCAAACCGGCGGAGCTGACCCCGCTGACGGCCATCCGCCTCGGCGAGCTGGCATTACAGGCGGGGTTGCCGGAGCACGTCTTTCAGGTGATTCCGGGCAAGGGTTCGGTGGTGGGCGCGCGCTTCGTCACCCATCCGGCGGTGCGCAAAGTGGTGTTCACCGGCTCCACCGAGGTGGGGCGCGGCATCATGGCCGGATGCGCCGACCAGGTCAAGCGGGTCACCCTCGAATTGGGCGGTAAGAGCGCCAATATCATCTTCGCCGACTCCGATCTGGCCAAGGCCGCCGCCACCGCGCCCTACGGCGTCTTCGACAATGCCGGGCAGGACTGCTGCGCACGCTCGCGAATTCTGGTGCAGCGCAGTGTTTTCGACAAGTTCCTGGAGTTGCTGGAACCGGCCGTGCAGGGCGTGCGGGTGGGCGATCCCGCCGATGAGGCCACCGAGATGGGTCCGCTCATCTCGGCCGCGCACCGTGAGCGGGTCGCCGGATTCCTGGAGCCCTCGACCAAGGTGGCCTTCACCGGGACCCGCATCGACGGACCCGGATTCTGGTTCCCGCCAACGGTGGTGCTGCCGTCGGGACCGCAGGATCGCATCCTCACCGAGGAGGTCTTCGGCCCGGTGGTGGCGGTGCTCCCCTTCGACGACGAGGCGGACGCGCTGCGCATTGCCAATGACTCCGAGTACGGTCTGTCGGGCTCGATCTGGACCTCCGATGTCGGCCGGGCGCTGCGCGTCGCGCGCGGGGTCGAGGCCGGGAATCTGTCGGTGAATTCGCACTCCTCCGTGCGGTATTGGACGCCGTTCGGCGGTTTCAAACAATCCGGTCTGGGTCGTGAGCTCGGACCGGACGCGGCCCGCGCCTTCACCGAGACCAAGAACGTCTTCATCGCCACCGACAATTAAGGAGATACGTTGCAGCGCTTACAGGATCGAGTCGCGGTCGTCACCGGCGGCGGCAGTGGCATCGGACTCGCCACCGCCAAGCGTTTCGCCCAGGAGGGCGCGAAAGTCGTGGTGGCCGATATCGACGCCACCTCCGGCGAGGCCGCCGCGGCCGAGGTCGGCGGACTGTATGTGAAGGTCGATGTCACCGACGAGGAGCAGGTGCGCGCGCTCTTCCAGACCGCGGTGGACACCTACGGCGGTCTCGATATCGCCTTCAACAACGCGGGAATCTCACCGCCGGAGGATGATTCGATTCTCACCACCGGGCTGGACGCCTGGCGGCGGGTGCAGGAGGTCAATCTGACCTCGGTGTACCTGTGCAGTAAGTACGCGATCGAGCATATGCTCGTGCGCGGTAAGGGTTCGGTCATCAATACCGCGTCGTTCGTCGCGGTGATGGGCGCGGCGACCTCGCAGATCTCCTACACCGCGTCCAAGGGCGGTGTGCTGTCGATGAGCCGTGAACTCGGAGTTCAGTTCGCCCGCCAGGGCATCCGGGTCAACGCCCTGTGTCCCGGTCCGGTGAACACCCCGCTGTTGCAGGAGCTGTTCGCCAAGGATCCCGAGCGTGCCGCCCGTCGCCTGGTGCATATCCCGACGGGCCGCTTCGCCGAACCGGAGGAGATCGCCGCGGCCGTCGCCTTCCTGGCCAGCGACGATTCCTCCTTCATCACCGCCTCGCAGTTCCTGGTCGACGGTGGCATCTCCGGGGCGTATGTGACCCCGCTGTAAGCACTTACGCGCCGACGGGGGTTTCGGCCCCCGGCGGCTCGCCCACATTCGGTTTGGGTCCGGTGAACCAGCGCCGCGCCGAGGCGAACCACCAGATCGCAATGGCCCCGACCACGCCGACCAGCGCGATGGGCGCGTAATTGACCGCGTTCCAGGTGAATTCGTCATTCCACGGATAGCCCCGATCATCCATCGGCAGGATGAACAGCAGGCTGATGAAGACGATCCAGAGCAGCGCGACGACCCCGATCGGGCGATACCAGCGGCCGAGTTGCCAAGGGCCGGTATGGAATCGGCTGCCATTGAGCAGTCGCAGCAGAATCGGGATGCCGTAGGCGATATACAGTCCGATGGTGGCGACCGAGGTCGCCGCGGCGTACGCGGTCGGCGCGTTCTCGGCGGGCACCAGCATCGACGGAATCAACAGGATGAACGCGAAGACCGAGACGAACAGCACCGCGTTCACCGGAACCTTGCGCGCCGAGAGTTTGGACCACAGCGCCGAACCCGGCACCGCCCCATCGCGGGAGAACGCGAACAGCATGCGCGAGGCCGCGGTGACCGAGGCGTAGCCGCAGAACAATTGGGCGATGGCGGCGATGATCAGCAGCAGTCCGGACCAGAACGAGCTGAGTGAGTTCTCCAGAATATAGATGACCGGATAGCCGCTGTTCTTGGTCGGATCCAGCGCGTCGTCGAGGTTCGGGATCGCGAAGGTCACCGCCATGATCAGCAGATAGCCGGCCACCGCCGAGACGATAATGGTGTTGATGATCCCCTTGGCCGCCATGCGCGAGGCGTCATGGGTCTCCTCGGACATATGCGCCGAGGCGTCATAGCCGGTGAAGGTGTACTGCGCGTGCAGCAGGCCGAGTAGGAAGCTGAAGGCCACTCCGCCGAATCCCACCGAGGAGTTGTCGACCGTCTGGGTGAAGACGAAGCTCACGCTCTGATGGTGGTCCGCGCCGATGCCCAGCACCAGAACGAAGATGGCCACACCGCCCACATGCCACCACGCCGAAATATTGTTGATGACCGCCGACAGATGCGGGCCGATGGCATTGAGCACCGCGTGCAGAATCAGAATGCCCGCGAATACCAGGAAGATTGCGGTGCGGTCGGTTCCGATGTCCCAGCCGATGACATTGAGCACCACGGTGGTGAAGATCGCCGCACCGTAATCGATCGCGGCGGTCACCGCGATCTGCCCGATCAGATTGAACCATCCGGTGAACCAGCCCCAGATGGGTCCGCCCAACTCCGAAGCCCACCAATACAATCCGCCGGAGGTCGGGTAGGCCGACGCCAATTCGGCCATGGCCATTCCCACGAAGAGCACCATGATCGAGACCAGCGGCCATCCCCACGCCATGGTGATCGGCCCGCCATTGGCGAGCCCGATCCCATAACTCGCCAGGCCACCGGTCAGGATCGACACAATCGTGAAGCTGATGGCGAAGTTCGAGAATCCCGACCACGATCGGGCCAGTTCCTGTTTATAGCCGAGTTCGGCGAGCCGTCGTTCGTCATCGGATTGGGCCTGGGTCTCGCTCATACCAACTCCCGCGTGAAAACGCCGCCCTCACACGGCGTTTGCCAGTGCCTCAGTGTGAAGTAAAGATGCGTCAACCACACCGCGAATGTGTAAATCGACAGTTACCCGATACTGCTACCCGGCGGCGAACTTGGCGGCGATATCCCGTGCGGTCACCCGGGCGAGTTCGATGAAGAACGGGACGCGCTCGGGAATCATGAGGGTGGTGGGGCCGCGCAGGCCCAGGGCGAAGCGGCAGCGGCCGTGCGGGTCCAGGATCGGCATACCGATGGTGCCGAAGCCGGGGTCCAGCTCCTCATCGTTGTAGGCGTAGCCGCGATCGCGGGTAATGGTCAGTTCGCGGCGCAGTTCGGCGGGTCCGTCGACGGAGCGTTCGGTGCCCTCTTCATAGGGGAGAGTGGCCAATTCGTCATCGGTGGCCTCGCTCCAGGCGAGCAGGGCCTTGCCCAGGGCGCTGGCGTGCAGCGGCAGGCGTACGCCCTGGAGTTCGTGGCCGTCGGTCTCGCGCCAGCGGCTGGTGCCGAGCAGGACCGCGTGGATACCGTGCCGGGTGGCCACCGAGGCGCTGGCGCCGGTGGTGTTGGCGAGCTGCTCCAGCGCGGGCTCGGCGAGGTAGATGCGGTGCTGGCGGTAGGCGATCTGCCCGTACTCGGCCAGCGCTCCGCCCATGCGGTAACGGCTGGATTCGGTGTCCTTCTCCAGGAATCCGGCCTGCACCAGTGCCGCGAGCAGGCGATGGGTGGTGCTCACGGCCAGGCCCTGTTGGCGGGCGATCTCCGAGACGCCGCGCTCCTCACCGCCCCGGAAACAGTCCAGGACCGACAGGGCGCGGGCGACAGTCTGTACGCCGGATGCTTCCACGCCCCGACGCTAACACAGGTGCACCCGAGCAGTTTTCCGGTATTCGGAAAGGATTGCGATGCCTACCGAGGGTGATCTGTCAAGCTTTCCGATCCTTGGAAAGCATTACCTGGTCGTCGAACTCGTCGCTCCCTACTGTCCGGAGGCATTGATCGACAATCCGGAACAGGAGTCTCCACGATGTCCCGTAGGCGAACCCTCATGCGCATCGCATTCGCGATCGTTCCCGTCGCCGCACTCGTCGCCGGATGCGGTTCCGACTCCGGCGGCGGCAAACCCGCCGTCGTACTGAAGGTGGTCGACCCGGGCAATGAGGGACCGATCGCGGTCGGCAAGCGGGACGGCAGCTTCGACGCCGCGCTCGCGCCGCTCGGCGCGAAGATCGAATGGGTCACCACCACACCGGGTTTCAGTTCCATGCTGAAGCTGTTCAACACCAGGGAACTCGACGTCTCGGGCGCGGCCTTCAGTCCGGTGGTCGGTGCGCTGTCCAAGGATGTGGGCGTGCGGATCGTGGCGGTACAGGATCCCGCGGGCAAGGATCAGAGCGGCATCATCGCCTCGCCCGGTTCGGGTATTCACTCGGTGGCCGATCTGGCCGGCAAGCGGGTCGCGGTGAATCCCGCCGCCAAGGGTGAGTACATCCTGCTCAAAGCCCTTGCCCAGGCCGGGATTCCGGCAGACAAGGTGACGCGGGTGCCGCTGCAGCAGAAGGATGCCGCCTCGGCCTTCGCCACCGGCAAGGTCGACGCCTGGGCCTCGTTCCTGATTCCGTATCAGGAGGCCAAGGCCAATGGCGGGGTCGAGATCGCGACCGAGCAGAGCATTGGCTCCAAGGACAACAGCGTCGTCGTCTTCCGCACCGAGGTGCTGGACAAGCATCCCGATATCGCGGCGAGGTATCTCGAAGTGCTGCAACGCCTCACCGCCGATCAGCGGGCCAAGCCCGCGGATTTCGAGAATGTCTTCGAGACGTCCGGGCCGCGTGCGCTCTCGGGTCCGCGCCTGAGCGATGCGGTGCGGGTCGGCGCTGAGGCCACCGTGCCGCGACTGCCGTCGGCGAACGATGCCGCCGATCTGGCCGATGTGGTGAATCTGTTCTTCGACAACGGCGTGATCACCCGCCGGATCACCGCCGAGGACATCTTCTACGATCTGAGGTCCAAGCTGACGCCCGAGCAGCTGGCGGCGGTCAAGGCGGGCAGCTGATATGGCCGTCATCACCGCGATTCCCACCGCGCCCGCACAGGTCGAATCGGTGCTCACCGCACCGCGCGGGCGGATCGAACGGTCCAGGCCCGCATGGCTTTCGGTGCCGCTGCGGTTCCTGTTGCCCGCGTTGATCTTCGCGGGCTGGTGGATCGGTTCGGCGTCGGGCGCGATCTCCCAGCAGGTGCTGGCCGGGCCGCCCAAGGTGTGGGACGCCTTCACCGAATTGGCTTCGAGCGGGCAGCTGGCGGACTTCGCGGCGGCATCGTTCGTCCGCGCGGCCGCCGGGGTGGGCCTGGGCGTGGGGGCCGGGCTCGTGCTGGGGCTGCTCGCCGGATTGTCCGGTCTCGGTGAGGAAGTGGTCGATTCGACCATGCAGATCGTGCGGGCCGTGCCGTTCCTGGCGCTCGCACCGCTGTTCATCGCCTGGTTCGGCATCGACGAGCTGTACAAGGTGCTGCTGATCGCGGTGGCGACCATCGCGCCGATGTACGCGTACACCTATCTCGGGGTCCGCAATGTGGATCGCAAAATGGTCGAGGCCGCACGGAGTTTCGGGCTCCGCGGGCCGCGACTGGTGCTCGAGGTGATTCTGCCGTCCGCGCTGCCGGGCATCCTGATGGCATTGCGAGTCTGCCTGTCCATCAGCATTACCGGGCTCATCGCGGCCGAACAGGTCGGCACGCGTGAGGGCGTCGGCTACCTGGTCACGCTGGCGCAGGAATACAACCGCACCGACTACATGGTGTTGTGCGTGGTGCTGTACGCGCTCCTGGGCCTGGTATTCGACGGTGCGGTGCGCATCATCGAGAAACTCGCCATGCCGTGGCGTGAACAGGTGGCGATCCGATGAGCACCGCGGTATCGATCACCGGATTGCGGAAGACGTTCGGCGACAAGACCGTTCTCGACGGCATCGATCTCACCATTGCCCGGGGCCAGTTCGTGGTGCTGCTGGGCCCCAGCGGCACCGGTAAGACGACCCTGCTGCGACTGCTCACCGGCCTGGAGACCCCGGATGCGGGTCAGCTGCTGGTGCCCGCGCGGCGCACCACCGTGTATCAGGAGCCGCGACTCATCCCCTCCAAGCGGGTGCTCGCCAATGTGATTGTGGGGCAGCGCCGTTCCCGCGAGCACCGCGAGGCCGGACTGCGGGCGCTGGCCGAGGTGCATCTCGACGGTAAGGCCCGGCAGTGGCCCGCGACGCTGTCCGGCGGCGAGGCCCAGCGCGCCGCATTGGCTCGCGCGCTGGTGCGGGAGCCCGAATTGCTGCTGCTGGACGAGCCTTTCGCGGCGCTGGACGCGCTCACCCGGTTGCGGATGCAGGATCTGGTCGGCGATCTGGTCGCCCGGCATCGGCCCGCCGTGCTGATGGTCACCCACGATGTCGACGAGGCGATCCGGTTGGCCGATCGCGTCCTGATTCTCGACCGGGGCCGGTTCGCGGTGGACACCACCATCGAGCTACCGCGGCCCCGCGATCTCGCGGACCCCGAAATCCGCGGTCTCCGTACCGAATTCCTTCATCATCTCGGCGTCCGGCCCACCGCCGCCCGCTGACCCTTCGCCGTACGAGGAGCGATCATGACCGAAACACTCTGGTACACCCGCTGCCCGGTGCCGACCGCCAGCGGTCTGGCGCACAGTCTGGGCTGGTTGGGCGAGACCGCCGCCGCTTCCGGGCTGGAGTTCGGCGTCCTGCAGGACGCCGGGCCGGAACTGGCCGCGCACCATTTCCTGCACGATCTGTCCGGGCTGGTGCGCGAGGGCGGGAATGTGCCCGCCCTCGCCGCCCGCGCACAGGGGTCGCCCACCCGGCTGATCGGGTTGACCTGGATCGATGAGGCACAGGCGATTCTGGTCGGACCGGATTCCGAGGTGGCGGGACCGAGTCAGCTCGCGGGGCTGCGGCTGGGCGTCCCCGCCTGGGCGCAGGATCAGGCGCGTAGTTTTCCGCGCGCCATGGCGCTGCACGGCTTCGCCAGTGCGCTGAAGCTCGGCGGTCTCACACTCGCCGACGCCTTTGTCACCGAGGTCCCGGTCGAGCGAAATCCGCAGGTGCGCAATGACTCCGACGGCGCGCGGCGCAGTGTGACCTGGGGCGTGGAGGAGTTGCTACGGGGCGACGTGGACGCCGTCTACGTCAAGGGCGCTCGGGCGCAGGAGGTCGCGCGTGAGCACGGACTCCGGGTCGCGGTCGATCTGGATGCCACCGAGAGCAAGCGGTCGCGGGTGAACAATGGCACGCCGCGGCCCATTACCGTGCACGCGGACCTGCTGGAATCGCGGCCGGAGGTGGTGATCGGATTCCTGGCCCAGAGCCTGCGCGCGGCCGATTGGGCGGCGGGCGATCTGGATGGGGTGCGCGAGGTGCTCCAGCGCGAAACGCTGTCCGGGCCGCTGGGTGTCGCGGCGGCCTACGGTGCGGACTTCCACCGGGGGCTGCATCCCTCGCTCTCGGAGGAGCGGCTCGAATTGCTCGGTATCCAAAAGCAGTTCCTGTACGCGCACGGATTCCTGGCCGCCGACTTCGATCTCGAATCCTGGGTGGCCCGCGAACCCCTGGAGCGGGCGCTGGAGCTGGTCGCGGCCGAGCGGGTGCCCGCATGACCGAATTTTTGTGGCGACTGCCCAGCCGGGGCGACGGCAGGCATGTGCGCGCCGAAACGCGGTATCGCGGTGGCTTCGGCGGGCCGCCGCCGACCACACCGGCGACGGATGTGCGGGTGGGACGGTACGGACCGTTCGATGATCTGCATCAGATCATCGATGCCGCAGAGCTTTCCGGAGTGGACGGGGTGCTCGCGCCCTACGATCCCGCCGGCGAGGAGTCGTGGATCGTGGCGGGCGGGGCATTGCGCGCGACTCGGCATTCGCGGGTCGTGGTCGAATTCCAGCCCGCCTTCGGCACTCCGGTGTACGCGGCGAAGATCTCCGCGACGCTGCAACAGCATTCGCACGGGCGGCTCGGGTGGCGGCTCGCGGTCGAGACCGATACCGCCGATACCCGGGCCCGCGGCGATCGGGTGAGTGGTGCTGATCGCCATGCGCGGGCGGCGGAATTCCTGACCGTGGCGCGTGGCGTGTGGAATGAAACACCGGTTCCCGGTGCGGGATTCCAGGGCACCGGGTTCGAATTCGACGGTGCGTACTACGCCGTGGCCGACGGCGGGTTCCGGGGGATTCTCTCGGGACTGCCCTTTCCGGAGGTGTATCTGTCGGGTACGTCGGCGGCCGCGCTGGAACTCTCCGCGCAACACGGTGATGTGCACGTATTCACCGAAACACCCGACGGTGTAGCGGCATTGGTGACCGAGCTGGGTGAGCGGGCGGCCGCGGCCGGGCGGAGCGTTCGAGCCGGGCTCGAACTGCCGATCATCGCTCGCGAGACCGAGCAGGAGGCGTGGGCTCGGGCGCACCGGCAGTGGTCCGAGGCGCATGCCGAGAACCCCTCCCCCGCCTTGGATCTCGGGGACGGCCGGTGGGCCGGATTCGCCGAACTCGGGTACACCCGGCCGATCGGCCTGGTCGGCAGTTATGAGCAGGTGGCGCAGCGGCTTTCGCGCTATATCGCCGCCGGGATCGACAGCTTCACGCTGGTGGGTCACCCGCATATCGAGGAGGTGCACCGGACCGGGGAGCATCTGCTGCATCTGGTCGACCCGGCCGGGCGCACCCTGACCGGTCAGGAGGCACGAGCATGACCATCGACATCTACTGGCGCATCGGCATGGAGGGTGATCACGCCTCCCTGCGCACGCCGCGCCGCTACAACCGCGGGCATGCGGGCGGCTACGGCCCCGGCAATATCGCGCCGGGAATTCGCGATGGCGAGCTCGACGGGTACGCCTATATCGACCATATGGCCGCTGTCGCAAAGGCTTCCGAATCGGCCGGATTCCTGGGCGGGCTGCTGCCCTCGTTCCCGGTGACCGATGATCCGTGGGCGGTGGCCGCGGCGCTTGCCCGGGAGACCACCACCTATCGGTTCATGGTGGCGTTCCAGCCCGGCTTCCTGCATCCGGTGCAGGCGGCGCGCATGTCGGCGAGTCTGCAACGCGCGACCGGCGGGCGGCTGGTCTACAACATCATCAGCGGTGGCGGCGGTCCCGCCCAATTGTGGTGGGGCGACAAGGTTTCCCATGACGACCGGTATGCGCGCACCACCGAATTCCTGGAGGTGCTGCGGGGGGTATGGGATGGCGAGCCCTACGATCACGACGGGCGGTTCTTCCATACCGAAGGGGCCGCGCTCGCACCGGGATTGGCGGGACAGCCGTTTCCGGAGGTGTACTTCTCCGGGTCCTCGGGTGCTGCCGTCCAGGCGGCGGGACGGCACGCGGACTACTATCTGTCCTGGCTCGAGCCCTACGCCGACCTGCGCGCCAAATTCGACGGCGTTCGCGCCCATGCCGAAACCACCGGTCGCACACCGAAATTCGCGGTGCGCATCGATATCGTCGCCCGGCACACCGAGGAGGCGGCCTGGGCGGAGATCGAGAAGGGCTGGGCCTTCGTCGACCGTGACGCCGCGAACCGGGCCGCACAGGGCGATTCGGTCGGTGCGGCGCGCATCACCGGCTGGGTCCCCGAAACCATTACCGGCTACCGCGATCTGGAAGTACAGCCGAATGTGTGGTGCGGCTTCAGCCTCATTCGCGGCGGTCCGGCCTTCGGTCTGGTCGGCAGCTATGAGCAGGTCGCGCAGCGGCTCGACGAGCTGATCGATCTCGGGGTCGACGCGTTCATCCTCGCGGGGAATCCGCATCTCGAGGAGGCGTATCGCGTCGGCGAGGAGGTGCTGCCGCTACTGGGCCGGTCCCGGCTCACCGCACCGGCTGCCCAGGTACCGCTCGCGGCCGCCCATCGCTGAGTCGTCCAGCAATGAATGCATCGTGCCGCGGTCTCGCACGGATCCGACGAAACCTGTTGGGCCATAACCGGTGTGGATCCCGGCCACAACTATGCCGGGATGACGGCGGCGGCATCCCGCCTCGGTAATCGTTTCACCTCATCTCTCGCGTTGCTTCCCACCGCGGCACCGAATCATTCGCGTTCCGCACTGAATCGAGGAGTATTCATGTCCCTTCGTGTCGGCTACTTCCCGCACAACAATTCGCTGTTCGTGCTGCGGCATCGCGGCATTCTGGAGACCCGCCTGCCCTATGTGGAGTGGGTCGATCTGCGCGAGCTGCCCGCCACCGAGCGGGTCGATCCGAAGACGGGTCTGCCTTCGCTGCACTCGGATTGGCTGTTCACCGAGGGCGGATACGACTTCATCGGGACCGGATTCACCCCGCCGGTCACCGGGCTGGCCAAGGGGCGCGACCTGGTCTACGTGGGTATCTCCGGGCCGCGCGTGGAGAACGGCCGCCTGGTCACCAAGGCCGACAGTGGGATTCGCACGGCGGCGGATCTGAAGGGTAAGCGCGTGGGGATCGCGCACGGCTCGTGGCAGACCACGCTGCTGCTGTTCGCACTGGAGCAGGCGGGGCTGACCTGGTCGGATGTGGAGCCGATCGATACCGATGTACGCGATGGCGGGGACGCCCTGCTCGCGGGTGACCTCGACGCCTGGGTCGGCGCGTATCCCGGGCTGACCGCGGTCGAGGCGGCCGTCGCACTGCATACGCTGGTCGACACCGAGAGCGTGTTCAGCCATCCGTCGCTGTGGTTCACCCGGCGCGATATCGCGGAGAATCAGCGCGAGGCCCTGGTGGCGATCATCGCCTCGCTCCAGGAATCCGATGCGTGGATCACCGCCAATCCGCGTGAGGCCGCGCGGTACTTCGTCGATGATGTCGTGGCACGAGGCGGTTCGGCGGACCTCGACGCCTGGGAGGCGGCCCTGCGCGGGCGGCCCTTCGGGGTCAACGCGGTGACCGCGGAGTTCCTGGACGAGCAGCAGCATGCCGCGGATCTGCTGGCCGCCAACGGTCTGCTGCCGCGTACGGTCCGGGTGCGCGATGCGGTGCTGCCGTGGATCGGCGAGGCCGTCGAGGCGACCAAGGCCGGTTCCGCGGTCTGATTGTGCGGCGCGGCGATCTTTCGCCGTATCGACCCCGGCGCATGGTGATCGATCGTACGATCGGCGGACGGACCGGATGTCCGTTCTGTCGATGTTGCCGGGGTGATCGCCATGCCTGCCGTGGTATTGGAAGCCGAAGGGCTGGTCAAACGGTACGGTGGCGTGGAAGCGTTGCGGGGGGCCAACTTTCAGGTGTGCGCCGGGGAGGTCGTGGCGCTCATCGGGGATAACGGGGCGGGTAAGTCCACGCTGGTGAAATGCCTTTCCGGAGCGGAGCAACCCGATGGCGGGCGGATTCTGCTCGAGGGCGAACCGGTGCGGCTGGCCTCGCCCACGGCGGCCCGGCGGCTCGGGGTGGAGACCGTCTATCAGGATCTGGCCGTAGCACCCGACCTGGATCCGGCGGCCAATCTCTTCCTGGGTCGCGAGCTGGTACGGCGGGGGCTGCCGGGCAGGCTCGGGATGCTCGATCGCAGGGCCATGAGAACCCAAGCGGCGGAGCATTTCCAGCGGCTGGGCGTGATACTGCCGCGCGCCGATATTCCGATCGGATCGCTCTCGGGCGGGCAGCGGCAGACCGTGGCGGTGGCGCGGGCGGTCATGTGGGCCAGCAAGGTGGTGTTCATGGACGAGCCCACCGCGGCGCTCGGGGTCGTACAGCGCGAGCGGGTGCTCGATGTCATTCGGCGCGTGCGGGATCAGGGGACAGCGGTGGTGTTGATCAGCCACAATATGCCCGAGGTGCGGGCCGTGGCCGATCGGATCGAGGTGCTGCGGCTGGGGCGGCGGGTGGCGCGGTTCACCTCCGATGCCACGCTCGAACAGCTGGTCGGGGCCATGACCGGGGCCATCGAGGCCGAGGATGTGGCATGAGCGTCGAAACCGGCGAACTGCCCGCGCCGAGCCGATGGCAGCGGTTGGCGGGTGCGAGCACGCTGTGGATCGGGATTGTGCTCGCGGGGCTGTGCATCGCGTTCGGCATCACCAGTCCGAACGCGTTCCCCACCCGGTTCACCTTGCAGACCTTGTTGATCGAAACCGCTGTGCTGCTGGTGCTTTCGATCGGCATGACGTTCGTGATCATTACCGCCGGGATCGATCTGTCGGTGGGGATGGTGCTGATCTTCTCCGGGGTGCTCGCGGCCAAGACCATGGAGTGGTTGAGCCCCGATGGTGATGCCACCCATGCCGGGTGGGGTTTGATCCTGCTCGGGCTGTTGATATCCATTGCGGGCGGGGCGCTGTGGGGGTTCGTCAATGGATTTCTGGTGGCCAAGGCCAAGATTCCGCCCTTGATCGTGACGCTCGGATCGTTCGGGGCGGCGCTGGGCTCGGCGCAGCTGATCACCGGCGGGGTCGACACCCGCACGGTGCCCGAAAAGCTGCGTAACTCACTGGGTTTCGGCACGGTGCTGGGCGGGGTTCCCGACCTGGTGCTGGTGGCCGCGGTGGTGACGCTGCTGGGCGCGTGGTTGTTGCACACCACCAGGTTCGGCAGGCACACCTATGCGATCGGGTCCAATGCCGAGGCGGCCCGGCGCTCGGGGATCGGGGTCACCCGGCATCTGATCCTGGTGTATCTGATGACCGGAATGCTGTCCGGCCTGGCCGGTTTCATGAATCTGGCGTACTTCGGCACGACCACCATCGCGGGCCACGGCACCGACAATCTCGATGCCATCGCCGGTGTGGTCATCGGCGGCACCAGTCTGTTCGGCGGGGTGGGCTCGGTGCTGGGCACCGTGATCGGGGTGTTCATTCCCTCGGTATTGCGCAAAGGCTTCGTCATCGCGGGGGTGCCGGTGTTCTGGCAGCCGATCGCGGTGAGCGTCGTGCTCGTGGCGGCGGTGTGGTTCGACCAATACCGCAGGCGGTCACGGGACCGGTAGAAATCGACGAAGGTGAGGGCCTGTTATGAGAACCGTTGGTAGAGCGGCTATTTCAGCCGCGGTCGTGGTGACGGCGGCGGCGCTGGCGACGGGTTGCGGTGGCTCGGTGACCAATTCGGGCGGCGGTGACGCCAAGAAGCTGGTGCTCATCCCCGGCGTGGCCAACGAGCCCTTCTACATCTCCATGCAGTGCGGTGCGCAGAACGAGGCCAGAGCGCTCGGCTACACCCTCGACACCCAGGCCCCCACCCAATTCGACGCCTCGCTCCAAACCCCCATTGTCACGGGGGTGATCGCCAACAAACCCGGCGCGATCCTGATCGCGCCCACCCACGCCCAAGCCATGGCGAGCCCCATCAAACAGGCCAAGGACGCGGGCATCAAGGTGATCGAAGTCGACACCGCCCTGGATGACACCTCCATAGCCCTGTCCTCCATCGCCTCGGACAATGTCAAGGGCGGCCAACTCGCGGCCCAAACCCTCGCAACCCTGGTGGGAGACAAGGGATCCGTCCTGGTGATCAACACCAAGGCGGGCACCTCCACCACCGACCAGCGCGCCCAGGGCTTCGAATCCGAACTCAAATCCCACGCGGGCATGACCTCGCTCGGCGTCCAGTACAACAACAACGAGGCAGCCACCGCCGCCTCCATAGTCACCGCCACCCTCGCCGCCCACCCCGACCTGGCGGGCATCTTCGCCACCAACCTCAGCTCCGCCGAAGGCGCGGCCACCGGCCTCCGCAACGCCGGCAAACTGGGTCAGGTCAAAGTAGTCGGCTTCGACGCCAGCCCCAAACAGGTCCAAGACCTCAAAGACGGCACAGTCCAAGCCCTCATAGCCCAAAACCCCAGCGACATAGGCAAACAGGGCGTAGACCAAGCCGCCGCCGCCCTCGAAGGCAAACCGGTGACCCGCAACATCCAAACCACCATGATCGCCCTCACCCAAGCCACCATGGCCACCAACGACCAATACTTCTATAAGTCCAAGTGCTGAAGACCATATGGTGGCGCTCGATGAGGTGCGGGAGGAGCTCGATATCCGGGATCACAAGAGCCATCGAGCCCGTCCGCACTACTCCCCTATGTGAAGGGCATCAAGGCGCTGCGCAAGTGGTACGCGCAGTTCTATTCAGTGGGGCAGGACCAGGATGGGCTTGATGGTCGCGCCGGTGTGGGCGTCGTGCATGGCGGTATTGACTTCGGCGAAGGGGTATCGGCGGGAGATGCGCTCGATCGGAAACTTGCCCGAGCGGTGCCATTCGATCAGCTGCGGAATGAATTCCTGTGGGTCGCAACTACCTTCGATGCAACCGCGCACGGCCTTGCCATTACCGGTGAGGTGACCGATCTCGAAATCCATCGACGCCTCACCGAGCCCGACCAGCACCAGCGTGCCACGCGGGGCCAGGGCGAGCAGGGCGTTGGCGATCACCGGATTGGCGGCGGTGGTGTCCAGGGCGAACGTCGCACCGCCGCCGGTGGCGGCCTGCACCTGCGCCACCACATCCTCGGCCGCACCGTCGATCACCGTGGAAGCGCCGAGTTCCTTTGCCACCGCGAGCCTTTCGGCAGAGAGGTCGACCGCGACCACATTCTCCACCCCCAGCGCCCGCGCGGCCATCAGCGCGGACATGCCCACACCGCCGGCGCCGAAGAGGACGATCGACTCGTGCGGCCGCGGGCGCATCACATTGGCGACCGCACCCGCACCGGTCTGCACACCGCAGCCGAACGGCGCGCTGGCGACCAGATCCACCTCATCGTCGACCACGACCACACTGCGCCGGGACACCAGCACATGCGAGGCGAAACTCGACTGCCCGAAGAACGCGCCCATGACCCGCTCACCATCCTGGCTCAGCGGTGAGGTGAAGTCCGCGCGCCCGCCGGAGGTGTTCAGCATGACGAAGCTCTGGCAGTACGACGGCGTGCCGGTGGTGCACTGCGGGCATTCGCCGCAGCTGTTGTAGGTCAGCAGCACATGATCGCCGACCCGCACATCGGTGACCTCGGAGCCGATCTGCTCGACAATGCCCGCGCCCTCATGCCCCAGCACAATGGGCAGCTCGGCCGGGAAGACACTCTTGGTGACCAGATCCGTATGGCAGACGCCGGTGGCGACAATGCGCACCACCACCTCGTGGGCGCGCGGCTCCTCCAGCGTAATGGCTTCGAGCGCGAGCGGCGCCTGCGCTCCACGCGCGACCGCGGCAGTGATGTCCATCCGGACAGCTCCTTCCCAAAGTCGGCGAAGCGGATCTCACGCCGATCCCCAGCACCTTAGGGCGCGGCGGGCCACAAATCTAGAACGTGTTTCACTCAGGGGGGCGACGGCCTGCCGTCAGAGTGGATCATGGCGGCCGCACGGTTACGCCATCCGGGATTCGAGCGGATCGACATCCTGGAGGCCGGGGCGGAGCCGGGCGGTGACCGCCAGAGCGCCGAAATCGACGGCGAGACAAACGCATCAGCGCCTACGCCCGCGCGATGATCCCCGCGTGGTGCGGCCCCCCTGCGCGGCGACGGCGCGACCGAGTTCCAGCGAGACGAGTCCCGAATCCCCGACAAGCCCTGAGCCGCAGACCGACCCGGTGGCGCCGTCCACCGGGTCGACTACTGGCGGGAGAAGAGGCCGCGGCTGCCGCCGGGGTTCGCGCAGGAGCAGCGCTGCGCGACAGGCACATCGCCGAGTACCTCCTCGACGTGCTCGCCGCAGCCCTGGAAGGAGGGCTTACCGCAGGCCTGACAGACAATTCGCTGGCACACATGAACTCCTATTGGCGTCGTGAATGACCGAAATACCTACAAGGGGTATTCCCTGGCAGTCTACGGTCAGTGTCCGACAGGGAATCGGGTGCTCCCGGTGTCGGTGCCCGGAATGACCGGAAGTATGAGGGCCGAGGGGTGCTCGGCGTCGTGATAGATGGTCTGGGTGGCGAGTTGAGCGTTGGCGGTCGCGCCGTAGGGTTCGCCGGTATTGGGGTTGGGCGCGAACTGCGGGAAGTCGCTGCTGGAGACCTCGACTCGAATTCGGTATCCGGCCTTGACCAGGTAGGACGTGGGCCAGATCGCGATGTTGTACGGGTAGGCGCGGCCGGTGTCCCGCCCGGGTGAACGTCCCCGCCGATTCGCCCTGGCCCCGAATATCCTGCACCACAACGAGATAGCACTGCGACGCGAACCATTCCGGCGTCTGATAGCGATTCGGCTGGATCTGCGCCGCCGCCTTGCCGTAAGGGGTGCGCATGAGGATCACCGGATCCGCTGTCCGGGGCGGTACACATCGGCCTTCAGCACCACCCCGTCGCGCCTGGTGGCTGGAACGTTCTCCTGTTTGCCGACCGCGCGGGATCCCCGCCGGAATCGAGCGGCCACGTCGTGCTCGCCGACTGCCCCGGACCGGACGAACCACGGCCCGCGGCGATCAAGGCGACGACCGACAGCACCGCCCCGTCCGGGCGATCCGACGACGCCTCATCGGGTTCCGCGTCATCGATCGACGGTACCTGCGGGGCGCTGCTTCAGTCGCGTTTTCCCGGGTACACGAGGCATAGGACGGATCGCTGAAAGGAACGAGCACTGATCACACCACCGGACGGGACCTCCGAGGAGAAGCCCGAACCCATTTCGACCGCCGAGGCGCGGGCCGCCGAACTGAGCAGCGCACGGCATCCGCTGGGCAAGCCCGGCCGGCGCTTCGATCGGCGCTCACCCTTCATGATCGGATTGGCCGGGGCCGCCGGAGCCATTGCCGCCCTCGGCGCGGTCCGAATCGTGCTGGCCGCGCATGGGGCGCTGCTGCTCGTGGTGGGCGCGCTGTTCATCGCCATCGGCATCGAACCCGCGGTGTCGTGGCTGGAGCGCCATCACATTCGGCGCGGGTTCGCGGTGACACTGGTCTTCATCCTGACCATCGCGTGCCTGGCCGGATTCCTGGCGGCCGTCATCACCCCGCTGATCGATCAGGGACAGGCGCTGATCGATCACGCCCCGGATCAACTGCATCATCTGGAGGACAAATATCCGGTGGTGCGTTCGGCCTCCGATCGATTCCATCTCGAGGACAAGCTCCGGCAGGGAATCGGAAGTTACAGCGGTGACATCGCGCACGGTTTGATCGGCGCGGGCCGAATCGTGTTCGGCGTCTTGACCAGTACGGTCATCGTCGCGGTGCTGACCATTTACTTCTCGGCGAACTTCCCAATGCTGCGGGCGAATCTGTATCGGCTCTTCCCCGCCGCCCGCCGACCGCGCGCCATCCTCATCGGTGATGCCATCCTCGTGAAGGTCGGCGGCTATGTGCTGGGGAATCTGCTGATCTCGGTCATCACCGGCGTACTGACCTTCATCTGGCTCGAGGTCTGGGGCGTGCCGTTCCCGGTCGTGCTGGCGGTGCTGGTGGCGGTGCTGGATCTGATTCCGATGGTGGGTTCCACCCTGGCTGGCATTGTGATCGCGCTGGTGGCGCTGACGGTGTCGCTGCCCGTCTGCCTGGCGACCCTGGGCTTCTTCATCGTGCTGCGCCTGCTCGAGGACTATCTGCTCGCACCGCACATCATGGGCCGCACCGTCAAAGTGCCCGGGGTGGTGACGGTGATCGCGGTCCTGATCGGCGGTTCGCTGCTGGGCGTGCTGGGCGCACTGCTCGCCATTCCCATCGCCGCGGCGATTCTCCTGCTCATCGAGGAGACCCTGTTTCCGCGCCTGGATCATAGTTCACCCAGTTCAGAGCGGTAACCGCATCCTCCCGGACGCACCGGCGTTTACCTGGCAACCGGCACGGTCAGGGGTGTGCGCGCAGCCAGAGCCGACTGCCGGTGTCCTCGATGGTGCTGAGCAGCAATCCGTTCGGGAGTTCGGTGAGCTGGGCGTGCGCGGCGGGAACCGGCAGCGGCAGGTCCTGCCGGTCGGTGCAATCCGGGCGCACCGACAGCAGGTGGACCGCACCGTCGAGCCGCACCACCGCATAGGTCCGGGTGTCCTGGACCATCACCTTCACCATGTCGATGGTCTGCGCGGCGGGGCCGGGTACCGGCGCGGCGGTATCGCTCGGCCAGCACAGCAGCGTCGGGGACGCGAGGGTGGACTGCCCGAAGAGGGTGCAGTGGTCGGCATTACAGCCCACCTGCGTGGCGAGCGCGGCCCTACCGGGCAGGGCGGTGCGCCGCCAGCCGATCCCGTCGCGCGAGGTCCACGCCAGCGGCAGCTGGGTGCCCTCGCGCTGTGTCTGTCCGACAATCAGGAACCCTTCCGGTCCGGTGGTGATCGCGGACGCGCCCGTCAACTCCCCCGGTCCCGACGACAGGGCCGGATCATCCACCCGCCGTTGCCAATTCGCGCCATCGGCCGAGACCCAGATCGCGGCCCCGTACCGCCCGTCCGCCCCGTCCCACCCGCCGATCAGCAGATCGGTCCCGCCCAGCGCCGCCGCAGCGGCCACCCCGATCGCATGCGGTCCGCCGAACAGTTCGAACACCTGCGGATACTCGGTCAGCTTGGCGCTGTCACCGCTCCACACCGTCATCCGCGGATTCCCGTGCGACCCACCGAAAGCCCGCCCGAGCACCACCGTCCGATCCCCCACCCCGGCCGAGATCAGCTCCGCCAGTTCCCCGTAGGGACTGTGCGGCTCCACCGTCACCGCGCGCCAATGACTTCCATCGGCGGTGGTCCACGCCGCCGGGGCCCGATCCTCCCCGGCGGGCACCGAGCCCAGCGCCAGCACCCCGTCCCGCACCGGCACCAGCTCCACCACCCGCGCGCCACGCGCGGGCAGCGACAGCTCATGCCACTCCGAACCCGTTGTGGCCCCGGCACATCCGGCGACCAAGGCGAGGACCGACAACAGCGCGAGCGACCATCTCATCAGCCCACTGTCGCAGATCGGCGATCACCACCGCGTGGTATCCACTCGACGGGCCGCCGGGACGGATCAGCGCACGGCGGCGCGGGCGCCCGCGGCCTCGAGTTTGATGCGGGCGGTTTCGGCGGCGTCCTTGGAGACCGCCTCGAGCACCGGTTTGGGGGCGGATTCGACCAGATCCTTGGCTTCCTTGAGGCCCAGGCCGGGGATGATTTCGCGCATCGCCTTGATCACCTGGATCTTCTTGTCGCCGAAGGATTCCAGGATGAGATCGAATTCGCTTTGCTCATCGGCGGTTTCGACCTCGACCGGGGCGCCGTCGGCAGGCGCCGGGGCATAGGCCGCCGCGGCGGTGACGCCGAACTCGTCTTCGAAGGCCTTGACGAACGCCGAGAGTTCCAGCAGCGTCATACCTTTGAAGACATCGAGCAGTTCGTCAGTGGTCATCTTGGCCATGATGGACCCCCTTACAGCGCTGACCAGGCGATACATCCATCATATGCGCGGATGTCGCCCGGTGGCGATCAGTTTTCGGGGGCGGCGAGCACGGTGAGGTAGTCGCGTTCGGCGCCGGTGAGCGGGCGCGGTGCGCCATCGGCTGTCGCGACGAGCGTGGAAGTCGCTGTGAGATAATGGGATTCGGCATCACGCAGCTCGTGCCGCAGCGTGAACGAAGAGGTGCCGATCCGTTCCAGCGTGGTCGAGACCGTAACCGGTTCGCGACGAAACACCAGCGGTGTGCGGTAGGTGAGCCGCTGCCCCGCGACCACCACCCGCCAAGGGCCGCCGGGTGATTCGTATCCGGCGAGCAGATCGGTGCGCGCCTCGTCCAGATACTGCGCGAAGACCACATTGTTCACATGCTGCAGCGCGTCCATATCGGTGCGGCGCAGTTGGATGTCGTAGGTGTGCATCAGGCGCTCAGCTCCTCGAGCATGCGGCGTTCGGCGTCGTCCAGTCTGCGGGAGCGCTGAGCCTCACGGTCGAAGGCGACCATGGTGCAGGTCGCGGTCGAATAGACGATGTCGTCATCGCGGATCTCCTGGGTCAGGGTGAACGATGAGCTACCCACCTTGGTCACCCAGGTCTGCACGCGCACCGGCTCCGAGCGATAGCGCAGCGGCGTCAGATAGTCGATATCCATCTGCGCGACCACGCACGACCCGCGGAAGCCGCGCTCCCGGAAGACGTCGATCCGGGTTTCCTCCAGATAGCGCAGGTGCTCGGTGTTGTGCACATGGCCGTCCGCGTCCATATCGGACCAGCGCAGAGGGCACAGGAACTGGTGTCTCGCCACCGGCCATTCATACCAAGCCGGGATTCGGGGGCGCTGACCGGCAGTCGATGGCTGGATTTGCAAGAGTCGTGGCATTGATGCCATCGGCCGCGGACCGCAGGCTGAATCGCATGCGAGTGGTGCTGATGGTGGTCTACGACGGATTCCAGCTCCTGGATCTGGCCGGGCCCGCCGATGTGTTCAGCGGGGCCGCCGCGCTCGGGGTGCAACCGGGGTATCGGGTGGAGGTCGCCGCGGTGCGGGCCGGGCCGGTGCGGGCCGGCAGCGGGGTCACGGTCACCGCCGCGCACACCCTCGCCGAGTGGTCCGAGCCCATCGACACCCTCATCGTCGCCGGGGGACTCAGTTTCTGGAATGCCAGTGCGGATGCCGAGTTGATCGCCGGTATCGAACACGTTGCCGCACTGGCCGATCGGATCGGATCGGTGTGTTCGGGCGCGTTCCTGCTGGCCCGCGCCGGACTGCTGGACGGCCGTCGCGTCACCACGCACTGGTCCGCCGGTGACCTGCTGCGCCGCGAATTCCCGGCCGTGACAACCGAACCCGATCTCATCTATGTCCGAGACGGGCCGATCTGGACCTCGGCGGGCGTCACCGCCGGAATCGACCTCGCGCTCGCCATCGTCACCGCGGACCACGGACCCGATCCCGCCCGGGAGGTGGCCCGCTGGCTGGTGGTCTACCTGCACCGCCCGGGCGGTCAGAGCCAATTCAGCTCTCCGATGGCCGCCGATCAGCCCAAACGCAATTCTCTTCGCGCACTCCAGGTGTGGTTGGAGGAGAACCTCGACGCGGACCTGTCCCTGCACGCCCTGGCCGAGCGCGTGGGTATGAGCACCCGGCACTTCTCCCGCGTCTTCGCCGTCGAGACCGGCACCACCCCGGCCCGCTACGTCGAACAGGTCCGCATCGGCGCGGCCCGCCGCCTGCTCGAGAACACCGATCAGCCCCTGGACCGGGTCGCCGTCGCCGTCGGACTGGGCAGCCCGGAGACCCTCTACCGAATCTTCCACCGCCACCTGGGCATTCCGCCCGGCGAGTACCGCGCCCGCTTCACCCGCGTGTGAAGCACAACCGAAAGTGAGCCTCCCCCATGACCTTCCAGATCGCCATCGTGCTGTACCCGGGCATGACCGCCCTCGACGCCATCGGACCGTACGAGGTGCTGCGGTCCCTGCCCGACAGCGAATTGCGCTTCGTCTCCAATGAAGTCGGCCCGATCGTCACGGACTCGGGCGTGCTCGTGCTCGGCGCCACGCACACCTTCGACGAGACGCCCGCACCCGATCTGGTGCTGGTGGGCGGCTCCGAGGCCGCCACCACCGAGGCCATGGCCAATCGCGAACTCATCGACTGGCTGCGCCGGGTGCATCCGAACACCGCCTGGACCACCTCGGTCTGCACCGGTTCGCTGGTACTGGCCGCCGCCGACATCCTGCGCGGGCACCCCGCGACCACGCACTGGTCGGCGCAGCCCGCGCTGGCGGCCTTCGGCGCGGAATCCCGTCCACACGATCGCATCGTGCGCAGCGGCAAGATCGTCACCGCCGCGGGCGTCTCCGCCGGAATCGATCTGGGCCTGTGGCTGGTCGGCGAGATCGCGGGCACCGGTGCGGCGCAGATGGTCCAGCTCGGCATCGAATACGATCCGCACCCGCCGTTCGACACCGGGCACCCGGACAAGGCACCGGCCGAACTATTGCGCAGAACCCGCCTGGAGATGACGAAACGCGCTGCCCGGCCGCGTATTCCACTGGATCTGGCGAACACCTTCTGGCATCTGACCCTGAATCGGGTCCGCGAACGCGCGGCCGCGCGGCGCTGATGTGCCGTAGCGTCGAAGTGTGAGCGAGCTGCTCGACGACACGTTCTTCGCCGACCCGCACGAGTACTACCGGCGGTGGCGCGCACAGGGTCCGGTGCATCGGATCGACCTCGGCGACGGCCTGGATCGCTGGCTCATCCTCGGCTACGAGGAGGGGCGCGCCGCGCTGGCGGATCCGCGGCTGCGCAAGGACATCGCCCTCTTCGACACCGTACTGGCGCGCAAACGCGGTGTGACACGGGCGAATCCGCGGCCGCAGGAGGTGCTGCGGCATATGCTCAACTCCGATCCGCCCGATCACACCCGGCTGCGCAAGGCCGTCTCGCGCGCCTTCACCGCCCGGCAGGTGGCACGGCTGCAACCGATCATCGAGCGGACCACCGACGAACTCCTCGACGCCATGGGCGAATTCGAGCGGGTCGACCTCCTGGAAGCCTTCGCGGTGCCACTGCCGGTGACCGTCATCTGCCATCTCCTGGGCGTCGCCATCGAGGATCACGACACCTTCCGCGCGTGGACCCGGGCCATGGTGGGCACCGCCGATTCGGCGACCGACCGCGCCCGGGCGCACGACGATATGGTGCGATTCCTGCGGGATACGGTGCGGGACAAGCGCGCCCGTCCGGGTGCGGATCTGCTGTCGGTGCTCGTCGCCGACACCGAGGCACAGCTCGATGAGCAGGAACTGGTGGGGATGGCCCTGCTGCTACTGGTCGCCGGGCATGAGACCACGGTCAATCTCATCGGCAACGGTATGCTCGCCCTGTTGCGCGACCGCCCCTGGCTCGAGCGCCTGAGCGCCGATCCCGAGCTCATTCCCGCCGCCGTCGAGGAGTTCCTGCGTTTCGACGGCCCCGTCGACCTCGCCACACCACGATTCACGGTGCAGCCCATCACGGTCGGTGACACCGTCATTCCGGCCGGGGAGGTCGTCTACGTGGCCCTGGCCGCGGGCAATCACGATCCCGCGCACTACCCCGACCCGGACCGCCTCGACCTCACCGCCGACCGCGGTTCCCATCTGGCCTTCGGGCACGGCGTGCACTACTGCGTCGGTGCTCCGCTGGCCCGGCTCGAGGCGCGCACGGCATTCGCGGGGCTTTTGCGGCGATTTCCCGACATCGAGCTCGCCGCGGCCGAATCCGCACTGCGCCGATATCCGAACCCCATTATTCGCGGACTCACCGACCTGCCCGTTCGCCTCCGAAAGTCCGAATCCATCCGGAACCCGGTCGGCTCCGAAGATAGATAGCCATCGGTTCGCGGCACGCCGAGCATCCGCTCATACCCGGGGGCCCGGCATAGTCGTGGCAGTCTTCCCCATGCTCCGGCGACCGTGAGCATCGACAGATCAGGGAGGGTTTCATGGCAAAAATGGGTAGGCGAAAGCGCTCGCGACTCAATACGCAGGCGTTCCTGGCCAGTGGTGGAGTCTCCAAGAAGCAGCGCGAGGCCGACAGCACCGCCGCCGACACCACCGCCGCGGCCGTCGACGCGCCGAGCGTCGCAGCGACCGGGGCGAGGACAGCGGCCAAGGCCGCGGCGACACCCGCCGCACAACCCACCGGCGATCCCGATATCGCCGCACTGGCCGACCGGGTCAAGGCCCGCCGCCGCGAAATGGGCTGGACCCAGGGCGATGTCGCCAAGAAGGGCGGACCGGCCGCGGGCATGATCAGCCAGATCGAGCGCGGCCTGGTCGAATCCCCCGCCGCGGATGTGCTCGCCAAACTCGACGCCGGCCTGGAATGGCCCGCCGACACCGCCGCCGCCATTCTCGCGGGCCGCGTCCCCGTCGGCGCGTGATCGCGCAGCGTCCGGCCGTTCCGCGCGCCGGAACGGCCGTGTCGCTCACTCCCGCTGCCCGTCCCGGCGCAATTCGCCCAGAATGGTGAGCGTGGGAATCCGGCCCGCCTCGGTGTGACCGAGCATGGCGTACTCGGCCAGCCGCTCGTCACCGGAGGCGAGGCCGATATGTTCTTCTGAACCATCCAGAACACTCTCAGCACACCGAACTCCGAGAATCTGTATACCGTTGCCGGATTCCGAGGAGAGAAGCTCGGCCGCCTACCTGCTGCGCCGCCTACCGCAGGCGGTGATCACCGTCTTCGTCCTCATCACCCTGGCCTTCGGGCTCGGACGCCTCACCGGCAGCCCCGCGGCCACCGATGTTGTCGGCACCGGGGGAATCGGCCCGGTGGATGAGGGCGCGGCATACCCTCACCGCGGATGAACGCCGCAATCTGCGGGCCGGATGTCATCACGGTGCCGTGTACACCGCCTCGCGCGGCGGGCTTTCCTCCCTCTAGTCGGCGTGATCCCCCGGCTCGGCTTCGTCGAATCGGCCCGTGGCGAGGGCGGATTCGCGGTGCCGGACGGGGAAGCCGGGGCCCAGGCGGACCGAGACGTCGGCGTGGCGCAGGGGTTCGCGGCAGTGCGCGCAGACCACTTCGGCGTGGGTGTCGTGATCGCAGGTGGTGTGGTGCAGGACGACCGGGGGGCCGTCGGGGGCGAGATAGCGGTCACCCCAGGCCATCATGGCGGCGATGACGGGGAAGAAGTCGCGGCCCTGGTCGGTGAGCAGGTATTCGTAGCGGGGTGGACGGTCCAGGTATTGCACGCGCTCGAGCAGACCCTCCTCGACCAGGCGGGTCAGACGCTGGGTCAGCACATTGCGGCTCAGACCCAGAATGCGTTCGAAATCGTCGAAACGTCTTGCGCCGTAGAAGGCTTCGCGCAGGACGAGCGGCGTCCACCAATCGCCGATGAGATCCACCGTGCGGGCCACGGTGCACGGCCAGGTGGCGAACGTCGTGCGTTTCATGCGTCCACGGTATCCAAGCGGGCCGGGACGTACTTGTGCCACGGGGTGCCGACCCATTCGTCGCGCGAATCGAATTCGGTGAGTTCATTGGGGGCCGCGCCGGTGGTGACCTGCGCGCCGGTGGCATCGGTGACCGAGAGGCCGAAACCATTCGGCAGGGACAGGTGGCCGGGGCGCATGCGATCGGTGGGCTCCACGGGGACCTCGGCACTGCCGCGGCGGGTGGTGACGCGAACCAGATCACCGGGGGCCAGGCCCAAGTGGCCGGCATCGGCCAGGCTCATACGCAGGGTGCCGCCGCCATCGCGTTTGCGCCACAGCGGATCTCGGACGATGGTGTTGGCGGTGAAGGCGCGCCGCTCACCGGCCGAGAGCACGAACGGCCACTCGCCGTCGGCGGTATCGAGTTCGGGCAGGGTGGCCACCACATTCAGCAGGTCCGCCAGGTGCAGCTGGATCTTGTTGTCACGCAGCCGGTTCCACGTCTCCTCATAGTCGTCCTCGGTAATGACGATGCCGTGTTTGCCGGTGAGAATGGCCTCGAACAGCCGCTCGCCCGCCGCCAGACCGGTGCCGTACCCGGCGCGTTCGACGCTGGCGGGGAATCTACGCGCACAGTTGTAGGCCGCGGCCCACAGCATGGCCGCCGCGGCCGCACCGCCGGGCAGGGTCTCCCCGAGCGTCCGATACAGCAGTACCGGAGCGAGTTTGGCCGTTTTCCGATCGGCGAGCACACCGAGGAAGGCCATGGCGAAGGCTTCGCGACCCTGGGCGAGCGCGTCGCGCAGCGGCCGGTAATCGTCCTCGGTGAGCGCCCCGGCCGCTTCGACCAGACGGGCATGGATCTCCGGCTCGGCCAGCACGCCATCGGGTGCGGGCAGCACCGGATGGCGCAGGTGGAAGATATTGCGCGGGAAGTCGAAATTGAAGAATGTGGCCTCGTACTTCTCGAACTGGGTGGCCGCGGGAAGCACATAGTCGGCCAGGCGCGCGGTCTCGGTCATGGCCACATCGACCACCACCACCAGTTCCAGCGACTCCAGGGCCGCGCGCATGCGCGCCGAATCGGCAAGGGAGTGCACGGGATTGCTGCTCTCGATGAACATGGCGCGATAGCGTGCCGGATGATCGGTGAGGATCTCCTCGGTGATCACATTGCACGGCACCAGGCCGCTGATGATCGGGGCGCCCACCACCGGGCTCCTGGGCCCCTCCCCCGCCGGATGCCCGCGATCATGCCCGATGGCGGCCATACCGGTGAAGGCGTACTGGGTGCCCGGCTTGCCGACATTGCCGGTCAGCAGCCACACCAGCTTCTCCACATAGCTCACGACGGTGGAGTACCGGTTCATCTGTACGCCCAGGTCCTCCAGCGCCGCCACCGATTTCGCCCGCGCCAGCCGGTGCGTCGCCGCCACCACCAGATCGAGTTCGACATCGGCTATGGCGCAGTACTTCTCGATCGGCACCCGGCGCAGCACCGCTTCGACCTCCCGCAGGCCGAGTGCGTGTTCGGCCAGCCATTCGGTGGCGATGAGATTGTCCCGCAGCAGGATCGCCGCCATGGCCGACAGCAGGTACACATCGGTGCCAGGCCGCAATTGCAGATGGAAATCGGCCAGTTCGGCGGTTTCGGTGCGCACCGGATCCAGCACGATCATCGAGCGCTCCGGATCGCGCCCGATCTCCTTGAGCACCGTGCGAGCGCGCGGAAAGCCATGGGACTGATAGGGATTCTTGCCGATGAAGAACGCCACCTCGGCATGTTCCACATCGGCGCGCATCGGATATCCGGTCATGCGCGCGCCGACCCAGAAGTCACCGGTCTTCTCCTGCGCCAGCGCGCTGGAGCGGTACTTCATCCCGAACGCGGCCATGGTGGCGGGCGCGTACGCCCCGCCCAGGTGATTGCCCTGACCGCCACCGCCGTAGTAGAAGATCGATTCGCCGCCGTGCCGCAACCCGATCTCCCGCATACGCGCGCTGATCTCGGAAATCGCGGTATCCCAGTCGATTTCCTCGAATTCGCCATCGGGGCGGCGGCGCAGCGGTGCGGTCAGCCGATCGGTGCGGCCGTTCTGATAGTGGTCCAGGCGCAGCGCCTTGTTACAGGTGTAACCCGCCGAGGCGGGGTGCAGTTTATCGCCGCGAATCTTCTCGAAGGACCGGCCGTCCGGCCCGAGCAACACCTGGATGCCGCAATTGCACTCGCACAGGATGCATGCCGTGGGCTGCCACTCCGTCATTCGCCCAGCGTAAGCGAGTCAGTTCACTTGCGCTACCCACTTGGCGAAAGTGGCGCACCCGGCCGCGGGTAACTTTTTGATGGCGAGCCGGGCGCGGGCCGTCAGCGCGGGTACGGCCAGGTCCACTCGGCGACCTCGGGAATGTCCTCGCCGCGTTCGCGAGTCCACGCGCGGGCGGTCCAGCGGGCATCGACCATCTCCTGCCGCAGCCCCGCGGCCTGCGTCTGGAGCCCGGGAACGCGGTCGATGACATCCATGACCAGGTGATAGCGATCCATATCATTGAGCATCACCATGTCGAAAGGCGTTGTGGTGGTGCCCTTCTCCTTGTAGCCGCGCACGTGCAGCCCCGCATGGTTCGCCCGCCGGTAGGTCAGCCGATGGATCAGCCACGGATAGCCGTGGAAGGCGAAGATGACCGGGCGATCGGTGGTGAACATGGTGTCGAAGAGACTGTCCGGGAGGCCGTGCGGATGTTCGTCCGGCGGTTGCATGCGCATCAGGTCGACAATATTGATCACCCGAATCCGCAACCGCGGCAGGCGTTCCCGCAGAATCGCGGCGGCGGCCAGGGTCTCCAGCGTGGGCACGTCGCCCGCGCAGGCCAGCACCACATCGGGGGTGGTGCCGAGCTCGTCGTTATTGCCCGCCCACTCCCAGATACCCGCACCGCGCGCACAGTGCGCGGCCGCTTCCGGCACCGAAAGCCAGTCCTCCTGCGGCTGTTTGCCCGCCACCACCACATTCACGTAGTGCCGCGACCGCAGACAGTGGTCATAGGTCGAGAGCAGGGTATTGGCGTCCGGCGGCAGATACACCCGCACGATCTCGGGCGATTTGTTCAGCACCACATCCAGGAATCCCGGATCCTGATGGGTGAAGCCATTGTGGTCCTGCCGCCAAACATGTGACGACAGCAGGTAATTCAGACTCGGAATCGGCCGCCGCCACGATACCGCCGCGCTGGCGTCCAGCCATTTGGCGTGCTGGTTGAACATGGCGTCGACAATGTGGATGAACGCCTCGTAGCAGGTGAAGACGCCGTGCCGCCCGGTGAGCAGATACCCCTCGAGCAGACCCTCGCACATATGCTCGGACAGCACCTCGATGACCCGGCCCGCGCGATCCAATTTCACGTCGTACTCACCGATCTCGGCCTGCCAATCTCGGCCCGTCACGGTGAGGATGTCCTGTAATCGATTGCTGGCCAGCTCATCCGGGGCGAAGGTGAGGAAGTTGTCGGGATTGGCGGCGGTGACATCGCGCAGCCAGGTGCCCAGCACCTGCGTCGCCTCATGTTTGGTGCCGCCCGGGGTCGAGACCTGCACACCGTATTCGCGCCAGTCGGGCAGTTTCAGATCGCGCACCAGGGTGCCGCCGTTGCTGACCGGATTGGCGCTCATCCGCCGATCGCCCTTGGGCACCAGTCGCGACAACTCCTCGACCGGCCGCCCGGACTCGTCGAACAGCTCGTCGGGCCGATACGACCGCAACCATTGCTCCAGCACCGCACGATGTTCCGGATCGGTGCGCGCGGCCGGCAGCGGCACCTGATGCGCCCGGAAGGTGCCCTCGACGGGCTCACCGTCGACCACCGGCGGACAGGTCCAGCCCTTGGGGGTGCGCAGCACGATCATCGGCCAGATCGGGCGCGTACCGTCACCCGCGCGGGCGATCTGCTGGATCTCCGCGATCCGATCCAGGCAGCGATCCACCGCGGCGGCCATATCCTGGTGCACCGCGGCCGGGTCGCTCCCGGACACGATGATCGGGTCGTAACCGTACCCGTTGAACAGCGAAATCAGCTCCGACTCCGGGATGCGCGCCAGAATGGTCGGATTCGCGATCTTGTACTGATTCAGGGCCAGGATCGGCAGCACCGCGCCGTCGCGGGCCGGGTTGATGAATTTGTCGGCATGCCAGCTGCCCGCCAGCGGACCCGTCTCGGCCTCACCGTCACCGATCACGCAGAAGACCGTCAGACTCGGATTGTCCAGTGCCGCACCGAAAGCGTGCAGCAGCGAGTACCCGAGTTCACCGCCCTCGTGGAAGGAGCCCGGCGTTTCCGGAGCACAGTGGCTCGGCACCCCGCCCGGGAAGGAGAACTGCGCGAACAGCTCCCGCATCCCCTGCTCGTCACGCGGAATATTGCTGTACAGCTCGGAGTAGGTGCCCTCCAACCAGGCACAGGCATTCGGCCCCGGCCCGCCGTGGCCCGGTCCCGCCACGAACACCGCGTTCAGATCGCGCCCCAGAATGGCCCGATTGGCATGCGCCCACACCAGATTCAGTCCCGGTACGGTACCGAAGTGCCCCAGCAGCCGGGGCTTGATCTGTTCGGCCCCCAGGGGCGTGCGCAGCAGCGGATTCTCCATCAGATAGATCTGCCCGACGGCGAGATAATTGGCCGCCCGCCACCAGGCGTCGATGGCGCGCAGCTCCTCCGCACCCAGCGGGCCGGGACCGTCGCCGAGCCGGTACGGCCGCGGTGCGATGGTCGCGCCACCGGGACCGCCGATATTGTCGGCCGAAGTATCGTCGTTGGTGCCGGTCAACTGCGTCATACACGAGCTCCTCACGCTTGCGGGGTGTCGCCGGGGCGGACCTTTCGGGCGGGGATTCCCTGCACAGGCTACCCGCTGACGGCCGCCTCGAACGTGTCGTCCAGCCAGTCGTAGACGCGGGCGAAGGCCAGGCGCTGCGCCCCGGATTGGCAATGCGCGTCCGCGCCTTCGGCCGCGGTGAAGGACAGCAGGGTCTTGGGGCAGGTCAGGTGGGCGTAGAGGAGTTCGGGCTGACCTTTGAAGAAGCCGTCCTCGGTGCCCGCGCAGACCAGGGTGGGGCAGGTGATGCGCTCGGCGATGCCGTCCCGGACGTGGTAGTCCAGGTAGGCGGCGCAGAATTCACGTGCGGTGTCGACGCCGAAGGTGAAGCGGCCCTGGGCGATTGCCCAGCGCAGGGTCGGGCTCTCCTGCGCGGCCCGGTCGAGGACCTCGTCGAGCTCCGGATCGGAATCGGCGCGCAGTCGGCGTTCGATCTCGGCGCGATCTCCCGGAAGGCCCATGGTGGCGATGGTCCCGAGGTCGTAGACGCCGTCCAGGGTGATCAGGGCCGCGATACGCGGTTCGAAGGCGGCGGCGCGCGGGGTCAGGACACCGCCCATGCTGTTGCCCAGCAGCGCGATACGCGCCGGATCGACATCGGGGCGGGAGAGGGCGAACTCGATGACGGGGCCGACCACATGCTCCCAATCGGGGCGGAAGAACAGGCCGCGCCGATGCCGGGCGCCGGGCTGGCCCGGACCGTCGAAGGGAACCTCGAGGCCCTCAGCGCGGACGCGGCGATCACCTGGCTCACCGAACATTCCCCGATCCCGGATACCGGCAGCCTGCGGGCGGACCTGCGCGGATTCGCGAGCAAGGTCGCCGCCGACGTATCGGGCCCGGCCGGGCTGGGGGTGCTGCGGCTTGCGATGGCGCTGTCCAATGCCGGGGAGACCGGAGCGCAGGCCCGGAACCAATTCCTCACCGCACGTTTCGACCAGCTACGGGCCATGGTCGACCGGGCGGCGGCGCGCGGTGAGCGCGCCCCCGACCCGATGCAGATCGTGGACCACATTCTGGCCCCGATCTACGTGCGGACGCTCTTCGGTCTGGGACCGCTCGGCGACGCCTACACCGATGCGCTGGCCGACCGGCTGGTCGACCGATCCTGAAGTGCCACCGCCGCGCTCAGGCCGGGCACCCGTCCTTGATCCAGCGCTCGAAGGCGTCCACATGCTCGACCGGCCACGCGCCGTCACACGGCATCGACCCCTGCCGCAGCCGGGTGAGAATACCGTCGGCATGCTGCGTCACATCGGCATGCGACCACAGATCGAACACGAAACTCATGGATTTGCGGTCCATTTCGCGGAACAGCGGCTTGATGTGGTCGGCGAAGCCGAGGGGTTCATCCCCCGCCGGAAGCGTCACGGCCCGTTCGGTTTTCGGCTCCAGCGCCGAGATCCGCGAACCGGGTGTGGCATTGCACACCCACCACCAGCGCGGTACCGGCATATGCGGGGGCGGATTCGCGCCGGGCTGGGAGTTCTCCACCGCGATCCGCGAACCCCACTCCACATAGGCGGCGAAGGCGGCGCGGAACTCCGGATCACGCGGCAGGCCCGCGTCATCGGCGGCGCGCGAGATGAGCTGGGCCCAGCGGGCGCGCCACTCCTCGGTGAGGGCCTTACCGGCGTGCTCGGCGACCATATGGTCGTAGCCGCCGTAGCGCTCGGTGTACAGCAGTGGCCCGCCGAAGGTTTCGGTCAGCCACGCCGCCACCCGCTCGGGATGATCGGGTGACATGCGCGCGAACAGCGGGGCCAGCAGTTCGTCATTGGCCACGTACTTGCCGTAGAAGATCTTGGTCATCCGGGTCAGCGCGGGCAGTCCGCCCGCCCATTCGAACAGGCTCGGCTCCTGCGACATCGGCGGATCCTGGAAGCCCACGTAGTAGTGCATCCCGCTGCAGAACGGCTTGTTGCGCGATTGCCCGCACCGGCACAGGCTGTAGTGCTCGCGATCGGCCGCGCCGTCCAGCGGCACCCCGCCGGTGATCCGATACGGTCCGTCCTTGGACACCTCGACCGCCGGATCACGGTGCGGCAGTGACACATCCGGGCTGCCGAGCGCGCCGGACGGGCAGGCCCGCACCGCCGCGGCGATCTCATCGGCGCGCGCGCCGCTGGGCGCGACGAACGGCTCCTGGCCGGCCCGGAATGCGGTCGGCACCCGATCGGTGCAGAACCCCGAATGCGCGCAGAGTCCGCGATTGTCGGTGACCGTCACCCCCATCCCGGGATAGGTGTCGAGCTGATCGGGCACGCGCTCGGGATCCTTGGCGCCGCTGAAACCGATCCGGGCGTGACTGCCATCGCAGAGCGGCTTCATTTCCGAAGCGCCACAGCGGCACAGCGCCATCTGCGGGAAGGTGCGAATGGGTTCGCCGAGCCAGTTGGTGAGCTGTTCGGGATTGCTGAGCAGATACGGTCCGTCCGGCGCGACCTCGATCCGCATCGGCGAAACACCTTGAATCGCGGCAAGTTCGGCGACGCGCGCGGCCAAAACCTTTTCGTCCGAGGCGAATACGCAGGCGAGGTGCTGAAGGGCGGCCACCGCCTCCTGCAATTCCGGCAGATCATCACCGGCCCGCAATCGGGTGGCGTCCTTGGCCAGCTCCCACAGTCGCTGCTCCGGTTCACCGAGCTCGGGTTCGACTGTGACGGAGTCCGTTTCACCCACGACGGCGGCGAGTGGGCGGATGACCGTATCGCTGAGCGGAGCCGCACCCTCGACGAGTTCACCGTTGAGACGCCGGGCACGGGCCAGCAGGGTGCGGAGTTCGTTCCGGGTGGCGGTGGTCAAGGCATGCCTTCCCTCGAGGACGAGTGGGTATCCACTTCGAAGGATGCCCACCGAAACCCCCGGGAACAATGACCGTTCGCTCAACGCTTATGTAGTTCCACTCAGGAAACGAGCGAAGGTCCATGGAGCTCTACGAAATCGAGGCATTCCTCGCGGTGGCCGAACACCTGCATTTCGGGCGCGCCGCCGAACAACTGCACGTCTCCCCCAGCCGGGTCAGCCAGACCATCACACAGTTGGAGCGGCGTGTCGGCGCGCAGCTCTTCGAGCGCACCACCCGGCGGGTGACCCTGACCCACATCGGTGAACAGCTGATGCACGATCTGCGACCCGGACATGAGCAGATCCAGCGGGGCATCGGCCGGGCTGTCGGGGCGGGTCGCGGGTTCGCGGGCACGCTCACGGTGGGATTCATCGGCGCGGCCGCCGGGCAGCTCTGTCATGCCACCGCCGCGCGGTTCCGGACCGCGCATCCCGAGACCGAACTGACCATTCGCGATGCCCAGCTCACCGACGGAACGAGCTGGTTCACAACGGGTTTCGACATGGTGCTGGTGAGCCGTCCCATCGAGGATCCGGCACTGGTGCACGGTCCGGTGCTGATCACCGAACCGCGGATGCTGGCCGTGTCGACCGAGCATCCGCTGGCCTCGCGCACCAGTGTGGAACTGGAGGATCTGGCCGCGGTGACACTGCTGGACGTGCCCGAGTCCGTGCCGCGGTCCTGGGTGCGCGACCACCTGCCGACCCGGACGCCCGCGGGCAAGCCCATTCCGCGCGGCCGAATGGTGCGCACCTTCCAGGAGGTGCTGGCCTCGATCGGCGCGGGTGAGGGCGCGTTCATCTGTGGCGCGCAGGTGAATCGCTACTATCAGCGACCCGATATCGCCTTCCTGCCGATCGTCGGGACCCCGCCCGTGCAGTGGGGTTTCACCTGGCGCGCCTGCGATGAGACCGCCCGTATCCGCGCCTTCGACACCGCCGCGCACGAGCTGGTCCGGGCAGACCTCACACGCGCCAACCGGCCCTGAGCCGACGGCGACCGCCGCGATCCTTGGCCGCGTCGGCCAGTTCGGTACCGCGATCCTTGGCCGCGTCGGCCAGTTCGGCGCCACGATCCCGGACCACCTCGGCCAGCTCCGAACCGCGATCGCGCATCACGTCCGCCAGCACCGCGCCGCGATCCTTGACCACCTCCGAGAGCACCGCGCCCTTGTCCTTGACCACGTCGGACAGCAGCGCGCCGCGATCCTTCACGACCTCGGAGAGCTCCCCGCCGCGATCGCGCGCCACCTCGGCCAGGTGCGCACCGCGATCCTTGGCGACATCGGCCAGGTGCGCACCCCGATGCTGGGCGATCTCGGCCAGATGAGCGCCACGGTCCTGGGCGATCTCGGCCAGCTGCGAGCCGCGGTCCTGGGCTATTTCGGCCAGGTGCGCCCCCTGCTCATGGGCGCGCTCGGCCAGCAGCGAACCCTTGGCCTGGGCCGTATCAGCCAGTTCGGCGGTTCCCGCGGCGGCCCGCTCCGCGAACTCACGCCATGCGGGCGTACCACGGCCGCCCTTATCTCCCGCCGCGATGAGCAGACCGCCCAGCAGGCTCAGATCCTTGAGAAAGGCCAATCGTTTGGCGGACTTCAGGGCCGGATCGGTTTCGGCCCAGAAGTCCTGTTCGGTGATGGTCGCCGGAATCACGGTCGCGGCGAGCAGACCCGCGGCCAGGCGCGGGACGCGGCCGAAGGCGAGCAGCGCGCCACCGCCCACCTGCACCATGGCATTGATCCGCACGGCACGATCGGGTTCGGGGAAGCGGTCCGCATAGCGATCGGGCAACACTCGTTTGGCCTGCTGCACCCGATCGGCGGCAGCCTTGGTGCGGTGCTGTGGGTTGGCGAGGGTGTCCAATCCCTCGGCTATGAACGCCGTCGCGAGCAGTGGGCGGGCGAGTCGTCGCATCAACATGATGAGGAGGGTCCTTCCTGGTCGCCGATACTCCGGCTGTAACCGGAACGGCGGCCGGTAAACCCGGCTGTGCACAGGTTTCCCACGTCTCGGTTTGGCAACGGGGAGAAGGGGGTACTCATGCACCAGGTTGATAGAACAGCCGATCCCGGGAGGTCCGCACTCATGCGGCCGGCCGGTGGTGCGACAGCAGATTTCGCCACTGCGAAACGCTAAGACGCGCGGCGCAGCCGGACATCCCTCTGGGAGGTCGTGGCGCAATCAGCCGGAGTCGGAGTTTGACCGATGACCGTTAACACCTACGACAATATCGAGGCGGCCTTTCAGGAGCTCGCCGTCGCCGACGAGAACCTCGACCCCAAACGAAACCGCCTGCGGGAGCGCATCATAGAACGCTGCCTACCGCTCGCCGATCACATCGCGCGCCGATTCGCCGGCCGCGGTGAGGGATTCGACGATCTACAACAGGTCGCGCGCGTGGGACTGGTTCAGGCCGTGGATCGGTTCGACGTCTCACGCGGTTCGACCTTCCTGTCCTTCGCGGTTCCCACCGTCATGGGCGAGGTACGCCGGCACTTCCGCGACTACACCTGGTCGGTTCGAGTTCCCCGGCGCACCAAGGAGATTCAGCTCCAGATCGGCGGCGCCGTGGAACGATTGGCACAGCGGCTCGGGCGGATGCCCAAGGCCCGCGAAATCGCCATCGAGCTCGACGTGGACCTGTTCGAGGTCACCCAGGCGCTGGTGGCCGCCAACGCCTATCAGGCCAGCTCGCTCGACGCCTACACCGGCGACGACGGTGAGAACACACCGCTGTCCCCGGCCGAGTCGCTGGGCGCGGACGACCCCGATTTCGAACTCATCGAACAGCGAATGGCGGTGCGCCCGCACCTGATCCAACTCGAGGACCGCGAGCGCGACATTCTCACCATGCGCTTCTTCGAATGCCGGACCCAGAAGCAGATCGCCGACCACCTCGGCATCTCCCAGATGCACGTGTCCCGCATCCTGTCCCGCACGCTCGATCAACTGCGCGCAGACGCCCTGGCCGACTGATAGGCCGCCACGGCGGCGGTGGTCTCCTCGGTCATCAGATCGGCGTTGATCATCGCCCCGGCGGTGGCGCCGGCCGCGGCGGCCGCGCCGACCTGGGCGGAGAGATCGGTGACATTGCCCGCCACCCAGATACCGGGGGCATCGGTGCGGCCGGTCGGGTCGGCGGGAATGTGCTCCCCCATACCGGAGGGGTGCTGCACGGGCTTCAGATCGAGGGCCGCGAGGAAGTGCGCACGCGCCACCATGCGCGAGGCCACCGCCACGGCCGTGCGCGGCACGACCGTACCGTCCTCGAGCCGGACGCCGACGACCCTGTCATCGGCGATCTCGAGTGCCCGCACCGCACCGGTCACCACCGGAATCCCGCGTGCCGCAAGCTGTTCCGCCTGCTCCGCCGTCGGTGTGACGGTGTGCGCGAAGAAGGTGATATCCGGGCTCCACTGCCGGAACAGCAGCGCCTGATGCACCGACATCGGGCCGCTGCCCAGAATGCCGATGGCCTGATCGCGCACCTCCCAGCCGTGGCAGTACGGGCAGTGGATCACATCGCGGCCCCAGCGCTCGCGCAGCCCCGCGATATCGGGCAGTTCGTCGACGAGTCCGGTCGTCACCAGCAGCCGCCGTGCGCGCACGGTGCGGCCATCGGCCAATTCGACCGTGAATCCGCTGTCGTCCCGGGTCGCGTCGACCACGGTGCCGGACAGCAGGTGACCGCCGTAACCGCGCACCTCCTCGCGACCGCGCGCCAGCAATTCCGCCGGGGGCATACCCTCGCGGGCCAGCAGCCCGTGCACGCCGTCGGCGGGGGCATTGCGGGGTTCGCCCGCATCGATCACCAGTACCGAGCGCCGGGCCCGGGCCAGCATGAGCGCACCGTTCAGACCGGCCGCGCCACCGCCGATCACCACCGCGTCGTAGCCGTCCACCAGCTGATCCGTCATCATGACCTCCTTGTTCCGCTTGTTATCGACCATGCGAGAAGATCCACAAATCTGGCAAGGATATTTGCCGATACGGCAAACTCGGAGGATGGACAGCGAACTCGATCAGGCCCTCGACGCGGTCGGCCCGCGCTTGCGAGACCTGCGGCACAAGCGCGAGGCCACGCTCGCCGAGCTCTCCGCGAGCACCGGAATCTCGGTCAGCACCCTGTCCCGGCTGGAGTCCGGGGCGCGGCGGCCCACCCTGGAACTACTGCTGCCGCTGGCCAAGGCGCACGGGGTCACCCTCGACGAACTCGTGGGCGCGCCGCCCACCGGCGATCCGCGCATCCATCTGCGACCGGTCAGCCGCGGCGGGATGACCATGGTGCCGCTCACCCGGCGCGCCGGTGGCATTCAGGCGTACAAACTGGTCATCCCCGGCGGGACGCGCCGCGAGCCCGACCCGCAGACGCATGAGGGCTACGAATGGATGTACGTCCTCAACGGGCGACTGCGGGTGGTGCTCGGCGACCACGATTTCATCATGTTGCCCGGAGAGGCGGCGGAATTCGACACCCGCGAACCGCACTGGTTCGGCGCGGCCGGACCCGAATCGGTCGAATTCCTCAGCCTCTTCGGCAAACAGGGGGAACGGGCACACCTGCGCGCCCGGCCCCAGCCCAAGCACTAATCGCGCGCGCCTGGCGGCATGTGAGTGTTCGGCGCGCAGGCAGACCACACCCGCGAGCGTGCGCACCGTGCCCGAGTGCATGCGGGCCGTGTTGTGACGGGTCCATCGGCCTGGCACCCCCGCACACGCTGCCGGACGGCTTGCGCGCGGTTCCGCTCGGCGATGCCGCGCCCAGCGATCCGGTGGTGGCGTGGCAGCGGGCCGATCGCAATCGCTCATCGGCTCGTTTCGGCGGATCGCGGCCGAGGTGTTACCGAACCCGCTGATCATCCGGCCCGACAAACCAAGCACTTGCTTGTTTTACTGCGGTGGACTACCAATAGGGTCGTACCGACCTGTTCATATGCGTCGCGCCCACCCGCGCGCCCCGCACCGAAGGAAGTAAATGGACGACTTCGGTCACCGGCCCGGGGCCGCACTCGTACTCGGAGCCAGCGGCGGGCTCGGCCTGGCCACCGCGCGCATGCTCATCGAGCGCGGCAGCCATGTGGGGCTGACCTACTTCCGCTCGGCGGGCAAACTGGATCCACTGCTCACCCTCGCCAAGGAGCGCGGACGGCGAGCGATGTCGTGGCGACTCGACCTCACCGACGCCGAACGCGCGGCCGAGGTCATGGCGCAGACCGCCGCCGAATTCGGCGGCATCCACACCCTGGTCCACGCGGCCGGACCGCATATTCCGATGCGGCATCTGAGCCGAATCACCCCGGGCGACTTCAGGTCTCAGCTCATCGACGATGCCGGCGGCTTCTTCAACGCCGCGCACGCGGCGCTGCCGTATCTGCGCGAGACCGGCGGCAATATCGTCGCCGTCACCACCGCGGCCACCGCGCGCTTCCCCATTCGCGACGGCCTCTCCAGCGCACCGAAAGCCGCCGTGGAAGCGCTGATTCGGGGCATTGCCGCCGAAGAGGGCCGGTTCGGGATTCGCGCCAACTGCGTCGGACCGGGTATGACCACCGACGGCATGGCCGATCGGCTGATCAGCTCCGGTGAGCTCGATCAGCACGCCCTGGACGTCACCCGCGCCAATATTCCGTTGCGCCGCTTCGGAAATGCCGAGGACATCGCCGAAGCGGTCTGCTTCCTGGCCTCGGACCGCGCCGATTTCATCAGCGGACAGAAGCTCGATGTCGACGGCGGCTACGGGGTGTGATCGCTCAGCGATCGGAGACGTTGAGCCCGATATTGTGCGCGAAGACCGGGGCCAGATCCATCAGCTGTGAGCTGTTGATCGTTGCGCCGCGCAGGGATTCGACACCGTCGAAGATGCCGATCGCCCGCGCCGAGCGCAGGTCCACCTTCGCCAGGGTGGCCTTGCGCAGGGACAGCGCCTCGATCTCGGATCCGGGAAAACTCACCGAGGTCAGCTTCGCCTCGCTGATATCCAGATGGCGCAGTACGCAATCCACGAACGACACCTCGTTCAGGTGCGCGCCGCGCAGGTTCACCGAATCGAATTTGCAGTTGTAGAACGTGACCCGGCGCAGGCGCGCACCGAACGCCTCCACGCCCGACCAGGCGTTCATCACCAATTCCGCGTCCATCCACGAGGTTTCGGACAGATCGGCGCGAATCCACTGCGTGCCCTGAATCCAGACATCGTTGAACCTGGTGTGCCGCATACTGCCGCCGGTGATGGTGCCGCCGGTCATGGCGCATTCGGTGAGCTGCGCGCCGCGCACCTCGGCGTCCTCGAGCCGGAGGCCCTCGAAGAGCGCGCAATCGTATTCGCCCTCCATCGTGAGATCCTCGCGGGCTTCCAGAAAGCGCGCGAACGACAGATCGGCCAAATCCCGCGGCATCGAAGATCCTCACCTCTGCTCGGCAACAAGTCCTGCGACCGTAGCCGACCGCCCCGACACCCCGGTGCGGTCGGTGCCCGGAACCGGCCGGCCGCCCACCGGCGTAGGCTGCGAAACGTCAGCATTTTGATCACCCACTGCACCGGGAGGGTTCGATCGTGACGAAAATCGGTGTCACCGGAGCGACCGGCAAGCTCGGCACCCTGGTCGCCCAGCGTCTGGCCGCCGCGGGAGCGGATCTGCGATTGATCGCCCGCAGCCCCGGAAAACAGTTGCCCCTGCCCGATGCCGAAGTGCGTTTTGCCAATTACGGCGACGGGCCGAAATTCGAACTCGCGGTCACCGGGGTGGAGACACTACTGCTGGTCTCGGCCATGGAGAGCGAACTGCGCGTGGCCGAACACACCACCGCCATCGAGGCGGCCGTCGCCGCGGGGGTACGGCGCATCGTCTACATCTCCTTCCAGGGCGCGGCGCCCGAGGCCACCTTCACCTTCGCCCGCGATCACTGGTACACCGAACAGCAGATCCGGCAGACCGAACTGCCCTTCACGTTCTTGCGGGACAACAACTATCAGGTGCATCTGCCCGCGATGGCCGATCCCGAGACCGGGGTGATCCGAGGACCCGCCGGGGACGGGCGGGTCGCGGCGGTCGCGCACGAGGACATCGCCGATGTCGCCACCGCGGTCCTGCTCGATGATCAACTGCTACCCAATGCGGTGCGCGATATCACCGGACCGCGGGCCATGGATCTGGACGAGGTCGCCGAGATTCTCAGTCGCCGCACCGGCCGCCCCATCACCTATAAACCCGAGTCGATACCCGAGGCGTACGAAAGCCGCTCGCACTACCACGCACCGGACTGGATGGTCGCGGGCTGGGTGAGTTCCTACCAGGCCATCGCCACCGGCGAACTCGCCACCGTGTCCAGCACGGTGGAGGCCGTCACCGGCCATCCACCCATCGACTTCGAGCACTACCTCGACACCCACCCCGAGGTGCTGGACCGGCTCACCGGCCGCGCCTGACCTCAGACCGCGGCGATGGACGCCAGCAGATCCCGCACCACCGCGATCAGTGCCTGCGGGGACGGATCCCGCTGCAACGCAAGCAATTCGTCCTGAAGCGCCGGCGGCAGCGACGGCTCCTCGAAATCGGCCAGTGCCGCCCGCAACTCACTCACCTGCACCTCGCTCAGCTGCGCCAAAGGCGCCACCACCTCCTCGATCTGCACCCCGTCCAACAGCGGATTCGCCGCCGCCACCCGCACCCGCGCGGCAATGGTGGGAGGCAAATGACCCGCGACAACCTGCAACAATGTCTTCACCCACCCGAGCGTATGGCCCGCACCTGGTCCCCGCCCCCATTTCGGCGTTCCCGTCACATGCCTTTGCATTCGATGATGGGGGGCGGATAGTCGGGGGCGAGAAGGGGTGAGCGCCAGGGTTTGTGGGCGGCCGGGCCGGGCAGCTCGGCGAGTTCGGGGAGCCAGCGATGGACGTAACTGCCCTCGGGGTCATAGCGTTCGGCCTGGCGCAGCGGGTTGAGCATGCGGTTCGGGCGGGTGTCGGTGCCGGTGCCCGCGGCCCACTGCCAATTCAGTTGATTGTTGGCCACATCGCCGTCGGCCAGCCAGTGCATGAAATGCGCTGCGCCGATACGCCAGTCGATGCCGAGGGATTTGCTCAGGAAGCCGGCCGCGACCAGCCGGGCGCGACCGGGCATCCAACCCTCGGCCACCAGTTGGCGCATGGCGGCGTCGATGATCGGATAGCCGGTTCTGCCTGTGCGCCAAGCCTTCACGGCCCGCGGGTCGGTGCGCCACGGGGCCGGACGGGGGCGATAGTCCCGCACCGCCACCTCGGGGCGGGCGGCCAGGAGTTGATTGTTGAAATCGCGCCAGGCGAGCTGACGGGCGAAGGCATGACCGCCCGGGGTGGACAGATCGGTGCGGCGCACCAGCTCGGTCGGTGAGAGGCAGCCGAAATGCAGGTACGCGCCCAGATGCGAGGTGGCGTCCGCACCGAGATCGTCATTGCGGGCCTCGTACTCGGCGACCGGGCCGGAAAGCCAGGCGCGCAGGATCTTTCGCCCGGTCGTCTCTCCGCCCACCTCGAGCTGCGGAGACCCTTCCTCCGCGCACAGCTCGGCCCGGTCGGGCATATCGATACCGTCCACCTCGGGAACGGTCAATACCGAAGGCCGGGGCGCGGCGGCGCGCAGCGGCGTCTCGACCCAGCGCCGGAAATACGGGGTGAATATCGAGAAATGATCGCGTCCGGTCGCCGGGCGAAGTTCGGCGGGATCCACCACGCTCACCGAACCGGCATGCTCGGTGACCTCGATACCGTTGTGCCCCAACTGTTCCCGTAGCCGCCGCAGCCGCACCGCACTGTATCCGCTCACATCCGCCGCGATATGCACCCGATCGGCCCCCACCTGCCGCGCGACCCGCGCCACCTCCTCGGCGACCTCCCCGCGCCGCAACACCAACCGGCCGCCCATCGCCCGCAATTCCGTATCCAGCTCCCCCAGCGCCGCCAGCAGAAACCGAATCCGGTTGCCGCCCAATTCCGTCCGGCCCAGAATCCGATCATCGAAAACGAACAGCGGCACCACCCCCCGCGCCCGCGCCGCGGCGGCCAGCACCGGATTGTCCCGCACCCGCAGATCCCGGGTGAACAACGCGACAGCCACACTCATCGACAATCCCCTTCGCATGGTCCGGTCACGAAATGCTGGCCGGGGTGCGCGAGATGCGGCCGCCCAGGCGCTCATTGACCGCGAAACCGTGTTTTCGGCACCAGGCCGCCAGTAGGGGGACCGCCGAATCGTCATCGCGGTAGGTCGGGACCAACTGTCCCACAATGGTCAGGTGGTGGGCGTCGGCGGCCCGGCACAGCTGTTGCAGCACGGCCGTTCCCAGGCCGGTGCCGCGCAACTCCGGATTCACCGTGATGTTGTCCAGCTTGATGGTGTTCGCGTACACGTCGAAGGCCACATCGACCAGATCGTCACCGCGGCGCAGGGATTCGAGGTCGGCGGGCAGCGGGCGCAGCGCGCCGGGCAGATGGTCCGAGAGGCGCTGGCGCGCCGCCTCATCCGGGGCCGCCCGGGTCACCGCCACCACCTGTTCGGTGAGATCGCCGACCGCCACCCGATCCCCCAGCGCCGCCAGCGGGCGCACCCGTTCGGCGGCGTCGGCGAGGACGCGCAACTGCCGCGCCCAATGCGGATCGGTGGACTCGTACTCGGACATCAACTCCGCGAGGGTGAACTCCAACCCGATCGGGGCGCCGCGGCTGCGCAGATAACCACCCGACAGCACACCCCAGCGCCGATCCTCCGCACCGACACCGTGCCGGGCCAGTTCGCGCAGCAGTGCGTCGCGCCGCCCCGAGGCATTGGCGATGGTGGTGCCGGGCAGCCGATGCAGCCAGCGCCGCCACCCGGTGAGATTGGCGCGAATACGGCTGCCCGCGACATCGCCACTGGCCTCCAAATATTTGCACAATGCTTGCTGTCGCCGCTCGAGCAGTTCGCGCGCGCGGTCGTCACCGGCCGTATCCGGAAGCGACTTGCCCTCACTCATAGCGAACAAGCTAGCGCTCGGCACCCAAGTCGCTGGTAACCGGCACGCTCAGGATCGACTTCGACCACCCATCGACGCATTATGCGACTACCTCTCCGAGGTTTGCTGGTAGTTCCACATCGGCTGCGGTCGCGGCTCGGCCAGCAGCCCCACCCGATCGATCAGCTCGCGCTCATAGCGCCGGGCCTGGCGGCGATCCATTCGTGTGGCCGCACGCAATCCCGACCGTGCCCGCCGCCGACTGCGCCGGGTGAGCAGTGCGGCCAACTGCGCCTCCGCACCCAGGCCGCGGGCTATCGGCTGGGCGATGATGCCGCGCAACCACTTTCGCTCGGTGCCCAATACCCAGCGGTAGGCCAGGGTGAAGATCGCCAGATCGATGATGACCGGCAGGACCATCATCAACCAGCCCGGACCGCCCGGACGCGGTGCGTCGAAGGTGAAGTGCATCAGCACCGCCAGGCCGTAGAACAGCGCGCAGCATCCCACTCGCCAGCCCCACGACCGATCGGTACGAATCAACAGCACCACAATGCCGACGCCCGCCAGCGCGGACATGGCCCAGTGCGAAGTCAACGCCGTCACCAACCGCAGCAGCGCCACGATCAGCACATCGGCCACCGGATTCTGCGGCGCCGCCAGCGCGGCCTGCACGCTGTACAGCACATCCTCGGAAATCTGCGCGCCCAAACCGACGAAACCGCCGATCAGGAAACCGTCCACGGGCCGCCGCAACCGGGATCGGAACAGCACCGCCACCACCGCGATACCGATCGCCTTGATGAACTCCTCATCGATGGGCGCGGCGATCGCGGCCTGCCAGTCGCTCGCGAACGCATCGCCCGCCAGATTCGTCACCGCGTGCGTCACATGGTCATTCGCCCACAGCGCCACACCCGGCCAGACCGACGCGCCCCAGAGGAAGCCCAGCACAATCGGCGCGACCAGACGCCGCCGCGCGCGAAAGGGATCCAGCTCGCACAACACCCAGCCGAAGAACAGCAGGGTCGCCGCGGTGACGGGCAGCGCCGCCATGGCCTCCGCGCCGCCGTATCGGACCATTCCCGCGGCCTGCGCCAGGAAGATCAGCGGACCCGCCAGTACCGCCGGGCAGTAGACCCAGAACAGCGCCGACCTCGGCTGGAACCAACTCCCCGCCTCGATCGGCCCGGCACTCGTCATCGCCACCGGAGCGCCCGCTCCCGGCCGACTCACACCTGCACCGCCGCGGCCGAGGCGAGCACGGCCAGGATGAGCGCGCGGCCCGCCTCCCGGGTCGGACCGGTGACAGTAATGGTCACCGCGATATCACCGGAGTTCGCGACCGCGCAGACACCGCCCGCGGTGCCGGGCAGGACGCAGAACAGGCCGTGGAACGCGCCGGCATCGATGACAGTGCCGTCGAAGTCGACCTCCTGCCCGGCCGCGCGCAGCGGCAGCAGCAGTCGCGGTGCGGCGGTGTCGAAATCGGTGATGCCGTCCACCACCGAGACGCCCAGGCGCTGTTCACCGATATCGGATTCGAAGATCCCGGTGGCGATATCGCCGGTGGCGATGCGCCGCATGGCCTCGGGCACCTCGAAGGAGACGCCGTTCGACGGGTCGGCGGTGCCGTGGACCGCACCCAATCCCGTGGCTGTGAGGGTGACTTCGGTGCCCGCCGAGACCGGCGTCTCGCGGGTGGGTACGGCCGCGTCCACGAGCGGCGGCACCACGATGATCACGGCGAGCGCGGCCACCGCCGCCAGCGCCGGTCTCACCGAATGAACAAGGCGCGCCATGACTTCCAGCCTCCCGGTCTGTGCGGCACGCTCGCGATGGGCGACCGGCAGCATGCGATAGCCGAGAGTTAACCACAACTCGTGTCGGCGGCCGGGGATGCACGCCGCCGCAATCGGATCGATCGGGACGGCGAATTCGAGAGCAGGTCACCGCGAATGGCTCCCGGGAATCACCCCCGGGAGCTACTCGAATGCGTCAGACCCGTCGGTTACAGCAGATTCGCCAGACCCGACAGCGGACCCGGCAGCGCCGCCACATGGTTCTTCAATCCGGTCGCCACCGGATGCGGGGTCGCCGCGCGCAGGCGATCCAGCTCGGTCTGCATGACCCCGACCGTCCGGTCGTAGATGCGATCGACCAACTCGGTGTCCTCCGGATCGCCCGGCTGGGTGGACCAGTCCAGGGCGGGCAGGAAGCTCACATCCACGTGCGAGGGCAGCGGAATCTGCGGCAGAATCGGCGCGACGCCGAAGGGCAGGCCGACAGTGTACGGAAACACCTTGGCGCGCACCAGCTTATCCAGACCCAGCAGGCGCGCGGTGCGCTCACCACGACTGACAATGAAGATCGAATCATGGCCGCCGTTGGCGACCGCCGGAATCACCGGCACGCCGAGTTTGAGCGCCAGCCGGATGAAACCCTTACGCCCGGCGAAGTCGACCTTGCCGCGATCGGTCCACGGCCGGCACGCCTCCCAGTCCCCACCCGGGTAGACCATCACCGCGCCGCCGTCCTTGAGCCCGGCCGTGGCCGCCTCCTGCGAGGCCGGAATCACTCCGAAGTCGCGCAGACTGTCTCCGAGACCCGGTGCGCGCAAAAGGATTTCGTGCGCGACACCGAAAGTGGGCTCATTCGGGCGGCGATCCATGGCGGCCATGAAGGTGATCCATACCTCGGGCGCCCAATAGATCGACGAGTGATTGCCGATCACCAGGGCCGGCCCCGCCGCCGGCAGATTCTCGATGCCGGTCACCGTCGGGGTGAAGTAATTCGTATAGACCCGAGCCACGGGAAGCAGTGGGTGGTTCGGGTTCGGAAGTACCGGTGCATTGCTCATGGGATGTCCTGTCGTATTGCCTTGCCGGTGACGGGCGGCGGCGCGCGACGACACACACCTGGCGTTCACAACTCGACGCCGAGCCGAAAAGAATTGCCCCCGGACAACATCCCCATTGATAGTCCCGACGGCCGCGTCCTACGCGGTCCCGATTGGCAGTGCGCGTTCGCTGCGTTGCGACCGATGCCCGTCACCGTCCTCCTGCTCTTCCGAGGTTATCAACCCAAGCATTTGCTTGTTAGGAAGTGTGCGAAACCCAACATCCACGGCGTGATGCCGGCGCGGGCGCGCGGGTTTACCTAAGATGCCTATCCGCTCTCAATCCCGGGATCATGGCGATGATCTTGTGGCGCAATGCAACTGGGCACATGGGTGCCCGACCCGAGGGGCTCTCTCGGTTGACGATCCGGACAAACATGCTTTAATGCGCATATCGGCGTAGACGAATATTGCGGGGATCCGGCTGTCCCGGATCCCCGCAACCGAACTCGGCTCAGTGCAGCCCGCGACGGCGGTACAGCGCACCCGCGGCCAGATAACCCGCCAAACCTATTCCGGCACACCACAACAGCGCCGTCACCGGGTTGTGCCCCACCGGCGTGCCCATCAGCAGGCCGCGGACGGTCTCGGTGATCGGGGTGATGGGCTGATGTTCGGCGAAGCCGCGCAGCCAGCCCGGCAGGGTGTGCAATGGGACGAAGGCACTGCTCACGTACGGCAGGAACATGAAGCTGAAGGTGAATCCATTGGCCGCCTCCGGATTCGGGGCGAGCAGGCCCAGGGCGGCGGCCAGCCAGGAGAGCGCCAGGATGAAGATCGCCAATAGACCGAGCACGCCCAGCCAGCGCAGCGGATCGGCGGTGGGGCGGAACCCCAGCGCCACCGCCACCAGAATCACCAAGCCGGTGGTGATCATATTGCGCAGGACGCTCTCGGCCACATGACCGGTGAGCAGTGACGAACGCGAGATCGCCATGGCGCGAAAACGATCGACAATGCCATTGTGCATATCGGTGGAGACGCTCACCGCCGTGCCGCCCGCCCCGAAACCCGCGCAGAGCAGGATGATTCCGGGCACCACATAGTTGATGTACTTACCGCCCACATCGAACGCGCCGCCGAAGACGTAGACGAACATCAGTAGAATCATGAGCGGGATGACGATGGTCATCAGCAGGGTGTCCGGACTGCGCAGCGTATGCCGGAAACTGCGGCCCATCATGGTGGTCGAATCCTGGGCCGCGCGAACCACAGTGCTCACAGCTGTGCGCCTTTCGAGGAGTTGCCGGTCAGAGCGAAGAAGACATCGTCGAGATCCGGTGTGTGGATGGACAATTGGCCGATGGCGAGATCACGATCGTCGAAATGCTCCAGCAGTCTTCGGATATCGCCGACACTGCCGTCCGAGGGAATTTGGAGTACCAGTTGCTCGAGATCGGCCTCCGCGCTCGGCAGCGCGTTGGCGGCCGCCACCAGGCCCTGTTCGTCGGCGAATCCGATGCGGATATGGCCGCCGGGGGCGAGCTTCTTCAACTCCGCCGCGGTGCCCTCGGCCACAATGCGACCGTCGTCCAGCACCGCGATGCGATCGGCGAGCTGATCGGCCTCCTCCAGATACTGGGTGGTGAGGAAGACGGTGACGCCCTCGCTCACCAGCGCCCGGATCACCGACCATAATTCGCGGCGGCTGCGCGGATCGAGCCCGGTGGTCGGCTCGTCGAGGAAGATGATGCCGGGATCGCCCATCAGGCTCATGGCCAGATCCAGGCGGCGCACCATTCCGCCGGAGTAGGAGCCGGTGCGTTTGCCGGCCGCCTCGGTGAGGTCGAACTGCTTGAGCAATCGCGTTGTGCGCCTTGCCGTTTCCCCGCCACCGAGATGCAGCAGCCGACCCGCCAGGCGGAGATTCTCCTCGCCCGTCAGCACCGGGTCGACGGCCGAGGACTGGCCGGTGACGCCGATGATGCGGCGCACCGCATCGGGCTGTCGCATCGGATCGAAACCGCCGACCCGTACCCGCCCGGCATCGAGCCTGCCGAGGGTGGCGAGAATGCGGACCATGGTGGTCTTGCCCGCGCCGTTCGGCCCGAGTAGCGAAAAGACCGTTCCGGCAGGGACATTCACGTCGATGCCACGCAGCACCGGATGTCCGCCGAAGGATTTTCTCAGCCCGGCCACTTCGATGGCGGGCTGTTGAGTGGTTGTCATGGGAACCCCGAATCAGAAAACTGTATATGTCCTACACTTTGTTTATAGGCTACACAGTTTTCTGAATGGCGCAAGATGTGTAGGAGTACGAGAACAGGAGGGTCGAATGGATCGGCACGACGAACGCGTCCTGCCCAAGGCGGTCAAACTGATGTGGAACCTGGACGATCCCGGCACCCGCGGCCCCAAACGCGGTATGAGCCTGGACCAGATCATCGACGCGGCCGTCACGATAGGCGACGCCGAGGGGTTCGCCGCGATCTCCATGGGCCGTATCGCCAAGGAACTCGGCTTCACCCCCATGTCCCTCTACCGCTATGTCGACAGCAAGGACACCCTGGTCGACATTCTGCTGGACCGCGTCATCGGCCCGCCCCCGGTCCTGCCCACCGGCAGCGGATGGCGCGCGGGCCTGTCCGCATGGGCCTGGGCCGAATTCCGCACCATCCAACGGCACGACTGGTGGCTGGACATTCCCATGACCGGTCCCCCGCTGGGCCCGAACAATATGGACTGGCTCGAAACCGGCATGTCCGCCCTCGCCGATCTCCCCATCCCCGAACCCCAGCGTCTACAACTGCTGGTCAACCTCTCCTTCTTCGTCATAGGCCGAGCCCGCTTCCTGCGCGACACCCTGAATAACCTCGAGGACGAAAAGGACTACACCGCCATCCTGAGCCGAATCCTCGACCCGGCCCGCTACCCCGCCGTCTCCAGCGCCGTCACCAACCGCGCCTTCGAAGATGACGATATGCACTGGGAGGAAGGCGATTTCGGCTTCGCCCTGGATCGCCTCCTGGACGGGTACGAGCACTACATCACCAATTACTCCCGCTGAAGCAGGGGTCGGCGGCTCAAATCAGAACGGCCCCCGGCGAATTCGCCGGAGGCCGTTCATCGGGCGTGGTACGCCTACTTCTTGCGCTCGCGCTTCTCGCGCACGCGGACGTTCACCTGCACCGGTGAACCGTCGAAGCCGAACTCCTCACGCAGCCTGCGCTCGATGAACCGGCGGTAACCGGCCTCGAGGAAGCCCGTGGTGAAGAGCACGAACGTCGGCGGGCGGGTGGACGCCTGGGTGGCGAACATGACGCGGGGCAGTCGGCCACCGCGCATGGGCGGCGGCGTCGCGGCCACCACCTCTTTGAGCCAGTTGTTCAGGCGGCCGGTGGAGATGCGCTTATCCCACGATTCGAGGGCGGTCTCCATGGCCGGAACCAGCTTCTGCACGGCACGACCGGTGTGCGCGGAGATATTGACCCGCTGCGCCCAGCGCACCTGCACCATTTCGCGATCGATCTCGCGCTCGAGCTGTTCGCGCCGATCCTCATCGACCAGATCCCACTTGTTGTAGGCGATCACCAGCGCGCGACCGGTCTCGGCCACCATGGAGATGACGCGCAGATCCTGTTCGGTCACCGGCTGCGAGGCATCGATGAGCATGACCGCCACCTCGGCGGCCTCGACCGCGGACTTGGTGCGCAGCGAGGCGTAGAACTCGGTGCCGCTGGCATTGGCCACCTTACGGCGCAGACCCGCGGTATCGACGAAACGCCAAGGCTTACCGCCTAATTCGACCAGCGTATCGACCGGATCGACGGTGGTGCCCGCGACATCGTGCACTACCGAGCGCTCCTGGCCCGAAAGCTTGTTGATCAGACTGGATTTGCCGACATTCGGTTTGCCGACCAGCGCCACGCGCCGCGGGCCGCCGAGCGGATTGCCGCCCTCACGCGGGGTTTCGGGTAGCACCGCCAGAATATCGTCCAGGAGATCACCGGTACCGCGACCGTGCGCGGCCGAAACCAGTTTGGGCTCACCCAGACCCAGCGACCACAGCGCCGCCGCATCGGATTCCAGCTTCTGATTGTCGACCTTGTTGGCGACCAGGATCACCGGGGTCTTGGAGCGGCGCAACACCTTTGCCACCGCTTCATCGGTGGCGGTCGCGCCGACCACCGCGTCCACGACCACCACGATGGCGTCCGCGGTCTGCATGGCGATCTCGGCCTGCCGGGCCACCGACTGCTGCAACCCCTTGGCGTCGGGCTCCCAGCCGCCGGTGTCCTGCACCAGGAATTTGCGTCCGGCCCAGGTGGCCTCGTACGAGATGCGGTCGCGGGTCACGCCCGGCACATCCTCGACCACCGCTTCGCGGCGGCCCAGAATACGGTTCACCAGCGTGGATTTGCCCACGTTCGGCCGGCCGACAATGGCCAGCGTCGGCATGGGCACATGTTCGGCGTCCTGCTCGCCCTCGAATTCGGCCAGATCCCAGTCGGTTTCGTCCGACCAAATGCCGTCACCGGCGAAGGTGTCCTGCGTCACTGCGCGCCTCCTGCCGAAATCTGCTGCCGCACAACGCGAAACAGCTCGTCGATAACCTCGTCCTTGTTCAGCTCGCTGGTGTCGACCAACACCGCGTCCTCGGCGGGACGCAGCGGCGACACCTTGCGGGTGGAATCGAGATTGTCGCGGCGCTGCACATCGGCCAGCACCGCCTGATAATCGTCACCGCGACCCTCCGCGATGTTCTGCGCGTTGCGACGCAGTGCCCGCGCCTCGGCGGACGCGGTCAGATAGACCTTCACATCGGCCGCGGGCAATACCACGGTGCCGATATCGCGGCCCTCCACCACGATTCGGCCCGCGGCGGTCACCATATCGCGCTGCAACGCGACCAACTGCTCCCGCACCTCCGGCACCGCGGACACCGCGGAGACGGCCTTGGTCACCGCATTGCCGCGGATCTCACTCGACACATCCTCACCGTCGAGCAGAATCACCTCGCGGCTCGGATCGGTGCCGATGGTCAGCGGCAATTCCTTGACCGCCGCCACGATCGCGTCCGCGTCATCGAGGTCCACACCGCTGCGCAGCACGCGCAGGGTCGCCACCCGGTACATCGCGCCGGTATCGAGATAGCTCGCCTCGAGGCGCGTCGCCAGCTTGCGCGACACGCTCGACTTGCCGGTGCCGGACGGACCGTCCATGGCCACCACCAGCGGGGAGACGCCCGTCAGCCCGCCGAGCCGATCTTTCACAGATCCCACACCGTTCACAACGACACCGCCTCGTAGAGCTTCCCGATTTCGTCACGACCGAGCACCCGCAGCGCACCCGGGCGCTGATCACCCAGCGCCACCGGACCCACATGGGTGCGCACCAGCGCGGTCACCGGATGGCCGACCTCGGCCAGCAGGCGGCGCACAATGTGCTTGCGACCCTCGTGCAGCACGATCTTCACCAGCGACTTGCCCTGGCCGACCTCGAGCACCTGGAACTTGTCGGCCTTGGCCGGACCGTCCTCCAGCTCGACGCCCTCGCGCAGCAGTTTGGCCACGTGGCGCTGATTGACCTCGCCGTTGACCGTGGCCAGGTAGGTCTTGGAGACCTCGTACGACGGATGCATCAGGCGGTGCGCCAGATCCCCGTCATTGGTGAGCAGCAGCAGCCCCTCGGTATCGGCGTCCAGGCGGCCGACGTGGAACAGGCGCTGACCGGCCGCGATGCGCTCGGCGACGATATCGCCGACGCACGGGCGGCCCATCTCGTCGGACATGGTGGACTGCCAGCCCTTGGGCTTGTTCAGCGCCAGGTAGACCTGCTCGTCACGAACCACGACACGCACACCATCGACACGAACGACGGCGTTCTCCGGATCGATGCGCAGACCCTGCTCGCGCACGATGCGACCGTCGACCTCGATCCGACCGGCCTCGATCATGTCCTCGGCCACGCGCCGCGAGGCGACGCCGGCCTTGGCGAGCACCTTCTGCAGGCGTTCGCCCTCGCCCCACGGCAGCTTCTTCGGGTTCTCCTGCACGGCCTCGAGATCGACATGCTGATGCCGGGCGGGCTTGGCATTGCTGAGCATCACCGGCAGCGCCGGGGACGGGCGGTGCACCTTGGCCTTCTTGGGCGTGGGCGCGGTACTCGGCGCGAGCGGACGCCCGCCGCCGATTCGACCGCGCGCGGCATTGCGATCCTGACCGAATCCGGTGCGATCGGCGCCGAATCCGGTGCGGCCCTGCGTACCTCGCGCATCGCCGCCGCGCGGCGCGCCGCCGCGGGGGGCCGAACCACTTCGCGAATCACCGAATGATCCACCGCCACTGCGTGATCCGCCACGAGCGCCGTCATAGGAACCGGCACCGCCACGCGAATCACCGCGTGCGCCTTGGTATCCGCCGCGCGAACCCTCGTAGGAGCCGCCACGCGAGGAACCGCCACGCGAGTCGTACGAGCCCGAACCACCGCGCGAGCCCTGGTAGCCCGAGCCACCGCTCGATCCACCGCGCGAACCCTGGTAGCCCGAGCCACCACTCGATCCACCACGCAAATCCTGATAACCGGAGCCACCGGTCGATCCGCCGCGGGAACCCTGATAACCGCCGGTCGACGCACCGCGTGAGCCCTGGTAGCCCGAGCCACCGCTCGATCCACCGCGCGAACCCTGATAACCGGAGCCACCGGTCGATCCGCCGCGGGAACCCTGGTAACCCGAACCGCCGCGCGAATCACCGCGTGAGCCTTCGTAACCGGAGCCACCGCGCGAATCGCGCGAGCCCTGGTATCCACCGCGCGAACCTTCATTGGATCCGCGAGACGAGCCGCTCCCCCACGACTGCGAGTCTCCGCGTGATCCACCGCGGGCGGCCGAGCCGCCACCACGGGTATTTCCACTTCCATATGAATCGCCGCCCCGTGCGGACCTGTCGGTCCCTCGGGCGGACTGCGAACCGCGGCTGGGCGGTTCGAATCCACGTTTCCTACGTTCCGGTGTGCCATCTCGGCGAGCGGGAGTATTCACGTTGTCCTATTTCAATCCTCGGTGCCGAGATCGATATCCGCCTCGGCTGGTTTTTTCAGCCTGGTGTACCGGGGGTCGGTGTCCAGGCTCTCGTTGATCTCGTCGATCAGGTCGACGCCCGGGAGCAGCGGTGCCAGCGGCGGAAGATCCGCCAGGGACGCCAGCCCGATCCGTTCCAGGAACAGTTCGGTCGTGACGTACAGGGTGCCGTTGGTCTCCGGGTCCGTTCCGGCCTCCGTGAGCAGTCCCCGCGCCAGCAGGGTTCTGATCACGCCGTCGATATTCACGCCGCGCACCGCACTCACACGGGCCCGGGTAACCGGTTGACGATAGGCGATCACCGCCAGGGTTTCCAAGGCAGCGCGAGTGAGCTTCGAACGTGCGCCGTCCAACAGCATACGTTCCACGTAGGGAGCGAACTCCGTCCGCGTGTAGTAACGCCAGCCGTCGCCGACGAATCTGAGATCCATGCCACTGTGGCGCTCGGTCAATTCCCGGGACATCAGCCGCAGGGTGGTCTCGACGCGGCGGGCACTGTCGTTCAGGGCCGAGGCCAGCAGTTCCACCGGTGCGGGGGCGTCCACGACCAGCAGCATCGCCTCCAGCGCGCTGCGAAACTCGGCCTCATCGAGGGTGTCGGACTCCGATTCGCCGACTTCGTCATCGAGTTCGAGACGGGTCTGCTCGGGCATCGCGGGCGGCTCGGTCTCGACGGGACGCGTTCCCACGGCGCTCTGCCGGGCGGCCGCGATGATCGCCTCGGCGACCGATGTCACGCCGCCCGCACCGTGGGCAAGCTCACTCGAACCGTGGGCGGTATCGCTCGCGCCGTGGGCGGTATCGCTCGCGCCGTGGGCGGTATCGCTCGCGCCGTGGGCGATATCACCCAGGACATCGCTCACGCCCGCGGTGTTCTCGGTCGCGTCGCCCGGGTTCGGCACTGACTCGGTCAACCCCAGTCCTCCTCGATGGTGATCGGTTCGGGTCGATCGCCCGGCTCACCCACATAGCTCACCGACAGCGGGCCGAGCGGATCGGACTGATCGAACTCGATCGTCTTGCCGCGGTACAGCTCCAGCAGGGCCAGGAAGCGGGCGACGATCTGCACCGCGACCTCACAGTCGTGGCAGATCTCCGCGAAGGTGGTCCAGCCGCCGATACCGCGACTCTTCAGCATTTCCAGTACCAGGGCGGCCTGTTCGGCGACCGAGATGGAGTGGTTGTGCAGGTGGTCCAGGCCCACCGTGGGAGTCGGGCGGGGGCGGAACGCGGCCGCGGCGACCTCCGCGAAGCCCGCGGCATCCACTCCCAGCGTAACGTCCGGCAACAGCTCCAGGTAGCGCTCTTCCAGCGAGACCGCGCGCGGATAGCGTTGCAGCGCAGCCGCCTCGAGTTCGCCGAGCAATTCCGCGACCTGTTTGAAGGCGCGGTACTGCAGCAGCCGGGCGAAGAGCAGGTCGCGGGCGGAGAGCAGTTCGAGGTCTTCCTCATCGGTGACCTCGCCCGAGGGCAGCAGGCGCGCGGCCTTGAGATCGAGCAGGGTCGCCGCGACGACCAGGAATTCGGTGGTCTGATCGAGGATCTTATCCGCGCGCAGGCCGGTCTTCTCGGACATGCCGGCGGTCAAAGCCTTGGTGTAGGCGATGAATTCGTCGGTGACCTTGTGCAGCGCGACCTCGGTGACATCGAGTCGCCGCGAGCTGATGAGCTGCAACAGCAGATCGAACGGCCCCTGGAAGTTGCTCAGCTGCAGATGAAATCCGGTCTTTTTGTCTGAATTGACGGATTCAACAGGCTGTTCCGCCGCGACAATATCCGCGACCACCTCGGAGGTCGCGGGTTCGAGCGCATCGTTCAACGGCCCGACCGGAAGATGACTTCCCGCGCCATGGCCCGATACGCTTCCGCGCCACCGGATTTCGGCGCCCAGGTGGTGATCGGCTCACCGGCGACCGAGGCGTCCGGGAAGCGCACGGTACGCGAGATCACCGTGTCGTAGACCAAATCACCGAAGACCTCGACCACACGCGTCATCACCTGCCGCGAATGCAGGAGCCGGGCATCGAACATGGTGACCACGATGCCGTACAGGCTCAACTCCGGATTCAACCGGTCCCGCACCTTCTCCACGGTGTCATTGAGCAGCGCCAGGCCGCGTAGGGAGAAGTATTCGCATTCCATCGGAATGATCACACCGTCCGCGCAGGCCAGCGCATTCACGGTGAGCAGACCCAGCGACGGCTGGCAGTCGATCAGGATGTAGTCGTAGCGATCCCGCAGCGGCCGCAGTGCCCGCCCGAGGGTGTGCTCGCGGCCGACCTCGTTGACCAGCTGGATCTCCGCCGCCGACAGATCGATATTGCTGGGCAGCAGATCCATCTGCTCGACCTTGGTATTGATCAGCACCTGATCCACCGTGACCTTGCCCGGCCCGACCAGCAGATTGTGCACGGTCATATCCAGATCGTGATGTGCCACGCCCAATCCGGCCGAGAGCGCGCCCTGCGGATCCAGATCCACCAGCAGCACCCGCCGGCCGTATTCGGCCAGTGCCGCACCGAGATTGATGGTCGAGGTGGTCTTGCCGACGCCACCCTTCTGATTGCACATGGCCACGATGAGCGCGTCCCCGGTGTGGTCCGGCGGCGGGGGCTCCCCGATCTCACGCAAAGGACGTCCGGTCGGACCGACCGCACTGTTGGCGGCCAGTTCCGGCGCCTCCCACAGGGTTTGCGCGGCGGTTTCGATCCGCTGGCCCGCACCACCGGCTTTCGTCACGTCCGCTGCTCCTTCGACGTTCCTGCCCTTGCCCCGCCCGATCCGGTATGCCGGTGGACGACGTGCCCGACCGCGTGCGCGATCCGGTACCCAACAGACGCTACCGCCTGTCGGCACCAGACCCACGCTCGGACACGCACCCTGAACCCGCACTTCAGCCCGGCTAGCGGGCACGGGGATGGGCGGTTGCCCACACCTCGTGCAGCGTGCCGACGGTCACCAGAGTGTAAATCTGCGTGGTCGTTACCGAGGCATGACCGAGTAACTCCTGTACCACGCGCACATCCGCGCCACCGTCCAGCAGGTGCGTGGCGAACGAATGTCGCAGCGTATGGGGGGAAACGTGGGCGGCGATCCCGGCCCGCCCGGCGGCGGAATGCAGGACCTGCCAAGCGGTCTGACGGGAGAGCCGGCCGCCGCGATGATTCAGGAACAGCGCGGGATTGCCCCTGCCGAGCACGCTCAGCGCCGGACGTCCGCGCACCAGATAATTGTCCACCGCGGCCAGCGCGGGACGCCCGATGGGCACCATGCGCTGCTTTCCGCCCTTGCCGCGCAACAGCACCGCGCGTTCGGCGGTGTCGATATCGTCGACGTCCAGGCCCACCATCTCGGAGATGCGCGCGCCCGTCGAGTACAGCAGTTCCAGCAGCGCGCGATCGCGCAGACCGCGCGGGGCGTCGGCGATATCACCGCCCGCCGCCTCCAGCAGCCGCGAAATCTGGTCGTACGGGAGCGCTTTGGGTAGTCGCCGCGCCGGTGTGGGCGGTTTCACCGGATGCGCGACATCGGCATCGGTCACCCCCTCGGCCGCGGAGAACCGGTGCAGACCGCGCACCGCCACGAGCGCCCGCGAGGCCGAACTCGCCGCCAGCGCCGGATGATCACCGTCCCCGGCGCGCAGGGACACCATGAAATCGGCGATATCCTGCTCGGAAACCCGGGCCAGCGTATCGATCCCGCGCCCTTCCAGAAATCCCCGATACCGCACCAGATCCCGCCGATACGCCGACAGCGTATTGCGCGCAGCGCCCCGCTCGACCGTCAAATGGTCGAGGTAGACGTCGATCTGGCGGCTCAGCACACCGCACATCATGGCAGCCGACCCCGACAGTCAACGGCTGGCGGGTATTCCGCGCGCGTCCGGTATGCGAGCCTTCCCGGCATCCCGGCGCGTTTTCGGCCGGGATCCACACGGTCCGCGGATCGGCCGATGGTGTGGATCCCGGCCAAACGCATGCCGGGATGACGGGGCGGCATCACGGGAGCGCCGGACGTCGGCATCGGATGACGACGGCTCGACGGGCGGAGGGTCGACTAGCCTTGGGCCGCTTTGCGTCCAGGAAGCCGGTGGGCATGCCCGGCCACGGCGCGTCGGCGTGTCGGATGACGACGGTTCGGCGGGCGGAGGGTCGACTAGCCTTGGGTCGCTTTGCGTTCCAGGAAGGCGGTGGGCATGCCCGGCCACGGCGCGTCGGCGGGGCGGAGTTCGGCTCCGGTGGCGCGGGCGGTCATCAGGGCTGTCACACCTGCGACCGCTGTCGCATTGGTGATCTCACCGGCGAGGGCGGCGCGGACGGCTTCCGCGAGGGGGACGCGGAGGAGTTGGATGTCCGCTTCTTCCAATTCGGGTTCGGGGCGGTCGGTTTCGTACAGGTCGGTGGCCAGGTAGATCCGCAGGGCTTCGTCCGTGAAACCGGGCGAGAGCGCGACGTCGACCAGCACCGACCATTCGCGCGCGGCCAGCCCGGTCTCCTCGGCCAGTTCGCGCTGGGCCGCTTCCAGGGGATCCTCCCCCAGCTTGTCCAGCAAACCCGCCGGAAGTTCGAGCAGCCGCCGCCCGATCGGATGCCGGTACTGATTGATCAGCACCACATTGTCGTTCTCGTCCAGCGCCGCCACCGCGACCGCCGCGTGATGCTCGATCACCTCGCGTTCGGCCACCCGCCCGCCGGGCATGGCGACCTGATCCAAACGCAGGGCCAGGATCGCTCCCGAATACACGGTGCGGCTGGAGACGGTGTCGAATTCGTGTGTTCCGGGCGCGGATTCAGCCATTGGGCAACCTTATCTGTCGAGCGGGTACCGAAACGCCGACGGCCCGGCGGAGCTGGTCCCCTTGCGCGGGAACGGGCTCTGCCGGGCCGTCGTACAGCGTGCCGAACGTCAGCTGGTCACTTTCTCGCTTTCGGCGGGCTCCGGCAGATCGACCGGAAGCTGCTCGGCGAGTTTGTACTCCAGCGCCGCCGCGATGAGCGCCGCGAACAGCGGATGCGGCCGCGTCGGCCGGGACTTGAGCTCCGGATGCGCCTGGGTGGCGACGAAGAACGGATGCTTGTCCCTGGGCAGTTCGACGAATTCCACCAGATTGCCGTCCGGCGAGGTGCCGCTGAACTTCAGACCGCTCTTGGCGATCTTGTCGCGGAAGGAGTTGTTCACCTCGTAGCGATGCCGGTGCCGCTCGGAGACCTCGGTCGCGCCGTACGCCTGCGCCACCACCGAACCCGGCTCCAGGATCGCGGGGTAAGCGCCCAGGCGCATGGTGCCGCCCAGATCGGCCTCACCGGCGACGGCCTGCTGCTGATCGGCCATGGTCGAGATGACCGGGTACTTGACATCGGGCTCGAACTCGGTCGAATTCGCATCGGTGAGACCGACCGAACGCGCCGCCTCGATCACCATGCACTGCATGCCCAGACATAGCCCCAGCAGCGGAATCCCATGGGTGCGCGCGTAATTGATCGCACCCACCTTGCCCTCGATACCGCGGATGCCGAAACCACCGGGCACCAGCACCGCGTCCACATCGTGCAGATGCTGCTGCGCACCGGCCGCGGTCTCGCACTCGTCCGACTGCACCCAGCGGATATTCACCTTGGCCCGCGAGGCGAAACCGCCCGCGCGCAGCGCCTCGGTGACCGAGAGGTAGGCGTCGGGCAGATCGACGTACTTGCCGACCAGCGCCACGGTGACCTGCTCGCGCGGGTTGTGCACCCGATCCAGCAGGCCGCCCCAGACGGTCCAGTCCACATCGCGGAAGGGCAGTCCCAGACGACGCACCACGTACGCGTCCAGGCCCTCGCGGTGCAGCACCTTGGGGATGTCGTAGATCGACGGCGCGTCCGGGGTGGAGATGCAGGCGTCCACATCCACATCGCACATGAGCGCGATCTTGTTCTTGAGTGGTTCGGGCACATCGCGATCGCAGCGCAGGATCAGCGCATCGGGCTGGATGCCGATATTGCGCAGCGCCGCCACCGAATGCTGGGTCGGCTTGGTCTTGAGCTCACCCGACGGGCCCAGGTACGGCACCAGCGTGACGTGCAGGAAGAAGCAGTTGTCCCGACCCACCTCATGGCGGATCTGACGAGCCGCCTCGAGGAAGGGCTGCGATTCGATATCGCCGACGGTGCCGCCGATTTCGGTGATGACCACATCGGGCACCTGACCGTGCAGGTCCGGACCGGACATGGCGACGATCCGCGCCTTGATGGCATCGGTGATGTGCGGGATGACCTGCACCGTATCGCCGAGGTACTCGCCGCGTCGTTCCTTGGCGATGACCGACGAATAGATCTGGCCGGTAGTGACATTCGCGATTCCCGAGAGATCGCGATCGAGGAAGCGTTCGTAGTGACCCACGTCGAGGTCCGTCTCCGCGCCGTCCTCGGTCACGAACACCTCACCGTGCTGGAAAGGGTTCATGGTGCCGGGATCGACGTTCAGGTACGGATCCAACTTCTGCATCGTCACGCGCAAACCGCGTGAGGTGAGCAGCTGACCGAGGCTGGAGGCGGTCAGACCCTTACCGAGTGAAGAGGCAACGCCACCGCTGACGAAGATATGTTTCGTGGCCGCGCGCGCCGGAATCCGTGATTGACCCACGGGACTTCACGGTAACACGGATTCGGTATGCCGATCGAATGCCACGCGAGCCGTTGCCGCGCGTTCGCCCTCACTCGCCGGCCGGTGGCGCCCAAATCGTGGCCGCGCGGCGCGAATCGGTCAGCGCGGCATGGCGGCGACTGTGAGCGAGGTCGCCTTGTCCCCGGTGCCGTATCGCCCCGTGCCACCGTTCAGCTGCTCGGTGAGGCCCAGAACGGTGGTGATGCGGCCGATCTCGTGATCCACATTGTCGACCGTGGTGATGGTGGCCAGCGGGGCCTCCGAGCGTGCCACGGCAATCGGTCCGGGGCCCTGCGCGGCACCGTGGCGGCCCGCGAGCACCACCCCGGCACCATGTGACCGCAACCCTCCGGCGAACCTGGCGACAATGGTGCCGCGATTGTTCTCGTCCGCGCGAGCGCCCGCCCCGGTGACCACCACGGCCAGTTGCGCGGGCTTGACATCGGCGAAGGTGAGGAAGCCGCCACCGCGCAGGGTCTCCAGCGCCAGACCGCGTTCGGCCTCGGTGCCGCGCGGCTGATTGCTCACCGGATCGGTGAGCAATACCTGGCCCAGCAGATCACCGCCCAGACTGCCCTGATCGGCGGCCTCGATCTTCAACTGCGCGCCCGCGGGCACCACATTGGTGAGCGCGGTGCGCAGCCGATCGCCCTCGGCGGAATCGGTGAACGCCCCGGTGAGCGCGACCCGCCCGGTAACGGTGGCACCGGCGGCGGTCAGCGCGGTGGTGACGGTGTCCACATCCGCGCCGTCGGCATCGGGGGTGGTGAAGACCAGTACCGACTTGTCGCCGAGACTGCCCGCGAGCACCTTGGCGGCGGCGCCGGCCAGGAAATCGTCGGCCGCCTTCAATTGCTCTGTGAGCCTGGCGTTCTCGGCGGTCAGCGCATCGACCTGCCGGCCGTCCGCGGAACCGGGGAACAAACCCGTGCTGTGCGCGCGGGTGCCGAGCACCACGCCGACCGCCAGGGCCAGGAAGACGGCCGCGATCGACACCGCGTGGTGGCGAAAGGAAATCATGCGTCCCCTACTTGAGATGCCGGTCGAGCTGGGCCTGTAACCAGTGCGCACCGCGATGCCAGGTGTCGGCGAGCCAGGTGGTGACCTCACCGCCCATATGGGTGGCCAGCATCGCGACGATCAACGCGACCAGCGCGGCCAGCACCACCAGCGCGACGGCCCAGCCCGAACCGCGGTGCCGGTACAGCGCCGCAACGGCTTTCGCGTCCATCAGCTTGGTGCCGATCTTCAATCGGGTCAGGAAGGTCGCCGGATTGGAATCACGGCGGCCGCGGTCGAAGAAATCGTCGAGCGAGACGGCCGCACCGGCGGTGACGATCAGGCTCGCGCCGTGATGATCGGCCAGCAGCAGCGCCAGATCGGCGGGCGCGCCCGAGGACGGAAAGGTGGTCGCGCCGATCCCCAGATCCTGGATGCGCTCCAAACCCTTGGCGTGCCCGTCGGTATCGGCGGGCAGGATCACCTCGGCCCCGCATTTGAGCGTGGTGGCGGTGATCTCCTCGGGATCGCCGACGATCAGATCGGGGCGATAGCCGTTGCGGGTCAAGGTATCCGCGCCGCGCCCGACGCCGATGAGCACCGGTGCGTACTCCTTGATGAACGGTTTGATGCGCTTGAGATCCTCGGCGTGATCGGGTCCGTCTCCGACCACCACCACATGCCGCTTCTTCATGTCCAGCACCACCTCGGGCACGCCGATTCCGTCGATCAGCAGCGAGGATTCGGTGCGGATGAACTCGATGGTGTTGCCCGCGAACGCTTCCAGATGGTCGGCCAGCCCGTTGCGGGCCTCGACCATGCGCTCGGCGATCCCGTCCGCGGTGAGCTCGATGCCCTCCACCAGCGCCTCGGGTTCCTTCTTCACCACCTTGTCGGCGAAGACCACGCTGCCGTCGATGCGGACCTTGGCGCCGTCCTTGATCTTGGTGAAGACATCGGAGCTGAGCGCGTCCAGCAGCAGAATTCCATTGGCCACCAGCACCTCCGGACCCAGATTCGGGTAGCGGCCGGAGATGGAGGGCGAGGCATTGACGACCGCGACGACACCGGCCTCGACGAGCCGGTCGGCGGTGAGCCGATCCAGGTCCATCTCATCGAGAACCACCACGTCACCGGGTCCAATGCGTTGCAGCAGACGCCTGGTATTGCGGTCGACCCGGGCTATCCCGGAGATCCCGGGCAGCGTTTCGGTGGTGCGCGACAGCAGGGCCAGCATCTTCATAACGATCGATGATTACCGCAAACTCTCAACCTATGGTGGAGGCGCGCCGACCGGCCGAACATTCGTCACAGTGATGCCAGTGGGGCGCGAGGGACCGGACGGGTCGGCCGCGGCGACTCCGGGACTGTCTTCTTACCGGGCGGTAAGGATAAGCTCGCCCCAACGGTTCGAGAGGAGACCCACCGTTATGGCCAGCACCACCGTCGATACTGTCCTTTCCGCTCCACGCGAGGTCGTCTATCAACTCTTCAGCGATCGCGATGCGCTCAGCGCCTATCTGCCCATCCAGATCGCGCTCAAGAAGCCGGGTGTGGGCAGCCCCTCCGGCGTCGGCGCGCAGTATCTGCTCGGCCTCGGCGGAGTCGGCGTCACCGAGGAGACCACCGAACTGGTCCCGGGAGAACGCGTCGTCTACCGCGTGATCAAGGGCGCGCCGGTCAAGCGGCACGTCGGCACCATCACCTTCGCCGACGCCCCCGGCGGCACCCGCGTGGTCTACACCATGGAGTCCGACCCGAGCCTGCCCGTCCCGGCCAAGGTGCTCGAGTTCGGCCTCAAGAGCCTGATCAACACCCTCATCGGCGGCGCGCGCAAGGCCGTCAAGTAGCGCGAAAACCGTTGCACGGCCCGCGGATTCACTCCGCGGGCCGTGCTCGTATGTGAGCGTTCCCGAACTACTCGGGCTGCACCATGTTCGAGCTGTACGACCCGGCGCAGTCGTAGTCGCCCGGGTTTTCCCTCGCCACCGCGCACCGGTACCCGCCCAACCCGCAGTCGCTCTGGGCGGATGTGGCCAGTCGGCAGCAGACCCGCGGACGGGACTTCTTCCGGGTCATCGACGGGTTGCAGGGCGATGCGCCCGAACGCATCGGCGACCATGGTCCGCACCACCACGCGCATGCGATTCGCCGGTGGGGCGCTCTGGCGCGATATCCTGCGCGACCCTGGAGCGCTGGTTCGAACAACGCGATCTGCCCGAGGACGAGCGGGTTCCCGTGCGCGGCAATACCCGGCTCGCACTGGCCCGCGCCGCCCTCGAACCCCTCACCGATCGGCTCTCCCCCACCGAACTGGACCGGCTGATCAATGCCGTCGCCCTGGTCTTCGGCGTCGAGGCGATCGTCGGCACGCGGGACACCTGCGCGCTGGACGTCGAATCCGCCCTCGACCTCATGGCGGGGTCCACCCAAGCGCTGGTCCGCCAGGCGCTCGTCGAAGCCGAAGGGCCGCAGGCTGATTAGTGCGCTCCGGGCAAATGCCCGATCAGCCGGCGGCGGTGACCTTTTCGGCGTCGGCGGTGGTGAGCAGCTCCCAGGCGTGGGCGCGGCCGGTTTCGGTGTCGTCCAGACCGGCGAGCATCCGGGCCAGTTCGATCACGCGCTCATCGCGGGTCAGGGCGCGGACGCCGGATTTCACGCCTTTGCCGTCATCGACCTTGTCCACCACCAGGTGGGTGTCGGCGAAGGCCGCGACCTGCGCGAGGTGGGTGACCACGATGACCTGGTGGGTGCGCGCCAATCTGGCCAGGCGGCGGCCGATCTCGACCGCGGCGCGACCGCCGACACCGGCGTCGACCTCGTCGAAGACCATGGTGGTGCCGTGTTCGGAACTGGCCAGCACCACTTCCAGGGCCAGCATGATGCGGGAGAGCTCACCACCGGAGGCGCTGCGGCTCAACGGAAGCGGCTGCGCGCCCGAATGCGCGGCGAGCCGGAACTCCACCTCGTCCACCCCGGTGGACCCGGCGTGCAGTTCCTTACCGTCGACCAGCAAAGGCGCGGAGTCCTGCACCCCGGCGGGCATCGGGCGCACCTCGACTTCGAGGCGTGCGCGGCCCATGGCCAGCCCGCCGAGTTCGACGCTGACCGCGCTGGCCAGCTTGCCCGCCGCCTTGGTGCGGGCGGCAGTGAGTTTGCGGGCGGCCTCGCGCACCTTCACCGCGGCCGTCTCGACCTCGGCGGCGAGGGCGGCCAGCGCCTCCTCCGAGACATCCAGGGACTCCAGCCGGGTGCGCGACTGATCCGCCCACGCGATGACGCCATCGATATCGGGCGCGTATTTCCTGGTGAGCGATTTCAATTCGGCCTGGCGGGTGAGCATCGAATCCAGGGCGCCCGGATCGGACGGCAGATCCGACAGGTACGAGCTGAGCTCGGTCGCCAAATCCACCACCACCGAAATCGCCTCGCCCAGGCGGGGAGCCAGGGCGGCGAGCGCCGGATCATCGGCGGACTCCATCCGCGCGCGAGCGCTGCCGAGCAGTTCCAGCGCGCCCGAACCCTCGCCGGGGGTATCCGCGGGACCGGCGAGCGCGTCATGGGCGGCCGAGGCCGCCTCGCGCAGTGAATCCAGATCCGAGAGTCGGCGCACCTCGGCGACCAGCCGCTCATCCTCACCGGGTTCCGGTGCGATGGCATCGATCTCATTGAGCGACTGGGTGAGATGATCCGCTTCCAAGGCCAATTCGCGGCTGCGCGCGGTGCGTTCGATCAGCTGATTACGCGCATCGAGCCAGGCTTTGCGCACCTTCTGATATTTGGTGAGCAGGGCGGCGACACCGTCGCCCGCGAACTGGTCCAGCGCGTGCAGTTGCTGATCCGGGCGCTGCAACCGCAGCTGATCGTTCTGACCGTGCACGGTCAACAGCGGTGTCGTGAAATCCGACAGCACCGAGGCGGGGACACTGCGCCCACCCAGGTGCGCGCGCGACCGGCCATCGCTGCCGACGGTGCGCACCGCGATCACACTGCCGTCGTCATCGCGTTCCGCGCCGGAGGCTTCGAGCACCTCCTTCACCTCCGAGACCGCGCCCTCGTGCACCTCGTCCACGGTGAAACGGCCCTCGACCAGAGCGCGGGACGCGCCGAGCCGAACCCGGCCCGCATCGGCGCGGGCACCGCTGAGCAGGTGCAGGCTCGTCACCACCATCGTCTTGCCCGCACCGGTCTCACCGGTCAGAACGGTCAAACCTTCGTGGAATTGCGCTGTGGCGGTGGAAATTACGCCCAGCCCGTCAATCCTGATCTCTGTCAGCACTCGTGCTCTCCGTCCGTCGGCCCCGCCAGCCTGTCACGGGCAATTGGAACTTGCGCACCATCCGGTCCGCGAAGGGTGCGGAATCCAACCGCACCCAGCGGACCGGTTCGGTCCCGCGGACCGCCTCGACCCGGCCGCCCCGCGGCAGTGCGAGGGTGCGTCGACCATCGAGGAAAACTATCGCATCATGGCCCGTGGCAACGGTTTCCACCGCTATCCGGGACTCCGGGCTGGTGACCAGTGGGCGCGCGAACAAGGCATGGGCATTGCTCGGAATCACCAGCAGCGCCTCGAGTTCGGGCCACACCACCGGACCACCGGCGGAGAAGGCGTATGCCGTCGACCCGGTGGGCGTGGCGATGAGCACGCCATCGCAGCCGAAGGAGGAGACCGGTCGGCCGTCCACCTCGAGCACCACCTCGAGAACGCCCATGCGCGCGGCGTTTTCGATACTGGCCTCGTTCAGCGCCCAGCCGCGTTCGACGATCACATCATCGACCCGGACGCGCACATCGATGGTCATGCGCGTCTCGAGGGTGTAGTCCCCGCGCACCACCTGCGAGAGCGCCTCGTCCAGATGTTCGGCCTCGGCCTCGGTCAGAAAACCTATGCGGCCCAGATTGATTCCCAGCACCGGCACCGACGCGTCGCGCGCCAGTTCGGCCGCGCGCAGGAAGGTGCCGTCACCGCCCAGGGCCAGCACCATCTCGCAGCCGACGGCCGCGTCCGAACCGTGCGTCATGACGCGCACCGGATACCCGTTCGCCGCGCCGCCGTCGTCGAGATCGAAACGCGTGCTGTAGGCCTCGTCCGCGAGCACCCGCAGCCCGATACCGGCCTCGTCGAAGATCTTGGCCACCCGATGTGCGGTCTCGGTGATCTCGGACCGCCCGGGATGTGCGACCAGCAGGATTTCCCGTGCGGCGCCCCGCGAGTTCACTGTGGTCCCTCCTCCACCGCCCGATCGATCAATGCCGCCAGTCGAGCCTGTTCCTCCGCACTGTAGGCGGAGGGGACAGAGCTCGCAGCGGACACCGTATCTCCGGGCACCGACAGGCTTTCCGCGATGACGCCAACGCCATCCGACTGTTCGGTGTATTCCTGTGCGACGGCCGATTCCGTCGCCTCTTTACGCAACCAGAGGAAGTACTCGACATTCCCCGACGGACCGGGCAGCGGACTCGCCACCACACCCCGGGTACGCAGACCCAGCTTCGCCGCGGCCGCCGCGACCTCGCGCACCGTTTCCGCGCGCAATGCCGGATCGCGCACCACGCCACCGGAACCGAGCCGATCCTTGCCGACCTCGAACTGCGGCTTCACCATGGGCAGCAGATCCGCCCCGGGCGCACAGCAGGCGGCCAGCGCGGGCAGCACCAGCGCGAGGGAGATGAACGACAGATCGGCCACGACCAAATCCACTGTGCCGCCGATGAGTTCCGGGGTGAGGGCGCGAACATTGGTGCGGTCGTGCACCCGCACCCGGTCGTCGTTCTGCAATCGCCAAATCAGTTGGCCGTAGCCGACATCCGCGGCGACGACCTCTTTCGCACCCTTGGCGAGCAGCACATCGGTGAAGCCGCCGGTGGACGCGCCCGCGTCCAGACAGCGTTTACCGTCGACCGAAACACCCTGCGCTTGGAACGCCTCCAGCGCACCGAGCAGCTTGTGCGCGCCGCGCGAGGCCCACTGCACCTCATCGGGCTCATCGCGAACCAGCAGGGCGGCCGCGGTCTCGACACCGGTCGCCGGTTTGGTGGCGACACTTCCATTGATCAGGACGCGGCCCGCGTTGATCAGCTCGACCGCGTGTTCCCGCGATCGCGCCAACCCGCGGCGAACCAATTCCGCGTCCACCCGTGCGCGTCTGGTCACCCTAGATCTTGTCCACCGTTGCCAGCGCCTGCACCAGCACATCGTGCGCCTGTTCCAGAATCCTGGCGCGGCGCACCATATCGGTGCCATCGGACGCCGCATCCCGTGCGCCCGCCGACAATTCGGCCAGCAGCGCGTCCACCTCCGAGCGCACCCGCGCCGGATCGGCGAACTCCTGATTCGCACCCGCCGGATGCTGCCCGGGCAACGGCATCCCCGGACGGGGTCGCGGCGCGGGCGACTGCGGATAAGACGTGGGCATACTCATCGTGGGACCAACGCTACCCGAACTCGCATTCGAACAGTATCCAGCCCACAAGGTTCATTTCGTGTCCCGGCCGCGCCTTGCACGGCCGATTCGCCACGGCGTGCGGCCGAACCCGGCAACCCCGGCGGATTCCGCGCCATCCGGATGCCGGGCGGTGTTTCCCGCCGACGAGACGGCAGCGAATCAGCGGCTCGGATGCGGAAAACGGTGGACTCGACTGGCAGAATCGGGCAAATGGACCGCAACTTCGAGGAGCTGATCGCGGAGGCGGATACCGTCTCCGTCGCGGGGTGGGACTTTTCCTGGCTGGAGGGGCGAGCCACCGAGAAGCGGCCGTCCTGGGGATATCAACGGCAGCAGGCGCGACGCCTGGCCACCGCGCGCGCCGCCCTGGATATCCAAACCGGGGGCGGTGAGGTGCTCGCCGAGGCCGAGCACCTTCCGCGCACCATGGTCGCCACCGAATCCTGGCCGCCGAATCTGGCCAAGGCCACCCGGCTGCTGCATCCGCGCGGGGCGGTCGTGGTGGCCGATCCGGACGAACCGCCACTGCCGTTCGCGGATGAGGCATTCGATCTGGTGACGAGCCGGCATCCGGCCACCATCTGGTGGGAGGAGATCGCACGGGTGCTGGAGCCGGGCGGGGTGTACTTCGCCCAGCATGTGGGTCCCGCGAGCGTCTTCGAACTCGTCGAATACTTTCTCGGGCCGCAGCCGCAGGCGCGCAAGGGTCGCGATCCGGAGCTCGAGGCGGCGGGGGCGCGCGCGGCCGGACTGGAGATCGTGCAGACCCGCACGGAGCGACTTCCCATGCGGTTCAACGATATCGGGGCCGTAGTCTACTTCCTGCGCAAGGTGATCTGGATGGTGCCCGGATTCACCGTCGCGCAGTATCGGGACCGGCTGCGTGACCTGCACGAGGAAATCACCGAGAACGGGCCGTTCGAAGCCCACTCGGCCCGCACGCTGTTCGAGGCGCGCAAGCCGAGCTGAGCCGTCCGGTCAGTCCTCGGCGGCGGGCGGGGCGGAGATCGCGATGGCGCGGCCCGGATGCTCGGCCAGCAGGGCCGCGATCACCTCGGCGATATCGCCGTCGCCGGGGGTGACGGGGGCGGTATCGGCGATCGGATGATTCAGTGCAGCAAGCGATTCCGCGATGTAGGTGGGGAGCCGGGTGGGCCGGGTGCGCAGATCGGCGAGGGTGCTCACACCGGTGAGGACCATGAGGGACTCCAGACCGACGCAGTGCGCACCGTCGATATCGGTGTCGAGGCGATCGCCGACCACCAGCGCATCGCGGGTCCCCGCGCGCACCAGCGCGTCTTCCAGCAGCGGCGCATAGGGTTTGCCCGCCACGATCGGCTCCCGATCCGAGGCGGTGCGCAGGGCCGCGACCATGGAGCCGTTGCCCGGCGCCAGGCCCCGTTCGTTCGGGAGGGTGGCATCGGTATTCGCGGCCACCCAGAGGGCGCCCCCGCGCAGGGCGTACGCGGCCTCGGCCAGGTCGGGCCACGCGGTCTCGGGGGAATGTCCCTGGACGACCGCGGCGGGCGAAACCCCGTTGAAGCGGCGGATCGGTTCCAGGCCAACGGCATTCACCTCGGCGGCCAGATCATCGGTGCCCACGACGAGCACCGTCGCGCCGGGCTCGAGCCGGGCGGCCAACAGGTGAGCGGCGGCCTGGGCGCTGGTGACGACCTCGTCTTCGACAGCGCTGTAACCGATTTCGCGCAGATGCGCCGAAACGGCGGCGGCCGAGCGGCTGGCATTGTTCGTCACGTAGACCAGCTGCTGCGCACCGGCGGCCGAAAGCGCTTCCGGCGCACCCGGAATCACCTCGGGCCCGCGATACAGCGTGCCGTCCAAATCCAGCAGTAGCGCACCGAACCGATCCCGTAGCCGCATAACGCGCCCCTCTTCCAAGTTCTGAGCCGTCACATACAGGTCGGCCGCCCCCGATCCGGGGACGGCCAGCCTACTAGGCCGAAGTCACGGCCTGTCTTCGGATATCGGCCTACTGGGCCGACGACGACCGCTCGCCGCCGGTTCTCCGATATCGGCGTCCTGCCGTCGCCTACTTCTTGCCGTCGCCGTCTTCGGCCGTATCGCCGTCCTGGCCGGCGACGAAATCGTCTTCGTCGTCCTCCGCGTCGGCGTCCTCGTCATCCTCGATGCCGTCCTCGACCTGGGCGGTCCAATCCGGCTCGTCGGAATCGTCCTCGTCCTCGGAAACCGTTGCGGTCCAATCGGATCGACCCGAACCACCCTCGGCCAGATCCGAGGCGCGGTCCTCGGCGTCGGTCTCACCCTCGGTATCGGCGGAGGCGGCGTTCATGAACCAGGTCAGTGCCTCCTCGCGGCGACCGGCGGCCAGCAGGGCCTCGGCGTAGGCGTAGAACAGGCGGGCCGACGCCGAACCGGTGCGCGCCGGATCCAGCTCCGGGGTCTGCAGGGTGACCACGGCCTGGTCGTACTGACCCAGATCCATACGCGCGCCGGCCACGACAATGCGCAGTTCGGTGGCCTCATCACCCTTGAGCAGCCGGGCCTCGTCACTGCGACCCAATTCGATGGCGCGCTCGGGGCGACCCAGACCGCGCTCACAGTCGGCCATCACCGCGAGCAGTCCCGAACCTCCGGACATGCGGCGCGCGGTGCGCAGCTCGGACAGCGCCTCGGCCCACTCACCCGCGTGATAGGCCGCGACACCGGCGGTTTCGCGCACCACGGCGATACGCCCGGCACGCTGGCGGGCAGCACGGGCATGCTCGAGCGCCAACTCCGGATCCTCGTCGAGCAGCTGCGCCACCATGATCAGGTGCCGGGCAACCGATTCGGCATTGCTCTTGTCCAGGCTCAGCAGATCGCGGCGGACCGCCGGATCGAGATCGGCGGCCTGCACCTCATCGGGCAGCTCCGGCTCATCCGGGCGACCGGTACGACGCTCACCGCCCCGGGCGCCGGGACCACGCGCGCCCTCGCCGCCGCGGCGACGATCCGAATCGTCGCCGCGGAACGAGCGCTCGGCACGCTCCCGGCGTTCCGCACGCTCGGATTTCTCGAAACGCTCGGACTTCTCGAAACGCTCGGACTTCTCGAAACGCTCGGACTTCTCCGCGCCCTCGATACCCTCGACCTGGTCGAAACGCTCGGACTTCGGTGCGCTGTCGGACTTGTCGAACCGCTCGCGAGCCGGACGCTCACCGCGCTCCGGGCGGTCGCCGCGATCCCGGTTGAAACCGCCACCGGAATTGCCCCGATCACCGAAACCACTGCGGCCGAAGCTCTTTCGATCATCGCGATCGCCGCCCCGGTTATCCCGGTTGAAGTCGCGGCCACCATCGCGCGGCGCGCCACCACGGTTGTCCCGATCCCGGTTGAAGCCGCCACGCTCACCACCACGGCTGTCGCCACCACGGCTGTCGCCACCGCTGCGGTTGAAGCCGCCCCGGCTATCGCCGCGACTGTCTCCACCACGGTTATCGCGATCGCGGTTGAACCCACCACGCTCACCACCACGGCTGTCGCCACCGCGGTTGAACCCACCACGATCGTTATCGCGATCCCGGTTGAAGCCCCCGCGCTCACCACCACGGCTATCGCCACCGCGGTTGAACCCACCACGACTATCGCCACGGCTGTCCCCAGCACGATTGAATCCGCCCCGGTCACCACCACGATTGTCGCTGTCACGGTTGAACCCGCCACGGCTGTCACCGCCACTGCGATTGAACCCGCCCCGGCTATCGCCACGACTGTCTCCACCACGGTTATCCCGGTCGCGGTTGAATCCCCCGCGCTCGCCACCACGGCTGTCGCCACCGCCACGATTGAACCCGCCGCGATCGCCCTCACGACGATCGCCACCGCGGTATCCGCCGCGTTCATTGTCGCGGCCCTCACCGCGATCGAATCCGCCGCGGTTGTCGCCACCACCACGGTTGTCACCACCACGGTTGTCACCGCCACGGTTGTATCCACCCCGGTTATCGCTGTCACGGTTGAACCCGCCGCGCTCACCGCCACGGTTGTCGCCGCCACCGCGGGGGAAACCGCCGCGACCACCGGGGTTGCTGTCATTGTCGCGGCGGAATCCGCCACGATCGTTATCCCGGTTATCGCCGGAGCGCTGGAAACCACCACGCTCACCACTGCGATTATCGGAGCTGCCGCGGTTGAATCCGCCGCGACCGCCGCTGTCGCCGCCTCGACCGGAACCTCCACGGCCGCCGGCGCTGTCGCGGCCACCGGTGTAGCCGCCGCGCTCATTGCTGTCGCCGCGGCCCGCGTTATCGCGACCACCGCGGTTGAATCCGCCCTCCGGACGATCGGATCCGCCGCTACGGCGGAAAGGTTTGCGGCCGTCGTTATGCTCCGCCACGGTGATCCCTCTCTATAGTTTGCCTGCGGTACCCGGCCGCGGCGCTGGCGCGCGTGACGGTCGGTGGGACTTTCCCACCACCACAAATTCAATCACGCACCGCTGAGCCGCCAAGCGGCACCGGGTGGTAAAACGCCGAAAGGGGACCCAGCGAGTGGGTCCCCTTTCGTAAAGGATGTTCCGGCGGTGTCCTACTCTCCCACACCCTGTCGAGTGCAGTACCATCGGCGCAGGTGGCCTTAGCTTCCGGGTTCGGAATGGGACCGGGCGTTTCCCCACCGCTATAGCCGCCGTAACTCTATGAAACTGTCACACAGAGAGCCAGTCACCCGCCCACGAATTAGTGTTGGGGTGTCTGTCTTCTCGGTG
>NZ_BDAW01000024.1 GCF_001625085.1 Nocardia acidivorans NBRC 108247
GTATTCGGCGCGCTCCTCGCGGGGCGCGGGCGCGGTGGTGCGCGGCGCCGGAGCGGGTTCCGGGGCGGGCGGCTCATTGCGATCGGGCAGGATGGTGGCCAGCCCGCGCAGGGCACGGCCGAAGTCGGGATCGATCAGATCCGAGGCCGGATCATCCAGCGGCACAACCGAACCGCCGTGCGCGTCGGGCTGGTAGCGCCAATGCGCGGCAATGACCGAACGACCGGCCTGCCACTGCAATTGGGCGACCCAGTAACCCTTCTCGTCTTTCCAGGCATCCCATTCGGCGACGCCGATCTCATGACCGCGCTCGGCGAACGCCGCGGAGACGATCTCGATGAGGGTTTCGACGGCCGGACCGTCATTGCGCACCGGATGCGCCTGCTGTGCCAGCTCAGCGGCCCGGCCACGTTCCAGGAGAACGGGATACGCGAAGCGCTCCACTCGACTGGCGGGCATGCCCGACTCTTCGGTCACCTGCTCGACCGAGGCACCGGCACGGATTCGAGCCTGGATATCGCGAGGGCGCATCGTGGCTTCCGTTTCGATCTCGATTTGTCCGAATCGGGCAAGATCTCCGCGGGCGGCGGCACGCAGTTTGTCATCGGCGGGCAGCCGGTACTTCTGGCCGCTCTCGGTATCGATGCACACGATGTGCGTGGAATCGGGCGTCAATCCGATTACTCGAAGTTCACGCACCGTTACCTCCTTGTCACTGTGTCGAACACAGTGCTGCGTCTACACAGCTGTCAGGCTCGCTACACCGCCCACGTTCTGGAACAGTAGTGCACTTCTGTGGTTCGTGGGGTAAGACACGCGGCGCGGAAATCTGTCGCCAGACTCCCGCGCCGCATACTGTGTCTAAGTTTCGGGTTCAGCCGATCTGTCCGACAACCCAATCGATGCAGCGGGTCAGCTGCGACACATCCTCCGGATCGATGGCCGGGAACATGCCGACGCGCAACTGGTTACGACCCAGCTTACGGTACGGCTCGGTATCGACGATTCCGTTGGCGCGCAGCACCTTCGCAACCTGTGCGGCATCCACCGAGTCATTGAAATCAATGGTACCGACCACCTGCGAGCGATGCGCCGGATCCACCACGAACGGGGTGGCGAATTCGCTGGTCTCGGCCCAGTTGTACAGGCGCGAAGAAGAATCGGCGGTGCGCTTCACGCACCAATCCAATCCGCCGTTGCCATTCATCCATTCGATCTGATTCGCGAACAGCAACAGCGTGGCGAGCGCCGGGGTGTTGTAGGTCTGATCCTTGGTGGAGTTGTCCACCGCGATCGGCAGCGACAGGAATTCCGGGGTGAAACGACCGGAGTTCTTGATCTCCTCGACCCGAGCCAGCGCGGCCGGGCTCATCAGCGCGATCCACAGGCCGCCGTCGGAGGCGAAGCACTTCTGCGGTGCGAAATAGTACACATCCGAATCGGCGATATTCACCGGCAGACCGCCCGCGCCGGAGGTGGCGTCGATGGCGATGAGCGCGTTCTCCGAGCCCGCGGGGCGCGACACCGGAATGGCCACACCGGTGGAGGTCTCGTTGTGCGCCCAGCCGATGAGGTCGACCGAGGGGTCCGAGGTGGGCTCGGGCGCGCTGCCCGGCTCCGCCTTGACCACGATCGGATCGCCGATGAACGGGTTGGCCTTGGCCACCGAGGCGAACTTGGAGGAGAACTCGCCGTTGGTCAGGTGCAGCGACTTCTCGCGGATCAGGCCGAAGGCGGCCGCGTCCCAGAACGCGGTGGTGCCACCGTTGCCGAGCACGACCTCGTAACCGTCGGGCAGGGCGAACAATTCGCGCAGGCCGGAACGCACCCGCGCCACCACGTCCTTGACCGGCTTCTGCCGGTGCGAGGTGCCGAACACCGAGGCGCCGGTATCCACCAGGGACTGCAGCTGTTCGGGACGCACCTTGGAGGGTCCGCAGCCGAACCGTCCGTCGGCGGGCTTGAGATCGTCGGGGATGGTCGGGAACGCAGAGGTCATGGCGACAAGGGTAGAGGCTGCGCATCGGTCTCGAAACGAGTGGGTCGACCCTGCAACACGTTCGGACCTCGGGTTCCGGCAAACGGCGGGTATCGCTGTGGCGGAGACCACAGACCCACTACCGTTCAGCACCATGAACATGGCCGCGCACGAGCGACCTGGATCTTCCGCCGGGGTACCCGCCGAGTCCCCGAATTCGACCGCCACACAAGGTGTTTCCGCAGGTGCATCCGGGCACGGTGGGATTCCGGAGCCGCGGCCGAGCCTGTTGCGCCGGCTCGCCGGACTGCGGCTGTCCTCCCAATTCGGCTCGCACGGTCTGGCCGGGCGAGGTCCCGCGCTGGACGAGGCCGCGCGCCGGGAACTGCTCATGCACGGCGCCGAGGGCACCGCGACCATCCTGAGCGTGCGCTCCGAGGCGAAGAATGCGGCGCCCGAGTACCCCGATCCGCGCCCGGATTCCGAGCCGCGCCGGAGTCGGCCGGGCGTCGGCCGGGAGTTCTGGGTGCGCATCCAGCTCGAGGGCAGGCACGCCTACGAGACCCGGGTGCGGCAGCGCGTCAATACCCCTGACCAGGACTGGATGCAGCCCGGTGATGTGGTGAGCTGTCGCGTCGATCCGGGTGACCACGATCGCGTGGTGCTCTACGTGCCCGCCGTCGAGGAGGCGAGCCGCACCAATATCGCCAAGATCCTCGCCGACGGCCGCCGCGCGCGAGCCACCGTCCTGGCCGCCACCCCGATCGCCGCCGACTACACCGGCCGTGACGATCCGGTGCTGCGCCTGGACCTGGAACTGCGCGCCTGGGACGAACCGTCCCCCTGGCGGGTCCGCATCATCGCCCCCGTCCCGCTGCCCGCCCTGGAACTGGTGGACCTGGGCAGCCAGTTGGAGGTCGCCTTCTTCACCGTCGACCGCGGCGAATCCGTCGCCGTCGACTGGCACGCCTCCCATCTGCCCCTCTGACACCCGCTACCCGGCACGAGCAGCGTCCGCCATTCCGGCACGAGCGACACCCGTCGTCCCAGCACGAGCAGCACCCGCTCACCCGGCACCAGCAATACCCGTCGTCCCAGCACGAGCAGCACCCGCCCACCCGGCACCAGCAATACCCGTCGTCCCAGCACGAGCAATACCCGCCCACCCGGCACGAGCAATACCCGTCGTCCCGGCGTGGCCGGGATCCACCGGAGTCGAATCGATTTCGGTCGCTACGGGAGTCGGACGAATTGGAAACCGTTGGCCTTCAAGGCCGTCAGCGCGGCGTACATGCCGGGACCGGTGCCGGAGTTGGGGCGATGCATATGCGCGAGGGAGATGCCGCCGGGTTGCGCCTTCATCATGTTCGCCTGCACCTGGGCCGCGGTGGAGGTCGCGCCGTAATCGGCGTTGAGGGAGTAGCCGACCGGGGTTTCGCCCAGGTCCTGGACAATGGCCACCGCGAATTCGTCGTAATGCGCTGTGCCGCTGCGGAAGAAGCGCGGTGCGCGCCCGACCAGCCCGGTGAGGCGTTCGTGATTGCCCCAGACCTCGTCCACGGCCTCCTGCGCCGAGGCGGTGCCCTTGATCTCGTAGGCGGCGCGGCCGTTCACCGAGAGCGGCCGATGCGCGGTGCCGTGATTGGCGAGTTCGAAGAGCGGGTTGGCGGCGAGCTGCGCCGCGCGCGCCGGGTTCGCGTCGATCCAGCGCTTGTTGACGAACAGCGTGGCCGGAAGTTGCTGTGCGATGAGCAGACTCAGCAAATTCTCGTCGATGTCACTGTTACCGGGTCCGCCGCACGCGTCGAAGGTCAGCGCGAAACGTTTGCCGGCGGCGTCGAAGTTGGTGAGAATTCCGGGGATATCGGTCCCCCACTGCTGCGGCTTGCGCCCGGCGTATTTGGCGGCCACCGCGTCCGGGCTCAAACCGCCGTGCGCGAGCGGCAGTTTCGCCGGGGCCAGCCCCTTGTCCGTGCGGCTCAGCGGCGGTTCGAGTATGCGATCGTTCCCGCTCGCCCGCCCGCAACCGGCGGATACGTAACCGGCGGCCATGGCCGCGCCGACGGTGAGCAAACGTCTCCGGGAAAGTCCTGCATCGAACACCCGAGCAGGTTATGCCACCGGCGCCCCGAAGCCCAGGATTGAAATCTGTATTATTCGGACCTTCGCGGCCTCGCAACCAATTCACCACCACAATTCGGGCAAACGTAATTCATCGTTCGGCCGCAGGCTTCGCAGAACGTGCATTCGTACGAGCAGATGACCGCCGGACCCGACGCGGGCAATTCGACCGCCTCGCAACGTTCGCAGCGCGTCCGCATCTCCAATGCCATGTCGTACCTCCATGTTTCGGCTCTTCCCAGCCCCGACGCGCCATACCGGCCGCGGTGCTCCAGACTGTATCGGCCCAGTCACCTTGTCCGCCGGTAGCCGATCGGCGGCAATCGGGGGGTGCCCGGCGCCGCTTCTCCCTGCGGCGTCGGCCGTTTCGACTCGCAACAAGGAAGTACATGACCTACCCGAACAATCCGTATCCGCCGCAGCAGCCGGGCTACGGCTACCCGCCGCAGCAACCGCAGCAACCCCAGCAGCCCGGATACGGCTATCCGCCCCAGGACGCACAGCCCGGTTACGGCTATCCCCAGCAGCCCGCACAGCCCGGTTACTCACAGCCTGGTTATCCACAGCAGCCGCCGTCGCAGCCCGGTTATGCACAGCAGCCGCCCGCCCAGCCCGGTTATCCACAACAGGGTGGGTACGACTACCCCCAACAGCCCTATGGCACACCGCAACCCAGCATCGGCGGCTACTCCCCCTACGGCACACCGCAGTTGCCGTATGCGAGCTGGGGTGCGCGGGTGGGCGCGTACCTGCTCGACCTGTTGATGTTCTTCCTGCCCGGCGCGCTGCTGCAGCTCATCGCGACCACGGCCGGGACGGATTCACCGGACTGCTCGGCTCTGTACAACAGCGCCCACAGCTCGACGCCCAATTACAGCGCCGGATGCACCTCCGGCGGGATGAACACCCTCGGCACGATCTGCGTCCTGCTGGCGCTGGTCCTCTACGTCGGCGCGGGTCTGTTCCTGGCCTACCGCGAAGGCACCACCGGGCAGACACCGGGCAAGAAGATCGTCGGGATTCGCCTCGTGCGTGAAGCCACCGGGCAGCCGGTCGGCTTCGGCCTCGCCATCGGCCGCAAACTGCTGCACGCGGTCGACAGCATCGCCTGCTACATCGGCTGGTTGATGCCGCTGTGGGACAGCAAGCGCCAGACCCTGGCCGACAAGATCGTCAGCACCATCGTGGTGAAGGTGTAGTCAGCTGACACCGTGGATCCCGGTCGAAAACATGCCGGGATGACGTGGCCGGGCCGACTCGGAATGACGGGGCCCGGCCAGGTTCGAAACAGCCAGGTTCGAAACAGCGTGGCCCGCAGCGCAATTCGCTGCGGGCCACGGACTGTCCAGGGCGCTGCCTATCCGGCGCGCACCGAAATCACTTGCGGACGACGGTATCCCAGCCGGCCACGGTCTCGGGCTTGCGCGGGGCCGGGCCGGTGTAGATGGCTGCCGGGCGGACCAGCTTGCCGAGCTTCTTCTGCTCCAGGATGTGCGCACACCAGCCGGCGGTGCGGCCGCAGGTGAACATGGCGGGCATCATATGCGCCGGCACCTCGGCGAAGTCCAGGATGACCGCGGCCCAGAACTCGACGTTGGTCTCGATGGCGCGGTCCGGGCGGCGCTCGCGCAGCTCGGCCAGGGCGGCCTGCTCGAGTGCGGCGGCGACCTCGTAGCGCGGGGCGTCCAGGCGCTTGGCGGTGGCGCGCAGCACGCGGGCGCGCGGGTCCTCGGCCCGGTAGACCCGGTGACCGAAGCCCATGAGCTTCTCCTTGCGGTCCAGGATGCCCTTGACCAGCGCCCGGGCGTCACCGGACTGCTCGACCGCTTCGATCATCGGCAGCACGCGGGCCGGGGCGCCGCCGTGCAGCGGGCCGGACATGGCGCCGATCGCACCGGAGAGCGAGGCGGCCACATCGGCGCCGGTGGAGGCGATGACGCGAGCGGTGAAGGTGGAGGCGTTCATACCGTGCTCGGCGGCCGAGACCCAGTAGGCGTCGATGGCCTCGGTGTGCTTGGGGTCCGGGTCACCCTTCCAGCGGGTCATGAACCGCTCGGTAATGGTGGTGCACTCGTCGATCTTCTGCTGCGGCACCGCGGGCTGGTAGATACCGCGCGCCGACTGCGCGACATAGGACAGCGCCATCACCGAGGCGCGCGCGAGATTGTCGCGGGCGGTGTCGTCGTCGATATCCAGCAGCGGCTGGTAACCCCAGATCGGGGCGAGCATGGCCAGGCCGGCCTGGACGTCGACGCGGACGTCGCCGGTGTGGATCGGCAGCGGGAACGGCTCGGCGGGCGGCAGTCCGTGTCCGAACTCCCCGTCCACCAGGAGGGACCACACGTCACCGAAGGTGACCCGGTTCGCGACCAGGTCTTCGATGTCGACGCCGCGGTACCGGAGCGCGCCACCATCCTTATCCGGTTCGGCGATATCGGTGGTGAAAGCCACCACGCCTTCTAGACCGCTGACGAAATCAGCTGGGATGACAGGGCTGGCCGCAGCGCTGGCAGTCATGTTGTGACTCTCCTTGCAAATCGGGCTGCCCGATCCATGGGCAGCCACGCCGATCACTTAGACCTTAACGCGCGCATTACCGCGGAGTAACGTCTGGCCCATGCGCGACCAGGAGAATTACGCCACTCCCATCCTCGATATCGCGGCCCTGCGCGTGGAGTACGGAGTAGACGCCGGGGACAATCATCCGGGCCTGGAGACCGACCTCGACGAAAGCTGGCTGACGGACGGCTGGGAACCGTTGCTGCGCAACTGGATCGAGCACGCCACCGCCGCCGGACTGACCGATTCCAATGCCATGGTGCTGGCCACCGTGGAGCTGACCGAATCGGGTCCGAAAGCCGCCTCGCGGACCGTGCTCTGTAAAGGTCTGTCGCCCGAGGGTGTGACTTTTTACACGAATTACGAATCGTTCAAGGGGCGGCAGCTCACCGCGACGCCGTACGCGTCGGCGACTTTCGTCTGGCCCGCGCTCGGCAGGCAGATCACCGTGCGCGGTCCGGTGCGCCGGGTTCCGCCGGAGACCACGGCGGTCTACTGGCAGTCCCGGCCGCGCGGTTCGCAGCTCGGTGCGTGGTCCTCCCTGCAATCGCGGCCGATCGCCTCGCGTGCGGAGCTGGACCGTCAGCACGCCGAGGTGACCGCGCGTTTCGAGGGCGTCGATCCGATTCCGGTGCCGCCGCAGTGGGGCGGATTCCTGCTCGAACCGGAGTACGTGGAGTTCTGGCAGGGCCGCCGCAGCCGGATGCACAATCGCATTCGCGTCACCTTGGAGCCGGGCAATACCGACGTTTCCGCCATGAAGGTCGAGCGATTGCAGCCCTGACCAGCATGATCGCAATGGTTCGGCGCGTGGGGTTTCTCACGTCCGAATCATGGGACGACGGGGAAAAACGCTAGTCGCGGCACAATTCATCCCATTAATGTCACCGCGGTGAAGCTGCTCGCCGATATAACCCCCTTACGCAACGCCGATTACCGGAGGCTCTGGACCACCGGCATCGTCACGGTGATCGGCGCGCAGCTCTCGGTGGTGGCGGTGCCCAAGCAGCTCTACGACATCACGCACAGCTCCTCGTATGTCGGGCTGGCCGGACTCTTCGGCCTGATTCCGCTCATCGTCTTCGGGCTGTGGGGCGGCGCGCTCGCCGATGTGATGGACCGGCGCAAACTGCTGCTGATCACCAGCGCGGGCACCGGACTCACCGCGCTCGCCTTCTGGGGTCAGGCCGCGGCGGGGCTGAACAACCCCTGGCTGATCCTGATCCTGTTCTCGGTGCAGCAGGCGTTCTTCGCGGTGAATCAGCCCGCGCGCAGCGCCATCTACCCGCGTTTGCTGCCGGAAGATCAACTCCCCGCGGCCAATTCGCTGTCCATGACGGTCATGCAGTTCGGCGCCATCGCCGGGCCCGTGGTGGCGGGCATGCTGATTCCGGTCAGCGGCCTGTCCACGCTGTATCTGCTGGACTCCATCGCGCTGCTGGCCACGCTGTGGGCGACCTGGAAACTGCCGCCCATCCCGCCCACCGGTGAGGCCCGCCGCGCCGGATTGCGCGAGGTGCTGGACGGCTTCGTCTACCTGGCGACGCAGCGAATCCTGTTGGCCTCCTTCGCCGTCGACGTGGTGGCCATGGTCTTCGGCATGCCGCGCGCACTGTTCCCGCAGATCGCGCAGGACAGCTTCGGCGATACCGCCAGCAGCGGTCACGCCCTCGGCCTGCTGTTCGCGGCCATGTCGGTGGGCGCGGTGCTGGGCGGCGTCTTCTCCGGCTGGTTGTCGCGAATTCGGCGGCAGGGCTTGGCCGTTGTGGTGCTGATCGTGCTGTGGGGTGTGGGCATGGTGGGCTTCGGCCTGGCGGTCGGCGCGGCCGGGCACAGCCTGAGCACGACGGTGGCGCTGTGGATCGCGTTCGGGTCGCTGGCCTTCGGTGGTGCGGTCGACATGTTCTCGGCGGCCCTGCGCACCACCATGTTGCAGTCGGTGGCCACCGATGAGATGCGCGGCAGATTGCAGGGCGTGTTCATCGTGGTGGTCGCGGGCGGACCCCGAATCGGTGATGTTGCACACGGTTTCGCGGCGGCGGCGGTGGGTACCGCCGCGGCGGCCGCGGGCGGCGGGGTGCTCGTGGTGATCGGCATGGTCGTCGCGGCGCTGATCTTCCCGGCCTTCGTTCGCTACCGGGTGGCACGCGCGCACGCCGAAATTCCCGCCTGAACGTCTCATAAGAATCTTCCAAGGAGTTCGCAAAGACCGGCCCCTAACTTCATGTGCGTCACCAGCTCAGGCACTACCGATGCACGGGGAAACATCATGCGGAGTCTCTTCACGACCAAGGCCGTCACAGCCACCCTCACCATGACCGCCCTCGGCTTCGCCGGGCTCGTCGTTCCGGCCCAGGCGAACGCCTCCGGAACCAGTTGGGGCGCGATCGCCGTCTCCGACGAGGGCAATTGGCATGCCTCCTGGAACTATTCGACCAAGGAGGACGCCAAGTCCGAGGCGCTGAACCGCTGCAACGGCCACAACTGCGAGGTGCTGGTGGCCTTCACCGACTGCGGTTCGATCAGCTACTCCCGGAGCCAGCACCAGTACGTGGGCCGCTACGGCGCGACACGCGAGGAGGCCGAGGACCGCGCCCGCGTGGCTTTCGATTCGGAAATCATCAAGACCGTTTGCAACGACTAGCCACCGCCTGCGGAGTGACCGGCGCGGTTCATGCTCATAGCGCATAACCGCGCCGATCCTCACATCGCGACCATGTGACTGTGAGGTAGCAAAGGGACACCCTCGTTAGTCGGGCTTACCGGACAGCGACTAGCGTTGAAGCAAGCGCGTCGTGCGCCACCGCGCCGAAGCCTATGGTTTCAAGCCTGAGAGGGATCCTTCCGTGCCCGCTGAGAACATCATCAACGTCGACGACGACGCCAAGCCGGTGCTTAGCTACCCCGGCGGTGAGTACCCGATGACGGTCGCCAAGGCCGTCGAGGGCAACGACGGGATCGACCTGGGCAAGCTGCTCGCCAGCACCGGGTACGTGACCTACGACCCCGGTTTCATGAACACCGCGTCGACCAAGTCGGCGATCACCTACATCGACGGTGAAGCGGGCATCCTGCGTTACCGCGGCTACCCGATCGAGCAGCTGGCCGGAAAGTCGACCTTCATCGAGGTCAGCTACCTGCTCATCTACGGTGAGCTGCCGACCCAGGCCCAGCTCGACGACTTCACCGACCGGATTCGGCGGCACACCCTGCTGCACGAGGATCTCAAGCGCTTCTTCGACGGCTTCCCGCGCAACGCGCATCCGATGCCGGTGCTGTCCTCCGCGGTGAACGCGCTGTCGGCCTACTACCAGGACTCGCTGGATCCGCGCGATCCCGAGCAGGTCGAGTTGTCCACCATTCGACTCCTGGCCAAACTGCCGACCATCGCGGCGTACGCCTACAAGAAGTCGGTCGGTCAGCCGTTCCTGTACCCGGACAATTCGCTGTCGCTGGTCGAGAACTTCCTGCGGATGACCTTCGGCTTCCCGGCCGAGCCGTACGAGGTCGACCCCGAAGTCGCCGCGGCGCTGGACATGCTGCTCATCCTGCACGCCGATCACGAGCAGAACTGCTCGACTTCGACTGTGCGCCTTGTCGGTTCGTCCGACGCCAATCTCTTCACCTCCGTCTCCGGCGGTATCAACGCGCTCTGGGGTCCGCTGCACGGCGGCGCCAACCAGGCCGTGCTGGAGATGCTGGACGAGATCAAGGCGAACGGCGGCGACGTCAAGGAGTTCGTGCGCAAGGTCAAGAACAAGGAAGACGGCGTGAAGCTCATGGGCTTCGGGCACCGCGTCTACCGCAACTACGACCCGCGCGCCGCCCTGGTCAAGAATGTCGCCGACACCATCCTGCAGAAGATCGGCGGCGATGATCAGCTGCTCGATATCGCCAAGGCGCTGGAAGAGGCCGCGCTGACCGATGAGTACTTCATCGAGCGCCGCCTGTACCCGAACGTGGACTTCTACACCGGCGTCATCTACCGCGCCATGGGCTTCCCGACCCGCATGTTCACCGTGCTGTTCGCCATGGGCCGGCTGCCGGGCTGGATCGCGCACTGGCGCGAAATGCACAGCGAGCCTTTGAAGATCGGCCGCCCGCGGCAAATCTACACCGGTCACGCCGAGCGTGACTACCGCGGTATCACCGAGCGCTGAACCCGGCCGCGTAGTACCTGACATCGAACCCGCCTCCGGCACAACGGAGGTGGGTTTCGTCGTTCCGGAAGCTGTTCCGGCAACAAGGTTTCGGTATTGCAAGGACTTGTTAAGAAGACCATCAGTCCCGACCGGCACAGTAGTTCTCACGAGATCGAGACGATCTCGACCGGGGGGGACGTCACCGGGGAGGGTGGCGGAGGTACCGGGGGGATGTCACCGGGGAGGGTGACGAATCGGAGGGGACGTCACCAGGGAGGGTGGCAAAACCGGGGGGACGCCATCGGGGGGTGGCGTATCGGGGGACGCCATCGGGGGGTGGCGTATCGGGGGAAACGCCATCGGGGGGTGGCGGAGTCCGAAGGCGGCGAAGCGCGGGGAGGCGCGATGGCGGGGAGGGACGGCAGGGGCGAGTGGCGTCACCCGAAGGAGTTCGGGGGCGGGTGACGCCACCCGGGGGGAAAATCGAATGCGCCGGGGTTCGGATTCATGGGATGGTCGAACCATGGCACTTGCGAATGGTATTACCCTGCGTTCGGCCACCGAGAGCGATTTTCCCGCCATTGTCGAGCTGGCCGAGGTCTGCTTCGGTATGCGCTACGACAGGGTCGAGATCGACAATATCCCCGGCCTCTTCCCCACCGACCGCGCCATTGTCGCGGTCGACGACGGGCAGATCGTCGGCCACACCGTGGACACCACCATGACGGTCACCGTGCCCGGTGAGGGCACCGTTCAAGCCTGCGGCGTCTCCTCGGTGACGGTCGCGCCCACGCATCGGCGGCGCGGCATCCTGCGCGCGCTCTACACCGAGCAGCACGCCCGCACCGAAGCCGAGGGCGTTCCGCTGACCATGTTCACCGCCAGCGAGGGCACCATCTACGGCCGCTTCGGCTACGGCCCCGCCACCGTCGCGAACGAGGTCTCCATCGACCGTAAGAAGGCCGAATTCCGGCCCGGCACACCGGATCCCGGTGGGGTGCGGACCGCGAAACTTGCCGATTCGCACGACCATATCCGCGAGGTGTACGACCGGTGGCGGCGGCTCACGCCCGGCGCCCAGGCCCGGCCCGAGGCCAACTGGACCATCTGGTTCGCCGATCCGGAGCGCTTCCGCGACGGCGCGTCCACCCTGTTCGTCCTGACCCATCCGGACGGCTATGTGCTGTACCGGCGGCAATGGCGTGATGACGAATCGGTCGCCACCGTCGCCGAATTCCGCGCGGTCACCCTGGAGGCGCATATCGCGCTGTGGCGGGTGCTGCTCAGCATGGACCTGCTGGACAGGGTGGAAGCCGAACTCGTCGATGACGATCCCCTGCCCTGGCTGGTGACCAACCCGCGGCTGGTCCGCACCAAGAGCCGTTACGACGGGGTGTGGGCGCGCATCATGGACGTGCCCGCCGCACTGTCCGCGCGCACCTACCGCACCGACCTGGACATCGTCCTCACCGTCGCGGACCCGTTCCGCGACGCGGGCGGCAATTTCGCGCTGCGGGTCCGCGACGGCGTGGCCGAATGCGCGCCCACCGGCCGCTCGGCGGATCTCGAACTCGGCATCGACGTACTGAGCAGCCTGTACTTCGGCGCTCATCGCGCGCGGGTCTTCGCCGCCGCCCACCGAATCCAAGCGAAGGACCCCGCGGTCCTGCGGGCCTTCGACGACGCTTTCGCCGGCGACCGCGATCCCGAGTTGGGCTGGTTCTTCTGACCGCCGGCACCGGGAAAGTCAGGGTTTTCCCGGTGCCGCGGCCGTGATCGCGCTGGCATGCTGGAGGGCGTGAAACCGATTCAGTTGCTTCTGAACATCCTGTGGCTGGTGCTGGTCGGATTCTGGATGGCCGTCGGGTATGTGATCGCCGGACTCATCTGCTGCGTTCTGATCATCACGATTCCGTGGGGTATCGCCTCGTTCCGGATCGCCTCGTTCGTGCTGTGGCCGTTCGGGCGCGAGGCCGTGGAGAAGCCGGGGGCGGGGGCGGGATCGCTCATCGGGAATGTCATCTGGGTGATCTTCGCGGGGTGGTGGCTGGCGCTGGGGCATCTGTTCACCAGCATCGCGCTGGCCATCACGATTATCGGGATCCCGTTCGCCTGGGCGAATCTGAAGCTCATCCCGATCTCACTGTTCCCGCTGGGGCGCGAAATCGTGCCCAGTGACCGGGCTTTCGCCGCCTGAACCGCTCCGCGCCCGCGGTGCGCGCACGAAGATGTTGGGCATGCAAGACAATCCGCTGTGGGCGTCCGGCCCGGAGATCCCGCGCCTGACGCCCGCCGAGACCGCTGAACGCGGACTGAACACCCGGCTTCATGGAGGTCGCAATCCTCGATGATCGATTCCGGTCACCGCGACCCGCAAGCTCGATAAGCCGACCCTGCGCCGCGCGTCCTGGCTCACCGAAGATCCGGTCTACCTGGGTGATACGAAATCACTGGAGTACCGACCACTCACGCCCGGACTGGCCGCCGAATTGCTCGCCGAGTACCTCCGGTACGGCCGCTCGCCGAGCTGAGCGCCACTGCTACTCCGACTGGTCGACGATCTGCTTCATGATGCCGACGGCCTGCGCCAGCACCGACAGCTGATCCGGGCTCAACCGGGAGAGCTGTTCGGTCATCCAGGCTTCGCGGGCGTGCGTCTCATCGGCGATGAGTGCGCGCCCGTTCTCGGACAGCGAGACGATGATCTGCCGGCCGTCGGTCGGGTGCGGATCACGTTGTACCAGCGCCATTTCCGACAGGGACGCGATCACCCGCGTCATGGACGGCGGTTGTACGCGCTCCTTGGCCGCCAGCCCGCCCGGGGTCATCGCCCCGTCGCGATTGAGCGTCGCGAGCGCGGAGAGCTGGGTCAGCGAAATCTGGGCATCGGCGCGCCTACCTCGCAGATGTCGCGTCAAGCGCACCACCGCCAGCGACAGTTCACCGGCGAGCGCTCGAATATCGGGAGGCGTTGTCACAGAGCGAAACGATACGGGACGCCCCGCGCACGGGACGCCTGTTCGTGCGGTCCCGCGGTACACCCGCACCGACATGCAGGATTCGAGCCCCGCCACCGGGCGGCGAACCCACCGGTACGCGCCCCCACTCCCTATTACCCCCGCACTGGTTACGCTGAAACCTGTGACCCAGCCCGTCCCGGAAATCCCACCGCGCTTCACCGACCCGCGCCCGGTGCTGGCCATCGGCAGCATCGGCTTCCTGATCGCCAGTATCGCGGTCTGGCTGAACGACGACTGGGCCACCGCCCGCCCCGTCTGCCTGATGGGGCTGGGGGTCGGACTGCTCGGCTACACCATCTTCGCCATTCAGCGCCGGGGTGCGCGGCGCGGGGACAAGGGCGCGCAACTCGGACTGGACTGAGCCGAAACACCCCCTGCCATCCCGGAACGACCAGCCTGGTCATCCCGGAACGACAAGTCTCATCATCCCGGCGCGCTTTCGGGCGGGATCCACCGAAACAGGTTGCCGCGCCGCGAGTGTGGATCCCGGCCGAGAACATGCCCGGATGACGGGGGCGGCTCAGGCGATGTCGAATTCGTTCGAGGTTCCGGTGAACGGGCGCAGGCTGCCGTCGGCGGCGAGCTGATCGGCGAAGTGCTGGAAGCGGTAGCGGCCCGCCGCGGTCCCGGCCGGAATGTCCCAGGTAAACCGGGCTTTCGAGATATCCGTACCACTGCGGGCCCAGTAGAACTTGACCGCCCACTCGCCCTCGTTGGCGACCCGGGTCCAGCCGGATCCGTTGGCGCGCTGCACTTCCAGGAACGTCCCATTGCGGCGGGCGTTGTGTTTCGGGTGCGCGGAGACGAATTCGACCGCGGCCTGGTCACCGGGGGCATAGCTCGCGGCGGGCTGGGTGAGCACCTCGCCGAAGTTCGCGCCGGGCGGTGTGGCGTCCGGACCGGGCGCGGCGGCGAAATTGGGCTGCAGAGTGGACACATCACGCGGGGCGGGTCCGCGCGGCACCCGCTGCTGGGCGGCGAAAGCCGTTGCGAGCCGGTGGAATTCCTGCTGATAGGCGGGCAGGGTATAGCGGCCGTACAGCGTGGATCCGCCCTCGTACTGCTGGGCGTCGTACTCCTCGGGGGTGGCCACGTACTCGTGATAGCAGTTGGCGTAGCCCTGCATGAGTACCTGTTCGAGCGGAACGCCCAGCGCCTCGGCGACCACGCGGCGAATGCGCAGACCGGAAGTGATGGTGAATTCCGCTCCGCCACAGGCGAGATAGAGCTCGCCGATGCGCACGAGCTGCAACGGCACCACACTCGGCACCCACGGCACCGGCGGCATGATGCCCAGGGGCGCGACGATCGCTTTGGGGGCCTGCGCGTCGGCGAGCCAGTCCGGAATCGGCTGGTTGACGCCACCGAGCGCGTCCACGAACGGATTTCGCACCCCCTCGGGAATGGGGATGCCGGGCAGGCCCGGGCCGTCCTCGGTACTGCCCGCGATGAGGGATACGCCCGCGCAGGCGGGTGCGGTATGGCGCGGCTGCCCGCTCGGCGTCCAGCGGCCGTCGACCTCGATATCGGCGATGTCGATATAGCAGAGCATGCTGTCGACCGGTCCGCTCAGCGGCCGGGCCGCGGCGAGAGCGGCCTTCCCCGCGCGGTATTGGCGATCGCCGATGATCCGGGTGTTCTCGAATTCGTTCCGTGTCGGCCCGTCGGTGGGATGAAGATTCAAGTTGGGCGACATATCGCCGGAGTTGGTCTGCGGGAAGGCCGCCACGAAATCGCAGCCGTCCAGATAGCGGACGCCGTGTTCCTCGTGCTCGAACGAGTATGAGGCGTAACCCTTGTTGTCGGCGCTGATGAGCCGGTTGGTATTGCTCATCGAGGTGTTGTGGGTGGCGAACCAGGTGATGACGCCGATCTCGCGACCGCCCCGGCGCAGCGACAGCACGGTGACGGCCGGATCGATGGCATCGGGGTAAACCTGTTTATCCGCTTCGGGATTGCGCTCCCAGGCGATCCGGGAACGGTTCACACTGGCGTCGTGCAGTTCACCCCGGCCCAGGGCCAGGCTGCCGGGCGCGAGATCGGCGTCGGCGGCGACGATGGCCTCGACGATGCCGTTCACCTCGGCGTCGTACACCTGCTGCTGGAATCCGAGAATGGACAGGTTGTAGGCGTAGTCATTGCTGGAGCCGCCGCAGGTGGCGTGCGAATGCGTCGAGGTGAGCAGGACGTTCTGCTCGGTGTAGCGATCTCCGAATCGCTTGGCGAGTTCGGTCATGACGCCGCGGTGCACGGATTGGAAGATCATGCCGTTGTCTGCGACGACGTAGACCAGGCGCTGCGCCTGGGTGCCGAAGACGAAGGCGCGGGCGCGCGGGCGCAGGTGGATACCGGCGGTGTCCTGTCCGAATTGCGAGTAACCCATCATGCCGCATTCGGCAGCCGGACCGGTTATGTCTGAAATGCCCACTCCGACGAGGTATTCGCCGGAATCCGCGTGCGCCACACCCTGCGGTTGCGCGAATGTCGCCGAAACAGCGAGGGCCGCGGTGCCCACCGCGGCGCCGGCCAGCACGGTTCTGCGCGAGACGGTCGCGACCTCGCTCGGATCGGCCGTTCCGTTGTCCGACAGCGCCATTCGCGTCTCCTTCCGTTCCGGAAGGCAGCGAACCATAGAACTGGACGTTCGTCCAGTCAAGAATTTCGCAGCGCGCGAATTGACTGCACGCTTCCCGGACGCTTAACTCCCTGGAGTGTCCTCCCGATTGAGCGTCGAAGAACGACGGGCCCACCTTATCGAGGCGGCCATCGGCCTTGCCGAAAAAAAGGGCGTGGCAGGAGTTACCACGCGCGATGTTGCACAGGCAGCCGGTGTTTCGCTCGGTGTGGTGCATTACTGTTTCGAAAACAAAGACCAGCTGATGACCGAGCTGGTCAAGGCGCTTTCGATGGAATTGCGAGATTCCGTCGATGCCAACGAAGCGGTATGGCAAGACGTCGGAACTGGAAAAGAAGCGCTTCAAAAATTGGTGCGCGCCGCCCTGGAACTCATGTGGCTCAACGTTGAAGCCACACCCGAACGACAACTACTCACCTACGAAACCACCACCTACGCACTACGCGAAGGCGAACAAACTCCGGCGAAACTCGCAATCGCTCGCGAGCAGTACACGTTCAACGACTCCACACTCGCCGACATCGTCGAACACGCCCGCGAAGCCACCGGCACCCAGTGGGATATTCCCGTCGCCACGCTGAGCCGCTTCACGCTCAACGCCATCGACGGCATCGTGCTGCGCTGGCTCGTCGACAATGACAGCGCCGCGGTCCGCGAACAGCTGGACCTCCTAGCAACCATGGTCTGCTCACACGCCTCCTGAACAATCCACCCTCCCCCGGCGCGCGAATCCCTCGCGCGCCGGAGTCATTTCAGCTGCCCTCGCGCGGGGACCGCACGTGCGTGGTGTCCCCGACCTGCCACCACGGGACCGAGACGGTGGCTTCCACCGCGCCGGTGAGGCGGACGCGGAGTTCGTCGTGGATGACGAGTTCGCCTGTGCGGGTTGGGGTGCCGAGTTGCAGGCGGAGCAGGATGCCGAGCGGGTCCGCGCTCCAAGTGGTCGCGCGGCCGGTGCCGAGCACCTCCGCGGTGACCGCCTCCGAGGCCAGGGGCAGATCCAGCAGTGCGGCAAGGGAATGCGCCGTGGCGATATCACCCACCACCAGGCGGTCGGCGGGCAGCGCGGGGCCGAACCAGGGCTGGTCCAGGACCAATGCGTCGGCCGGATCGATGACCGCACCCGACAGCGCGCGGACCTGACCCGGGAAATCGAGGTCGTCGACATCGAGCAGGCCCGCCGCCATGGCCTCGGCGAGGCGGCGGTGGGTGATCGAAATCGCTTCGGGGGTGGGCATTCTCGCCGGATCCGCGAGCGCGTCCAGGAGCTCCTCCGCCAGTTGGGCGGTCATGATCTCGGGAGCGGACAGCACACCGCGCAGGATGCGCAGATCCGGATCGGCGAAGCCCGCAATCGCGGGGAGCAGGCCGTGCAGGCTCTCATCCTCGGGATGGCGCATGAGGCCCAGCGGGATGCCGTCGATCTGCGCGTGCTTACGCAACCACCAGGCCGTGTAGCCGTCGCGATCGGCGAGCAGCGGGCGGGTGGTTTCGTCGGAGAGCAACAGGCGCAAGGCTTCCGGCCACTGGTCCTCGTCCACCAGGTCCAGGTCGCGGACCGCCCGCAGCACCGGCGGATCCTCCCGCAGATCCTCCCACCAACGGTCCTCGTCATCGAGGTGATGATCCGGACCGGTGGGATCCTCCTCGATCAGCACGGTGAAACTCCAGCCGACGCCGATGGCGCGCAAGGCATCCCGGCCGTATCGCTCCAGGGTCTGTTCGGCGATGGTCTCGAACGGCGACTCGGCCACCAGCACCCGGGCCAGCGGGGCGCCGGGCAGCAGGAGTTCGTCGGCGGGCAGCAATTCCCCGGTGCCGTCCGGCAATTCGAGCAGGCCGAGCCAGGAGGGCAGGGTGCCGGGCAGTGCGTGCGCGGCCAGGTTCAGCACCGCCTCCACGGTATCCGGATCGCTCGGGTCGTCCTCCAGAATCGCTTGCAGGGCAGGGTCGTTCAGCAGATCCTCGGGGGTCGCGGCGCGCGCGCCGAGGCGGCCCAGCAGATCGTGCGCGGCCTCGGGATGCACCAGGCGCGCCCAGTGCACCGGAATGGCCGTCTCCAGTTGATCATCCAGGACCACCGTGCGCGGACCCGTCACCACCCGGCCGTCGGCGAGCGGCACCGCGAGCGCGCCCAACTCCTCCACCGACAGCGGATCCAGCACGAACGGCTCCAGGGTGTCGTAGAACGCATACCACCACTGCGCCGGGCGTTCCAGGCTGCCGGACAGCTCCGCTATCCGGGCCAGACCGAGACGATGCACGTCCAGGGCGCCGAGCGCGTCCGATCCGGGGCGGCCGGAAAGCTCCGGGATAACCAGGGGGCCGACCAGCTCCGCCAGCAAACCCGCCAATTCGGCGGTCACACCGGTGAAGACGCTCGCGTGACGCGGCTCGACCGCGGTCGGCCCGGACTCGGGCATGCGTTGCGGGGGCTCGGTCGATTCGCGTGAAAGATCATGGCCGAGAACACCATTCACGCTCGGCTCCGAACCCATGAGATCGAGTTCGAGCTGGAGTTCGGCCTCGGAGGTCCCGGGGGCGGGTGCGGCGGCCCGCGCGGCATTCGCAGCGAGGGCGGCATCGATATCGAGCAGCGGATCGGCACCCGATCGCGGGTCGCCACCGGGGGCCGTATCCGGTCCCCGTAAGACCGGCAGCCAGGCGGTTTCCCGGAGTTCGGCGAGCAGGGCCTCGCGCAGCGTGGCATCCGCCTCGCTGCGGGCGAAGCCCGGGGTGGGTACCAGCACCAGACGATCCGCGGGCGGCAGCGCCAACGCGAAATCGGCGTAGCCCGAGGCCAATTCGGCGATCCGGACGCCCGGCAGCAGACGGCGGCGATCCGGTTGCATCGGAATGTCGGCGATCAGCAACGCCGGCAGCGACAATTCCTCATCCGACCGGGTCGGGGCACGCAGCACATCCGGCGCGGCGGTAACCGGACGGCCCTGCCGAACCGGCAGCAACCAGCGTGAGCGCGCGGTCCGGAACTGCCACCAGCGGCGGTCCTCCCATTCGCCGGTGATCCGCAATTCCTGTATGCCGTTGTCCAGATCGGTGACCGCACTGGTGATCTCGTCACCGGCGATCCGAATGCTGTGCAGGGCGGGCAATTCCAGCAGCAGATCCACCGCTTCGGCGCGCATGCCCGCGAGCAGGGCCTCGGCGCCCACGTCGTCGCGGAGCCGCAGCACGATCTCACTGTCGAATCCGGTCGCGGGCTCCGCGTCCTTCGGCCAGACCAGGCGCAGGGCGGGCGGGGCGAAATCCTGGTCCACATCCGGGATTTCCACCCCTTCCGCGCGCATGAGGGCCAGCGTCTCGGCCCGGGAGAAGCGCACCGAACCACCGGTGGAAAGAAACTCGATCTCGTCCGAAACGCTCAGTACGGCGGTGAAGCCGACACCGAAGCGGCCCACCGCGGCATCGGCACCGGATTTGGCCGACGCGCGCAGCGCGGTCAGCGCGTGTACACCCGAAACATCCAGCGGCACACCTGTATTGGCGATATGCAGGGTGCGCCCATCCAGTCGGACATCGACCTTTCCGGCCACCCCCGCCTTGGCGGCGGCATCGGCGGCGTTCTGCGCCAACTCGGTCAGCAGCCGATCCCGATAGCCCGCGCGCACCAGATCCGCCTCGGTGGCGGCGTCCTCGCGCAATCGGGTGGGCGAGCCCAGCCAGGCGGCGATCACCCCCGCCCGCAGTCCCGCGGTATCGAACGGATCCCCCACTGCCCTACCGCCGTTCAACCCACGCATCCTTCCGCTCGTGTGCGCCCGGCCGCCGCGATACCACCCGCCGTGCCCGAATCAGCCGGAAGGCACGACGAAGCGCGGCGGGAACCGCCGTGCTGAATTCAAACCCGGGCGGGACCGAATGACCCAACCCGCTCACCGTGTCGGCGTCCGATATCCCGGCCGCGCGCGCCGTCGACTACTCCGGGGCTCCGGAGTCCTCCGGCCGCACCGCACCGGTCTCGGCCTCCACGCGCACCGCGCTCACACCCCAGGCGTCATCGACCACCGCATCGGGATCGGCCATATCGAACGGGGCGGGAATGACATTGTCCGCGGGCGTGCTCGGCTCCGCGGCGGTGGTCGATTCGGGCGCGACGGCGTCCGAAATACCTTCGACCGCAGTGGAATCCGATGCATCGGTGAAATTCGACGCCCCGGTGAAATTCGACGCCCCGGTGAAATTCTCGGCGACGGCGGCCGCTTCGACAGTCACCACGGATCCGGCGTCGGACAGCGGTTCGGCCACCGTCACCGCCTCGCCCGCGTTGTCGACGATCGCGGCCGACGCCGCGGTGCTCGACGCCGCACTGCTCGACTCCGCACTGCTCGAATCGGCAGTGCTCGAATCGGCAGTGCTCGAATCGGCAGTGCTCGAATCCGCTTCGGCGGCAATATTATTCGCGGGCGTAGCCACAGCTTCGCCGACCACTGCCTCAGCCGCGGGAGCCTCTGCCGCAGCCGCAGCCGCAGCCGCTGGAGCCTCCACTGCGAGGGCGTCGGTCTCCACCACGCCAACTGGAGTCTCCACCGCGCCAGCCGTGGTCTCGGGGGCAGGCTCCGGCTTACGGAGCTCCGCCGCCGGAATCACGTCGAACGCGGCGTCGTCGAAAGCCTCGAAGGCCGGGGAGCCCGCACCGGTGGGAAGTTCGGTATCGGAGTGCGCGCCGCAGCCGTATTCCACATGCACCACACGGCCGTCCGCGCCCATGGCGTTGGCGCAGACGCCGAACGCGGCGCGCAGACCACCGGCGAGCGGCACGAAGAATCCGCACGCACCACAGGTTCCCGGTGCGGCACGGGCCATATCGGTATCCGGGCCGAATTCGGAGAACCAGCGCTCGGCGGCCTCCTCGCGGCCTTCGCGGCTCAGCACCTGGGGGCGGCCGAGGCCGAGTTCCAGGGCGACCTCGTCGACGACCGGATCACCGGTGGCCAGATAGCCGGGGACCAGACGGGGGTCACCGGCGGGCGGGGCGAGCAGATCGCCGGGCGCGAGATCCCCGGGGCGGATGCGCTGATCCCAGGGCAGGAAGTCGGGTGCGATGAGTGCGTCGGGGCCGGGCAGCAGCGCCGATTCGCTCACCGTGACATGGGTCGCCTCGGGCGGGGCGGCCACCACGACCGCCCACTGCCAGCCGCGATAGCCCGGCAACGTGGCCTCGAAGTGATGGGTGGCCGCCGAATCATCGTCGGCGGTGACACCGATATGCCTGCCGACACCGAGCGGCTCCAACTCCAGGAGCGCATGGCGAGCCAGGTCGACCGCCTCCGCCAGGATCGGCCGAACACCGGACTCCGAAACTCCAACCGCGCTCACGCCCTACATTTTGCCGTATGGAGCGCAAACGTCGTGCACCGGTAGCGGCCGGGAAGATCGTGCTGTCCACAGCCATGTGCCTGGCCGCCGCAATCACCGCATGCGACAGAGCTGACGACACGCCGAGTCTGCGAGTCGAAGTCATCGCGACTCGCCCGCACGACACGCAGTCCTTCACCGAAGGACTCGAGATCGACGGGGACACGCTGTACGAAAGCACGGGGCTGTCGGGCCTGTCGGATATCCGCGCAAGCACCCTCGACGGCGCGCACGAGTTCGCGCGCGCCGAGCTGGCCGCACCCCTGTTCGGCGAGGGCATCACCAGGGCCGGGGACCTGCTGTGGCAGCTCACCTACCGGGACGGCATCGCCCTCGCCCGCGACCCGAAAACCCTTGCCGAACTGCGCAGAACCACCTATGAGGGCGAGGGCTGGGGCCTGTGCACCCGGGGCGAGCGCATTGTCATGAGCAATGGCGGCGACACCCTCACCTTCCGCGATCGGAATACCTTCGCGCCCACCGGAACCATCACGCTCACCAGCCATCGGGGCAGTCGGCTCAATGAACTCGACTGCGCCCCCGACGGTTCGGTCTACGCCAATGCCTGGCCCACCGACACCATCCTGCACATCGACCCCGAAACGGGCGCTGTCCTGCACACCATCGACGCCTCCGCACTGTATCCGCGGGCGGAGCGACTGCCCGGGGCCGATGTCCTGAACGGCATAGCCGCCGTGCCCGGCACCGACCATTTCCTGCTCACCGGAAAGAAGTGGCCCACCACATACGAAGTCCGTTTCACCCCCGCCTGAGCACCGATTCGACACGCCCGAATTGCGATGTTCGGGAGGATTTGTGGCGGTGCACACCCGCCGTAGTGACGACGCTGTCGTTCGACACTGCAAGAATTGACCGCGTGACGACTCCCCGCGACCCTGACGCCGACTCCGGTCGGTGGGGGGATGAGGAGTCTCCGCTCATCGAACGGCATCCCGGTTACGACCGGTATCCGCCCGCCAACAAGCCGTCGCGACCGGCAACCGGGAGCGAGTCCGAGGTGCCGGAGTTCCTGGCCCACCGCACCCCCGCACAGCCCTCCGACACGCCCGGCCCCGCGCCCGGATCGGGAAAACCGGCCGACCAGCACCGGCACATCTCGCGATGGTCCCGCCGCCGCTCCGAGCCGATCCCGCCGGAAACCCCGCACACCAAGCCCTTTCCCGCACGGCCCGAGCACTCGCAGGTCGCCCGGCCGGAAACGACTCGGCCGCTGCCGCATTCGCATGAGCGGAACGGTGAGACCGAGCAGATCAGCGATGCCGGACTGCACAAACCGCCGCGCAAGCTCACCGTGACCCGGGTGGCCGCGCGGCGCAGTATCGAGCTGACCGAGCGCGGTTTCGCGACCTTCCAGCGGGCCGCCAAGGCGGACGGGGCCGAGGAGTCCGGGCTCACCGCGCTGGTCTACGCGACCATGGCGAACTTCGCCACCGATGCCGCGGTTGCCGTGGCATTGGCCAACACCCTGTTCTTCGCCAGTGCGACAGCCGAATCCAAGACAAAGGTCGCGCTGTACCTGTTGATCACCATTGCCCCGTTCGCGGTGATCGCACCCCTGATCGGCCCCATGCTGGACCGCTTGCAGCGCGGTCGCCGACTGGCCCTTGCCGGTTCGTTCGCTGTGCGTGTGCTGGTGGCGGTGCTGCTGATCTTCAATGTGGACAACTGGGCGCTCTACCCGCTCGCGTTGTGCATGATGATTCTGAGTAAATCGTTCTCGGTATTGAAGAGCGCGGTCACACCGCGCGTACTCCCGCCGGGAATCGATCTGGTGCGCACCAATTCCCGGCTCACCGTCTTCGGCCTGGTGGGCGGCACGCTGGGCGCGGGCGGTGTGGCGGGTCTCATCGCCTCGGTGGCGCATTCGGCGGGCGCACTGCTGTTCGCGGCCGTATTGGCCGGAGCCGGTTGCTATCTCAGCCTGAAGATCCCGTCCTGGGTGGAGGTCACCGAGGGCGAGGTGCCCGCTACCCTGACCTATCACGGTGATGATTCGCACACCGAGGTGCTGGACGCCACCAAGGCCGCGCAGATCCAGCCCGGCAACCGCCGTCAGCCGCTGGGCCGCGCGGTGGTCACCGGTCTGTGGGGCAATGGCACCGTCCGTGTCCTCACCGGATTCCTCACCTTCTATGTGGCGTTCGTCGCCAAGGCCACCGAACACCGCCCGGTGCAGCAGGCCGCCATGCTCGGCTTGGTCGGCGCGGCCGCCGCCATCGGCAACTTCGCCGGCAATGCCACGGGCGCGCGCATGAAATTGGGCCGCCGACCCTGATCGTGCTGCTCTGCACGCTCTCCTGCGTCGCGGCCGCAGCCGCGGCCATCGTGCTGAACAACCTGATCGGCGCGATCGCGGCCACTCTGGTCGCCGCGGGTGCGAGCGCACTGGCCAAGGTCTCGCTGGACGCCGCCATTCAGGATGACCTGCCCGCCGAATCCATCGCCTCCGGTTTCGGCAGGTCGGAGACGGTTTTGCAGCTGTCCTGGGTGATCGGCGGCGCAATGGGCGTGCTGCTGCCCACCGACTGGTGGAAAGGTTTCGCTGCGGTCACGGCGGTGATGGCGCTGGGGCTGGCGCAAACGGCGGTCAGCTACCGTGGACATTCGCTGCTGCCCGGTTTGGGCGGCAATCGACCGCAGCACGCGCAGCAGGAGATCCCCGGCGCTCACGGCACCGGGGAGCCCACCCAGTGAGGACAGGAATCAACGGTGAGCAAACCGAAAGCCCGCACGATCGTCGCGCTACTCGCGGCCCTGCTCGTGGTGGCCGTGGCCTATGTCGCCGTCATCGTGGTGGTGGCCCAGCGCGCGAGCGAGCCGGAGCCGGAGATCACCGCGTACGCGCACGGTAAAGCGGTTACGGTGCGGCCCTTCATGTTCTGCGATCCGAAGGTCGCGAACAGCCAGATCGATCTGAACGACTGCGACACCAGCGAATCGATCTCCAACCTGGATGTGCCCTCGGGCACGCCGCTGCAGATCTCGCTGCCCAAGGAGATCGCGAACGCGCCCTGGCGGATGAAGCTCTGGTACCGCATCCCCGGCGACAATGTCGCCGTCGGCGCGTTCTCCTATGACGATTACAAGAAGGGCCTGGTCAACACCGAGGTCAAGAGCGACGGCACGCCGTACGCCATCACGGTGCCCACCCCGAAAGATCCGCAGATCACCCTCGCCGTGGCCGAGCTGTACCTGCCGGTGCCCGCCATGGACGCGGCGGGCAATGTGGGCTGGGTGCCCAGCGCCATCTGGTCCATCCACACCCCGGCGTACCAGGGTCTCGAGATCCAGTGACGTAAACGCGAGCGGCACAGGCCTTCTCGCGGACGACGAGGCCCCGGTGAGTCGAACTCACCGGGGCCCGTTGATTTTTCGGCCGCGACCTAAGCGTCGCGCTCGCGCGCGAGCTAGTGGTCGAGCTCGCGCGCGACGCCGCGCACAACCTCGGCGATGCGCTGGGCGGTCTTGCGATCCGGATACTTGCCGCGGCGCAGATCGGGCTGCACCTTGGTCTCCAGAATCGTGATCATGTCCTCGATGAGGCCGTGCAGCTCATCGGTGGACTTGCGATTGATCGGGCCCTCGCCGCGGGGCCGGCGTTCACCGCGTTCGCGCTCCGGCCCACGGACAGTGGGGGTTTCGAGCAACTTCAGGCTCAGCGCCTGCGGACCGCGGCGACCCGCCGCCATCCCGAATTCGACCCGCTGTCCAGGCTTGAGCGCTTCGACACCTTCGGGCAGCGCCGACGATCGAACATAGACGTCCTCACCCTCGTCCTGGGAAAGGAAGCCGAAGCCCTTTTCGACGTCGTACCACTTCACCTTGCCGGTCGGCACTGCGCTCACCCGTTCGTCATTCGATGCCCGGGCTCGCCGGGCACAGCTGTTGGCTGTCGGACCAATCGTCCGCAACCTTGCGTTTGCGAAAAGAACGCGCCCCACAGCGATGGCAGGACGCGATTGGGCCGAGTCTACCCCGGTGCGTATAGCCCAAGCACATCAGTTTTACGGTCTTAGGGTGTCCGACACCTCTTCTCAGCAGGCTCCGCGCAGGTCCGGAAGCTGGCTCCTCTATATCGCCATGGCTTTGTTCGCGGTGGGATTGCTGGCAATCGTCGCAATCTTCGGCGTCGGACTGTTGACCGATTCCGAGCCGGGGCTGTGGCTCTACCTGACCGCGATGGCGGCACCCCTCGGATTCCTCTTGGCGCTGGTATTCGCGCTGTGGTCGGGTCGCCGGGCGCGCTGATCGGGCGCGCGCCGATTCCCGTCTGTGACACGTCCGATTGCCCACTTCGTTACCCGGCCATGCGTGTGATCTTCATCACATAACAGAACGGTCACAGCCGGGTGACAGACCGCTACCGGGCCGGACTCGCCGTGACCACCTGCGCAGACGGTATGCGGAACCCGTTGGGCCGGATAGCGTCCCGGACAGACACGACGGTTACCAAATGGTGATTTTTCGCGGCAGCCGTCGTAGTGTCACTCCTCAGCCGGGTCAGCCCGGCGCCACCGGCCCGCCGCACCGAACCTCACCCCGCGGGCACGGACCCCAACTGGAACCAGGGGTGAGGGCGAGGAACAGCGCGCATCAGCGCGCCGGAGCGGACGACCTCTCAGTTCGCCCCCGGTAGTCATGCCTCGAGGCGCGTACGAGAGGAAAACCCGAACATGAGTGGACGCCATCGCAAGCCGAGTAACACCGGTCGCACGGTCGCCAAGGTAGCCCTGACGGGCATCGCCCTCGGCGGAGCCGGAGTGGCCATGGCCGGTAACGCCAGCGCGGCACCCGACTCCGACTGGGATCGCCTCGCACAGTGCGAAGCCGGAGGCAACTGGGGTATCAACACCGGGAACGGTTTCCAGGGCGGGTTGCAGTTCTCGCCCAGCACCTGGACCGCCCACGGCGGCGGCGAATACGCCCCCACCGCCAACCAGGCCAGCCGCGAACAACAGATCGCAGTCGCCGAGAAGGTGCTCGCCTCGCAGGGCTGGAGCGCATGGCCCTCCTGCTCCGCGAACCTCGGCCTGCACAGCGCCCCGTCGCAGCGCACCGCCCCTCAGACGGAAGCGCCGACGAAGTGGAATCCCCCGGCCCCGGGCAACGTCCAGGCCGCCGACGGCAGCCAGCAGGTCTTCCAGGCCGTGGACCGCGCCATGGAGATCGCACAGCAGCAGGGCATCAACATCCCGCAGCCGGTGCTCGACTTCCTGAATGTGAGCAAGGCCAACAACACTCAGCTCGATCCGACGATCGTGAACTTCTTCCAGGCGAACAAGGGTCTGCTTCCCAACTGAGACACCTGCTTCGCGTATACGAACGCCCCGCATCAATGACGATGCGGGGCGTTTGTGTTTGCCGCACACCGGTGTTGCTGCCCGAACGCCGTGCCGCGGGCAAACTTCCGGGTGCCGGAGGGGGCACTCGCACACCCCGCATGCCAGAATGAGCGCGTGGTGAACAAATCGAAGAAACCCTACGTCGACAATGGCTGGCCGGAGACGGCCAATGGCGATCACGCCGTCACCGAGCTCTCGTCGACCCGCTCGGGCGGCCTCTCCCCGTACGGTGAGGACACCGAGTTCCCGCTTCCCGTGGATCAGCTGCCCTACGTGCACCCGCACACGATCATCAATCGCTGATCAGCCTTCCACCGATAACCATGCGGTTGACGGCGCGGCTCGCTCCGATGCGGCCGTCGCATCCGCGGCGGCCGTCGCACCGCGCCTCATACCGCCCCTTCGCCGTGCGCCCGGCAGCGTTCCCGCGGGCCCGCGGCGCCCATTCCGCCTGTCTCACCGGGTATTCGAGACAGAAGCAGTCTTCCGCCTGGATCGGGTGAAGTGACCGATACCGTTCCCCCTGCCGAGAACGGCAGCGCCCCCGCGACCGACGGCGCCGAGAGCGATGCCCGCGCGGCGAGCTCCGCCGGCCGAGCGGCCAAGGCCGCCAAACCGCGCAAGGCCGCCGCGGCGAAGACTCCCGAGCCCACGACGCTCACCGACTGGCTGGCCGCGCTCTCGGACGCGGCACTGGTGGAGCTGTTGCAGCTGCGCCCGGATCTCGCGGTGCCGCTGCCCGCCTCGATGGCGGTGCTGGCGGCGCGGACCGAACAGCGCGCCTCGGTCCTGCGCGCCACCGACGAGCTCGACACACTCGACTTCGCGGTCATCGAAACCCTGGTGGTGCAGGGGGCCGCCGCTTTACGCGATCCGAAACCGGTACCGCGCACCGCATTGACCAAACTGCTCGGGGATCGGGTCGGCAAGGCGGCCCTCGATGCCGCGGTGGCCACGCTGCGCGCTCGCGCGCTGGTGTGGGGGTCGGACAAGGCGCTGCGGTTGACCACCGCCGCGCAGGAGGCGCTGCCCTGGCCGCTGGGCAGCACCACCGAACTACCGGACGCGCTCACCGAACCCGAGATCGAGGCCGCCCTGGCGGAGCTGAATCCGCCCGAGCGCGGACTGCTGGACACACTGGCGGCGACCGGACCGCGCGGGCGCACCCGGGACGCAGCCCCGGGCACCCCGGCGGATCGGCCGGTACAGCGCCTGCTGGCGCGCCGACTACTGAACTGGATCGACGACGAGACGGTCGAACTACCGCTGTCGGTCGGTCAGGTACTGCGGGGCGAACCGGTCACCGATCCGCACGCGCTGACCCCACCGCAGCCGGAACTACGCAAACAAACCAGTTCGGATGTGAATGCCGCGGCCGCCGGCGAGGTGGGAGAACTGCTGCGGCACAGCGCATCCATTCTCGAGGTGCTCGGCCAGACCCCCGCGCCCGCGCTGCGCTCCGGCGGCCTCGGGGTGCGGGAGATCCGGCGGGTGGTCAAACAGACCGGTGTCGACGAGGCCCGCATCGGCCTCATCGCCGAGGTGCTGGCCGCCGCCCGGCTGCTCGACAAGGGCTCGCCCGAACCGCTTCCCGATGACGGCACCGAGGATTTCTGGGCGCCCACCACCACCGCCGACGCCTGGCTGGCCGTGGTGCCGTCGCGCCGCTGGGTGGTGCTGGCGCAGGCGTGGCTGGACCTGGATCGCTTCCCGTGGATGATCGGGCTGCGCGATGCCAATGACAAACCCCTGGCCGCGCTCTCGGCCGAACTGCGCAATGTGCACGCCGTTCGCGATCGCCGCGCACTGCTGAGCCTGCTGGCCGAATACCCCACCGGCAATGCGGTTTCCGCCGCCGATCTGGCGCGGACGCTGGCCTGGCGGCAGCCGCGCCGGCGGCGGCACTATCGCCTGGAGTCGGTGCAGCGCACGCTCGCGGAGGCCGAGACGCTGGGTTTGGCCGCGCGCGGCGCGATCACCTCGGCGGGCCGGGCGCTGCTGCACGGCCGCCCGGAGGACGCGGAATCGGAGATGGCGGCGGCGCTGCCCGTGCCCGTGGATCATGTGCTGGTACAGGCGGATCTGACGATTATCGCGCCCGGACCGCTCGTGCCCGAACTCCAGGAGCGGATCTCACTCGTCGCCGATGTCGAATCCGCCGGAGCCGCAACGGTGTACCGGTTGAGCGACACCTCGGTGCGGCGCGCCCTGGACGGCGGCGCCACCGCTGCCGAACTGCACAATCTGTTCAGCGCGCATTCGCGCACCCCGGTGCCGCAGGCGCTGACCTACCTCATCGACGATGTGGCGCGACGGCACGGCCGACTGCGCGCGGGTATGGCCCAATCCTTCGTCCGCAGTGAGGATCCCGCGCTGCTGGCCGAGGTGCTGGCCGCACCGGTCGCCGGGCAGTTGGCGCTGCGGGCGGTCGCACCGACCGTGGCGATCTCGCAGGCCTCGCTGAACGAGGTGCTGGAACAGCTGCGCGCGGCGGGCTTCAGCCCCGCCGGGGAGGACTCCTCCGGCGCGATCGTGGATCTGCGCCCGCGCGGCGCGCGCATCCCGGCCCGCAATGGCCAGAAGCCGAATTGGCGGCCGAATCCGCCCAGCCCGGAACAACTTCGGGCACTGGTCTCGGAATTGCGCGCGGGTGAGCGTGCGGCACAGTCACGTTCGGGTCAGACGGTACGCTCGGACGGATCGCGCACCACCACGGCCGCCACCCTGAATCTGCTCCAATTGGCCGCGCGCACCAGGCGACCCGTGCATATCGGCTATGTGGACGCCTCGGGCATAGCCACCCAGCGCATTGTCGAACCGCTCAAAGTCGGTGGCGGACAATTGGACGCACTCGATCCGGTCACCGGCGCGATCCGGCACTTCACTCTGCACCGAATCGCGTCGGTAGCGCTTGTCGAATAGCTCCTACTTGGGATTGCCCAGGCAGAAAGTGGCTTTCGGATCCGAAACGGTGCGGAAGCCGATCGCGGTGCCGGCATCACACAGGAATTCGTCGGCCTGACCGTCGATGCGCTTGGTCACCTTGAAAGAGGCTTCCGGCGCGGTGCAGGCGACATTCTTGTATCCGGTGGTCTGGCTCTCGTTGTAGCAGGCGCCCTCCTTGAAGTTGGGCGTCAGGCACAGGAATGCGGTGGTCCCGCCATTGAGCGTCTCCTCGTACGAGGTCTGCTCCTGCTTACAGTCGGTCTTGGTGTCGAAGATCTGGGCGACCTTGTAGACCGCCTTCTCCGAAGAGCAGTCGACCGGCTCGGTCTTGGAGTCGACCATGGATCCCGCGATCACATTGATGCAATCGCCGACCTTGGATTTGGCGGTATCGGACTTGCTGGCGTCCTTGACCATCGAACAACCGGTCACTGCCAGCGCGGCCACCGCCACGGCCACGAGGGCCAGCACGAGGCGCAGCAGCGGCCTCGTTCCTGTGAACTTCACCTGCGAAAACCTTTCTCACCGTACAGTTCACGGCTGCCGTGAACGCGGTGAGGATACCTGTGCGTGATCGGCGGACGCATCACCGAATAGGGGTATTTCAGAGCATATGCAGGCCGCGCATACCCAGCATGGACATATTGAGGATGGTGGGCAGGAGCGCATTGAGCATTTGCAGGCTCAGGTAGGTCATCTGTTCCCTCTCGATTTGGGCGCACGTCCAGAAAGTCGCGCCGAAGACTGTGTCGTCGGCCACCCGCCGATCGTTACGCGGAACCGGCCCGCGTAATGCGAACCGTCACCGGCCGCGCGGAGTCGGCCACGACGGTCACCACCCGCCCGCCCGCCGGCGAGGTGACGGTGCCGCCGTCCACTCGGACCTGATAACCGCGAGGGTAATGCAGATCCGAGACATAGATCTCGGTCGGCTTACCAGCGGTGAAAGGTGTGTAGCTGTAAGCGAAGTCGCCGTTGCCCGCATCGAAGGTCAGGCGCCCGGGCGTCCCCGCGGTGGCCTGCGGATAGGTCCGCACCAGCTGCTGCCCGATCTCACCGAGGAAGGGGTCCGGGCGGATTCCACCCGCGCCGAAACGGGACGAGTAATGCCAGTACTGCCAGCTGACGAAGCGCTCATCGGCACGAATCACGGTGTTGCGCAAGACAGTCGGATCACCGTCGCCGAATTCGGTGACCAGCGTCGGCAGTTGCGTGCGCCGGGTGAAGGAATCGATATTGCCCCAGGTCTTGTCCTGTTGCAGCGGGCAGAGCGCGCGCAGGAAGGCGGGCAGGCCCAGGTAGATGGCGAGTTGACTCGGAATGCAGTAGTCGTGCGGGGCGAAGGCGATATCCGGTGCGGTGATCGGCGGATTCTTGCCCAGATTCGAGGGCATGGTCTCGTTCCAGGTGACATTGGGCTCCCAGAACACCATGGTGTTCGCATTGCGCGCCCGCACCGCATCGGTCAATTTCTGCATGGCCGCTTGGTATTTCACATCGAAGCCCGGGCAGCCGTTCGGATAGCAGGACAGGAACGCGCTGCCCGGCCACGGTTCGTTCATGAGCTCGAAGCCGAGTACGCCCGCATGCCCGTCCAGGCGTGCCGCGAGCGCGCCGAGCGCCGTGCCGAGATAGTCCAGCACGCCATTACCGTTGTCCCACACCTCATCCCAGCCCTGATTCATACTCGGCATGAGGTAGTAGAGCGGAAAGCCGAGATTCGGTTCCAGCACTCCCGGACGGGATTTCAGCGCCCATTCGGGAAAACCGTTGCCGCCCCATATCTTCGACAGACCATCCTGATGATTGTCCAGCAGGGTGTGAATCCCGCTCTGCGCCAAGGTGTCCACCACGGCGGCGACGCGATCCAGATAGGCGGTGTCGACCACGCCCTTGGTCGGCATGAGTCCGTCGAAGGACACTCCGAGCCGCACGGTATTGAATCCGTGCCCGGCCAGTAGCGCGGCATCCTCGGCGGTGAGGGTGAAGCCATCCCCCAGCTGGATATAGGGCGCGTCCTTGTCCACATTGTTCACACCGTGCAGCAGGACGACGCGCCCGAACTCGTCGACGAACCTGCCGCCCTCGGTGTGGATGGCCGCAATACCCGGCGCGGCCTGTGCGCTCGGCGGCGCGACCAGCAGCGCTCCCCCGAGCGCACCCGCCATCAGGCCCACCAGCCACCGTCTGCCCCGCTGTCCCCTGCGCATAGGTACCTCTTATTCAGCTTTCGGAGTAACGCGAATTAACTGGACAACCGCCCAAGTTGGAGGTGATCGTAGCCACCGGAACTCGGGGCTTGACCGTTTTCACCGAATTGCCCGCAGCCGCGCAGGTAGCAGCCGTCCGGACCCCTGTCGGTGCCATCAGGAACAATGGACTGCGGCCCGATCGGGTCCGAGAAGCCAGGAGGTGCCGTGACCGACGGACCACTCATCGTTCAAAGCGACAAGACACTGCTGCTCGAGGTCGACCACGAGGCCGCGGACGCCGCCCGGCAGGCCATCGCGCCCTTCGCCGAGCTCGAACGCGCTCCCGAGCACGTGCACACCTACCGCATCACCCCCCTGGCCCTGTGGAATGCCCGCGCCGCCGGTCACGATGCCGAGCAGGTGGTCGACGCCCTGGTGAAGTTCTCCCGGTACGCCGTCCCGCAGCCGCTGCTGGTGGACATCGTCGACACCATGGCCCGGTACGGCCGACTGCAACTGGTCAAGAGTCCGGTGCACGGGCTCACCCTGGTCAGTCTCGATCGCGCGGTATTGGAAGAGGTGCTCCGGCACAAGAAGCTCGCCCCCATGTTCGGCGCACGCGTGGACGACGACACCGTGGTGGTGCATCCGTCCGAGCGCGGTCGCATCAAACAGCTGCTGTTGAAGATCGGCTGGCCCGCCGAGGACCTCGCGGGATACGTCGACGGCGAGGCGCACGATATCGACCTCGACTACGAGGGCGGGCACTGGGAACTGCGCGACTATCAGCAGATGGCGGCCGACTCGTTCTGGGCGGGCGGCTCCGGAGTCGTCGTATTGCCCTGTGGCGCGGGCAAAACCATGGTCGGCGCGGCGGCCATGGCCAAGGCCAAGGCCACCACCCTGATCCTGGTCACCAATACCGTCGCCGGTCGGCAGTGGCGGCGCGAACTGCTGGCGCGCACCTCGCTCACCGAGGAGGAGATCGGCGAGTACTCCGGTGAGCGCAAGGAGATCCGCCCGGTCACCATCGCCACCTATCAGGTGATCACCCGCAAGACCAAGGGCGAGTACCGCCATCTCGAACTGTTCGACAGCCGCGACTGGGGTCTGGTCATCTACGACGAGGTGCATCTGCTGCCCGCACCGGTCTTCCGCATGACCGCGGACCTCCAGTCCCGCCGCCGCCTCGGACTGACCGCCACCCTGGTGCGCGAGGACGGTCGCGAGGGTGATGTGTTCTCGCTGATCGGCCCCAAGCGCTACGACGCGCCATGGAAGGACATCGAGGCGCAGGGCTGGATCGCACCGGCCGACTGCGTCGAGGTGCGGGTGACGCTCACCGATGCCGAACGTATGGCATACGCCACAGCCGAACCGGAGGAGCGCTACAAACTGTGCTCCACCGCACGAACCAAGCTGCCTGTGGTGGAGTCGATTCTGGCCCAGCACCGGGGGTCGCCGAGTCTGGTGATCGGCGCGTACCTGGATCAGCTGGAGGAGTTGGGCGAGCATCTGAACGCCCCGATCATCCAGGGTTCCACCCGCACCAAGGAGCGGGAGGAGCTGTTCGACGCCTTCCGGCGCGGGGAGATTCCGGTGCTGGTGGTCAGCAAGGTCGCGAATTTCTCCATCGATCTCCCCGAAGCGTCTGTGGCCGTCCAGGTTTCGGGCACCTTCGGCTCCCGGCAGGAGGAGGCGCAGCGGCTCGGGCGACTGTTGCGCCCGAAACAGGATGGCGGCCAGGCTCACTTCTATTCGGTTGTCGCACGTGACACGCTGGACGCCGAATACGCCGCGCACCGGCAGCGTTTCCTTGCGGAGCAGGGGTATGCCTATCGCATCACCGATGCGGACGACCTGTTGGGGCCGACGTTAGGATAACTGGAGGAGAAGCCTCCAGTAGGCGGGAGGGAACGTACGTGCGACGCTTCGAATTCGCGGTGGACCGTGAGCATGCCCGGGCGGTCAACGAAGTCGTCGCCGATCTGCGGCGCTTGCGGGTGCTCGGGGTGGGCGCCGCCATTGTGCTGGGCCTGGGCACCGCGTTTCTGGTGTGGGTGAATCATCCGTGGTCCTGGCTGCTGGCGGTGGCATTCCTGCTGGGGGCGGCCACCTCGCTGTTCATCGGCCTGTGGACACCGCATCGCGGGCGGGTCGATCGGCTCTATGCCGCGGGCGAACTCGTGCCCGCGGTGGTCTCGGAGACCGACGGATCCAAGACGGTGCTGCTGGCCCTGGTGGATCTGGCCAAGCCCAAGACCGACGGCCCGCGCTACGCGCTGGTCACCCGCACGGTGCGCAGCCTGCCCGGACATCGCAATCGGATCGGCGAACAGGTGCCGTCGGTGACGGTGCGCATCGACCGCGCGCCCGGTTCGGTGGGTGAGCTGTGGCAGTCGGTGAGCGCCATGCCGATCGCCTGGGGCACCCGGGATCTGAACATTATCGAGCGCGCCCGCACCACCATCCGCGATGTCGAATGGCAGTTGCTCACCGACAATCTGGAGCTGGCCGACAAGGTGCGGCATGTGGATGCCAAGCGGCTGCTGCTGGACCCGCAGCAGCTCCCCGAGGAGCTCCGCGGATAGCGGGGAGTCCGCCGGGCGCATTCCCACCGAAATCCCTTGCGCCGGAACATAGAATGATCCGATGATACCCGGCGCGAATCTTGCCGCCTTCTTCGTCGCGGCCACCGTATTGATCGTCATCCCGGGACCCGGCGTGCTGTTCGTCATCGGCCGCGCCCTCACCTGCGGGCGAAAAGCGGCCCTGCTGTCCGTACTCGGTCACTCCCTGGGCGTGCTGCTGGTGCTCTCCCTGGTCGCGGTCGGGCTCGGCACGCTCGTGGCGGCCTCGGCCATCGCACTCAATACGGTCAAGATCGCGGGTGCGCTGTACCTGATTTACCTGGGCGTACAGGCGATTCGCCAGCGCAAATCCCTGCGCGAGGCGTGGGAGTCCAAAGGTGATCGGGCCCAGGGCGGCAAGCTCATGCGGCAGGCGTTCCTGGTGGGGATCAGCAATCCCAAGGCCATCATCTTCTTCTCCGCGGTCCTGCCGCAGTTCGTGGATCCGGACAGCGGGCCGATAGCCGTGCAGATGTTCATCCTGGGCCTGATCTTCTTGGCCATCGCATTGGTTTCGGACAGTGCGTGGGCGCTGGTGGCGGGGCTGGCCCGGGACTGGTTCGCGCGCTCACCGGAGCGGTTGGAGCGGGTCGGCGGCGCGGGCGGGGTAATGATCATCGGACTCGGTGCGAGCGTTGCCGTGTCGGGCACCAGTCATTGATCCCGGCGACGACTAGAGTCGCTGGTCGGGGTGTGTACGCCGGAAAGGGCGGCTCGACGTATGAGGCATAGCTGGTGGCGGTACACGGTGGTCGGCGCCGCCGTGGTGGCGGCCGCGAACGCGGTTCCCGCACAGGCGGATCCGGGTGACCCCTTCGCGGGCGCGCCCGGACTCGGCGATCCGTACTATCCGCTGGACGGCAATGGCGGGTACGACGCGAAGCACTACGACGTCACCCTCGGCTACGATCCGGCCTCGCACGTCATGACCGGCTCCACCCGGGTGGACGCGGTCGCCACCCAGGCGCTGCACACCTTCGACCTGGACTACAGCGGCCCGCGGATCGCCAAGGTGACGGTCAACAATCTGCCCGCCTGGTTCGATCGCACCCGGGACCACGAACTGGTGGTCACCCCCATGCTGCCGCTGCTGCCCGGTCTGCCGTTCACCGTGCAGGTGGAGTACGCGGGTGAGATCACCGGCACCGACGGCGACGGCTGGGTGCTCTCCCCCAGCGGCGGGGCTTTCGTTGCGGGACAACCGCATTCGGCCTCGTCCTGGTATCCGCTCAATGACACGCCTTTGGACAAGGCCACTTTCGCGCTGCACGCCACCGTGCCGGCCGAATGGGAGGTCATGTCCAACGGTCTGAAGATCAGTGATGTGGTGAACGGCGCGAACCGCACGGTGAATTGGGAGATGCGCCAGCCGGTGGTCGGCTATCTGACCACCATCGCCATCGACAAATTCGATTTCCTGGCCCAGCAGCGCGCCAATGGCACACCGCTGCTGAGCGCCTTCGCCCCGGATGCGAGCAAACAGGCGCGGGACAACGAAGCGCGGCTGCCGGAGTTCCTGGACTTCCTCGAAACCCTGTACGGCCCCTACCCGTTCGACACCGCCGGTGGCATCTACGTGGACACCGATCTGCAGTTCTCACTGGAGACCCAGTCCCGGCCCATCTACGCGCCCTGGACCGATCTGAACACCGTGGTGCATGAGCTCACCCACCAGTGGTGGGGCGACTCCATGTCGGTGAAGCAGTGGTCCGATATCTGCCTGAACGAATGCTTCGCCAGCTACACCGCCGACTACCTGTGGCCGGAACGTATGGAGGGCAAGGACGTCGACGCGCAATACCGCGAGGCCGTCGCGAAATACCGCGCTGAACCGAAGTTCTGGCAGATTATGCTGCAAAACCCCGGTGTGGGAAACGAATTCACCTCGGTCTACTACCGCGGCCCGCTCTTCCTGCACGCGCTGCGCCGCACCATGGGTGATACCGCCTTCTTCGGCGCCGTCCACGATTTCGTGGACGGTCACCGCTACGGCAATGCGTCCATGCCGGAATTCCGCCAATTCATGCGGTCCCGCACCCCGACGGATCTGACCGGATTCTTCACGGCCTGGCTGGATCGCACCGAACCGCCCGCCGACGAATTCCTCTACCCGGGCTCACTGCGGTCCTGACGGACCGCTGCGCCGTCGAAACCTGTTCCCGCTAGGCGGGAACCGGACGGGCGCGGTCCGTGATCACCAGAGCCGCCATGGCCCCCAGTATGGAGCCGGTGACGTAGCGCTGGGCGCGGAGCCAGAGCGGGCGACCACCGAGGAAGGTCGCGATCGCGCCCGCGCTCAGCACTATGAGGCCGTCCACGGTGATGGCGATGACGATCTGCACCGCGCCCAGCGCGAGACTCTGCGACCAGACGCTGCCCCGCGCCGGGACCACGAACTGCGGGATCAGGGCCATGTACATGATGGCGATCTTGGGGTTCAGCAGATTGGTGACGAAGCCCATGGTGAAGAGGCGGCGTGTGGGATCGGCGGGCATCGCCTCAGGGGCGAAGGCCGAAAGACCGCCGGGGCGAAGGGTTTTCCAGGCCAGATACAGCAGATAGGCCGCACCGGCCAGTTTCAAGGCCAGGTAGAGCGCGGGGACCACGGCGAAGATCGCGGTAATGCCCACCGTCGCCGCGGTCAGGTAGACGGCGAAGCCCGCGGCCACGCCCGTGAGCGAGATGAATCCGGCGCGGCGACCCTGCGATACGGTTCGCGATACCAGATACATCATGTTCGGGCCGGGGGTGAGCACCATGCCGAGTGCCACCGAGGCGACACCGAGGATCGCGGACAGCTGGATCATGCCTCGGATTCTGCGCGAAACCAGACCCCGGTGTCGCGGTCCAGTCGACAATCAGTGGACCGTCGCGGGGTGTGGATCCCGGCCAAACGCATGCCGAGATGACGAGAGTGGTCCACGCCCGGATGACGAGGTCCGGGGGATGACGGGTGGTCCGGGCCGGGATAACGGCGGGGCTAGTGCGTGGCGGCGGTGCGGCCCGCGCGGAGGCGGCGGACACCCTCGGCGATGGTTTCCTCTTTCTTGCAGAAGGTGAAGCGGACGAGGTGGTTCCAGGCGGGTTTGTCGTCGGCGAAGACGCTCACCGGGACCGCGGCCACGCCGAGACGTTCGGGGAGTTCGCGGCAGAAGTCGTAGGCGTCGGTGGCACCGAGCGGGGTGATGTCGGCGCAGACGAAATAGGTCCCGTCACTGCGCTTTACCGCGAAGCCCGCTTCGGACAGGGCGGCGGACAGCCGTAGGCGCTTCTCGGACAGGGCGTCCCGCAGTGCCGCGATCCACTGCTGCTCGTGTTCCAGGGCGTGTGCGACGGCGGGCTGGAAGGGTCCGCCGCCGACGAAGGTGAGGAACTGTTTGGCGGCCAGCACGGCGTCCAGCAGTGGCGCGGGGGCGCAGGCCCAGCCGATCTTCCACCCGGTGACGCTGAAAGTCTTCGCGGCGCTGGAGATCACAATGGTGCGCTCGAACATGCCGGGCAGCGTGGCGATGCTGATGTGCCGGTGGCCGTCGAAGGCCAGATGTTCGTATGCCTCATCGGACATGACGTAGAGGTCGCGTTCGATGGCGATCTCCGCGATGGCGGTGAGATCCGCGCGCGACAGCACCGCACCGGTCGGATTGTGCGGTGAATTCACCAGCAGCATCCGGGTTTTCGGGGTGATGGCGGCGCGCAGACTGTCCAGATCGAGGGCGAATCCGTCGCCGTCCGGAACCAGCCGGGCGGTGCGGCGCCGCGCCCCGGCCAGGGCGACTGCGGCAGCGTACGAGTCGTAGTAGGGCTCGATGAGCACCACTTCGTCACCGGGTTCGACCAGCCCCAGAATGGTGGCGGCGATGGCCTCGGTCGCCCCGACCGTCACCAGTACCTGACTGTCCGGGTCGTAGTGGGTGCCGTAGCGGCGCGCGCGATCGGTGGCGATGGCCTGGCGCAGCGCGGGAACCCCACGGCCGGGCGGGTATTGGTTGAATCCGTCGGCGATGGCCTGCCGGGCGACCTCGAGCATCCCGGCGGGTCCGTCGGAGTCCGGGAAGCCCTGGCCGAGGTTGACCGCACCGTGCCGGACGGCGAGTTCGGTCATCTCGGCAAAGATCGTCGAAGCGTAGGGACGCAGCCTTGCGACGGTCGGAATCTGGGGCATGTCCGGAGGATAGTCCACCGCGGCCAACAGTTGCGATGCGATAGCGAAAGACTATGTTTCACTTTGCATTCGAGCCTTCTACCTGGCTCGTTGTGCAATGCCCTAAAGGCAGCTAGCCTGCCCGTGTTTTATCTCACAACCGCCTATCAGCGGTTTTCTCGAAAGGGGCGAAATATGCCCTCGTACTTGGAACTTCTCCTGCACCCCACACAAGCGGTCGATATTGTGCATCAGATTGCGCACCAGCTTATTGCTGGCAACTGGTCCACCGGCGATTGGAACCTGGGCTCCAGCTTCCCGCCCTCCGGTTCGGGCGGCTCCGGCTCCGGCACCGGCTCGGGTATCGGCAATTGCCTGCCCACCGGTTCGGTGAGCCTGTCCGGCGGAATGGACTGCACCTCCGGCTCCGGAACCAGCTACCCGGGCTGATGACCGCCGATGTGCGGCATGTCGGTCGGGGGTGTGCCGCCCATCGGGCATCGGATAGCGCGGGCCTCAGTGCGGCAGCCGCAGCCCCTTGAGTTTGGCCGGATTGACCAGATCGTAGATGCCCCAGACCTTTCCGTCGCACACGGTGAACCCGTAGACGCGCGGCGGCGTCCCGGGCCGACCCTGCTCCGAGGCCCGCTCGTGCACCAGCATGCCCAACTGGCCGTTGACGAGCACGAATTCGAAGGCGCCCGCCTGATAGATGGCCGGATCGTCGAAGCCGTACCGGGTGCGCAGCCCCAGCCACAGCCGGACATTCTTGTCCACGCCGGTCACGATATTGATGGCGGTCGTGGTGGTGCCGCCCGCATCGCCGACCGTGCGCACGTCCGGATGCAGCGCCGCCACAACGGCATTCACATCACCGCGATAGAGCGCCTCCAGCAGCTGTTGGACGGCGGCATTGTGTTCGTCGTCGCTGACCGGTTCGGGCGTGTGCGCCAGGGCTTTTCGCGCCCGCGTGGCCAGGGCCCGCGCGGCCTCGGTGGAGACGCCGAGAATATCGGAGATCTCGTCGAACGGCACCGAAAAGCCGTCGTGCAGAACGAAAGCCACGCGCTGCGGCGGGGTGAGGGTGTCCATCACCACCAGGGCGGCGAAGCGGGCATCCTGTTTGCGCACCACCGCGGCCAGCGGATCGGGCGTGCTGGAGGGTAGCGGACTGGTGACGATCGGCTCCGGAAGCCACTGCCCCACATACTGCTCGCGGCGCGCGCTGGCACTGCGCAGCCGGTCCAGGCAGATGCGCGAGACCACCGTGGTGAGCCAGGCGCGCAGATCCTCGATCTCGTGCTGGCGGGCGACCGCGAGCCGTAACCAGCTCTCCTGCACCGCATCCTCGGCATCGGCGACGCTGCCCGTCAACCGGTAGGCCACCGAGAGCAGGTGTGGCCGATGGTTTTCGAACAAATCGGTGAGCAGCGCGGCGACCATCGAACCGATCCTACGGTCGCGGTCGGACCAATCGGGCACCGGCCCGGAATGCCGGATCCCGGAGATGGACGCCCGCCCGGTTCGACGCCGGAATCCCGCTGCGCCGGTACACCGTTCCGTGACAGCATGGCCGCATGGACGCGCGGACGCTCTCGAATGGCACGGTCTGGCTCTCGCCGCCGACCGTGCTCGATATCGACGACATCACCGCGTGCTGTCAACAACCCTCGGTCGGGCAGTGGACGACCATGCCGGTCCCCTATATCCGCGCCGACGCCGAGAAGTTCATCTACGACATGGTGACGCCCGGCTGGGCCGACCGCAGTCCCACCTGGGCGCTGCGCTTGGGCGAAGACTCCCAGGTGGTAGGCATGATCGGCCTCGGACCGATCGATTCCCGCCGCGATCACAACTCCGCGGAGATCGGCTTTTGGCTCTCCGCGGCGGTACGCGGGCGGGGCCTGATGACCCAGGCCGTCGACCTGGTCTGCGCGGCCGCCTTCGCCCCGGACTGGCTCGCCGTGGAACGCATCGAATGGCGCGCCATCGTCGGCAATCACGCCTCGGCCGCCGTCGCCCGCCGCGCGGGCTTCCACTACGAGGGCCTGCTCCGCGGCGGCTGCGTCCAGCGCGGCACCCGCCTGGACAGCTGGCTGGCCGCCCGCCTACCCGCCGATCCCGCCGTCCCCGCCACCGACTGGCCCGCCGGAATCTAGCCCCGTCCCCCGGGCACCAGTACCCCTTCGGCAGCGTCACCCATCCCGGCAGCATCACCCCGTCATCCCGGCATGGTTTTGGCCGGGATCCACACCCGTTGCGACACAACAGATTCGGTGGATCCCGGCCAAGAACGCGCCGGGATGACGCGGGCAGACGCCCGAAATATCCTGGGAGACAGCCTTTCAGCCGCGGCGGGTAGCTACGGCGGCGGCGAGGATGTCGAGCTGGGCGGCGGTGACGTCCCAGTCGAGGCAGGCGTCGGTGATGGACTGGCCGTAGACGAGGGTCTCCGGGTGGCCCAGGGTGAGGTCCTGGCGGCCCGCGACCAGGAAGCTCTCCATCATCAGGCCGACCACGGTGCGCTCGCCCGCGGCGATGCGCCCGGCGATATCGGTCACCACGTCCACCTGCTTGTTGTGGTCCTTATTGCTGTTGCCGTGCGAGGCGTCGACCACCAGGCGCTGGGCCAGCGACGACTTCTCCAGGCGGATAAGGGCTTCCGCGCAGGACTCGGCATCGAAGTTGGTGCCATTGCTGCCGCCGCGCAGGATGACATGACAGTCCGGATTGCCCGCGGTGCGGATCAGCGCCGAACGCCCGTCGAGATCGGTGCCCGGGAAGACATGGCTGGCCGCCGCCGCGCGCACACCGTCCACCGCGACCTGCACATCGCCGTCGGTGCCGTTCTTGATGCCGACCGGCATGGACAGCGCCGAGGACAGCTGCCGATGCACCTGGCTGGCGGCGGTGCGCGCACCGATCGCGCCGTACGCCACCAGATCCGCGATGTACTGCGGGGTGATCGGATCCAGGAATTCACAGGCCACGGGCAGACCGAGCGCGGTGATGTCCACCAGCAGCTGCCGGCCCACATCGAGCCCGGTATTGATATCGAAGCTGCCGTCCAGGTGCGGATCGTTGATCAGCCCCTTCCACCCGAGCGTGGTGCGCGGCTTCTCGAAGTAGACGCGCATGACCACGTGCAGCCGGTCCCCGAGTTCCGCGGCCTTGGCGGCGAGCTTGCGGGCGTACTCCATGGCCGCGGCGGTGTCGTGCACCGAGCACGGGCCGACGATCACCATGAGGCGGTCGTCGTCACCATTGAGCACGTCGATGGTGGCTTTGCGCCCGGCGCGCACGGTATCGGCCAGGGTGTCGTCGAGCGGATGCGATCCGCGCACGTCGGCGGGCGAGCGCAGCGGGCTCACGCTGAGAGTGCGCTGGTCGTCGAGATCGGCGTGCCGGGGATCGAGATCGGCAGCGAGAGTCATGATCGTGGGTTCCTTTTCTCAGGCCGACCCACGGAGATTCGAATTTCTGGAACCCCTCGGAGCCGGTCTGTTGTCCGGCTCGGGGTGGAGGAGGTCAGCGCAGGTTCACGCCGCTCGACCCACCCGGGGCCGGCTGGCTAAACCAGAAATACACGCGCTGCATGCCGGACACCGTATCAGAGATCACGAAAATTGCGTGTGGCCGCTGACACACTGTGGAACGGCTTCTCAATATATGAGACGCGACGCCGGGAACGACCGCACCCGAACCACATTCGCGGGCGCGTAGCTACCGTGCGATGTAATGCAGGATCACATCGTGCACGTGCCGCGTCTTCTCATCGCCGCGGAACTCCACCTCGTAGTTGTTGTGCCCGGTGCTGATGACGATGTGCCCGGAGGAGAAAAACTGCCCGGCGAAGGATTTGTTGGTGAGCACGCTGACGCTGCTGATCCGCGCGTACGGGATGCTCGTGATGGCGACCTTCTTCCCCACGAACGAATTGTCCTGAATGATCACCCGGCGATCGGTGAGCCCGAGAAATCCGGTGCCCACGCCGATGGCGTCGTACACCGCCAGGATCTGCTCGCCCTGGAGCAGCCCCTGCTGGATCTTCTCCAGCTGATCTCGTCGATCGAACGGAATGCTCATGACCTACCTGCGCGGAAAGCTATAGCTGACCTTGGTCAGCTGCTCGGACAATTCCCAGAGGCGGCGCGCGGTCACCTCATCGCGTGAGGCGGCGGTGGAGCCGCTCGGCCCCGGATGGCCGCGCATACCGCGCAATCCGGTGGGCCCGTAGTATCCGCCCGGCCGCACACCGGCGGCGGTGGCCGCGTAAAGCGTTGGCAGCGCGCCCATTTCGGCACTCTGCGCGAAGAGACGGTTGCCGATCCCGAGGAAGAAGTCCTGGATCGACTCGGTATGGGACTGCAATTCGGTGGCCGCGAAGCCGGGATGCGCGCCGACCGAAAGCTGCGGTGCGCCCGCGGCTGTCAGCCGCCGCTGCAATTCATAGGTGAACATGAGATTCGCCAGCTTGGACTGCCCGTAGGCGAGCCAGCGCTGATAGCGGCGCTGCTCCCAGTTCAGATCGGCCAGATCGATCTTGCCGGTGGCGTGCATACCGCTGGAGACGGTGACAATGCGATCGCGCACCCGGTCCAGCAGCAGGCCGGTGAGCGCGAAATGGCCGAGATGGTTTGTGCCGATCTGCATTTCGAAGCCGTCGGCGGTGCGCTTGAGCGGTACCGCCATCACCCCGGCATTGTTGATCAGCAGATCCACCGCATCGATGCCATCGGCGAATTCGCGCACCGAGGCCAGATCCGCCAGATCCAATCGGCGCACCTGCACGTTCTTTCCGATGGCGTCGGCCACCGAACGCGCCTTGACCTCATTGCGGCACGCCATGATCACCTGCGCCCCGGCCCCCGCGAGCGCCCGCGCGGTGACCGCGCCCAGCCCGCTGTTGGCGCCCGTCACAATAACCGTTCGACCGGTCTGATCCGGGATGTCGGCGATGTCCCAACCACTCACGAGATCGAGTCTAGGGGCGCGGCGGCCCGCCCGTCGGGTCTCGCGCGCAACCGCGATCCGCGCCGAATTCGCCGACGGTTCGCTACACTCGCGCGCCGGGCGGCGTGTCCACCGCCGATTCACCGGCCATGACCAGGCCGAGCGGTAGCGTCCGCGCCTATGGACACGCTCATACTCGCGGGTTTGCTGTGCGTGCTGTTCCTCATTGTCAGACGAAGTTCGCGCCGCGCGATCCTGGCGGCCTGGTGGGTCGTGACCCTCGCCTGCGGGGTGCTGCTGAAGCTGCACATCACCAGCAGCCTCGGATTGGGGCTGACATGGTGACCGATACCGCACCCGCAACCGTGGAAAGCCGTGGCGGAGCGCTGAATCAGCTCCAGTACTGGCTGGCGCTGGTCTTCATCGTCGGCTGGGCCGGGGTGATCTGCGGCGGTCTCGGCTTCCAATTCGTGAACTGGGAGTACCCGTGCCCGCTATGCATGCTGCAGCGCTACTTCATGATGCTGGCCGCGCTGGGCGGGGCCTATATCGTGCGCAAGGGCATGACCGGAACCATCGCGCCGCGCGATTACGCGGTGGGCTGGGGTATGGCGATCGTGGCCTGCTTCGGCGGCGCGTTCACCGCCTGGAGGCAGACCATGCTGCATATCCCGCCGGGCGATCCCGGCTACATGGGCGCGGTGTTCGGACTGCACCTGTACGTGTGGGCGTGGATTCTGTTCGTCGCCGCGATCACGACAATCGGTGTGGTGCTGACGTTTTCGTACACCACCTCGACGGTCAACCTGCCCGCGTCACCGCATCGGACGGCCGGGAAGGCGGCCTTCGGATTTCTGGCGCTGGTCATCACGGTGAATCTGGTGGCGACCTTCTTCCTGGAGGGTTTCCACTGGAAGCTGCCCGATGATCCGGCCTGCTATCAACTGCTGCACGATCTGGGGATTCTCGACGGCGGCTGTGTGCTGCCCGCGCACTGAATGAGGCGCTTGCGGCAGTGAGATAGGGTTGCCTAACCTTCGTTAAGCACCTTACTCACAGAGGCTCAGCACCGTGACATCGCTCTCCACCGCCCGCGACCACCGCGACGGCTTCGTCCCCTTCCCCGACGACCTCGCCGAAAGCTATCGGCGGGCCGGATACTGGGCCGGACGCCCCCTCGGCGACCTGTTGCGGGACGCGGCGCGACGGTGGCCCGAGCGCATCGCCCTGCTCGGCGATCCCGGCACTCCGGGTGCGGGCTCCACCTACGCCGAACTCGACACCGCCGCCGATCGAATGGCGCACGGGCTGCTGAAACTCGGAATCGCACCGGGCGATCGGGTCGTGGTGCAGCTGCCCAATGTGCTCGAATTCGTACCCGTCCTGTTCGGGCTGCTGCGCGCGGGCATCATTGCGGTGCTGACCCTGCCCGCGCATCGCCGCGCCGAGATCGAGCATCTCACCCGGCTCTCGGGCGCGGTCGCCTATGTGATCGCCGACCGCGCAGCCGATTTCGACTATCGCGTGCTCGCGCACGAGGTGTGCGCCGCGGTGCCGACCCTGCGGCATGTGCTGGTACTCGGCGATCCGGGGGCCTTCACCGACCTGCATTCGATTCCCGCACACGGCAATTCACTGCCCGAGGTGGACGCCTCCGATATCGCGCTCATGCTGGTCTCCGGCGGCACCACCGGACTGCCCAAGCTGATCGCGCGCACCCACGACGACTACACCTACAACGCCGAGGCAAGCGCCGAGGTATGCGAGCTGCGACCCGAGGACGTGTACCTCGCGACACTGCCGGTGGCACACAACTTCCCGCTGGCCTGCCCGGGCATTCTCGGCACCATCGCCACCGGCGGCGGCATGGCGTTCGTCACCGATCCCAGCCCGGAGAACGCTTTCGCCGCCATCGAGAAACACGGCGTCACCGTCACCGCCGTGGTGCCGCCGCTGGCGCAATTGTGGTCGGCGGCGGTCGAGTGGGAGGAGGCGGATTTGTCCACCCTGCGCCTACTCCAGGTCGGCGGCGCCCGCCTGGCCGAGGTCAACGCGCGAGAAGTACAGCCCGCCTTGAACGTTCGGCTCCAGCAGGTGTTCGGCATGGCCGAGGGACTGCTCAACTACACCCGCTTCGAGGACTCCGACGAGCTCGTCTGCACCACCCAGGGGCGGCCGCTCTCCCCCGCCGACGAAGTGCGAGTGGTCGACGCCGACGGCAATCCCGTCGCGGACGGCGAGGAAGGCGAACTGCTCACCCGTGGCCCGTACACGCTGCGCGGGTACTACCGTGCGCCCGAACACAATTCGCGCGCCTTCACCCCGGACGGCTTCTATCGCAGCGGGGATCTGGTGCGCCGCCTGCCCAGTGGACATCTCATGGTCTCTGGGCGCATCAAGGATGTCATCAATCGCGGCGGCGAGAACATCTCCTGCGATGAACTGGAAGAGCATCTGCTCGCCCACCCAGCGGTCCGGCATGCGGCGGCGGTCGGATTGCCCGATGCCTCGCTCGGCGAAAGGGTCTGTGCCGTACTGGTTGTCGACGGCGATATGCCCTCGCTGATGCAGATCAAGACCTTCCTGACCGCGCGCGGACTGGCCACCTACAAGCTGCCGGATGTGCTGCGCCAGGCCGACACCCTGCCCGTGACCGCCGTCGGCAAGATCGACAAGAAGGCGTTGCGCGAGGGGTGAAGTCGCCCGCGCACAGCGAGCACGGATCGTCGGCGGGCGCATCCCGGGCACCGGGGATCGGCCATTTTGGGCGTGTGCACTTCATCACCGCGTTTCCGCGCGACGCCCCGCCGTGGGCATCATAGGGTTCGTCTATGGGTGGGTGGAATACGTCGAATATCCCGGATCTGACCGATAAGACCTACGTCGTCACCGGTGCGACCAGCGGGCTGGGCGCGGCCACCGCGCGCGGACTCGCCGAGGCGGGCGCACTGGTGATCATGGCCTGCCGCAATGAGATCAAGGGGCAGGCGGTCGCCAAGACCATCAACGGGCGGGTGCAGGTGCGCCCGCTGGATCTGGCCGATCTGGCCTCGGTGCGCGCCTTCGCCGGCACCGTCGACTACGCGCACGGGCTGATCAACAATGCCGGGGTGATGGCGGTGCCGTACAGCCGCACCACCGACGGCTTCGAAATGCAGATCGGCACGAACTTCCTCGGCCACTTCGCGCTCACCGGACTGCTCATGGACCGCATTCGCGAACGCGTGGTGAACGTCTCCAGCATCACCCACTACATCGGGCGCATCGATCTGGCGGATCTGAACTGGGAGCACCGCGCCTACTCGCGCTTCGGGGCGTACGCGCAGACCAAACTGGCGCTACTGCTGTTCACCTATGAACTCCAGCGCCGCCTGCTCGCGGCCGGATCGGCCAAACTGGCGGTGGCCGCGCACCCCGGCTATGCCGCCACCGAGATCAACTCGAAAACCCAGAATCTGCTCGAGCAGATCATCGGCCTGGGCAATCGGCTGATCGCCCAGAGCGCCGAGATGGGCGCGCTGCCAACACTGTTCGCCGCAACCGCCGAGGCCGAACCCGGCGGCTACTACGGCCCGAGCCACTTCAACTGGAGCGGGCACCCGGTCCAGGTCTCCTCCAATGCCGCCTCACACGATGAGAAGGTCGCGGCCCAGCTCTGGGAGCTGGCCGAGAAACTCACCGGCGTCGACTTCGCGGTCCACCCGGATTGAAGTCGATGATCGGCGGGAGAGGGAGACGCCCCGTGGTCCCGGTGCGTTCGGCGGGGATCCGCTGAAACCAGTTGGGCCATCACCCGTGTGGATCCCGGCCGAAAGCATGCCGGGATGACGGGGGCGACAGCACCCCACGGAGGCGACAGCACCCTACGCAGGGCGACAGACCCCGCGGTGGCGACTGCACCCCACGAAAGGCGACAGCATGCGACGGTGGCGACAACACCCCACGAAAGGCGACAGCATGCGACGGTGGCGACAACACCCCACGAAAGGCGACAGCATGCGACGGGGGCGACAACACCCCACGGAGGGCGACAGCATGCGACGGGGGCGACAGCGCGCGATGACGGGCGCGACGGTGCGGGTCGAAACTCAGTGGGCGCGTACCACGTACGGTGCGACGCTGCCGAGCTTCTCGCAGGTCTCCTCGAATTCGCGTTCCGGACGGGACTGTCCGACCACGCCCGCGCCCGCGCGCAGCCACGCGCCCGCGCCGGTCTGGTAGACCGCGCGCAGCACCAGGGTCGCCTCCAGCGCGCCGTCAGGTGAAATCGTCACCACCGCACCGGAGTACAGGCCGCGCGGATCGTGATCGAGGCGGAAGACCGCGTCCACGCCCGCCGCCTTGGGGATGCCCGAGGCGGTCACCGACGGGAAGAGGGTCTCCAGCGCGTCCCACGGGCTGCGGTCCGCGGCCAGGCGGCCCTTGACCGTGGAGGCCAGGTGCTGCACGCTGCCGCGTTCGCGCACGGCCATGAAATCCGAGACCGCGGTGCTGTCCGGCTCGGCGACCGCCGCGATCTCCGAGAACGAGGTCTGCACCGAGATCGCGTGTTCGACAATCTCTTTGGGATCGCTGATCAGATCGGCGCGGGCCGCCGAGTCCACCGCGGCACCGCGGCCGAAGGCGCGGGTGCCCGCGAGCGGTTCGGTGGTGACGATGCGCTCACCGTCGACCGAGGCCACCAGCTCCGGGCTGAAGCCCGCCGCCTCCAGTCCGCCCAGGCGCAGCAGGAACGAACGCGCGGGGGTGTTGTTCATCCGGCCCAGCCGGTAGGAGTCCGGAATGTTCACCGCGAAGGGCAGATCCACCTTCCGCGACAGGATCACCTTCTGATATTTGCCGTCGCGGATCTCGGCGACGCCGGTCGCCACCCGATCGGTGTAGCCGGTGGGGTCGAGGGTCACATCCACCGGATGCGCGACCGGCAGCGTACTGCCCTGGGCCGCGGCGATGAGTTCGTGGATATCGGCCGTCTCGGCCGGGGTCGCGCCGGCGACCCGCACGCCCGAGGCGTCGATACGCACCTCGATGCGCGGAATCATCAGGTGCGCCAGTGTGGCTCGCGGATGCACATGCGCGGTCGCGCCGAGCGACCAGGCGCAGAACTCGAATCCGATCCAGCCGTAGGCGTTTCGCCGCCCGAGCGGAATACCGGCGAGGGCGCGGTCCACGGCCTGCGCCGGACTGCCTTCCCACGCACCGGAAGTGGTCTCGCCGTCCCAGCTCACCCGCAGTTCGTCGGCATCGAGTTCGACACCGCCGATCGGGTCGGCCGCGAACACCCAGACGCCGGGGCGTTCATACACCACGTATTCGCCGAAGCGATCCGCCGCGGCCAGTGCCGCCACCGCCGCCACCGGATCGGTGACGTAGTCGCCCCATTGCCGCTCGTCGTCGAGCCGTACCCGTTCGTCCGTGGCCGCCACCGGTCCTCCAAGGTTATGCTTACCTAACTTATTGCGGAAGGTTAGCATTGCCTTCCTTCGATTGGTCAACCTCGCCGTACGGCCTCCGTCACACCCGCCGAAACCCGCAGCACGATCGGGGAATTGACCGACCCGCCGCCCCGCGAGCGCCGCATCGGCTTCAATGGATTGCGGCGGTCCATGTGCGGAGGTAACAACAGATGCTCGATCACGACAGTCGGCTCCCGGAGGCCGCCAGCACCCCCGGGTCGGTGGTGGCGCTCGTCGATGCCACCGGACGGGTCGAACGCGAACTCATCGGCAACTGGCTCGCCGAGGGCGGTATCGCCCAGGAATTCGGCACCGCGGCCCCCGTCACCCAGATCGACCTGGATCCGGACGCCCTCACCACCCGCCTGGTCGGGCGGCACGACGATCCGCTGGTGGTGCCGGTGCGCGTGCTGTGGCTGCCACCCGAACGAGATGGGGTGCGGCGCACCAGCTTCGGCGACCTCATCACCCTGTCGAATCCGCGCAAACCCAATCGGCTCATGCAGCGCCGACTCGTCACCAAGGCCCCGGACCGGCATCTGGTGCTCACCGGCGCGCCCGCGCGCCTGAGCGAGCTGCGTGCCAATAATCCCGGATCCATCGGCGCCCCCGAATCTTTCGCGCGCGCCATCGTGCGCGCGGGCACCGTCGCCCTGGAGCGCGCGGAACGCGCGGTGATCGGCGACCGCTACAAGGTGCCGCGCCTGGTCGCCGAGGAGATCCTGGACTCCCCCGAATTCCTGCGCCGCCTCGATGCCATCGCCGAACAGGCGGATACGAACCCGCGCGAGGTGTACCGGCGCGCGGAGAAGGCGCTGCGCGAACTCGTCGCCGCGCAGAGCCGGCTGGTCTCGGATCTGTTCACCCAGGCCATGCGGCCGGTGCACGCCTCCACTTGGAAGGTCGACGACGATCCGCTCGGACTCGACCGGCTGCGCGCGCTGAACCGCCGCTATCCGCTGGTATTCCTGCCCTCGCACCGCTCCTATGTGGACGCTTTCGTGCTCGGGGACATTCTGGCGCGCAATGACTTTCCGCCCAATCATGTGGTCGGCGGGGCAAACCTGAAATTCTGGCCGATCGGGCCCATTGCCAGGCGCACCGGAACCGTATTCATCCGGCGCAGTTTCGGCGATGACGAGGTCTATAAAGCGGTCGTCGAAGAATACTTCGCCTATCTGCTCGCCAAACGATTCAATCTCGAATGGTATTTCGAAGGCGGGCGCACCCGCACCGGAAAACTCCGGCCGCCGCGCTACGGATTGTTGAATTATCTTGCGGCGGCGCTGCGTTCCTCCCGCATCGACGATGTGATGCTCGTTCCGGTCTCCATCACCTATGAGCGACTCAATGAAATCGGCGCCATTGCCGACGAACAGACCGGCGGAATGAAACAGGCCGAGGGATTGGCCTGGCTGGCCCGCTACGTGCGCAATCAACAGCATTCCGCCGGACATGTCTACGTGCGCTTCGGGAATCCGCTGTCCGCGCGTGATCGGCTGGCCGCGCACGGCGATCCGCTGAAAACGCATGCGCTCAACGCCGATCCCGAGCAGCAGGAGCTGGAGCACCGGGCCGTGCAGCGCCTGGCCTTCGAGGTCGCCGTCGGCATCAACGACGTCACCCCGATCACCGTCAACGCCCTCACCACCCTGGTCCTGCTCGGCGTGCACGAGCGTGCGCTCACCCGCGCCGAGCTGGGCAATGCCATCGCACCGGTGCTCGACTACATCGAAACCCGGAGCCTGCCGCGCGGTGAACTCGAAACCCTGCGCGATGATCACGGCCTGGCCGTGGTGCTGGAGCAGCTCGCCGTCGCCAAGGTCGTCACCGTCTATCGCGGCGGCCTGGAACCGGTCTACGCCATCGGCGCGGGCGCACACCTCGAGGCCGCGTTCTACCGCAATAGCGCGGTGCACTGGTTCGCCAATCGCGCCATCCTCGAGCTGGCCGTACTCACCGCCGTCGAGGCACCCGAGGGCGATCAGCTGCGAGTCGGCTGGGAGGCCGCCTACCGACTGCGCGACCTGCTCAAATTCGAATTCTTCTTCCCCGAACGCGCCGAGTTCACCAGTCAGCTCACCGCTGAAATGCTGCGGGTCGATCCGGAGTGGCATCGGCGCACCGCCGCGGGCACGGTCGGCTCGGAAATCATCGCCCGCCTGGCGGAATCCGGTTTCATGATGGCGCACCGGGTGCTGCGATCCTTCTTCGACGCCCAACTCGTGGTGGCCGAGCGCCTGGCCGCCCGCGATCCCGCCGTCACCATCGACAAGAAGACCTTCATCGACGAATGTCTGCAGGTGGGCAAACAGATGCTGTTACAACAGCGATTGCACAGTCCCGAATCGGTCTCCTCCGAATTATTCGGCAGCGCACTCAAACTCGCCGACAATCACGGCCTGATCGAACCCGGTGACGATCCCGAGGATCTGGTGGCCCGGCGCACCCGCTTCGCCGCCGAACTGCGTGCCATCGGCGGGCGCATCTCCCGCGCCGCCACCCTCGACCCGTCCAATCGGCTGGACGCGCTATGACGCACCGAGCCGCCGGCGGGGAACTCCTCGCGCCGGGCGTCGGCATTATCGAACAGCCCATCGGCGCAATGGATCTCGAGGAGGCGGTGGCGGCCATCCGAACCGGACCGCGGGGACCGCGGATCGCGGCGGTCTTCGACTTCGGCGGAACCGTGGTCAGCGGCTTCAATCCGCCCGCCGCCCTGGAACGCCTGCTGCGGCGGCGCGGCGGACGCGCCGCCATGACGAACGTGCTGCTCGCCAGCATCCGCGGGGCCCGCAGCGAGGGCGAGTACGAGCGCTTCCTACAGCAGGCCATGCACACCTGGGCCGGGGTGCCCGAGACCGAACTCGGCGAACTCGGGGCGGCACTGTTCCACAGGACCGTGCACGGCCACCTCTACCCCGAAGCCTGGCGACTGGTGCGCGAACACGAAACCGCCGGGCACACACTGGTACTCGTCAGCTCACTGACCAGGTATCAGGTGCAACCCGTCGCCGATGAGCTCGGCATACCGAACGTGCTGTGCACCGCCATGACCGTCCAGGACGGCGTCCTCACCGGCCATGTCGACGGAAAACCACTGTGGCGCAACGGCAAAGCCGATGCCGTGCGCCGGTTCGCCGCCACCCGCGGTATCGACCTGGCACAGAGCTGGAGCTATGCCGACAGTGCCGCCGACCTGCCCCTACTACAGCTCGCGGGACATGCCGTCGCGGTCAACCCGGATCCGCGCGTGGTGCTGGAGGCCGCCGAAAAAGGTTGGCCGGTACTGCATTTCCGGCCCCGGCAGGCCCCCCGGGCCACCGATTACGCGCGCACCGTCAGCGGCTTCGGCGCGCTGATCGGCGGTGCGGTCGTCGGAGTCCTGGCCAAGGCGCACACCAAACAGCGCAGGCAGATGGCCGATTCCATGATGACCGTGGCCGCCGACTCCACCCTGCGCGGCACCGGGGTGCGGGTCCGGGTGGTGGGGGCCGAAAACGCCCGCGCCCCACGGCCCGCGGTGTTCATATTCAATCACCAGAGTCAATTCGACATCGTCGTGATCGCCGAGGTGCTCGGCGCCGGATTCACCGGTATCGCCAAGAAGGAAGTGGCCAACAATCCGCTGTTCGGACCGCTCATGCGGTTCGTGGAGGTCACCTTCATCAACCGCGGCGACAGCGCAGCGGCGCGCGCGGCATTAGCGCCCGTGGTCGAAACCCTCAGGGGCGGACTGTCGGTCGTCATCGCCCCGGAGGGCACCCGGTCGCTCACCCCGCGCGTGGGCGCCTTCAAGAAGGGCGCGTTCCACATCGCCATCCAGGCGGGTGCGCCGATCATTCCGGTGGTCATCCGCAATGCGGGCGAAATCGCCTGGCGGAACTCGGCGGTGGTGCGAAAAGGAGTGGTGGACGTCGCCGTCCTACCCCCCATCGACGTCAGCGGCTGGGACCCCGCGCATATGGACGACGAGGTGGAGCGGGTGCGTCAACTCTTCGTCGACACCCTGCTGCGATGGCCGGAGAACTAGACCTGCTTGCCGAACAACAGCTTCCACGGCATGAGCGCCGACTCCAGCTGCACCTTGAAGGTCATCTTGGACGCGCCCTTGGTGCGCTCCTCGAAGCGAATCGGCACCTCGGCGATGGCAATGCCCTTCTTGACCGTCCGGTAGTTCATCTCCACCTGGAACGAGTAGCCGTTGCTCTTGATCGACGCCACACCGATGGCGCGCAGCGTATCGGCCTTCCACGCCTTGAAGCCCGCTGTCGCGTCCTTGACGCCCAGGCGCAGAATCAGATTCACGTAGAAGTTCGCCCACGCCGACAGCGCCTTGCGATGCCACTTCCACTCCTCGGCGGTGGAACCGCCGGGCACATAGCGGGATCCGAGCACGACGCCGGCGTCGGTGGTCTCCAGCTTCTCCAGCATGGACGGGATGACCTCGGCGGGATGGGAGAGGTCGGCGTCCATCTGGATCACCACCTCCGCGCCCTCTTCGAGGGCCTTGGTGATGCCCGCGATGTAGGCGCGGCCCAGGCCGTCCTTCTCGGTGCGATGCAGCACGCCGACCACGTTCGGCAGGTCCGCGGCCAGCTTGTCGGCGACCTCGCCGGTGCCGTCGGGTGAATTGTCGTCCACCACCAGCACATGCAGGTCGGCCACCGGTAGCGCGGTGAGTCGTTCCACCGCCACCGGCAGGTTCTCCCGCTCGTTGTAGGTCGGCACCACAACAGTCACCTTCAAGGACTTGCCCTCCCGCTCGATTCACACCCGTACCCCCATTACGGGCGGGCACATCGTCGTTTCTGCTCCAGAAACTTTAGTTGATGCGCCTGTGCGCCCAGTGAGCGCACCAGCAGCAGAGATTAGCCCAGTCACGGTGACTTCAGTCGTCGTCGGCGTCGGCGGCCTTGTTCCGCGCCTTCGCGATCTCCAAAGCCCTTTCGGCCGTTGCCTTATCCGGATACGGCCCCATCCGGCCACCCACCCAGCACTGCTTACCCTGTTCGGCACGGTGATGGTCGATGCAGTAGTACCACTGATTGTCTTGCTCAGCCATGACCCCAGCATCCCACCAAGATCAGAAGGGGCCGAGCCGAACACGCAAAAAAGACCGCACCCGAGGGCGCGGTCTCTGATGACTGTGGTGGCCAGAGCCGGGATCGAACCGGCGACCTTCCGCTTTTCAGGCGGACGCTCGTACCAACTGAGCTACCTGGCCGAAGCACCCGGTATCGAATGCCAAGATAAGTCTTGCGACCCTGACGGGACTCGAACCCGCGACCTCCGCCGTGACAGGGCGGCGCGCTAACCAACTGCGCCACAGGGCCTTGCTCTGCTCCTCAACAACAGTGTTGCCACTGTTGTACCCCCTACGGGATTCGAACCCGCGCTACCGCCTTGAAAGGGCGGCGTCCTAGGCCGCTAGACGAAGGGGGCCCGCCAGATTTCTCTGGACCGTTTACACTCAACGGCTTCCGTTGGGAGCGGAGATAGCTTATGACAGCATCCGCCGTAATCCCAAATCTGCTGGTCAAATAGCCAAATTGAGATCTTCCAGCTTGGCTGACACCCGCCATCCGACGCGCCTGAACTCCTCGGTCCACTCGGGAGTCGCGGTGGCTTCCACGATCATCTCGAGCGCCTCGGTGAACCGGGAACGCAGATCCACCGGACCGCCCAGCACATCGGCGATATAACGCTGACCCGCCAGGGCCGCCGCCAGTGTGCGGGTGAAGCGATCCGGATCGGTGTCACCGCGCAACTGTTTGTGCTCGGTGGCGCGCACCGCGAGCAGCCGAATCGAGCGGCCGAGAATACGACCGCCGCCCGCCTGGATATCGCGGTAGAACTCCGGTTCGATGATGAGCCGGAACTCGGCCTGGATGATGATGTCGTTCTCCAGCCGCAGCGCGATCTCGTCGATCATGCCGTGCAGGACATCCAGGGGTCCGAGATCCCCTCTGCCGAGCCATCTTTCGGTGGACGCGCGGTAGCGGTCGACGGCCGCTTCCAAGACCGCACGAGCCAGGTCCTCCTTGGAGTCGAAGTGAAAGTACATGGCGCCCTTGGTCGCGCGTGAACCTTCCAATATGCGGTTGAGCGATGCAGCGGCATAGCCGCTCTTCCCGAACTCAACGGCGGCGGACCTTATGATCGCCGCGCGTGTCCGGCGGGCCCGCTCTTGCTGCCGTGCCATGCTCGAAACGCCTCCGAAGCTAGCTACCGCCGCTGGCTACCCCGTGGTGTTCCACAAAGCGCCCTCGACGCAAAGTTACGTGTCTTTCAAATACTTCAAAACGGGCTTCGCCCGAATTACCAAACTTTTGGTACGAAAAAGCGCGAAAAACTTGAAACACACCAACTGGTATAGTTTTTCTCGCCCGGGTGCGCCGCAGGGGGTGCGCACCCGGGCGTTCTAGTCGTCTGGATGGGCCTCCCGCAGCCTGATTTGTTGGAGTCGTGATCGGCCGGAACCGGTCTCGACACGTTCGGGCACTTCAACGATAAGCCGAATCCCGTGCTACCGGGGCAATCCCGGTTCTTCAGGAATTCACCAGTCGGTCACCGTACCCGGAATGCGCACCCTGCGTGAGGTGTACCGGAGAGTCAGTTAGCCAGCACGCCCCCTATCGAAAGCCGCAATTCCCCAGCTAACCACCGGGTAAATGGTCCGATAAGCTGAATTCGCCCATATCCCACGGATGTTCGGCATTCCGCCGCACCCGCGGACCCCACCCCGGAACGCCCGGCGACGCCCGCGCGCCGAGGCCACCGCCCCGGCGCCGAAACGGCCCGGTTCCCTCCCCACGCCCCAAAACGCTTGCACCACATCACCATTGGATGATATTCACAATTGGGCGCATCGAAACAATCTGCGTGTCAACGCGATTGCCGAACAGCAGTACAGCGCCGGTTCCGGCGGGTCCGGACACGCCCGGACGGCGGCGCGGGCGCACCCCTCGCCCCGTCACAATCCCCACCGACCGGTCCGCACCCTCACAGCCCCTCATCGTGCCCCGCCGGACCCACTCCGCTGCCCCCGAAAATAGGGGATCGGCACAACCGGTCACCCCTTCGGCACAACCGGTCGGTCGACCATCACCCCGCGGCCCGCGAACCGGATATCCGGGACCCCCGGCGGGCCCCCGCCCGCTCCACCCGCGAGCCCGTCGGCGCAATCCGCCCGCCGCGCCCGGCGACACCGCGCGCATGCGACGCCAACCGCCGTGACCAGCGCAAACAGCCCGCGCCAGAACACAATCGGATACTCGTTTAACAGTTGCGGGGTCAACCTACTAAACTCACCGCCGCGCCCCTATAGCTCAGTTGGTAGAGCTACGGACTTTTAATCCGCAGGTCGCAGGTTCGAGCCCTGCTGGGGGCACCGTTTGTCCCTGTTCGGGACACAGTTGCCGAGGGGTCCGGGATACTACATTCGGGCCCCTCGCCACGTTGGCGAATCCGTGGCAATCTGTCCGGATTTCGCCTACCGTGACCCGGGTAGGGCTTTTCCGGGATGCCAACACCACAGGCGGAGTTCATGACTTCCTTCGATGACCTGCTCTCCAACGTGCCCGTCGCACAGATCGCCGATAAGCTCGGAGTCGACGAGGCGACCGCCACCACCGCGATCAACGCGGCCATTCCCGTCCTCCTCGGAGGCTTTCAGGCACAGGCCGGCAACCCCGATGTCGGGTTGAACCTCGAGGGTGAAGTAGCCAACCAGCCGCTCGGTCTGCTCGACGGCGGCGTCGACATCACCCAGGTCGACACCGAGAATGGCAACCAGATCGTCGATCAGACCTTCGGCACCGAGAAGAACACCGTCATCAGCGCGCTCGGAAATGTGGGCGGCGGCAATGCGCAGGACCTGATGGCGAAACTGCTCCCCATGCTCGCCCCCATCGTGTTGGCCTACCTTGGTAAGAAGGCAATGGGCGGTGGCGGCGCGGCCACCGGCGGTGAGACCGCGGCCGGTGGCGGCGGTATCGGCGACATCCTGGGCAGCCTGCTCGGCGGCGCCGCCGGAGGCAAGGGCGGCGGCGGACTCGGGGACATCCTCGGCAAGGCCGTCGGTCAGAATGCCGGAAATGTGCTCGGCAACGTACTGGGCGGATTGCTCGGCAAGAAGTGAGCATGCACCGAGTTACGGTGCGCGGCTAACGAACTGCGGCTCACTGCGATAGACAGTGCGCCGTGGGCCGCTGTCATATGACATCTCTCACTGACCCCGCAATGGCACTCGCATGAGTTTCACATCACCATACGGTGCCGTAAGGTATGGGCCGCGGCGGCAGGCCGGCGAGGGTACGACAGCTTGATCGCACGATTACGAAGGGCATATACATGGCAAAGGATCTGACTCAACTCGAGCTACTGACGGAGTTGGAGCCGGTTGCCGCGGAGAACGTAGATCGGCACCTCTCCCTGGCCAAGGAATGGCACCCGCACGACTACGTGCCGTGGGATGAGGGCCGCAACTTCGCCGCCATGGGCGGCGAGGACTGGGATCCGTCGCAGTCACGGCTGAGCGAACTCGCCAAGGCATCGATGATCACCAACCTGCTCACCGAGGACAACCTGCCCTCCTACCACCGCGAGATCGCCGAGAACTTCTCGCAGGACGGCGCCTGGGGCACCTGGGTCGGCCGGTGGACCGCGGAGGAGAACCGGCACGGCATCGTCATGCGCGACTACCTCGTCACCACGCGCGCGGTCGACCCCGTCGCCCTCGAGCAAGCCCGCATGATCCACATGACCAACGGCTTCGCCTCCCCCGCACAGGTCAGCCAGACCGATGCGGGATTCCTCTACTCGGTCGCCTACGTGACCTTCCAGGAACTCGCCACCCGCGTCTCGCACCGCAATACCGGACGCGTCTGCGACGACCCGATCGCCGACCGCATGCTGCAGCGCATCGCCGCCGACGAGAACCTGCACATGATCTTCTACCGCAATATGTGCGGTGCGGCCCTTGACCTTTCGCCCGACCAGACCCTGGACGCCATCACCCTCATCCTGGAGAACTTCCAGATGCCGGGTGCGGGCATGCCCAACTTCCGCCGCAATGGCGTCCTGATGGCCAAGCACGGCATCTACGACCTGCGCCAGCACCTGGAAGAAGTGGTCAACCCGGTCCTGAAGAAGTGGCGCATCTTCGAGCGCGACGATTTCACCGCCCGCGGTGAGGAGACCCGCGAACGCCTGGGCCTCTTCCTCGAGAAGCTCGGCAAGGACGTCCTCAAGTTCGAGGAGCAGCGCGACAAGATGCTCGCCCGCGAAGCCGCCAAGGCCGAAAAGGCACTCGCTCGCGCGTAGGCGTCGGGGGCTCAGCCCCCGAACCCCCGGGATCGGGAACTTGGCGGCTTCGCCCCCCCCAAACACCCGGGGACAGAAGGAGACGCTGACGCTGGGTTCGGGGGCGCTGCCCCCGAACCCCCAAAGGCTCCCGGCCGCCCTGCCGCGTCGGCTGGGCCTGTGACACGGCCCGCCCCAGATCGCAACGCCCTGTTGCGGGCCACCGCACTCCCCTGCGCCCGGCCCCTCCCGACGTTCAGTCGGGAGGGGCCGTTCTTCTGTCAGAGCCCGCTTGCGGGGATGTGAGCGGGGGCACGTCGGTGGTGATGAGACACTGGTGGGCGTGACGACCTCGATCGAAGCCTCCAAGACCGCGCTGCGGATCGGACCGTATCCGGTCGATCCGGCTGTGGTGCTGGCTCCGATGGCCGGGATCACCAATGTGGCCTTCCGGACGCTGTGCCGGGAATTCGGCAGCGCCACTTCGATTTACGTGTGCGAGATGATCACCGCGCGGGCCGTGGTGGAGCGTAACGAGAAGACGCTGCACATGATGTCGTTCGGGGCGGACGAGAGTCCCCGATCGATGCAGCTGTACGCGGTGGACCCCAAGACCGTCGGCGAGGCCGTGCGGATCATCGTCGGCGAGGGGTGGGCAGACCACATCGACCTGAACCTGGGTTGCCCGGTGCCCAAGGTGACCCGGCTCGGCGGCGGGGCGGCACTGCCGTACAAGCGGCAGCTGTTCCGGGACATCGTGAAGGCGATGGTGTCGGCGGCCGCACCGGCGGGCGTACCGATCACCGTGAAGTTCCGCATCGGCATCGACGATGAGCACCACACCTTCCTGGACACCGGGCGCATCGCCGAGGCGGAGGGCGCGGCCGCGGTCGCCCTGCACGCCCGCACCGCCGCCCAGCGCTACTCCGGCGAGGCCGACTGGACCGCCATCGCCCGCCTCAAGGAAGCCGTCACCACCATTCCGGTGCTCGGCAACGGCGATATCTTCAGCGCCGACGACGCGCTGCGCATGATGGCCGAGACCGGCTGCGACGGCGTCGTCGTGGGCCGCGGATGCCTCGGCCGCCCTTGGCTTTTCGCCGAACTCCAGGCCGCGCTGCGCGGTGAGCCGCTGCCCGCCCCGCCGAATCTGGGCCGGGTCGGGGAGATCCTGCGCCGCCATACCGAACTGCTCGTCGCGCACGACGGCGAGGACAAGGCCATGCGCGATATCCGCAAGCACATGGCCTGGTACCTGATGGGCTTCCCGATCGGCGGCGATCTGCGCCGCAGCTTCGCGACGGTCAGCAGTATGGCCCGCCTGGACGACCTGATCGGGCAGCTCGACGCCGATGCGCCATTCCCCAAGGACGCCGAGGGCCCGCGCGGGCGCCAGGGCTCCCCGGGCAAGGTCGCGCTACCGGACGGCTGGCTGGACGATCCGGAGGATCGCACCGTGCCGTGCGCCGCCGACGTCATGCACAGCGGCGGCTGAGCGGCGAAGTCGTAACGCCCGCGGATCCGACCGCCGCGTCGGCGAACCGATTCCCCGCGCCCTGGCACACTTTTTCGCAGCACCTCCGACCGATCGCGACAACCTCGACTCGCCGAGCTCAGGCTCTGCGAACCCGGGCGTGGCGAGGTCGGCCACACCCGGCGGATCGGCGTTCGAGTGGTCGACCGTGGCGGAATCGTTATCATGACGGTCGGCATCGAAAAGCAAAGTGAGGTTCGTTGGTGGGTGACGATCGGTACGGGCGTACGCCACGGCCCGGAGGTCGCGCCCCGTGGGAGCGCTATCCCGCGGATGACGACGCCCAGCCTCGCGCCTCCCGGCGGTCCCGGCACACTGACAACCCGGATACCGGCTCCGCACCCATCTCGGTGCAGGATCTGGTCGAACGCGTGGACAGCGAGCGCAAATCCCGCCGCCGGCGCCGCCGCGACGACGAACCCGCCCAGCAACCACCCGCCGACACCACCGGCAGACGGGCACTGCCCCCGGAATCGAACGCCCCCAATGGTTCTCGGCACGGCGCGGAGGCCACCGACGCGCAGCGCACGGTCCGGCCGAATACCCAGGGCGGCACCGGCTCTCAACACGCGGTCCCGCCGACTACGCCCGGCGGCACCGGCTCTCAGCGCACGGTGCCCGCCGCCGCCGCGATCGAGGGCCTACGCCGGGTCGCCACCCCCGCGAATACCGCTGCGCGCCGCGCGGTTCCGCCCGCCCGGGTCGATCCGACCGCGGATCCGGTGACCGAGGAACTACCCGCGATCACCGAACCGCCCCGCACCGGGCGCAGGAAACCGCGGGCCACCGCCCCCGTCGAATCGCCCGCCGACTACCCCACCACCGCGCTCCCGACCGCGGTCGGCCCCAAACCCCTCTCCCCCGCCCGCCGCAAACGCAATCGCCGGCTGCGGCTGGCCGGGCGCGGTGCGGGCGCCCTGCTCGCGGTCATCGCCATGCTGATCACCGGCGGCGGCTGGAGTTATCTACACGCCAAGGACAATGGCTTCAACCAGGTCTCCGCACTCGACAACGACTCCCCCGACGTGGTCGACGCCGATGCGCAGTACGGCGACGAGAACTTCCTGATCGTCGGCACCGACACCCGCGCGGGCGCGAACTCGCAACTGGGCGCGGGCAATACCGCCGATGCCGAGGGCGCGCGCTCGGACACCGTCATGCTGGTGAACATTCCGGCCAACCGGCAGCGGGTGGTCGCGGTCTCCTTCCCGCGCGATCTGGATGTCACCCGCCCGGTCTGCGAAGGCTGGGACAATGAGAAGGGCGCCTACACCGGCGAGAGCTTCCCCTCCGCCATCGGTGACAAGCTCAATGCCGTCTACGCGCTCGGCGGACCCAAATGTCTGACCAAGGTCATTCAGAAGATGTCCGGCCTCAAGATCAACCACTTCGTCGGCATCGACTTCGCCGGCTTCGAGACCATGGTCGACACCATCGGCGGCGTCGAGGTCTGCACCAGCAAACCACTCGTCGACGAAATCCTCGGCACCGTCCTCACCACACCCGGCAAGCAGATCGTGAACGGTTCCACCGCACTCGATTACGTGCGCGCCCGGCATGTGGTCGGCGAGGAGCGCAGCGACTACGACCGGATCAACCGGCAGCAGCGCTTCCTGTCCTCACTGCTGCGCGGCGCGCTGTCGAGCAAGGTGCTCTTCGATCCGGGCAAGATGAACGGCTTCATCAACGCCTTCGGCCAGCACTCCTTCATGGACAATGTCACCACCAAGGATCTGCTCATGCTGGGCCGGTCCATGCAGAAGATGCAGGCCGGATCCATCACCTTCCTGACGGTGCCGACCGCCGGAACCACCTCGTACGGCAATGAGATTCCGCGCGAATCCGATATCAAGGCCATCTTCCGCGCGGTCATCGACGATCAGCCGCTGCCCGGTGAGAAGAAATCCGATCCGGCGACCACCACCACCGACGCGCCACCGGCCAAGCCGAAGCTGACCGCCGTCGACCCGTCCACGGTGTCGCTGCAGGTCTCCAATGGCTCCGGGGTCCCGGGGGTGGCCTCCACGGCCGCGACCAAACTGGCCAATCAGGGCTTCCCGATCTACAACACCGGCAATTTCGCCGACGGCACCTCGGTCAAGACCACGGTCCGCTACTCCAGCGGGCACGAGGCCGCCGCCGCCACCGTCGCCAGCGCCCTGCCCGGCGCGGTGCTCGAACCGGCCACCGGGCTCGGCAGCATTGTCGAGGTCGTCCTCGGTTCGGACTACGCGGGCAGCGTGCGCACGCCCATCGCCTTCGGCCAGCCGCTCCCCGACACACCCACCGATTCCGCCGGTGCGACTGCGGCCCCGGTCACACTCCCCTCGGACCTGGAACACGTGAACGCCGCCGACGACACCTGTAAGTAGGCGGCCGCCCGCACGCTCTCGACGTGCGGCGACTTTGCCGGGATCGACCAGCACCGATGATTCACCCACCGTTGGTGACTTGGACAGCGGCTACCACTAATGTCTTGACTCATGCGTGTCATCTACAACGAACAAATGGCCGAGCTCGCCGATCTGCTCGGCGGCATGGCCGGGCTCGCCGGATCGGCCATGGAGCGGGCCACCAACTCGCTGCTCAATGCCGATCTCGAGCTCGCGGAGCAGGTGATCACCGAGTACGACCGTATCGCCGAGATGATCCAGCTGGCCGAGGAGAAAGCCTTCGCACTGCTGGCCCTGCAGGCCCCCGTGGCCGGCGATTTGCGGCAGGTCGTCAGCGCCATCCAGATCGTCGCCGATGTGAACCGGATGGGCGCGCTCGCCCTGCACGTGGCCAAGATGACCCGCCGGCGCTTCCCGAACCACGCCGTACCCGAGGCCGTCAACAGCTACTTCGCCGAGATGGGCCGCATCGCGGTGAAGATGGGCGCGACCGCGAAGGAGGTGCTGGAGACCCGCGATCCCGAGCGGGCCGCCAAGCTCACCGATGACGACGAGGCGATGGACGATCTGCGCAAGCATCTGTTCACGCTGATCATGGACCGCGACTGGCAGTTCGGCGTGCCGTCCGCGGTGGATGTGGCGCTGCTGGGCCGGTACTACGAGCGGTTCGCCGATCACGCCGTGGAGATCGGGCGCCGCGTGGTGTTCCTGGTGACCGGCGTCCTGCCGCCGGACCCGGATTCGGAGAAGGAAAGCATCTGACGCGCTCCCGCAAGGGAGGCAAGGCAATCGGCTCGGCGCCCGCACACGACACGGTGCGGGCGTCGAGCCGTATCAGGCCCGCGGCGCGGGATCGGTCTCCGAATCGGTTGCGGTGGGCTCCTTTTCACGCCAGCCCAGTAGCACCGAGGGACCGCGTTCGGGCTTCCAGGGCAGCGCCAGCGCGACGATGAGGGCCGCGACGACCAAGGTGCCCACCGCGACATAGGAAGCCGCCTGCGCGCCGTCCAGGGCGGCCACCTTCATGGCGTGGATCAGATCCAGCTTCGCCTGGGACAGCAGCGGATTCACCGGCGTCTTGATGATTTCGAGCACGCTGATCGGGGTATTGCTCGCCAAATCCTTCTGCTGCGGATTCATGATCTGATTCGGGATTCCGGCGATCTTGTCACCCACCCGGTGGGAGTACACCGAGGTCATGATCGAGCCGAGCAGTGCCACGCCCAGCGCACCGCCGACCTCACGGGTGGTGTCGTTGACCGCCGAACCCGCGCCCGCCTCCGCCAAAGGCACCGAGCCCATGATGGATTCGGTCGCCGGACCCTGAACCACCGCGAATCCCAGGCCCATCAGGATCATGGACACCACAACCGGCCCCACATAGGCGGTTTCGACCCTGGTCTGCCCCGCGATGTACATGGCCACCGCGAGAATCAGCAGTCCGCTCACCACCAGGGCGGTGGTGCCGAACCGCTGCGCCAGCATGGTCGCGATCGGCGCGCCGAATCCGACGGCGATGGCGAAAGGCAGTGAGTGGATGCCGAATTCGAGCGGTGTCAGCTCCTTCACGCCCTGGAAGTACTGGGTGATCAGGAACAGGAAGCCGAACGCCGCGAAGTAGGAGACGGTAATGGCCAGCGACGGCAGTGCGAAACGGCGATTGCGGAACAGCCGCATATTCAGCACCGGTGCCGCCGCCCGCAGCTCCCAGCCCACGAACACCGCCAGCGCCAGCACCGAAAGCAGGTAGCCCACAACGCTTTGCGTGGACAGCCAGCCGTGCTTGGGCGCCTCGATGATCGACCACACCAGCGCCGTCACACCCACCAGCGACAGCACGATACCGATGCGGTCCAGCCGATCCACATGTGCCGCACGCGATTCCGGCACGGTCCCGATCACCGCGGCGATGGCGATCAGCGCCACCGGCACATTGATCCAGAACACCGAATGCCAGGAGAAGTACTTGAGCAGCCAGCCGCCGATGGTCGGCCCGAGCGCGACGGCGATACCCGCCATGGCGGTCCAGGAGGCGACGGCCGCGGCCCGCTCCCTGGCATCGGTGAAGATATTGATCAGCAGCGCCAGCGTCGCGGGGAACACCACCGCCGCGAAGACTCCCATGCCCGCGCGAGCGGCGATGACCTGTCCGAGTCCGGAGGAGAGCGCCCCCGCCGCCGACATGACCGCGACGCCGATCAGGCCGATGATCATGAACCTGCGCCGCCCGAACCGGTCACCGAGATGACCCATGGCGAGCAGCAGGCCCGAGAACGCCAGGGTGAACGCGTCGACGATCCACTGCAATCCGCTCATATCGGCTTGCAACTGCACCGCCATGGACGGCAGCGCCACATTCACCAGCGTGTTGTCCAGCACCACGAGCAGTTCCGCCAGGCAGATGGCGACCAGTGCGGCAATGCGCGCCCGTCGACTCAATCCGGCGGTTCCGGATACCCGGCTCGCCATGGAAACAGTCACCCGACACCTCCAACTAGACCGATTGGTTTACCAACTGGGCCAGATTAGATGTAACCGAGAGTTGCACACAACCTCCCACGGTATGTATGACACAGAACACACACCGTGCTGATCAGGGCAAACGAAAAAGCGACCCCGAAGCCGCATGGCTTCGAGGCCGCCGATCCAAGCGCCGGGAATTACCCGAAACGACCCGAGATGTAGTCCTCGGTGGACTTCTGCGACGGGTTGGAGAAGATCTTCTCGGTCTCGTCGATCTCGATGAGCTTGCCGGGCTTGCCCTGCGCCTCGAGATTGAAGAACGCCGTCTGATCGCTCACGCGCGCGGCCTGCTGCATATTGTGCGTGACGATGACGATGGTGAACTCCTTCTTCAGCTCGGAGATCAGATCCTCGATCGCGAGCGTGGAGATGGGGTCCAGCGCCGAACACGGCTCGTCCATGAGCAGCACGTCCGGGGAGATGGCAATGGCACGGGCGATGCACAGACGCTGCTGCTGACCACCCGAGAGCCCGCCGCCCGGCTTGTCCAGACGATCCTTGACCTCGTTCCAGAGGTTCGCACCGCGCAGTGAGCGCTCGGCGACCTCTTCGAGCTCCTTCTTGCCGCGCACACCCTGCAACTTCAGCCCGGCCACCACATTGTCGCGAATCGACATGGTGGGGAACGGGTTCGGCCGCTGGAACACCATGCCGATGGTGCGCCGCACGCCCACCGGATCGATGGTGGCGCCGTAGATGTCCTCACCGTCGAGCAGCACCGCGCCCTCGACACGGGCACTCGGGGTCACCTCGTGCATGCGGTTCAGCGCACGCAGCACGGTGGACTTACCGCAGCCGGACGGGCCGATGAAGGCGGTCACGCTGCGCGGCAGCACGGTCAGCGAAACATCGGAGACCGCATGGAATTTGCCGTAGTAGATATTGAGATCTTTGACGTCGATCCGCTTGGCCATCAGTCTTTTCCGTTCCTCTATCGGTTCCGCGTCAGCAGCTTGTTGACCGCCGCAGCGGCGAGGTACAGCAGCGCGATGATCAGGATCAGGGTCAGGGCCGCGCCCCACACCCGGGCCCGCCCGGCGGGTTCGGGGTTGGCCAGCTCCTGGTAGATCATCAGCGGAAGCGAGGCCATATTGCCGTCGAACAGGTTCTGGTTGATCGACTTCGAATAACCGACCAGCACCAGCACGGGTGCGGTCTCACCCATGACGCGGGCCACCGACAGCAGGATGCCCGAGATCATGCCGGGAGCCGCGGTCGGAACCACAATGCGCAGAATGGTTTTCCACTTCGGAATGCCGAGAGCGTAAGAGGCCTCCCGTAATTCGTCGGGAACCAGCTTGAGCATCTCCTCGGTACTGCGCACCACCACCGGCAGCATGAGCAGCACCAGGGCCAGCGCGACCGCGAAAGCACTCTGTGGCGCACCGAAAGTGGCGATCCACAGCGCGAAGATGAACAGCGCCGCCACGATCGAGGGCACGCCCGCGAGGATGTCGACCATGAAGGTGGTGGTCCGGGCCAGCCAGCCGCGTCCGTATTCGACCAGGTAGATGGCGGCCATGACACCCAGCGGCACCGCGATCACCGCGGCCATTGCCGACTGCACGATGGTGCCGTAGATGGCGTGGTAGACACCGCCCGCGGACTGCTCGGGCAGCACACCCTTCTGCGATTTGGTCCACCAGTCGATCGAGGCGATCGAGTCGAAGCCCTTCTCGATGACGGTGTAGAGCACCCACAGCAGCGGTACCAGGGCGATGGCGAAGCAGGCCCAGACGATACCGGTGGCCAGGCCGTTCTTGATCCGGCGGCCGGTGCTGACATGCCGGAAGGTGGGGGCCTTGATCGGCTTGTCGAGTGTGGTGGTCATCCGTTCACCTTCCCGCCTGCGACGAGCCGGGCCAGCGCGTTGACCACGAAGGTCAGCGCGAACAATACGAAACCGGCGGCGATATATGCGCCGGTCGGCAGCTTGGAGCTGAATTCCGAAGCGGCCGAGGCGATTTTGGAGGCGAAGGTGTAGCCGCCGTCGAACAGCGACCAACCGCCCGCCTGCGCCGAGGTGCGCAGCACCACCAGCACCGCGATGGTCTCACCGAGCGCGCGCCCCAGGCCCAGCATGGAGCCCGCGATCATGCCGGAGCGACCGTACGGCAGCACAGTCATGCGCACGACCTCCCACTTGGTGGCGCCCAGCGCCTGCGCCGCCTCGATATGCGAGAGCGGGGTCAAACCGAAAACCTCACGGCTGACCGAGGTGATGATCGGCAGGATCATCACCGCGAGCACCACGCCCGCGGTGAAGATGGTGCCGCCACCGGCAATGCTGACATTGCCGTCGGAGAACAGGAAGAACCACCCGAGGTGTTCGTTCAGGAAGCGCTGGAACGGCTCGATCTTCGGCGCGAGCACCAGCACACCCCACAGACCGAACACGATCGAAGGCACCGCGGCCAGCAGGTCGACCACCATGGAGAACGGCCGGGCCAGCACCTTCGGCGCGTACTGCGTCAGGAACAACGCGATACCCACGCCGATCGGCACCGCGATCGCCAGCGCCAGCACCGAACTCAGCACCGTGACCACGAACAGGTCCTTGATGCCGAAGCGCAGATTATCCGCGTTCGAGGTGCTGAACTCGGTGCTGGTGAAGAAGTTCGCCTTGTTCGCCAGCACCGACGGCACCGCGCGAATCAGCAGGAACAGCGCGATCAACGCGATGGCCGCGACGATCAGCCCACCGGCGGCGGTGGCCGCCGAACGGAAGAGGAACTCCGGGCCGTATTTGGAAGGAGCCTTACGCCCTGCGGCCGGCTTCGTGCTGGGTTCGGTCGGCATGAGCGCAGTATCCCCCGGCGGCTGGGCACGGTCCTCGCGCGGGTCCGTCGTCACCGACAGGCCCGCCGAGGCTGTTTCGTCGTGCACGGTCATGGTGCTTCTTCGATCAGTCGGTGGCGATCAGTCGATCAGGAAATGGCGGCGATCGCGGTGGTCAGCTTGGTCTTGAAGGCGTCCGGGATCGGCACGTAGCCGGCATCCGCGAGACCGTTCTGACCATTGCCGACGGCCGAGGTCAGGAACGCCTTGACAGCCTTGGCGGTGTCGGCGTCGCTGTACTTCGAGCAGACGATCTCGTAGGTGGCCAGCATGATCGGGTAGGCGCCACCGGTGGTGGGCTTGTAGATCGAGCTGTTGTCCAGCACCAGGTCGTTGCCCTGGCCGGAGATCTTGACGCTGTCGATCGCCTTACCGGCGGTCGCGGAGGTCAGCTCGACCGGCTTCGGGTCGTTCGAGGTGGCGGTGGTCAGGATGCGCGCCACCGACAGGTTCTGCGACTTCGCGAACGCCCACTCGTTGTAGGTGATCGAGAAGGGGGTGGACTTGATGGCGGCCGAGGTGCCCTCGTTGCCCTTCGCACCCTCGCCGACGCCGCCGGCGAAGGCCTTGCCCGCACCCTTGCCCCAGGTGCCTTCGGAGGCGGAGTCCAGGTACTTCTGGAAGTTGTCGGTGGTGCCCGACTCGTCCGAGCGGAACAGGACCGCGATCTTGTCCGAGGTCAGCTTGTCGGCCTTGGCGGTGTTGAGCGCCTTGATGTGGGCGTCATCCCAGGTGGTGATCTGGCCGTTGAAGATCTTGGCCAGGGTCGGGGCGTCCAGCACCAGGTCGGTCACGCCGGGCACGTTGTAGGTGACGGCGATGGGACCGAAGACGGTCGGCAGGTTCCAGGCCGGGCTGCCACAGCGGGCGGCGGCCTTGTCGATCTCGCCCTTCTTGGCGTCCAGCGGCGAGTCGGAACCCGCGAAATCGGTCTGGCCGCCGAGGAATTCGTTCACACCCGCGCCGGAGCCCGAGGAGGTGTAGTCCAGCTTCGCGCCGGAGCAGTTGCCCTCGTAGGCGGCGATGAAGCGGTCCATGGCGTTCTTCTGAGCCGACGAACCGCTGGCCTTGAGCGCGGTCTTGCCGCCGCAGGCGACGTCGATCTTGGCGACATTGCCCGTCTGGGCGGAATTGTCGTCGCTGCCACAGGCGGTCAGCGTCATGGCGCCGGCCGCTGCCAGAACACCGATCAGGGCGCTGCTGCGCTTGAGATTCACTTGATTCCTCCGCGAATCACGGTTTGCACGCCCAACCCCTCAACGGTCGGACGGGCACATGTGGCGGCCGTTCGCTGCGAACTAGCGCACCGGTCAGCTGAGTGCTGCCCACAAGCAACGTAAGGGCGCTCGGTGGCCAGTTGGACCTGGGTAGGTGAACGGCAGATGAACAACCCGGCGCGATTCCGCTGCACGATATGTGACATTTGCCGCGTCGTTGCCCATGGTCCCGCTCAGCGCGACAAACCGCAGCTAGGAGGCGGTGGTGTAGGCCACATCGATATGCGCGGGCGCGAACCCGAGCTTGGTGTAGGTATTGACCGCCGCGGTGTTGTCGGCCTCGGTGTAGAGCAGCACCGCGCCCAGCCCGCGCTCGCGCAGATGATGCAGACCCGCCAGGGTGAGCAACCGCCCGAGCCCGCGGCCCTGTGCCGCCGGATCGACCCCGACCACGTAGACCTCGCCGATCGCCGGGGTCTCGTCCGAATGCACCTTGGTCCAATGGAATCCGAGGATGCGCTCCGGATCGGCCGGATCGACGGCCAGGAACAGCCCCGCCGGATCGAACCAGGACTCACCGCGGCGCGCGGCGATATCGCGCTCGGTCCACCCGCCCTGTTCCGGATGCCAGTCGAAGGCGGCATTGTTGACGCGCAGGATCTCGGCATCGTCCGAGGGGCCCGCGTAAGTGCGCAGCGTCAGACCCTCCGGCACCGCCAGTTCCGGTAGCTCGGTATTAACCAAATCGCGGCGCATCTGCCAGAGTTCGCGCGCCACAACCAATCCGAGACGCTTGGCGACCGCCCGCGCGGCGGGCAGATTCCCATGTGCCCAGACCCGCGCACCCGGCCCGCCCGCCTCCAGCGCACCCGCCACCAGACCCGTGCCGATGCCCTGTTTCCGGAACCGCGGATCGACCGCGACCTCGGCCATGGCCGGATGCTCACCGTGGGCGGGCGTCACATTGGCGTAGCCGCCGATCGAGTCGTCCCACTGCTCCACCAGATGATGTGCCGGGCCGTCCGTACCCAGCGAAAGCACCGCCTGCTCGGAAACCGGGGCCACCCCGTCCGCGGCGGTGGCCCGCTCCAGCACGCCCCGCACCTGCTCGGCGGTCTCGAGGGGCAGCCGATCGGTGTACGAGATCATCAGAAAGCGCCGTTCGCCGAGGTCAATTCGGAGTCGTCGGTCCCGTCGGTCTCGGCGAAGGCGACGGTCTCGCCCTTCGCGCCGGACGAGCGCGCCGGGCGCACCGCCTTGTAACCGACATTGCGGACCGTGCCGATCAGCGATTCGTATTCGCTGCCCAGCTTGGCGCGCAGACGCCGCACGTGCACGTCCACGGTGCGGGTGCCGCCGAAGAAGTCGTAGCCCCAGACCTCCTGCAGCAGTTGGGCGCGGGTGAAGACTCGGCCCGCATGCTGCGCGAGGTACTTGAGCAGCTCGAATTCCTTGTAGGTCAGGTCGAGTGGCCGACCGCGCAGGCGCGCGGTGTACGTGCCCTCGTCGATCACCAACTCGCCCAGGGTGATCTTGCCGGTGTTCTCCGGGCTGGCGACGCCGCCATTGCGCGCGACCAGCAGTCGCAGGCGGGCGTCGAGTTCGGCCGGACCGGTGCCGGGTAGCAGGATGTCGTCCAGCCCCCAGTCCGCGTTCACGGCCACCAGCCCACCCTCGGTGAGCACCGCTACCACCGGTACCGACGATCCGGTGCTGCCCAGCAAACGACACAGGCCGCGCGCGGCGGCCAGATCGGTGCGGGCGTCGACCAGTGCGACATCGGCGGAACCGGCCTCGAGCAGGGACGCCACCTCGGTCGGCGCGGGCCGCACGTGGTGCGGCAGCAGCGCGAGTGAAGGCAGCACCGCCTCGGGGTTGGGGTCGGAGGTCAGCAGGAGCAGCTCCATGGGGGCCCTCCATCCCATCTGGCATGTGCGTGGCAACCGCTCTGTCCGCCACGACCTCATGCTGGTTATCACAGGTATATCGGTTGCTACATTAGCGTGTCCGGACCGACACCCACGCAATCCGGGCGGCTTATCGGGCCTTGGCTATCACTGTTTTATCTGCTCCGCTCCGCTACGGGGTGTTCGCGGCCCCGAAGTCCCGGTTCTTCCCTCCCTCCACTCCTGGGCTTCGCTCCCCCGCTCCACTCAGTCCAGAGCCGGGACGGCCGCGAACAATCCAGATCTCGGGCCCCCACTAAGGTGCAGGTATGGCTTTTCGTCGGGTGATCATCGGGCTGCTGTGCCTTGCAGGGCTCGCCGTCGTCCTCGACTTCGGCGCGGCCGCGTATTCGGAGTACCGGGTGTCGCGAATGCTCCGCGACGGCTCGAATCTGAGCGCGGATCCCGAGGTCACCTTTCACGGATTCCCGTTCGTGGCACAGGCTCTCAATGACGATTACAAGAATGTGGACATTCGGGCGCGAGCCATGCGACCGGACATTCCGGGCGAGATCATGGTTGAGACCAATCTCCGCGGCGTGCACATGTCACTGCGCGATCTGATCGACGGCAAGGTGCGGTCGGTGCCGGTGGATCAGGTGGAGGCGCGCATGCGCATCGAACCGGTCGAGCTGGGCCGGCTGTTCAAGATCCCGGATCTGCAGGTGTTCGGCCCGCCCGCCGACAAATCCGATGGCACCGGCGGTTCCGGCGGTTCCGGTATGACCACGGCCGGGGCGATCATCTTGACCGGCACGATTCCGCTCCCCGACTCCGACGCCCCGGTCGTCCCGGGCACCCGCACCAGCGGTGAGACGGTCAGCGTGCTGGCCGATCTGCGCCTGGTCGACGATCAGGTGCGGATCACCGCGACCGATATCTATCGCGGGGTGGGCGCGGCGAATCAGGGTGATGTCGCCTCCTCGCCCCCGCCGGTGACCCCGGATTCGGACAAGCCCCGGGTGCTGGCGCTGTTCACCCGGACCATCGACACCCGGGATCTGCCCTTCGGCATCCGCCCCAGCAAGGTCCAGGCCAGTGGCGGGCAGATCGTGGTCGAGGGTCGCGGCCGCGATGTCACCATCGATCTGGATCGGTTGCAGCAGCCGTGATCACACTGGGCGTGCTGGTCGTCGCACTCGTGGCCGCCATCGGGATCGGAATCCTGGTGCGCCGCAACGAGGGTCGCGTCCGCGAGCGCACGCCCGCGCCGTCGGCCCCCGACGGTCCCCGCGCGGCCCTGCTCACCGCGGCCGGTGTGATTCCCGGTCGTCCGACGGTCCTGCACTTCTCCGCGGACTGGTGTGGTCCGTGCGCGGCGGTGCGCCGGGTGGTGGCGAGTGTGGTCGCCGAGTGGGCGAAGGCATCCGCGCCGCCGCTGGATCTGGAGCTCGACATCGATGCGAATCCGGACCTGGCGCGCGAGCTGAATGTGCTCTCGCTCCCGACAACTTTCGTCCTCGATCCCAAGGGGCAGGAAAAATTCCGGATAGCCGGAGTTCCGAAATCCGCCGATTTGCGCAGGTCACTGGCGTCCGTAACGGTCTCCGAGACTTCCGAGTGACCAGCATTACGGACCCGGGGTCCAATTTCCCCCGAAAATTGGGTAAACTCCCTCTCGTGCAAACCAACCGCGAGCTGATGCTCACCCGACGCCGCACGGTAGACCTGTGCCGCCTCGGTGGTTGTTGCTGCCTGTGCCGCTAGCCGGTCGGCCTTTCGTCTGCCCCAATCCCTCGCGCCGACCGGGTGTGTCCCGCCGTATTGAGTCATCGATTCCGATCCTCCGGCGGAAATGACCAATAGACCACTTCGCGCAGGAGTACGCATATGTCGAACCCGAATCCCACCAGGCCGCCCGCCGGGCAGGTCGATGTTCGCGGCCCGCGTTTCGCCGCCTGGATCACCACCGCCGTCCTGGCTCTCGTACTGATCATCGCCGCCTTCTCCGTTCCCGCCGCGGCCGTACTGCTGGCCGCGCAAGCCGTGGTCTTCGCGCTCGGCGCGGCCAATGGCCCGCGGCGCAGCCCGTACGGCCTCATCTACGCGAACTTCGTCGCACCCCGCATCGGACCCGCCCCCGAGGTGGAACCCGTTGCGCCGCTGCGGTTCGCGCAGTTGGTCGGCCTGATCTTCGCCGTCCTCGGCGTGCTCGGCTTCGCCGCCGGACTCGGTGTCGTGGGCGCGATCTTCACCGGTTTCGCACTGTTCGCGGCTTTCCTGAACGCCGCCTTCGGCATCTGCCTGGGCTGCAAGATCTATCCCCTCGTCTCGCGGTTCAAGACCGCGCCGACCACCCCCACTCCCACCGCCTGACCCGGCACCACCCCGAAAGGAACAACATGGCTCGCTCCGATGTCCTGGTCTCCGCAGACTGGGTCGAAGAGAACCTGAACACCCCCGGAGTCGTCCTCGTAGAGGTCGACGAGGACACCTCGGCTTACGACCTGGGGCACATCGAGGGCGCCGTGCGTCTGGACTGGAAGAAGGATCTCCAGGATCAGGTTCGCCGCGATTTCGTGAACCGCGAGCAGTTCTCCGATCTGCTCTCCACCCGCGGCATCGGCAATGACGACACCGTGGTGCTGTACGGCGGCAACAACAACTGGTTCGCGGCGTACGCGTACTGGTACTTCAAGCTCTACGGCCACCAGGACGTGAAGCTGCTCGACGGTGGCCGCAAGAAGTGGGAGCTCGACGGCCGCCCGCTGGTCAAGGATGTCAAGGTCCGCCCGGCCACCGTGTACAAGGCCGGCGAGCAGGATCTGTCCATCCGCGCCTTCCGCGATGAGGCCATCCAGGCCATCGGCACCAAGAACCTGGTCGACGTGCGTTCGCCCGACGAGTTCTCCGGCAAGATCCTGGCCCCGGCCCACCTGCCGCAGGAGCAGTCGCAGCGCCCCGGCCACATCCCCGGCGCCATCAATGTGCCGTGGTCCAAGGCCGCGAACGAGGACGGCACCTTCAAGTCCGATGACGAGCTCGCCTCCATCTACAAGGAGGCCGGTCTGGACGGCGAGAAGGAGACCATCGCCTACTGCCGCATCGGCGAGCGTTCCTCGCACACCTGGTTCGTGCTGCAGGAGCTGCTGGGCCACAAGAACGTCAAGAACTACGACGGGAGCTGGACCGAGTACGGCTCCCTCGTCGGTGCACCGATCGAGTTGGGAGCGTAATCAATATGTGTGCAGCACCTACCCAGGGACAGGCCATCCCGGCCGGCGTCGACGTGGAGAAGGAGACGGTCATCACCGGCCGCGTCCTGACCGCCGACGGCCAGACCGTCGGTGGCGCGTTCGTCCGCCTGCTGGACGGCAACGGTGATTTCACCGCCGAGGTCGTGGCCTCGGGCACCGGCGACTTCCGCTTCTTCGCCGCACCGGGCTCGTGGACCATCCGCGCGCTGTCGGCGTCGGGCAACGGCACCACCGAGATCGCCCCCGAGGGCAACGGCATCCACAATGTGGACGTGACCGTCGCCAAGTAATCGGGTTCTCGAAACAGCTTGAACGGTCCCGGGATTCACTTCCCGGGGCCGTTCTCGCTGTCGGACATGGCGAATGTCACGCGTGCGACGCAGGGCCGTTTTCGCGCCCGGGACACGGTGCGATTAGACTCCGGAATGTGGTGCTTACCTTCGAGATTCTGCTGGTTCTCGTCTCCGTGCTGATCGCCTGGTTCGGTCTGTACGTCCTCTACCGGCTGTTCACCGAGTCGTGACAGAGCCTGCGAGCGAGAACGTCGAAAACGGAACAGCTGGAACGTCCGACACGCCTGGTGCGCGTCGTGACGATGCCGCGCGGGATGAGCTCTCGGCTCGCCGCAGCGGCGATCAGGCTGTCGCCGAGGCCGCCGAGCGCGCCAAGGTCACCGGAGCGACGAATATCCCCTCGCTCGACGGCCTACCCCTGCCGATCGACACCGCCAATCTGCGCCTGGGTCCGGATCTGAGTTCCTCCATGCTCGCGCTGCTGCCCCTGGTGGGCGTGTGGCGCGGGGAGGGCGAGGGCAATGATCCCGAGACCGGCGATTACCGCTTCGGCCAGCAGATCATCGTCTCGCATGACGGCGGCGACTATCTCACCTGGGAAGCGCGTTCCTGGGTCATCGACTCCGAGGGCGAATACGCCGGACCGGATCTGCGCGAGAGCGGTTTCTGGCGGGTCGGCATCGACGGTGACGACGAGGTGCTGGAGCTGCTGCTCACGCACTCCTCCGGGATCGTCGAGCTGTTCTACGGTCAGGCGCTGACCCAGTCCTCCTGGGAGCTTGCCACCGATGTGGTGATTCGCAGCCAGTCCGGCATCGTGGTCGGCGGGGCCAAGCGGCTCTACGGCATTGTCGAGGGCGGCGACCTGGGGTACGTCGAGGAGCGCATCGCTCCGGACGGCGCGCTGGAGCCGCGGTTGTCCGCGCGCCTGCAACGCTACGTCGGGTAAGGCATTTCGGCTGAACCACAGCCATTTTCGCTGGTCTTCCCCCGAAAACGGGAACGACCCCTGAGTCATATCGCGGAGTGAAATCACGCGATCCAGACCGGACGGATCTGGGACTCAGGGGCCGGGTGACTGCCTGGGATTAGCTCAGCGCTCGCGCTACGCGAATCCGTTGCAGCGGAGGCGCCTAGCCGGCAGCCACCTCACGCGTCCTCGAATCAATCATTATTCGAACCACCTCCTTCCTGTGTACAGACGAAAGTAGTCGGCTCGGACGGACGCGGCAACGCATTTTCTCGGTCCGCGAAATCGCAGGTCAATGCTGGTTTGCCGGAATAAGACGGTGGATCGAGGGGGTTGAGTTCGCGGCGACTTCCACGATCGTGTCGGCGCGGTGGTCCGGTGGAAGCTGATGGGTGACAACCACGACTCCGCGCTCGGGCGCGACCAGACCGGAGTTCTGGTCCAGCAGCTCGCGCAACAGCTCCGCGCCCGCCTCGGCCTCGAGGTGCTCGGTGGGCTCGTCCAGCAGCAGCACATCGGCCGGGGACAGCAGGGCGCGGGCTAGCAGAATGCGGCGGCGCTGGCCACCGGATACGGCGGCCGCTCCGCCGACGAGATCGGTGTCCACGCCGTCCGGCAGCGCATCGAGCCACTCCCCCGCGCCGACCGCGCGCAGGGCGATCTCGGCCTCCGCCGCGGTGATGTCACCGCGCGCGACGCGGAGGTTCTCCAGCACGGTCGTCCCGAAGAGGTGCGCGTCCTCGGCGAAGAAGGTGATCCCCGGTCGCGGGATGTCGAACAGTCCCGCCCACGCCATGAGCAGCGTGGTCTTACCCGCCCCACTCGGCCCCGTGACGGCGATTCTGCGGCCTTCCGGCAGCGGCGGCAGATCCATTGTCACGGGCGCGGTTTCGGGCCGCTCCAGCCGAATCAGGCGGTGCAGAGCGGCCCGACCGGTGGTGAGCGCCTGCGCGGCGGCGGGCAAGACCGCCACCGCCTCGAACGCCGACAGCGGCACCAGCACCAGCACCGCGAACGTCATGGGCGTCATTCCGCCACCCGCGACGGTCTGAAAACCCTTGGTGGCGACGACGTTTCCGTTGCCGTACAGCGCGATCCCGATCAGCAGTGAACCCAGCACGCTCGTACCGATCGACAGTGGCAGCACGGCGGCCGACCAGGCGCTCCGCGCGGCGGCCCGGTCCTCGGCCGCGACGGCCCGACGCCCCGCCCGCTCGGCGGCCGCGATCGCCCCGGATAGCCTTCCGGCAACCCGCAATTCGGGGGCGTGGTCGAGCACCGTCAACGCCCCGGCGGTGAACTCGGTCCGATCCGCCCGCACCGCCAACTCCGCCTCCCGCGCGGCCCGGGCGGACAGCCACGGCGCAACGATTCCGGAAACCGCCAGCGCCGCAGCCAGAATCACCGCCGCCGGAACCGAGATGAACGCCAGCAGCACCACCGCGAGCACCGACAGGATCACCGCGACCGCGATCGGCACGAACGCCCGCACCACCACCGCCCCGAGATCGTCGATATCCGACCCGACCCGCCCGAGCAGTTCACCCCGTCGCAGCCGGGTCGGGTCGCCCTCCCCTACGGAACTCCGATCATCCTGGCGCGCAGCCGCTTCGGCAGCGCCCGCACTCCCGGCCGTACCTCTCGCACCCAACCCGGCCCCACCCTCACCATGCCTACCGGTACGACGCGGCCGCCAGATATCCGCCGCGGCAAGCGTGCGATAGGTGGTGGTACGTGCCAGGCTCATCGAGCGCAGCGCGACATCATGCGTTGCCAGCCTCTCGAGGTACCGCGCCACCCCGCGCGAAATACCGAGCGCCCGCACCGTCACCACCGCAATGCTCAGATCCAGCACGGGCGGCATCTCCCAGGCCCGCGCGATGAGCCAAGCGGCCAGCGCGGCGAGCCCCAGCCCGCTCCCGAGCGCGGCCACACCCCATGCGATCGACAGCGCCAATCGCCCTTTCGAAAGCTCGAGCAGTTCCCGGATCCGGCGAAAGTCCGCCTGCACCATACTCATCGCGCACCCACTTCCGCAGCGGCCCGATCGCCACCGTCGCCCCCTGCCACTGTCGCCGAAACTCCCGGCCGCGCAACGGACTCCGTACCGTCCGAGGCCGTCGTCGCAGGTACCTCGGAGGATCGCCGCAGCGCGGCATCCACATCAACCCGCGCTGCGGCACCGGATTCGGCGGCATTCCGCTCGATTTCGGCCGGATCCGGCTCCGCGTCGGCAGGATTCGATCCGGACTTGGATGGATCAGGCGCGTCGGTCGTGCGCGTCGCGTCAGTGACCATTCGCTCCGCTGTGGGCCACGCTTCGCGCAAAGAGCCGTGCCTCGGCGCGATTACGGAACTGATCGGTGTTCTCGGGGCGGCGTCGAACGCAACGCGTGACCGAGGCGTTTCCGTCAGTGGGTTGCCATGACCATCAACCAGTTCGGACGCTGTAGCCACCGGCTCAGCGGCAGAGGTCGCCGAATCAACTTCCGAACCGGCAATGGCGAGGACGGGCACCACGTGATCGGCGATGGCCACGAGGGTGGGGCGGTGGCCGACGATTACCACGGTGGCTCCCGCTCGAGCGCGAGCCGAGAGCTCGGCCAGCACACGCTCTTCGGCCTCGGGGTCGAGGTGGGCGGTGGGCTCGTCCAGGAGGAGGACTCGGCGGTCGGCTGCCAGGGTGCGGGTCAGGGCCAGGCGTTGGCGCTGCCCGAGGGAGAGACCGATGCCGCCCGCGCCGACCACGGTGTCCCAGCCTGCGGGAAGCTCGGCCGATACCGTGTCGAATCCGGTTGCGCGGCAGGCCGCGTCGAGTTGGGCGTGGTCGGCGGGCGGGCCGAGGAGTTCGAGGTTGTCGCGGAGGGTGCCGGGGACCAGGACGGGGCGCTGGGGCAACCAGGCCAGGTGGGACCACCAGCGGTCGAGATCCATGGCGGCTATCGGGGTGCCGTCGATGAGGACGTCGCCGCTGTCGGGGGTGATGAGGCCCAGGATCGCTTGCAGGGCTGTCGATTTGCCGCTGCCGTTGGGGCCGGTCAGGACGGTGACCGCACCGGGTCGCAGGATCGCGGAGAGGTTGTCGGGGGCCGCGCCGTCGCGCGCCCCGATGGTGAGGTGGCGAATTTCTATGCGGCCGTGGAACTCTCGGGCATTGGAGGCGACAGTCCCGGTGCGCTTCGGTGCGGTGGTCGGAATGCCCGGTTCCGTCGCGGTTGTGGTGGTCGGGTCGAGGACGGCAAAAGCCTTTTCGGCGGCGGCTATTCCGTCCTGAGCGGCGTGGAAGCGTTCGCCCACCGCACGGATGGGGAGGTAGACCTCGGGGGCCAGGATCAGGGCGAGGAGTCCGGCGTACAGGCCCATATCGCCGAAGACCAGGCGCAGACCGATGGAGACGGCCACCAGCGCTACACAGAGGGTGGCGAGCGATTCCAGGACCATGGAGGACAGGAACGCCATGCGCAGCGCCGACATGGTGCGCTTGTGCAGGGCGTCGCCCAGCTCGCGGACGCGGTGCTGCATGGTGGTGCGCGCCGGTTCGAGAGCATCAGCTGTCTCGGATGCCGCTGCGGTGCGGCCGGTTTCGCGGCCGAGGGCGCGCAGGGTGGGCATGCCCGCGAACAGGTCGAGAAGCTGATCGGACAGGCGGGTGGTGGCGGCCAGGGTTTCCTGGGCACGGCCCTGGGTGAGCAGGCCGATGAGGATCATGAAGATCGGGATCAACGGCAGGGTGACCAGGATGATCGCACCGGAGATCCAATCGTGCAGTGCTATGACGGTCAGCACGATCGGCGGGACGAGCATCGAAAGCAGCAGCGCGGGCAGGTATCCCGCGAGGTAGGCGCGCAGGCCGGACAGGCCGTTGCCGACCACCACCGCCAATTCGGTTCGGCGGCTCTCCAATTCGCGTGGCGGCAGGTGCGCGCCCGCGGTGAGGACGGCGGTCTCGAGTTCGGCGACAACCTGCGCCCCGGCCCGGTGCGCGAGCCGGGACTGCCACCAGGTGGCGGTGACCCGGCACAGCACCGCGGCGGCGAAGATCGCCAGTTCCGCTGTCCAGGAACCGATATCGCGCCGCGCCGGATCGGTGATGACTCCGGCCAGGACCCGCGCCAGGGCCAGTGCCGCGATCACGATGCAGATCGTGGTCGTCAGCGACAGGCCGACGCTCAGCGCGAGATATGTGCGTGCCGAGCGGGCGTACCGCCACAGGCGCGGGTCTACCGGTCGTGCCATCGGTTCATTCCGTCTTTCGAGAGCGGTTCGGCTAGACCTTGGGAGCGGATTCCAGGGGCAGGCCGATCGGGGCCGGAATCTGTTCCACGGTGAGGCGCTGGCGGAACACCCAGTAGGTCCAGCCCTGGTAGATCAGCACCACCGGCACCATGGCCACCGCGACCCAGCTCATGACCACCAGCGTGTAATGCGTGGAGGACGCCGAGACGGTGCCGGCGCGCCCGTCCACGGTGAGGCTGAAGGCGGCATCGATGGTGGAGGGCAGCACATTCGGGAACAAAGACCCGAACAGCAGAGCGGTCGCCCCGACGATGGTGAGCGCGGTACCGGTGAAGGCCCAGCCGTCCCGGCCCTGGGTCGCGGCGAAGCCCGCGATCAGCAGTCCGGCCACGGCCAGTACCAGCGGAATCCAGGTCCAGCCCTTACCGTAGGCGAGCTGGGTCCAGACGCCGAAGGCGGCGACCACCACGGCGGTGGGCACGAACAGTTTGCGGATCAGCGCCTGGGCGGCGTCGCGCACCTCGTTCCCGGTCTTGAGCGCGATGAACAGCGCACCGTGCAGCATGAACAGCAGCAGTGTGGTGAGGCCGCCGAGCAGCGCGTACGGGTTGAGCAGATCGAGCAGATTGCCGCCGATCTGCCTGTGCGCGTCGAGTTTCACGCCGCGCACGATATTGGCGAACGCCAAACCCCAGGCGAGAGCGGGAATCCAGGAACCGAGCCCGATGCCGATATCGCACCACACCCGCCATTTGTCGTCATTGATCTTGCTGCGCCATTCGATGGCGCAGGCGCGGGCGATCAAGCCGACCAGAATGAGCAGCAGCGCCAGGTAGAACCCGGAGAACAGGCTCGCGTACCACTCCGGGAAGGCCGCGAACATGGCGCCGCCCGCTGTGAGCAGCCACACCTCATTGCCATCCCATACGGGTCCGATGGTGTTGAGCACCACACGCTTTCGCACTTCGGAGCCCCTACCGAGGATCGGCATGAGCATGCCGACGCCGTAGTCGAAGCCCTCCAGCACGAAGTAGCCGGTGAAGAGCACCGCGATCAGCAGAAACCAGAATTCAGGCAGACTCATCCTCGGCTCCTAGTAGGCGAAGGAAAGCTTGGCGACGGCGTCCCCGGTCATGCGCGGGCCGTTGTCGGTGGGAGCCGGATCCTCCGGTCCCGCAACGACATAGCGGCGCATGAGGTAGAACCACGCGACCGCGAGCAGGCCGTACAGCAGGGTGAAGACGATGAGGGAGGTGACGATGGTGCCCGCGGTGACGCCGGAGACGCCCTGCTGCACCGTCATTCGAATGTGTTGATCGCCGGTGGGATTGGGGGCCACCACCCAGGGCTGGCGGCCCATCTCGGTGAAGATCCAGCCGGAGATATTGCCCAGGAAGGGGGTGACGATGGCGATCAGCGACAGCCAGGAGAACCACTTCTGATCCGGCACCCGCCCGCGCCGGGTGACCCAGAATCCGGCCAGTGCCAACAGGATCGAGCCCGCCAGGAAGCCGATCATGGCGCGGAAGGACCAGTAGGTGACGAAGAGGTTGGGCCGGTAGTCGCCGACGCCGTACTTCTCGTTGTAGGTGAGCTGCAGATCCTTGACGCCCGCCAGGGTGACATCGCTGAACTTGCCCTCGGCGAGGTACGGCAGCACGCCCGGCACCTCGATGAGGTGGTTCACGCTGTCGCAGTTGTTGTGCGTGCCGATGGTCAGGACGGAGAAGTCCGGATCGGTTTCGGTGTGGCACAACGATTCCGCCGAGGCCATCTTCATGGGCTGCTGTTTGAACATCAGCTTGCCCTGGATGTCACCGGTGAAGACGAGTGCGACCGCGGCGACCAGCACCACGTACAGGCCCATGCGCGCGGCGGGCCGCCACATGGTGCGGGCCTCCTCGACCGGGGCTGTGTCGCTTGCCTTTCGACCGGCCCGCACCTTGCGCACCATCCACCAGCCCGCGATGCCCGCGACGAAGGTGCCGGAGGTCAGGAAGGCTCCGGCGACCACGTGCGGGAAGGCCGCGAGCGTGGTGTTGTTGGTGATGAGCTCCCAAATACTGGTCAGCTCGGCGCGTTTGGTGTTCGGGTTGTACTCCGCGCCGACCGGATGCTGCATGAAGGAGTTGGCCGCGACGATGAAGTACGCGGAGGCGTTGACGCCGATGGCGACCAGCCAGATGGTGGCCAGGTGCACCTTCTTGGGCAGCCGGGTCCAGCCGAAGATCCACAGTCCGAGGAAGGTGGATTCGAGGAAGAAGGCGACCAGGGCCTCCATGGCCAGCGGTGCGCCGAAGACATCGCCGACGAAGCGGGAGTATTCGCTCCAGCTCATGCCGAACTGGAATTCCTGCACGATGCCGGTGGCGACGCCGAGGGCGAAGTTGATCAGGAAGAGCTTCCCGAAGAACTTGGTGAGGCGGTACCAGTGCTCTTTGCCCGTAATCACCCATGCGGTCTGCATGCCCGCCACCAGCGGCGCGAGTCCGATGGTCAGAGGCACGAAGATGAAGTGATAGACGGTGGTGATTCCGAACTGCCAGCGCGCTAAGTCAACGACGCTCATCCGACCTCCAGCCGATCTACGACATGACGTAGTACCGAAGATTACGCTTCGAGCGCTTCATATCAACATGCGCCGCGCCACAGTCGCGGAAAATTTGCTGGACCGTGATTCCGACGCCGCCGTTCGCCCCGGTCACCGCGCGCCGAACGAGCCCGTGATCATGAAAGAGTCCGGACGCGCCGGGCTACCAGTCGGCGATACTGCCCGGCAGCGCAATGCCCCGATCCACCAGCGCCGCGATCTCGGCGGCATTCTCGGGCGCCGACATGCGCAGCCCGTCCAGGGATTTCACCCGCGCGGCCAGGGTGATGCTGGAGAGCATCCAGACGCTGTCGGCGGTGATCAGGTCGGCGGTGAAGAGCGGTTCGTAGCGGCAGTCCCAGCCCGCCTTCTCGGCCTGCGCGAACAGTGCGCGCTGGGTGGTGCCCGGCAGTACGCCATTGCGGGCGGGCGGGGTGATCAGCTGATTCTCGCGCTGCACCACGACCGTCGAGCGCGGTCCCTCGAGCACCCGATGTTCGGTGCTGGTGAAGATCACGTCATCGGCGTTCATCCGCCGGGCGAAGCGCAAAGCCGCCATATTCGTTGCGTACGAGAGGGTTTTGGCCCCGAGTAGCTGCCAGGGCGCGGCCTGCGCCAGATCGACGGAGATCCCCCGCGACAGCGTTATGACCGAAACGCCTTCGCTGCGAGCGGTTTTCACACGCTCGTGCACCGGGGCCACCAAAACGTAACCGGTACCGGCAGGTTCGGCCGCGGACAATCCCCCGGGGACATTTGCCACAGATTTGCCATCACCGCTTCCGTGATCACTGTCACGTCCGCGGGTGAGCACCATGCGCAGCATGCCCTCCGCCGCGCTCCCCCACTCCTCGGCCGCCAGTTCCACCGCGAACCGCCACGCGTCCAGATCCGGCGCGGGCAGATCCAGCGCCTCGGCCGAGCGCCGTAGCCGAGCCAGATGCAACTCCAGCGCGCAGGCCACCCCGCCCCGCACCAGCACCGTCTCGAAGATCCCGTCCCCGCGCAGTGCCCCGATATCGTCCGCGTACAGAAGCGGCGCGTCCGGATCCCGGATCGCGCCGTCGAGAGTCACCAGAACCCGTTCCACCATGCGATCGACCCTATGACAGATAACCCGCGAACGAGCGATATCCGGCCAGCAATACACCGCAACCCGCCAATACAAGAACCGCCCGGATACACCCATCCCCAAGGGCGCGAAACCACCCCGAACCGCGCCGCCGAAGGCGGAGCAAATCAGACACAGCTAGGGTGGGTAGGTGTCCTTCGAGGTAGCGCCCAGTCCGATTCTTCAGGTTCCAGGGGCTGTCGCGGGGCCGCCCGACTCACCGGATGCGGCCGTCGCGTGGCATTACGGAGATCCGCTGGGCGAGCAGCGCGCGGCGATACAGCGCGCGGTCGTGGTGGATCGATCACATCGGTTCGTGCTGAGCATCACCGGTAAAGAGCGGTTGAGCTGGCTGAACACCATCTCCAGTCAAGCGGTGGCCGATCTGGCCGACGGGCAGTCCGCCGAGGATCTGGATCTGGATCTGAACGGCCGGGTGCTGCATCACTTCGTGCTCACCGATCTGGAGGGCACCCTGTGGATCGATACCGAGGCCGACCGCGGCCCCGATCTGCTGGCCTTCCTGCAGAAGATGGTTTTCTGGGCGGACGCCAAGCCCGAGGCCGCACCCGCGTACGCCGTGCTGAGCCTGCTCGGCCCGAATGTCGCGCAGCTGACCGAAACCCTCGAAATCGCAACCCTTCCCGAGGTCTATCGGGCCGTGGCCCTGCCCGGCGGTGGTTTCCTGCGCCGGATGCCGTGGCCCACCGACGACTCCTTCGACCTGCTGGTCCCGCGCGAGCAGCTCACCTCCTGGTGGACGCGACTGCGCGCGGCGGGCGCGGAGGCGGCGGGCAGCTGGACCTTCGAGGCGCTGCGGGTCGCGGCCCTGCGCCCGCGCATCGGCATCGACACCGACGACCGCACCATCCCGCACGAGGCGAATTGGGTCGGCGGTATCGAGGATCACGGCGCGGTCCACCTGAACAAGGGCTGCTATCGCGGTCAGGAGACCGTCGCCCGCGTCCACAATCTGGGTAAGCCGCCCCGCAATCTGGTGCTGCTGCACCTGGACGGCTCCGCGGACTCCCGCCCGGTGACCGGTGACGCGGTCACCGCCGGCGGGCGCGCGGTGGGCGTCCTGGGCACGGTGGTGGACCACTACGAACTCGGTCCGATCGCCCTGGCACTGGTGAAACGCAATGTTTCGGCGGACACTCCGCTCGAGGCCGGCCCCTGTGCCGCGGCCATCGACCCGGATTCCGTTCCCGCCCATGACGAACCGCAGGCCGGTCGGCTCGCCGTGGAAAGGCTGCGCGGCCGATGACCGCCGATTCCCGCGCCGCAAGCGGTCCGGCCGTCGGCACCCGGGGCGAACCGTCGAGCGGCGATGCCGCGGCGGTGGGACGCGTGCTGGCGGTGTGTGTGGTGCACGCGGAGCTCGAGGTGCCCGGCCGGGTCGGGCGCACCGCCATCGACAAACGCCCGGTGCCGCATCGGGTTCCGGTGCGCGCCCTGGGTCTGGACGGCGATCACGTCTGCGATACAGACCATCACGGCGGCGTGCACCAGGCCGTCTACGCCTATGCCGAGGAGGACGCCCGCGGTTGGACGGCCGAGCTGAACCGCGAGCTCCCGCCCGGCTGGTTCGGCGAGAATCTGCGCATCACCGGTCTGCCGGTGAGCGATGCCGTGCTCGGCGCCCGCTGGGCCATCGGCGATACCGTCCTCGAGGTGTCCGCGCCGCGGGTCCCGTGCGCGACCTTCCAGCACTGGTCCGGTGAGCAGCAGTGGGTGAAAAGGTTCACCGCGCAGTCGAATACGGGCGCGTATCTGCGCGTGCTGACCGAGGGCACGATCGGCGCCGACGACGAGGTGCGGGTGCTGCACGTCCCCGCGCACGGCATCACCGTGCGTGATCTCTTCACCGGCGCGGATATGACTCGCCTGGAGCGGCTCCTGGAATCGGAGCCGACCCTCTCCGACGATGTACGCATGCAGATCGAACGGCATCGCCGCAGGCATGAGAACGCCGCCCGCGCGGCCGCGAAACGCGAGCAGCAGGAGGCCACCGCATGAGCGCACCGGGTGTTCCGGGCGTGAACGCGGACCTGGTGGAGGTGGTGCGCTCGGGATTCCGCGAATGCGTGCATCGCGGTTCGGCGGTGGTGCTGCGCCCCGATGGTGAACCGCTGGTCGAGGTGGGCGCGGTGCACGGCCCGATCTTCCCGCGCTCGACCAACAAGCCGATGCAGGCACTCACGCTGCTGCGCAATGGTTTCGAACCGGTGGACACCGCCGAGCTGGCCATCGCCACCGCCTCGCACTTCGGTGAACCCGATCATGTGGAACTGGTGCGGCGCCTGCTGGATCGCTTCGGATTCACCGAGGACGAGCTGGAGTGCCCGCCGGATCTGCCCTTCGAGGATCAGGCGCGCGCCCGGGCACTCACCGGGAGCGAACGCGGCCGGGCGGCCCGCCGGGTCTTCATGAACTGTTCGGGCAAGCACGCGGCGATGCTCGCGACCTGCCGGATCAACGGCTGGCCCACCACCGGTTATCTCGATATCGCGCACCCCCTGCAACAGGCGGTGCTGGCCACCATCACCGATGTCACCGGTGAGCCGGAGACCGATCTCGGCATCGACGGTTGCGGGCTGCCGATCGTGCCGGTCTCGCTGGTGAACCTGGCGCGCGCCTATTCGAAGCTGGCGACCGCGCCGGTGGACAGCCCGGAGCGGCGCGTCGCGGACGCGATTCGCGCGCATCCGCGAGTGATTTCCGGCACGGACGGCCCGGATTTCCGGGTCATGTCGGCCACCCCGGGTCTGGTCTGCAAGATCGGCGCGGACGGTGTGCACGCGGGTGCGCTGCCGGATGGCTCGGCGTTCGCCTACAAGATCGATGACGGTTCCGATCGTGCCCGATTGCCGCTGACGCTGGCGCTGTTGCAGCGTATGGGTATCGAGTGGACCGATGAGCACGCGGAGTTGGCCTCGCCCGCGGTGCTCGGCGGCGGCGCCCGGGTCGGTGTGATCCGCGCGGTGCCGGGGGTGTTCTAGCCGCTCGGCCCCCTCGTTCCGCCTCGACCACGCGACCGCACCCGAGCCGCGAAATCCGGTCGCGGGCGGCACTTCGACGGTTTCTCCCCCACTCCTGGAAGCGAGACCGCCTGACACACGCTAAAGTGTCTGTCAGGAAGATTATTAATTCGAACGGGGCCGCCAAACCACCCCAGGCCGCCCCGCAGTGACATGAGGGGGTCAGCCATGGGCCGTGGCCGGGCTAAGGCAAAGCAGACCAAGGTGGCACGCGAGCTCAAGTACAGCTCGGCGCCGACCGACTTCCAGAGCCTGCAGCGGGAGCTGGGAGGAGGAAGTCCCTCCGAATTGCCGCGGAGTGGTGTGCTTTCCGACGAGCACGACGCGAAAGAATCGCGGTCGCGCTGGGACGAAGACGACTACGACGACTGGCGCCGCTGACTCGGATCTTTTCGCATGCGGGTAAGGAGGCAGGCCGTGACTGGCCTGCCTTTTGACGCGCCGATGCGCGCCGAGCTCCGACGACATTGAAGGACCGCTGATCCCGAGCGTCTCGTCCATCCAGGACGGGACGCCGATGTGTGTTCTGTACCGGCGTACCGGAATTCCGCGTACGTGGATTCCGGACTCGGTGCTCCGAAGGTGGCGGGCGGCAACGATATCCGGCATTCCAGACATACAGCAGGGCCCCGGTTACTCCGCGGAGTAACCGGGGCCCTGTGCTCTGTCCATCCGGTCAGAAGCGCGGGTGCTCACCCAGCAGCACGGCGCGCTGGGCATCGGCGTCCTTGGCCTTCTTGACGGTGCCGAGGGTCCAGCAGTCGATATGGCGGGCGGTCAGTACCGCCAGGGCGCGGTCGGCGTCCTCGGGGGCCACGATGGCGACCATGCCGACGCCCATATTGAAGGTCTTCTCCATCTCGGCACGCTCGACGCGGCCGCGCTGGGCGATGAGCTTGAAGACCGGGGCGGGGCTCCAGGTGCCGCGGTCCAGTTCGGCGACCAGACCGGCCGGGAGCACGCGGGCCAGGTTCTGCGCCAGGCCGCCGCCGGTGACGTGCGAGAAGGTGCGCACATCGGTTTCGGCGATCAGGGCCAGGCAGTCCTTGGCGTAGATCTTGGTGGGCTCGAGCAGTTCCTCGCCGAGGGTGCGGCCGAACTCCTCGACATGTCCGGAGAGCTGCATGCGGTCGATGTCCAGCAGCACCTTGCGGGCCAGCGAGTAGCCGTTGGAGTGCAGACCGGAGGCCCCCATGCCGATGACGACGTCGCCGGGGCGCACGCGGTCCGGGCCGAGCACGGCATCGGCCTCGACCACGCCGACGCCGGTGCCGGAGATGTCGTAGTCGTCCGCGCCCATCAGGCCCGGGTGTTCAGCGGTCTCACCGCCGAGCAGGGCGCAGCCGGCCAGGATGCAGCCTTCGGCGATACCGGAGACGATCTCGGCGACGCGCTCGGGCACAACCTTGCCCACCGCGATGTAGTCCTGCAGGAACAGCGGTTCCGCGCCGCAGACGACCAGATCGTCGACGACCATGGCGACCAGGTCGAGGCCGACGGTGTCGTGCTTGTCCATGGCCTGCGCGATGGCGATCTTGGTGCCGACGCCGTCCGTGGAGGAGGCCAGCAGGGGTTCCTTGTATCCGCCCTTCAGCGCGAACAGTCCGGCGAAGCCGCCGATTCCACCCTGCACTTCGGGCCGGGACGCCTTCTTGGCCAGCGGCGCGAACAGTTGCACTGCGCGGTCGCCGGCTTCGATATCCACTCCGGCCGCTGCGTAGGAAGCACCAGCGCCACTGGGGGTCTGTTCAGTCATTGTCGGGGAAAGCTCCAAGCCGAATCGACGGATAGATGCCTGCTCACGGTACCGGAGCCGCCTGAGGACCGTGCCGCCTCCCCATATAGCAGACAAACAACGCAGTGCCCGGTGAGTCACCCCCGCCTCACGAGATCAGTTCCCGCCTTTCCGCGCGCCTTCGGCGCTGCTCTTCCGGATCGGGGACGGGAACCGCCGCCACCAGGCGGCGGGTGTAGTCCTGGGTGGGGGTGCGCAGGATCTGGTCGCGGGTGCCCTGTTCGACCACTTCGCCATTGCAGAGGACCACGACGCGGTCCGAGAGCTGGTCGACCACGGCGAGGTCGTGGCTGATGAACAGGCAGGCCCAGCCGTATTCGCGTTGCAGGTCGGCGAACAGTCGCAGGACGGTGGCCTGGACCGAGACGTCCAGGGCGCTGGTCGGTTCGTCGGCGATGAGCAGGTCCGGATTCAGGACCAGGGCGCGGGCCAGGCTGACGCGCTGGCGCTGGCCGCCCGAGAGTTCGTGCGGGTAGCGCTTTTCGGTGCCCTCGGGGAGCTGGACGTCGTCCAGGAGTGCGCGGACCCGATCGCGCATGGCGGCGCCGGTGGCGGCGCGGTGCACCACGAGCGGTTCGGCCACGCAGTCGCCGACGGTGAGGCGCGGGTTGAGGGAGGTCGCCGGATCCTGGAAGACGAAGCCGAGCCGGCGGCGCATGGGCCGCAGCCGCCGTTCGGAGAGGCCGGTCAGTTCGGCGCCGTGCACGCGCACGGATCCGCGTGTGGCGCGCTGTAATCCGGCGGCGCAGCGGCCGATGGTCGATTTGCCCGACCCGGATTCGCCCACCAGGCCGAGGGTTTCCCCGCGCGCGATCTCGAAGCTCACATTCCGCACCGCCGTGAAGGTGGATCGCCGCAGCCCGCTGGAGAATTCGACGGTGAGATCGGTGATCTCCAGCACGGGCTCCCCGGATTCCACCGCGGGTGCGGCCCGGGTCGAGGTGCCCAGGTGCGGGACGGCGGCGAGCAGCGCCCGGGTGTACTCCTGGGTGGGGTTGGCGAAAAGCTCATCGGCCGTGGCCTGTTCGACGACGCGCCCGGCGCGCATGACGACCACGCGGTCGGCCATATCGGCCACCACGCCCATATTGTGCGTGATGAGAATGATGGCGCTGCCGATGCGATCGCGCAGATCCCGCAGCAGTTCCAGGATTTCGGCCTGCACCGTCACATCGAGTGCGGTGGTGGGTTCGTCGGCGATGATCACCTTGGGTTCGCAGGCGATGGCGATGGCGATCATGACGCGCTGCTTCTGCCCGCCGGAGAGTTGATGCGGGTAGTAGTCGACGCGGCGTTCGGGTTCGGGCAATCCGACCAGGCGCAGCAGATCGATGGCCCGGGTGCGCGCGGCGATGCGGGACATCTTCTTATGTGCGCGCAGGGCTTCCATAATCTGGTAGCCGACGGTGAAGAGCGCGTCGAGCGCGGAGCCGGGTTCCTGGAACACCATGGCGATATCACCGCCGCGCACCGCGGTGAGCTGGCGTTCGCTCATCCGGGTGATCTCGGCGCTGCCCAGGGTGACGGTGCCGCTCACCCGCGCGGTGGACGGCAGCAGTCCGATGGCGGTGCGTGAGCTCACCGATTTGCCGGAGCCGGATTCGCCCACCACGGCGAGGACTTCACCCGGATACACCTCGTAGGAGACGTCGCAGACCGCGCGCACGGCCCCGGCATCGGTGGCGAAGGTGACCGAGAGGGCCTCGACCGCCAGTGCGGGACTGCGCTTTTCGAGCGTCGTGGCCTGTGCGGGCTCGGGTTGGTCAGGCATCGGCGGCCTCCTGTTCCGGTGCGGCGGCGTCGACACCGCGGCGGGTGCGCAACAGCGGATTGAGTACTTCGTTGAGACTCTCCCCGACGAGCGTCATGCCGAGCACCACCAGAACGATTGCGGCGCCGGGGAATACGCCGGTCCACCAGATGCCGTTGGGTACGTCCTGCAGTGCCTTGTTGAGGTCGAAGCCCCATTCGGCGGCCTGGGTGGGTTCGATGCCGAAGCCCAGGAAGCCGAGTCCGGCGAGGGTGAGAATCGCCTCCGCGCCATTGAGGGTGATGATGACCGGCAACGACTGGGTGACGTTGGCGAAGATGTGCCGGTACAGAATGCGCAGCGTGGAGGCCCCGCTCACTCGCGCGGCGTCCACGTACGGTTCGTTCTTCACCGCGACGGTGGCATTGCGCACCACTCGAAAGTATTGCGGGACGAAGATGACCGTGATGGCGACGGCCGCCGACAGCACACCGCCGAGTTTGCTGGAGTTGCCGCCCGCCACCATGATCGAGACCACGATGGCCAGCAGCAGGGTCGGGAACGCGAACATGGCGTCCATGAACAGCACCAGCACCCGGTCCACCCAGCGCCCGACATAGCCGGAGATCAATCCCAAAGGGACGCCGGCGAACAGCGAGAGCACCAGCGAGACCGCGATGACGTACAGCGCGGTGCGCGCACCGTAGAGCACGCGCGACAGCACATCCTCCCCGCGCACCGAGGTGCCGAGCCAATGCTGTCCCGAGGGTGGCTGCTGGCGGACGAAATCGACGCCGTCGGCAGCGTTCTGGGCCAGGCCGTAGGGTGCGATCCACGGCGCCAGCAGCGCGGCCAGCAGGAATATCACGATCAGCACGACGCCGAATATCAGTGTGGCGCGCTGGAATCCGTGCGTCATGCCGAACAGCCGGAGCCCCGGTATGCCGCGCCGGCCGCCGCGGACCGCGAGGGGCGGGACGGCCGGATCGGCCATTACTTCCGGTGCAGTCATCAGAACCTCACCCTCGGGTCGATCAGCGCGACGATCAGATCCACCAGGAAGCTCATGATCGCCACCACCAGCGCCAGGAAGGTGACGATGCCCTGCACCGCGACGAAATCACGCTGGGTCAGGTACTCGGTGAGCTGATAGCCGAGCCCCTTCCAGTCGAAGGTCCGTTCGGTGAGGATCGCGCCGCCCAGCATGGAGGCGATGTACATGCCCATGACGGTGACGACGGGTATGAGCGCATTGCGGAAGGCGTGCCGCCGCGTCACCACCCGCGCGGACAGGCCGCGCGCGCGAGCGGCGTCGACGTAATCGCTGCGCAGGGTCTGGATCAGGTTGATCCGGACCAGCCGCAGGAACACGCCCGCGGTGAGCAGGCCCAGTGCGACGGCCGGCAGCACAGCGTGTTTGAGCACGTCCATCAGGTACCCGGTGTCGCCGTACAGAATCGCGTCGATGAACAGCACATTCGTCTTGGGCGAGACATGTTGCAGGGCGAGTTCGACATTGGTGCTGGCCCGTCCGGAGGCGGGCAGCCAGTGCAGTTTCACCGAGAAGATCAGTTTGAGCAGCAGGCCGACGAAGAACACCGGCGCCGCGTAGGCGAGGATCGCGAAGAGTCGCAATCCCGCGTCGGCGGCCGTATCACGACGGGTGGCGGCGTAGCGCCCCAACGGAATTCCGACGGCGAAGGCCACGATCAGTGCCCAGAACACCAGCTCGAGGGTGGCCGCTCCGTAGGTCGACACCACTTCGGTGATCGCCCGATTGTCTTGGGAGCGGCCGAAATCCCCGCGTGCGAGCTTGCTGATGTAGTCCCAATACTGGGTGAGGATGGGCCGGTCCAGCCCGGCGGCGTGTTTGCGCGCCGCGAGCTGGTCGGCCGGTAGCCGTCCGCCGAGCGCCGCTGTGATCGGATCGCCCACCACCCGCATCAGGAAGAATACGACTGTCACCAGAATCCAGGTGGTGGGCACGATCAGCAGCAGCCGTACCGCGAGGTACCGCAGCAGTTGACCGGAGATCACTTGCTGAGCACTCCGAACCGGAACTTGAAGGACGGGTCCAGGGTGTTCTCCACACCCGAGACGCCCTTGCCCGCGACGGCGATCTGCTTACCCGAGAGCAGTGGCAGGATCGGAATGAAGTCGGCCGCGAGCGAACGCTGCACGGTGGCAAGGGCTGCCATGCGCTTGGCATTGTCGGGTTCGGTCACCTCGGCCAGCAGTTCGGCATTCATGCGCGGATCCTCGAAATGCGACTGCAGGAAGTTGTTGGTGCCGAAGAACGGGGTCAGGTAGTCGTCGGCGTCCGGATAGTCCGGGAACCAGCCGAAGTGGAAGATCGAGTAGGTGTCCTTGACCCGTTCCTTCTGATACGAAACCCATTCGGTGGATTGCAGATTCACCTTGAACAGCCCGGTGGCTTCGAGCTGGCTCTTGATGGCGGCGTATTCCTCGGAGGAGGTGCTGCCGTAGTGATCGGTGTTGTACTGGATATTCAGATCCACCGGGGTGGCCACACCCGCGTCGGCGAGGAACTTGGCCGCGGCGGTCTTGTTCGGCTTGGCGCCGTAGATGTCCTTGAAGGGTTCGGTGGCGCCCGGAACGCCCTGCGGCACAGAGGAGTACGCGGCCGCGTAGGTGCCCTTGTACACGCCGGTGGACAGCGCCTCCCGGTCGATCGAGGAGGCGAGTGCCTTGCGCACGGCGAGTTTCGCGGCCGGGTTGGCGCCGGGCATGGTGTTCATATTGAAGATCATGTAGCGCAGTTCGCCGCCCGGGCCCTCCTTGACGGTCACCTTGTCGTTATTGCGCAGGGATTCGATATCGGTCGGGGCGAGCGAGCGCCAGGCGACGTCGATATCGCCGTTCTGCACATCCAGGCGCATATTCTCCGAACCGGCGAAGTACTTGGTGGAGACGGTTTCGGTCTTGGGCTTGCCGAAGAGGCCGTCGTAATCCGGATTCGCCCGGTACGACACGAGTTTGTTCTTGTCGTAGCTGGTGATGGAGTACGGACCGGAGAACGGCTTGGCCTTCCACACCGCGTCGTCGTCGAGGAGTTTGTCCGCGGGGAACACCTTCTCGTCGACGATGGGACCGGCCTGGGTGGGCAGGATGGCCGGGAAGGTCTGGTCGTTGGCCACCTTCAGGGTGAAATTGACCGTGGTCGCGTCGGGGGCGTCGGTGTGGTCGAGATTGCCCAGCAGCGACGCCGGACCGTTCGGGTCGTTGATCTTGAGCATGCGGTCGAAGGAGAACTTCACGCTGTTGGCGGTGAGCGGATTGCCGTTGGCGAACTTCAGATTCGGCTTCAGCGTGCAGGAGTAGACCGTCGGGGTGCTGAAGCCGCACTTCTGCGCGGCATCGGGTTTCGGCACTGCCTCGCCGGGGGCGAAGTTCATCAGGAACTGGTAGACCTGCGTCTCCACCAGGAGTGATCCATTGTCGTAGGCCGCGGCCGGGTCGAGCGCGAAGATCTTGTCGGTGGTACCCACCACCAGACCGGCGCCCCCGCTGTCTCCCCCGGTTCGCCCGGACCCACAACCTGCCGCTGCGAGCATGGTGAGACCTGCCAGCCCCACTGCCGCAATAGTTTTAGCGCGCATACCGCCTGCTTTCGAGACGCGGCGCGTGGGCCGGGTCGCGACCCCGCCGCGCCGCGGTGGACTTCGTTTGGCTGCGGACAGTATCTGCCGGTTATAACCGGAATGTTGCGAATACGAACAAACTCATCACTTTTGCATTACCTGCCCGAGCAGGACGATGACCCAACTGCGACAGCGCAATTCGCGAGCAATGGCAGGAAAAGGGCGCGAAAACACTCGTGCCCGCCCGCGGAGATCGCGGACGGGCACGGGGTGCGTCGAGCTGGTTACCTCGGGTGGCGGGATCGGCTACGGGCGGCTCAGGGCGCTCGCATTCGCGTTGTCCGCCAGCAGTTCCGCCTCGGTCGCGCCGGTGAGGACGCTCTCGAGCAGGTTCTTGCCAATGGCCGCCTCGGTGGGCAGGGCGATCGGGTAGTCGCCGTCGAAGCAGGCGCAACATAGTCGCGAGCGCGGCTGCTCGGTGGCGGCGACCATGGCGTCGAGGGAGATGTAGCCCAGGCTGTCCGCGCCGATGGAGCGGCGCACACCCTCCACCATCTCGTCCATACTGGTGCCCTCGATACCGTCGGGCCCGGCCCCATTGGCGATCAGCTCCGCGCGCGAGGCGAAGTCGATGCCGTAGAAGCACGGCCACTTGACCGGCGGCGAGGCGATCCGCACGTGGATCTCCAAAGCGCCTGCCTCACGCAGCATTCGGATCAATGCGCGCTGGGTATTGCCGCGCACGATGGAGTCGTCCACCACGATCAGGCGCTTACCGCGAATGACCTCGCGCAGCGGATTCAGCTTGAGCCGGATGCCGAGCTGGCGAATGGTCTGGCTGGGCTGGATGAAAGTGCGGCCCACATAGGCGTTCTTCATCAGGCCCTGGCCGTAGGGCACCCCGGAGCCCTGGGCGTAACCCACGGCGGCGGGGGTACCGGATTCCGGCACCGGGATGACGAGATCGGCCTCGACGGGATGTTCGACGGCCAGCCGGCGGCCGATCTCCACGCGGGTGGCGTGCACCGACCGACCGGAGATGGTGCTGTCCGGGCGGGCCAGGTACACCATTTCGAAGACGCAGCCCTTGGGCGTGGGATTGGCGAAGCGCAGCGAGCGCACGCCGTCCGCGTCGATCGCCAGCAGTTCGCCCGGCTCGATCTCGCGCACGAAGGAGGCGCCGACGATATCGAGTGCGGCGGTTTCGCTGGCGACCACCCAGCCACGCTCCAGGCGGCCCAGGCAGAGCGGGCGTACACCGTGCGGATCCCGCGCGGCGTAGAGCGTGTGCTCGTCCATGAAGGTCAGGCAGAAGGCGCCGCGCAGGGTCGGAAGCAGTTCGAGAGCGGCCTGTTCGATGCTCTTGTCGGCGGCGGCGTGCGCGAGCAGCGCGGTCATCACATCCGAATCGGAGGTGGCGGCCATATTCCCGGCCAGGCGGCCGCTGATCAGGCCGAGTTCCCGTGCGCGAGCACTCAATTCAGCGGTATTGACCAGATTTCCGTTGTGGCCCAGCGCAAGTCCGGAGCCCACCGCGGTGGTGCGGAAGATCGGCTGGGCGTTCTCCCAGGTGGTGGAGCCGGTGGTGGAGTAGCGGCAGTGGCCGACGGCGACGTGGCCGGGCATGGCCGCGAGCGTCTGTTCGTCGAAGACCTGGCTCACCAGGCCCAGATCCTTGAATACCAGTACCTGCGAACCGTCGGAGACGGCGATGCCGGCTGCCTCTTGACCGCGATGCTGGAGGGCGTACAGCCCGTAGTAAGTGAGCTTGGCCACATCTTCGCCCGGGGCCCAGACACCGAAAACACCACACTCTTCGCGCGGTTCGTTCTCGGGCTGATCGGGGGTGGTGTCGGCGGGGGGCAGGGTCACCGTGTTTGCTCCCTGTTCGGCGGGCGGGGGGCAGACCCCATAGTACTGGTAACCGTGGCGCAACCCACCGCTGGGATAACCCCGATGGCAGGGGGTTTGCTGCTAGCGTTCGGGCGTGGTGAGCACCGGTCCTTCGGCATCGACTCCGACCCCGCGGCATCTGACCCCTCTCAGGTGGGCCTTTCCCATTGTGGTGGTGACGCTGCTGGCCTCCCTGCTCGGCGTCATGTACCTCGACTACATCGTCGATCCCGAGAAGAACCTGCACAATTTCCCGATCGCGCTGGTGAATCAGGATGTCGGCGACGACCTGAACACCGGCGGGGAGACCAAACATGTGAACTTCGGTGATCAGGTCGAGGCGGGGCTGCGGCAGGCGGTGCCCGCGGACAAGATCGATCTGCGGGTCCTCGGCATCAATGAGGCGCAGCTGCAGATGCAGTCGGCGCAGGTGTACGGGACCCTGATCATTCCGAGCGATTTCTCCAAGCGGCTCGGCATTCTCGGTGTCGGCAGTGTGGTGCCCGGGGATATCAGCAAGCCGACCATCACCTTGCAGACCAATCCGCGCACCGGGGCGTTCGCGACGGCGATCGTGCAGAAATTCGGCGCGGAGGCGCTCACCCAGGTGAACGCGCAGGTCGGCAAGCAGCTGACCGATCAGGTCAAGACGACGCTGACACCGCCGCCCGGTGGACCGCCCGCCCCGGAGCTGTCCGCCGCGACGCTGATCACGCTGGCGCAACCGCTGAATATCGTGGTCGATCAATTCCGGCCGCTGCCCGGCGGTTCCGGTGAGGGTCTGACCGCGTTCTTCTACAGTCTGCTGCTGCTCCTGGTCGGCATGGTCGGGGCGATGATCATTCATCAGCTCATCGACTCCGCACTCGGGTTCCTGCCGACCGAATGGGGTCCGTGGTACGTGCATTTCCCACGCACGCCGATCTCCCGCGTGCACACCCTGCTGCTGAAATGGTCTGCGGTGGTGGTGTTGTCGATCGCGGTCTCGGGTGTGCTGCTCGGTATCGGCAAGGCCCTGGGCATGCCGATCGATCGCCCGCTGCTGCTGTTCCTCTACGGCGCGCTCGTGATCACCGCGGTCGGCTTCACCTGTACCGCAGTACTCGCCGCGGTGGGCACCGCGGGCCTGATCATCAATCTGATCGTCTTCATCATTCTGGGCCTGCCGTCCTCGGGCGGCACGGTCCCGATCGAGGCCACCCCCAAGTACTTCGGCTGGCTTTCCAGCTTCGAGCCCATGCACCAGGTGTTCCTGGGCACGCGCTCCATCCTGTATTTCAACGGCAGCGGGGCGGCCGGACTGTCGCGCGGTATCTGGATGTCCGTGCTGGGCCTGGCCATCGGCCTGGTCTTCGGCCTCGCCATCACCCGCTTCTACGACCGCAAGGGTTTGGAGCGCAAGCCCGCGACAGCAGCGGCACAGTAGGTTTCGCGTCAGAGCGGAACGATGGGTAGCCACCGCGCCACTTCGGCGGCCCGGCTACCCGAGGCGGTGAGCACACCCGAGGCGACGGCGGCCTCGAAGTCGAGCAGTCCCGTGGCCAGCAATAGCCAAGTGCGAGGATCGGTTTCGACCACATTGGGCGGCGTCCCCCGCGTATGCCGCAACCCCTCGATGCACTGCACCGCCACGAACGGCGGCACCCGCACCTCCACCGCCCCACCAGGCGCGTCCGCCGCCAATGACCGTGCCGTCCCCCGCACCGCCGCCGCCAGCTCGGCCCGCGCGGGAGCCGGGACCGATGCGTCGCGCAGCCACTCCCCCACCGCGGCCACCGCCGCCCTGACCTCCCCCGGATTCACCGCTCCACGTCCAGCCACGACGGCCAGGTTACCGCCGACCCCCGACAGGGCCGGATATCCGGCGGGCCGCGAACGGGAGCAGGGCACCACCGGAGTTGATGGCCAGATGCAGCAGCGCGGGGGCGGTCGCGCTTCCGGTGTGCCGATAGAGGGCGTCCATGAGCGCACCGGCCAGGCCGGTCACCGCGATCGTGCCCGGGACCGAATCTCCGGCGGAGCGGGCGGCACGGATGTGTGAGAGGCCGAAAGTCAGTGCGCCCAGCCATCTTCCGGAGCCGCCGAGGGTCCGTTCGAGCAGCGGGGTCAAGGTCGCGCGATAGACGAGTTCCTCGCTGTAGACGGTGCCGCCCGGGATGTGCAGCCCCGCCCACTCCAGGGTCGAGACGGCGGGCCCGCGATGTTCGGCTCCGGCGAGTTGGCGGCGGATCGGCGGAATCGCCAGGGCCGCACCGTAACCGGTGAGAACGACACCCCCCGCGATGGTTCCCGCGCGCAAGCCACGTTCGGATATCCACCGTGGATTCCCTTGCAGGGCAATGCTGTAGGAAATGGCGAAGGCGGTATTGGCGGCGGTGCGGCCGCGGACATCCAGCTTCATCGCGGGCAGCAGCCGGTCGCTCCACAGCAGTGGGAGCGCAACGGCCGCAGCGGCTTTCAGGCCGCGCACTACTTCACCACTCGTTCATACTCCTCGGCGAGTTCGATCTGGGTGCGGATCTTCTCGGAGAGTTCGGGGGTCCACTCCGGGGGTGCGGCAATGGCGGCCCAGCCGTCCAGGACCAGCGAACCGTAGCGATGGCCGTGGCCGTCGCTCACCCCCTGGGCATTGGTGAGGTCGGCCGCCACCTGCCAGAAGGTGACCAAGGGCGACCAGCGCATCTGAGGAGAAACATCGGCCCCGCGCGGTTCGGAGAGCCAATCCGGTTGGGAGAATATGAGATCCGAGGACCACCACACGATGGGATCCGACGGATGCATGAGGTAGGCGATGCGGGGTCGTCGCCAGTCTGCGGAGGGTTTGTCCAGGTCCGCCGCGGTGGCGGCGAATCGGACGACCAGACCGTCCGCGTAGATGGGGTCCACCTCGCGAGTGCCCGGATCGCGGCGCGACACGAACTGCTCCCACAGTCGATTCGAATTGGGTGGGCCGACCCAGAGCGCGCCGTCCACCTTGGAGCGCAGATCGGCCAGACCGTCGAAGGCCGCTTCGGAACCCTGTGAGCCCAGGCTCTCGCCGTAGACCAGCAGTTTGGGGCGCGCGTTCTCGGGCCGCGCCGACCAGGCCGAGTACACCGCGTCGAACATCTTGCGCCCGGCGATCGCGACCTTCTGCCGGTCCGCGAGGAAGGACAGCACGCTGGGCAGATACGAGTACTGCGAAGCCAGAATCGCGGTATCACCGCCGTACATGTACTCCAGAGCGGCCGCGCTCATGGAATTCACCCAGCCCGTACCGGTGGTGGTGACGATGACCAGCACCTTGCGGTCGAAGGCCCCGGTGCGCTGCAATTCCGCGACCGCCAACTCCTCCTCGGTGGTGTCCGACGAGGCCGACTGCAAGCCCACGTACGCCCGAATGGGTTGGCGCGCGGGCTTTCCGGTGACGGCGCTGATGAGCATGGGGTCGGGTCCGTGCGAGACGAACCAGCGCCCCTCCGAACCGAGGGTCTCCCATTTGGCCAGCGATTCCGGACTCCCGGAGCGTTCGGGCCGGGTGGGCTGTACGGCATACGGCGTCATCTTGTCATTGCGCACACTGAACGCGGAGTTGGCGACCGCGAAGAAGGCCCGGGTGGCAACGCCATTGAAGAGCGTGATGATCAGCACGAACAACAGCAGCGCCCCGGTGGCGGGTGCGAGCGCGGGCGGGATGCGCACCCACCGGCTGAGCTGACGCCCGATGAATCGCACCGTCTCGCGCAGGGTTCGGAACACCGCCACCACGAGCGCGCCGACCACGAAACTCAAACCGCCGGTGCGCAGGTAGGCGGCGCGGGTGGTGCCCTCCATACCCATCAGCCCGGTGATCTCGCGCTGCCAGTCCGCGGACATGACCAGCATGTACGCCGCGGCCAGGGCACAGGTGAGCACGACGGCGACCTCGACCACGTAGCGCACCCATTCGGGCGGGGTGCCGATCGGCAGCCGCGGCCGAATCCACTTGCGGAACAACCATTGCAGAACACAGCCCACGCCGTACCCGGCCGCGGCGTTGAGCCCGGAGATCAAGCCCTGGAACAGCCAGTCGCGGGGTACCAGGGACGGGGTGAGCGAGAGGGCGAAGAAGAGGGTGGCCACCGCCAGCCCGGTGTGATTGAGGTCGACGACGTCCTCGGCGCGGGCGGCCACGCGCGCGGCCCGCCTGCCCCAGCCACGCCGCAGGAACGCGGCGCTGCGCGTGCGCAGCCGCGTCCATGTCACGGCGGGGTCCAGCACCCGTCAAGTATGGACGGCGCACCCTCGAATCCGGGGATGCACCGGTGTGAGTGGCACCATGATCGCGGCGTGTTGGTTCTACCCACGCCACTCGAGTAGTTGTACGGGGTGCTCCGGGGCTCTGGCTCGACAGACTCGATGGCCATGAGCACCTCCAGCGCACAGACCAAGAGCACCACCGCTTTTCTGGCTCAGGCCGTCATCGCCTTCGGAATCAGCTTCTGCGCCATGGGTATCGGCATCGCACGACTCCCACTCGATTTCTGGCAGCGCGGATTTCTGCTGATGTCCATGCTGTTCCTGGTGAGCAGTTGTTTCACCCTCGCGAAAGTGATTCGCGATCAGTACGAGTCGACCAAGGTGCACTCCCGGATCGACGAGGCCCGCTTGGAAAAGCTGATGGCCGAACATGATCCGTTCAAGGTCGTCTCGTGATCCCCGACCCGCGGCGGAACGAGAACACCCCGCCGCGCCCGGAACGAGGGGTCCGGTGCGGCGGGGTGCTTCGGTAGTCGCGTCGCGCGCGCTGGGTCAGTGTTCGAAGTGGCCGAACAGTGCGGGCAGTGTGCCTTCGAAGGCGGTGCGCAGTTCGTCCAGGGTGATCGAGAACTGGCCCTGCACCTCGACCGAGTCCGAGCCCTGATCGACCACGCCGATGCGGGCCCACGGCAGGCCGCGCGCGTCGCACATCTTGGTGAAGCGGGTCTCCTCCGAGCGCGGTACGGCCACCAGTACGCGACCGGCGGATTCGGAGAAGAGCGCGACGAACGGGTCCGCGCCCTCGGGAAGCAGGATGCGACAACCGGTTTCACCGGCCAGGGACGCCTCGATGACGGTCTGCGCCAGACCGCCCTCGGAGAGGTCGTGCGCGGCGCTGATCATGCCGTCGCGGGAACCGGCGGTGAGGATCTCCGACAGCAGCTGTTCGCGGGCGAAGTCGACCTTGGGCGGTACGCCGCCCAGGTGATCGTGTTCGACCTGCGCCCAGATGGAGCCGTCCAGCTCATCGTGGGTCTCGCCGAGCAGGATGAGGGTCTCGCCGGGCTCCAGGCCCAGGCCGGTCGGAATGCGGCGGTGCACATCGTCGATGACGCCGAGCACGCCGACCACGGGGGTCGGCAGGATGGCGGTCTGGCCGGTCTGGTTGTAGAACGAGACGTTACCGCCGGTGACCGGAATGCCAAGGGCCACACAGCCGTCCGCCAGACCGCGAACGGCCTGCTGGAACTGCCACATGACGCCCGGATCCTCCGGCGAACCGAAGTTCAGGCAGTTGGTGACGGCCTTGGGGGCGGCGCCGGTGGTGGCGACATTGCGGAACGCCTCGGCCAGCGCGAGCTGTGCGCCGGTGTACGGGTCCAGTTTGGTGTAGCGGCCCGAGGCGTCGGTGGCCAGCGCGATACCGCGGCCGGACTCCTCGTCGATGCGGATGACACCGGCATCGGCGTGCTCGGCGAGCACGGTATTGCCGCGCACGTAGCGGTCGTACTGTTCGGTGATCCACTTGCGCGAGCACAGCTGCGGGCTGGCGATCATCTTCAGCAGGGTGGCGCGCAGTTCGTCGCCGGTCTTCGGACGGTTCAGCGCGGCAGTGGAATCCGCGTTCAGCGCGTCCTGGTCGGCGGGGCGCTGCACGGGGCGCTCGTACACCGGGCCGTGGTGGGCGACGGTGCGCGGCGGGACGTCCACGACGGTCTCGCCGTGCCAGGTGATCCGCAGGTGCTCGCCGTCGGTGACCTCACCGATGACGGTGGCGGTGGTATCCCACTTCTTGCAGATCGCCATGAAGCGATCCACATTCTCGGGGGCGACCACGGCGCACATGCGCTCCTGCGATTCGCTCGAAAGGATCTCGGCGGGAGACATATTCGCCGCGCGCAGCGGGACGGCGTCCAGATTGATGTGCATACCGCCGGAACCGGCGGCGGCCAGTTCGGAAGTGGCGCAGGACAGTCCGGCGCCGCCGAGGTCCTGGATGCCGACGACCACACCGGAGTGGTACAGCTCCAGACAGCACTCGATGAGTACCTTCTCGGTGAACGGGTCGCCGACCTGCACGCTGGGGAGTTTCTTACGGCCGGAACCGGATTCGTCACCCGAGAAGGTGTCCGACGCCAGCACCGACACGCCGCCGATACCGTCGAGGCCGGTGCGCGCACCGAAAAGAATGATCTTGTTGCCCTCACCGGAGGCGAAGGCCAGCTTCAGGTCCTCGACCCGCATGACGCCCGCGCACAGCGCGTTGACGAGCGGATTGCCCTGGTAGGAAGCGTCGAACACGGTCTCGCCGCCGACATTCGGCAGGCCCAGCGAATTGCCGTAACCACCGACACCGCGCACCACGCCGTCGACGACGCGGCGGGTATCCGGGTGGTCGGCCGCACCGAAGCGCAGCTGATCCATCACCGCGATCGGGCGCGCGCCCATGGCCATGATGTCGCGGACGATACCGCCGACGCCGGTGGCCGCACCCTGATAGGGCTCCACATACGAGGGGTGGTTGTGCGATTCGACCTTGAAGGTCACCGCCCAGCCGTCACCGATATCCACCACACCGGCGTTCTCGCCGATACCCGCGAGCATCGAGGAACGCATCTGTTCGGTGGTGGTCTCGCCGAAGTAGCGCAGGTGCACCTTGGAGGACTTGTACGAGCAGTGCTCGGACCACATCACCGAGTACATGGCCAGCTCGGCATCCGTCGGCCGCCGGCCGAGAATCTCCTTGATGCGGGCGTACTCGTCGTCCTTCAGGCCGAGTTCCTTATAGGGCTGCGCGAGGTCCGGGCTGGCCGCGGCGTTGCTGACGGTATCGACGTGGCTGGTCACGGGGAAACCAGAGTCCTTTCGGCCGGGCAGGTCAGAACCGAGAACCGGCATGCTGGATTTCGGCGAGATACCGGCCCGAGTCTAGTTCCCCCTCGAACAGCACTTTCGCCCACCTATTGCCTGTGTGCGCCACCACACCCCAGGCGGTGCGAAGGACTGATTTCGCGAGGTCGGGGTAACCCACCTGCGACACGCGAAATGGTTTCAGCAACAACCGCCCCCGTGCCCAACCCTCGAGGTTCGCGGCCGTCTCGCTTCTGGACCGAGTGGAGCGGGGGAGCGAAGCGGAGGAGCGGAGGGAGGGAAGAAGCGAGACTCAGGGCCGCGAACCCGCCGCAGCGAAGCGGAGGCCAATAACACAGCTAGTCTGTCCCGGTGAACGAACGATCCGGGCTGGCGGATCCGGCGGAGAAGCCCAAGAGTGCACCGCGGGATTCCTCGCTGACTCGGCAGCAGAAGAAGCTGCTCCTCATCGCGGTCGCGCTGTTCGTGGTGTCCGCGCTCGTGAGTTATTTCGCGCACTTCTGGCACGGGTACATCGATCTACAGGTGTATCGCAACGGGGCGCGGGCCTGGCTGGACGACAAGGATCTGTACGGTCCGATGCCGCCGGTCTACGGGCTCGGATTGCCGTTCACCTATCCGCCTTTGGCGGCGTTGTTCTTCGCACCGCTGGCGCTCATGCCGCTGGTGCTGTCCGAATGGGCGGTGCTGATCGTCTCGATCGCCTCGCTCGGCATCACGCTGTGGGTGGTGCTGGATCGGCTGCGGCCGAATCTGGCGCGGGCGAATCGACTGGCCATCGTGATCGGCGCGCTCGCCATCCTGCAATTGGCCGAGCCGATTCGGCAGACCTACGGCTTCGGGCAGATCAACCTGGTGCTGATGGCCGCCATCACCCTGGATTGCCTGGCGCGCAAGCCTTTCTGGCCGCGCGGCATGCTGATCGGCATCGCGGTGTCGGTGAAGCTGACGCCCGGCGGGTATCTGCTCTATTTCCTGCTGCGCAAGGATTGGAAGGGCGCGGCCACGCTGGTGCTGTCCACCATCGGCGCGGTGGCGGTGGGTTTCGCGCTGTTCCCGCATGATTCGGTGCAGTACTGGTTCCACACGCTCTCCGATACCGGGCGAATCGGTCCGCCCTGGTACGCGGGCAATCAGTCGCTGAAGGGTTTCGCCTACCGGCTGGGCGTCTCCCATTCGGCGGCCACGCTGATCTGGGTCGTCCTGTCGCTGATCGCGGTCGCCCTGGCCGCGATCTGGATGAAGCGGCTCATCTCGGTGGGCGCGAACGCCGCCGCACTGATGGTGAACGCCGGTGCGGTGCTGCTGGTTTCCCCGGTCTCCTGGTCGCATCACTGGGTGTGGATCGCCCCGGTGCTGGTCGTGGTGGCCGATGCCATCGCCACCGGCCGCCGCGGCCCCTGGTTCCTGGGCGCGACGGGTCTGGCGGTACTCCTGTTCGCCGTCGGCCCGCAGTGGCTGCTGCCGCACGATCACGACCGCGAGCTCACCTGGGCCTGGTGGCAGCAGATCATCGGCAGCAGCTACGTGCTGTTCACCCTGGCCCTGTTCGTGGTGGCGGTGCTGACCTACCACCCCGAGCCGAAACGGGTCGAGAGCCGGACCTAGCGCGCGGCGTCGGGGGTCAGGAACGCGGCGAGCGCCGCCGCGTAGGCGGGAACGTCTGCGGCGCCCATCATTTCGCGGGCGGAGTGCATCGCGAGCTGGGCCGCGCCGACGTCGACGGTGGGCATACCGGTTCGGGCGGCGGTCATGGGTCCGATGGTGGAACCGCAGGGCAGATCGGCGCGGTGCACGTAGCGTTGCAGCGGCACCTCGGCCTGCGCGCAGGCCAAGGCGAAGGCCCCGGCGCCGGTGGCATCGGTGGCGTAGCGCAGGTTCTGGTTGACCTTGAGCACCGGCCCGCCGTTCACCTCGATACGGTGCATGGGTTCGTGGCGGTCCGGGTAGTTGGGGTGGGTGGCGTGGGCCATATCGCCGGACGCGCACACCGATCCGGCCAGTGCGGCCAGGTATTCGGCGCGCCCGCCGCCGCGGGTCAGCACGATGCGCTCCAAAACCGTGGGCAGCAGCCCGGATTGGGCGCCGCGATCGGACTGGCTGCCGACCTCCTCGTGATCGAACATGGCCAGCACCGGCACCGCCGCACCGGGTTCGGCGACCGCGGCCAGGAAGGCCCGCAGCCCGGCGTAGCAGGTGCCCTGATTATCCAGTCTGGGTGCGCTCACCAGATCCAGATCGCGCCCGATCAGCTTGGACGGCACCAGATCGTGGGTCATCAGCTCCCACCCCAGCACCGCACCGGATTCGATGCCGGAGCGTTCGGCGATGAAGGCCAGGAATGAGCGCGGTTCCCCGCCGATCCCCCACACCGCGTTCACATGGCGCTGCGGATCCAGTGTCACCCCGCGCCTGTCCTCGGAGAGGTGGATGGCCAGCTGCGGTACCCGCAGAATCGGTTCGTCGATGCGAATCAGCCGCTCCCGCACCACATTTCCGTCGCGCACCGAGAGCCGTCCGGAAATGCCGAGATCGCGGTCCAGCCACGAGTTCAGCCAGGCCCCGCCGTAGGGCTCCAGCCCGACCATCTGCCAGCCCGCCACCGCGGTATCGGGATGCTGTTTGACCCGCAGATTCGGACTGTCGGTATGCGCGCCGACAACGCGGAACGGGGTGGCCTGCCCGGTGCGGAATCCGGTGGGCGCACCCGGCCCGCCGTCGGCCCAGGCGACCAGTGAGCCGCCGCGCACCACGTAGTAGCGGCCCGCGCTGCTGGAGGGCCAGGGTGCGGACTCCGACAACCGGGTGAAACCGTGGTCGTCGAGTTCGGCGGCGACGGTGCGGCAGACGTGGTACGGCGAGGGCGAGGCGTCGATGAATTCGCACAGTCCGGCGGCGGTCGCGGTGGTCTCGGCAACTGGCATGACTGCGATCCTAAGCAGTCGATATTCAGTTTCCGCAGACGGACGCCCTATCCCATGCCCGCTCGGTGTGGCGACCGCGACCGCAATGCCCCGTCTTCGGACTGGACGTGCTCACCGGGTGAGTCTCATTGCGTAAGCGGCACATCCGACACGCGTTCGAGCAGCCGCAGCAGCTCCAGATAATCCGCGCCGCCGAGGCAGCGGCGTAGCTCGGCCTCGGCGCGCATCTCCTCGGCGCGCACCTCATCGACCAGTTCCACGCCGCGCCGGCTCAGGCCGATGAGAATGCGGCGGCGGTCATCGGAGGCGGCGACCCGGAAGATGAGTCCGCGCTCGGCCAGATGGTCGGCGTGCCGGGTGGCGGAGGAGGGCGGGAGTTGCGCGCGGGCGGCCAGCTCGCTCATGGTGATGCCGGTATCGGAGGAGAGATTGGTCAGCATGCACCATTGGTCGGCGGTCAACCGTCTGGCGCACAGCGCGGCGTCGAGGTGACGAAGCCAACTGCGTTCCGCGGCCCGCAGCGCCCCATGCAGCGTGGAAATCCCACCTAGAATTGTCGCCATATTCCCGCCCGTCAATTTCACTTGAACGAGGAGAGGGTATCCGATGACCTCGTTCCGCGGGAGCCCCGAGAACAGTATCGAGATCCTGAACATAGTGCCGCTGCAAGGCCCCGGCGGTATCTTCGCGCCTTCCTGTGAGGCCGCCATTTCATTGGCCGTGGAAGAAATCAACAGTGGCACAGGAATTCTCGGCCGGGAATTGCGTGCCACTCACATTGACGGCGGCCGCGAGCCCGGTGAGGTGGCGCTGGAGGTTTCCGCTCTGCTGGCCACCGGAATGGTGCACGCCATCACCGGCTGGCACACCTCGGCGGTGCGCCGGGCGGTGACCCGGGTGAACGCGGGGCGGGTGCCGTATCTTTTCGCCACCGATCACGAGGGTCTGGATGAGCGGCCGCCGGGATTGTTCCTGGTGGGATCGGATCCGGGGCGGCAGTTGCTGCCCGCGCTGCGCTGGCTGCGGCGCGAGTTCGGGGCGCGGCGGTGGGCGATCATCGGCAATGACTATGTGTGGCCGCGGCGCACCGCGGAGGTGGTGCGGGCGGAGTTGGCCGAGCGCGGGGCGCTGTCGCTGGAGGAATTCGTGCCGCTGGAGGAATTCGTTCCGTTCGGCGCGGATTTCGAGGGGTTTCTGAGCGATCCGCGATTGGATCGCGCGGATGGGGTGATAGTGCTGCTGGTGGGTGCGGATGTGGCGCGATTCAACCGGCAATTCGCCCAAATCGGACGCGATGAAAGGCAATTGCGGGTCAGCCCCGCGGTCGACGACAACGTGTTGCTCGCCGGCGGCGCGAAGGCCAACCGGAATCTGTATGTGCCCTCCAGCTTCTTCGTCAATGGTCCCGCCAGTCGCGAACGCGCCGAACGCTATCGGCGACTGCACGGCGACTTCGCACCCAAGCTCACCAACTTCAGCAATACCGAATACGAGGCGATCCGCACGCTCTGCGCCATGGCCAAGGCCGCCGGTTCTCTGGACGTGCGCCGCCTGCACGAGGTGGTCGGCGAGCTGGGATCGATCGAAACGGCTACCGGCACAATCGGATTCGATGGCAATCAGGTGCTGTTCCCGAGCTATATCGCGCGCGCCGAGGGCGTCGAGTTCGAGGTCCTGGACCGGCTCTGCGCCTGAGTCAGCCCGCGAAACGACAATGCCCGCACCGTCCTCGACGATGCGGGCATTGTATTTACGACCGGTTGTCTCAAGACTGTTCGGCTAGGCCGAGACCAGCGCGTCCAGCACGGACAGGAACATGCCCAGCCCGTCATCGCTGGGCCCGGTGAGCGCCTCGGTGGCGTGCTCCGGATGCGGCATGAGCCCGACCACGCGACCGTTGGCGGAGCTGATGCCCGCGATACCGCGCTGCGAACCGTTCGGATTGTCACCGGAGTAGCGGAAGACCACCCGGCCCTCCCCCTCGAGCTCGTCCAGCACCGGCGCGGACGCCTGGTAGCGGCCCTCACCGGACTTGAGCGGCACCAGAATCTGCGCACCGGGCTCGTACCGGGAGGTCCACGCGGTATTCGCGGCCTCAACGGTCAGCCACTGATCGCGGCAGATGAAGTGCAGGCCCTCATTGCGGGTGAGCACACCCGGCAGCAGTCCGGCCTCGCACAGGATCTGGAAGCCGTTGCAGATGCCCAGCGTGGGCAGACCCGAACCCGCCGCCTCGATGACCTTCTCCATGACCGGCGCGAACCGGGCGATGGCGCCGGTGCGCAGGTAGTCGCCGTAGGAGAAGCCGCCGGGCACGATGACCGCGTCGACACCCTTCAGATCGGCGTCCCCGTGCCAGAGGCTCACGGCCTCGGCCCCGGCGAGCTTGACCGCGCGGGCGGCGTCGACATCGTCCAGGGTGCCCGGGAAGGTGATGACTCCGATGCGTGCGGTCACAGCCGGACGACCTTCCAGTCCTCGATGACGGTGTTCGCGAGCAGCGATTCGGCGATCTGCTCGAGCTCGGTCTCGCTGACATCGTCGGCGACCTCGAGCTCGAATCGCTTGCCCTGCCGCACCTCCGAGATACCGGGGTGACCCAGGCGCCCCAGCGCGCCGACAATGGCCTGACCCTGCGGATCCAGGATTTCGGCCTTCGGCATCACCTCGACCACGACACGTGCCACGCGTTGCTCCTCAGCTGGTGGGGCGGGCCCGGACGACAGCGTTTCGCACCGTGCGGCCGAGCGGGGGTTTCGCTGATCAGAGTAGTTGGCGCGACGGGAACCCACTCGACCGGGTAGAACACCCGTGGCACACGCCACAGCCATCGTGGTGCGTATGCGGGTGCGGGACTACCGTGGCAGGCATGCGCATTGCCCATTTCGGACATTCCTGCATCTTGGTGGAGTTGAACGGCGCGAAGATCCTGTTCGACCCCGGTAACTTCTCGCACGGGTTCGAGGGAATCACCGGACTGGACGCCATCGCCGTCACCCATCAGCACCCCGATCACATCTGCCCGAATCGCATCGAGGCGCTCATCGACGCCAATCCGCAGGCGCGACTGCTCAGCGATCCGCAGACCGCGCAGCAGCGCGGCGAGCCCTGGGAAGCGGTGCACGCCGGGAATGTGCTGAAGGTCAAGGACGTCCAGATCACCGGCGGTGGCGGCCGGCACGCGGTGATCCATCCGGAGATCCCGGTCATCGACAACACCGTCTTCCAACTGGGCACCCCCGAGGACCCCGCACAGCTGGTCCACCCGGGCGATTCCCTCTGGGTGCCGCCCGTTCCGGTGGGCGTACTGGCCCTCCCCGCGGCCGCCCCGTGGATGCGGCTCAGCGAAGCGGTGGACTACCTCCGCGCGGTCAATCCGACCACCGCCTTCCCCATCCACTTCGGCATGATCGAAGCAGCCGCACAGGGCATCTATTTCGGCCGCTTCAACGAAATGTCCCCCGCCGATACCGAATTCACCGTCATTCAGCCGGAAGACCACACCGATTTCTGATCCCCCGCCCCTATTTTTGCGGGCTTGCGAATTCTCGAATCGAAGTAGGCTGCGCAGCACGGGAATTCACCACATTCGCGGAAATCCCGATGGGGGCCGGTCGGATGCCCGGGCCGCATGAAAGCGCGACCCGGGTGATGCCCGGGTCGCGCCGCCGGTTTCGACTATTTGGCGTACGAGGCCAGGAAAAGGGCCTCGGCCAGGGCCATGTGCTCGATCTCGGAGGGATCGACGCTCTCGTTGGGTGCGTGGATGAGGCATTTGGGTTCCTCCACACCCATCAGCATGATCTCCGCGTTCGGATAGATGTCGGCGAAGACATTGCAGAGGGGAATGGAGCCGCCCTGGCCCTCGGTGGTGGCCTCGCGGCCGTAGGAGGCGGCGAAGGCGGCCGCCATGGCCTTGCGGGCGGGGCCATCGGTCGCGGCGCGGAACGGTGAGCCGGTCGCCTCGGTCTCGATGGTGACCTTGGCATGCCAGGGCGTATGCGATTCCAGGTGCGCGGTAAGGGCTTTCAGGGCGTCCTGGGGTTCCACGCCGGGCGGGATGCGCAGGTTGAGGCGGGCACGTGCCCTGGGCTGAATGGCCGCCGAGGAGCCGACCACCGGGGGCACATCCATACCCAGCACCGTGAGAGCCGGTCGGGCCCAGACCATATCGGAGACGGTGCCGCCGCCGACGATGTCCACACCGTCGAGAATATTGGCGTCGGCCCGGAACTGCTCTGGCGGATACTGCACGCCGTCCCACTTCTGATCATTGGGCAGACCGTCGACGGTGGTATTGCCCTCGGCGTCGCGCAGGCTGGCCAGGACGTGGATGAGCGCGGCCAGGGCATCGGGCGCGGGGCCGCCGAACATCCCCGAATGCATTGGTCCTTCGAGGGTTTCGATGGTGACGAGCACATTCACATTGCCGCGCAGCGTCTGGGTGAAGGTGGGCACGCCGACCGCGAAATTACCGCAGTCGCAGATGAGCAGGGTGTCCGAGCGCAGCAGCTCCACATTGTCCGGGACGAACCGCTCCAGCCCGCCGGTGCCCTGCTCCTCGGAGCCCTCCGCGACCAGGGTCAGACCGACGGGGTACTTGTCCCCCACCACTTTTCGCAGCGCCCGCAGTGCGGTCAGGTGCGTGACGATATTGCCCTTGCAGTCCGCGCTGCCGCGCCCGTACCAGCGGCCGTCCTTCTCGGTGAGTTCCCAGACCGGCGTCTTCCAGGCGTCATCGCCGAGCGGAGGCTGTACGTCGTAGTGGCAGTACAGCATGACGGTGGGCGCACCGGGCGGCGCGGGATAGCGGGCGATGACCGCGTTACTGCCGTCGGGGGTCTCGTGCAGACCCACATCCGTAAGTCCTTCGGCCGCAAAAGCGTCCGCGACCCACTGCGCGGCCTTCAGGCACTCCTCGACCGGGAACTGCCGAGCGTCATAGACGGACCTGTACGAAACCAGCTCGGTCAGATCGGTTTTCGCGCGCGGCATGAGTTCACGCACGGCGGTGCGCAGGGCGTCTTCGGTCATTACCTCTCCTCCATCAATGGTCGCTCTTCACTGTGTCACCCTTGCGCAGTGTTCCGGTCTCTTCCAGATAGGCGGCCAGCCGGTCGGGACAGTAGGTTTCGATGGCGAGCGCCGTCGCGGTGAAGATCTGGGTGTCGGCGATGACCGGGCGACTCCCCGGACCACCGGCCCCATTGCTGATGGACGCCCGATACCTGGCCCTGATCAGCGGTGAACTCGGATCCGAGCAGACCAGCCCACCGTCCTCGCCGAGCGAATCCGCGATCACCTGCGGCTCGGGTGCGGCCAATCCCGCTTCCAGCAAACGGGATTGGAGCACCTGCGCTTTGCGCAGCGCCGCATCGCTGTTCCGGCCCTCCCGGAAGACGATCACCCCGGCCACCGCGATGGCCACCAGCACCACCGCCACCGACCAGTAGACGATCCGCCGGGACCGCGCGGAGGCCCCCTCCAGCTGTTCGATCTCGACCTCGGTCATGCCAGCGCCTCCTCGGGGACCGCGATCTTCCAGCCCGGTTTGCGGAACTTGAAGAACAGGAACGGAATCAGCAGGCCGACCACGCCCATGCCGACACCGATGAGCAGCACATATCCGAGCGCGCCGCCGCTGCCGTACTGCGAGGGCGGTACGAAGCCGATGAGGAACGCGGCAATGGAGGAGACCGTGCCGAGCCCGCACAGCGCGATGAGCATGGGCGCGCGATACCCGCGCGGATGGTCGGGTTGCTTGCGGCGCAATTGGATCGCCGCGGCGAACATCAGTACGTACATGATCAGATACACCTGCGTGGTGATCACCGACAACATCCAGTACGCGCTGGAGACATCCGGGATGAAGGCGTAGAGCAGCGCCAGCAGCGTGGTCACCACACCCTGCGCGACCAGCATGTTCTGTTGCACCCCATGCTTGTTCACCCGAGTCAGGACCGGTGGCAGATACCCCTCCTTGCGGCCGATGAGCAGCAGCCCCTTGGAAGGTCCGGCCAGCCAGGTGAGCATGCCGCCCAGCGCCGCCGCCACCAGCATGACGCCCAGGATCGGGGTCAGGAAGCCGATGTGGAAGTGGTTGAAGAAGCCGTCGAACGCCTGCATGACACCGGCGGTCAGGCTCAGATTCTGCGAAGGCACCACCCAGCTGATCACCACGGCGGGCACGATGAAGATGACCAGCACCAGCGCGACCGCCAGCGCCATGGCCCTCGGATACTCCCTACCCGGATTCTTCAGCGAGGACACGTGCACCGCGTTCATCTCCATGCCCGCGTAGGACAGGAAGTTGTTGACGATGAGCACCAGGCTGGCGAGTCCGGTCCAGGCGGGCAGCAGATGTCCGGCATCCATGGGCGCGGCGGACGGATTGCCCTGCGCCAGGAAGACCAGGCCGAGCGCCACCAGCAGTACGCCCGGAATCAGCGTGCCGATGATCAGCCCCATACTCGACAGTCCCGCAACGGTTTTGGTGCCCTGCGAGGAAACGAACACGCCCGCCCAGTAGATGACGATGATGACAATCGCCACGTAGGTGCCGTTGGCCGCCAGCGAGGGATTGATGATGTACGCGAAAGTGCTTGCCACATAAGCCAAGAGGCTCGGATAGTAGAAGATCGTCATGGCGAACTGACACCACACCGCCAGGAATCCCAGCGGCTGTGAAAGCCCCTCGCCGACCCATTTGTACACCCCGCCCGCCCAGCCCGAGGCCAGCTCGGCGGCGACGAAGGCCGTCGGCAGCAGGAACAGCAGCGCGGGCAGCAGATACAGGAAGACACAGGCCAGCCCGTACACCGCCATGGTGGGCGAGGCCCGCAGGCTGGCGACCGAACTGGTGGTCATGAGCGCCAGCGTCACCCACGAGATATATTTGGTGGCAGTACTTTTCGCGACCGTCGTGGTCGTCCCGGCCATATCTCACCTTCCCGTCCGTTCGTCAGAACACCGAGAACCCGCTCGCGCGCGCGAAAGCCGCCAGGGCGATGCCGCCGGTGACCGAATTACCCTTCGGATCCAGCCCCGGCCCCCAGACGGCTATCGAACAGCGATCGGGTACGACGGCCAGGATCGCGCCGCCGACTCCACTCTTGCACGGCAATCCGACCCGGTAGGCGAACTCGCCCGCCGCGTCGTAGGTGCCGCAGGTGGCCATGAGCGCGGTGATATGACGAGCGTCGGCGCGCTCCAGCAAACGACTGCCGTCGGCGCGCAGGCCATGCCGGGCCACCAGCAGTCCGGCCGTCGCCAACTCGGTGCAGGTGATGCTGAACGAGCACTGCCGGAAATAGTGGTCCAGCGCCAACTCCACCGGATTGCGCACATTGCCGAAGCTCGACATGAGATAGCCGATGGCGCGATTGCGTTCACCGCTGCGCAACTCGGATTCGGCGATGACGCTGTCGACATCGAGGGCGTGGTTTCCGGTCTCGGCGCGGAAGAGGTCCCGGAGTGCGGCGACGGCATCGCCGGTATCAAACAGCAATTGATCAGTTACCACGATGGCACCGGGGTTTATATAGGGATTTCGCGGAATCCCCTTCTCCAACTCCAGTTCGATCAGGTCATTGAACGGCATCCCCGACGGCTCGCGCCGAACCCGATCCCAGAGCGCGGTGCCCTTGCGCGACAGCACCAAAGCAAGTGCGAAAACCTTGGAAATACTCTCTATCGCAAAGGGGATTCCCACGTCGCCATCGCTGTAGACCTGCCCCTCGGCGGTGGCGACGGCAATACCGAACTGTTTGGGATCGACCACGGCGAGGCCGGGAATGTAATCGGCGACCGCACCCTCCCCAATGTGTGGCGCTGCGGCGGACATCACCTGTCCTATGACATTCTGATAGTCCATGGAGCTGGATAGTAATCTTTCAGCAACCATCTCTGGGAGGCTAAATGACGGGCAATCCGGAATCCGATGATCTCTTCGCCATGCCGGGCCTGCGCCGCAGCGCGCCCAAGGCCGGATTCCCGGTGCCCGAGATGTTCGCGCAGGTCGCGTACGAAATCGTGCATGACGAACTCATGCTCGACGGCGTCTCCCGCATGAATCTGGCGACCTTCTGCACCACCTGGGTCGACGATCAGGCCCGCCGCCTGATGAGCGAATCCCTCGACAAGAACATTGTCGACAAGGACGAATACCCGCAGACCGCCGAACTCGAACAGCGCTGCGTGCGCATGGTCGCGGACCTGTGGCATTCCCCCGACGCCATGAAAACCCTCGGCACCTCCACCACCGGCTCCAGCGAGGCCGCCATGCTCGGCGGACTGGCCGCGAAATTCCGCTGGCGCAAACGCGGTGGCACCGGCATCCCCAATTTCGTCTGCGGGCCGGTCCAGGTCTGCTGGGAGAAGTTCGCCCGCTACTTCGATGTGGAGATCCGGCAGATCCCGCTGCGCGGCGACAAGCTCACCATGCATCCGGACGATGTGGCCGCCTACTGCGACGCCAACACCATCATGGTGGTGCCCACCTTCGGACAGACCTTCACCGGACTCTTCGAGGATGTGGCCGGAATCAGCAGAGCCCTGGACGAACTGGAGCAGAAGACCGGACTCGACATCCCCATCCACGTCGATGCGGCCAGCGGCGGCTTCCTGGCCCCGTTCTGCGCGCCCGAGGTGGTGTGGGACTTCCGGCTACCCCGGGTGAAATCCATCAACGCCTCCGGGCACAAGACCGGACTCGCCCCGCTGGGCGCGGGCTGGGCCATCTGGCGCACCGCCGCCGATCTGCCCAAGGAACTCATCTTCGATGTCGACTACCTCGGCGGCTCCATGGCCACCTTCAATCTGAACTTCTCCCGGCCGGGCGGTCAGGTCATCACCCAGTACTACGACTTCATTCGGCTCGGCCGCACCGGCTACGCCAAGGTGCAGTACGAGATCTACCGTGCCGCACAGCATCTCGCGGCAGGACTGACCGATACCGGACTCTTCGAGATGATCCACGACGGCGATCCCAACCGCGGCATCACGGCCGTGTCGTGGAAGTTGAAGGGCGAGCGCACCTTCAACCTCTACGACCTGTCCGACAAACTGCGCACCCGCGGCTGGTTGATCGCCGCCTATCCGCTGCCCGCCGACCGCGAGGACGAGACCATCATGCGCGCGGTGCTGCGACACGGCTTCACCCTCGATATGGCGGATCTGCTGCTCGCGGATCTGCTGCGCTGCCTCAAACAGCTCAACGCGCACCCGCTCACCACCTCGCTCACCCGGGAGGAGGCGGGCGGCTTCACGCACAATGCCACGCCCGCGGTGCCGTCCAGGGATGCCGAGACGCATCCCGTCGCGGCCGAGGGCGAGCGGTAGTGGGCGGCGCGCACCGGGCAAACAGGTACCTCAGCGTCTCCGCGCTCGGATTCACCACCGCCGCATCGATTGTCACCAGTCTGCGCGGTCTGCCCATGATGGCCGAGGAAGAGATGACGATGTTCTTCTATATCGGCTTCTCCACCCTGCTGTTCCTGATTCCGGCCGGACTGGTCGCCGCGGAGCTGGGCAGTATGTACGCCGACAAGACCGGCGGCCTGTACGCCTGGATCAGCGGGGCCTTCGGCAAGAAGGTCGGCTTCTGGATCATCTTCCTGTCCTGGATCCAGGTGATCGTCTTCTATCCGACCGGTATGAGCTTCGCCGCCGCCGGTGTGGCGTTCGCCTTCGATCGACCCGATATCGCCCAAAACCATGTGTACGTCGGCATTTTCGCCATCGCCGCATTCTGGCTGTGCACCGCGATCGCCTTCGTGAGCAATCAGTTCGCGCTGAAGGTGACCCGGGCCGGATTCCTGGCGGGCACCGCACTGCCGGGCATCATCCTGGTGGCGGTGTTCCTCTGGTGGATCGCGACCGGGCACGATGTCGGCTGGCAGCACACCACGAACGACGCGGTGACGGTGGTGCACGACGGTCATGACTCACCCCGGTTCTTCCCGTATATCGCGGGGCTGTCCGGACTTTCGTTCCTGGCGGGCATTCTGCTGAACTTCGCCGGGGTGGAATCGCAGGGTGTGCACTCGACCGAATTGAAGAACCCGTCGAAGGGGTATCCGGCCGCCATCATGATCGCCGCGGCGGTGGCCTTCGGCATCTTCACCCTCGGCGCGCTCGCGGTGGCGGGCATCGTGGCCTACGACAAGATCGATCTGAATACCGGTGTCTTCGACGCCTTCACCCTCGGATTCACCGAGATGATCCACTCCACCTGGCCGGTGCGCGTACTGTCCGCCCTGATCGCCTACGGCGCGCTCGCGGGTGTGCTGGCCTGGATCATGGGGCCCAGCCGCGGTGTGCTCGCCACCGCGCACGACGGCATGCTGCCGCCGGTGCTGCAGCAGGTGAACAACCGCGGCGTACAGGTCAATATCCTGATCATCCAGGGCGTCATCGTGACCGCGCTGTCGTCGATCTACCTGTTCATGGACGATGTCAGCTCGGCGTTCTTCCTGATCTCGGCCATGGCGGTGAGCCTGTACCTGATCATCTACATGTTCATGTACGCCGCCGCCATCCGACTGCGCTACACCCATCCGGAACTGCCGCGCGCCTTCAAGATCCCCGGCGGTAAGACCGGCATCTGGCTGTTCGCCGGAATCGGTTTCCTGGCGGTGGCTTTCGCGTTCGTGCTGGCGTTCGTACCGCCGTCACAGCTGCCCATCGGCAACAAGGCCAGCTATATCGGCCTGGTCGCGGCGGGCGCGATCATCTTCAGCGCCATCCCGCTGATCATCGAGAAGCGGAAGAAGCCGTCCTGGGTGCCCCCGGACGAGGTGAAGGCGAAGGCGCTGGGCCCCAGCGCCGATCGCTCCCACCTCACCCGGGTCTAGACGTCCGCGAGCCCGACGGTATCCAGCAGCCAGGCGAATTCGAAGGCGATTTCCTTCCACTTCTCATAGCGCCCGCTGACACCGCCGTGGCCCGCGGTCATCTCGGTCTTGAGCAGCAATTGCGAATGCCCGGTCTTGGTGGCGCGCAACTTCGCGACCCATTTGGCCGGTTCCACGTACAGCACCCGGGTGTCATTGAGGCCGGTAATGGCCAGAATCGCCGGGTAATCCTGCGCCACCACATTCTCATACGGTGCGTAGGTCTTCATGTAGTCGTAGATTTGCTTGTCCGCCAAAGGATTTCCCCACTCGTCCCATTCGGTGACGGTGAGCGGCAGTGACGGATCCAGAATCGAGGTCAGCGGATCCACGAACGGCACACTGGTGAGAATGCCGCTGAAGAGCTCCGGGGCCATATTCGCCACCGCACCCATGAGCAGCCCGCCCGCACTGCCGCCGTCGGCCACCATCCGATCGGGCGCGGTCACCTCGGTATCCACCAAATGCTGTGCGACAGCGATGAAATCGGTGAAGGTGTTCTTCTTGGTGAGCGTCTTGCCGTCCTCGTACCAGAGCCGGCCCATCTCACCGCCGCCGCGCACATGCGCCACCGCGAACACCATGCCGCGATCCAGCAGCGACAGCCGCGCCACCGAGAAGTACGGGTCGATGGCGGCCTCGTAGGAGCCGTATCCGTAGAGCAGCAACGGTTTCGGGCCCGCCGGGGCGTCCTTGCGCCGCACCAGCGAGACCGGCACCCGGGTGCCGTCCGGCGCGATCGCCCAATCCCGCTGCTGCACATACTCGTCGGCGTTGTAGCCGCCGAGCACCACCTGCTCCTTGCGCAGGATCATCTCCCCGGTCTCGGGCACGTAGTCGAAGACCTGGGTCGGGGTGATGAACGAGGTGACCCCGATGCGCAGCATGGGCTGCTCCCATTCGGGATTGCCGCCCAGGCCCGCGGAGAACAGCGCCAGGTCGAAGTCGATATCGCGCAGTTCGCCGAAGCCGTCGGAGGTCAACGGCCACACCGCCACTCGCGGCAGCGCCTCGCGGCGGTAGCTGAGCACCAGCTTGTCGGCGAAGGCGTCGATCCCCTCCAGCCGCACATCGTCGCGATGCGGAATGAGCACGGTCATATCGGCCGGATCGCTCAGCGGCGCGACGGCGAGAACCGAATTGACCGCCTTCACCCCGTCCACCACATCGTTGTGCAGGATGAGCAACTTGTCCTCACCGCCGATGACCGCGTGCTCGGTGCCGTATTCGACGCCCTCGCGGCGCGGCAGCAGGACGCGGAACTCCCCTTCGGGATTGTCCGCCTCCAGAATCCACTCCTCGCTGGTGAGCTTGGAGCCGGTGCGAATGACCAGGAACCGCTCCGAACGGGTCGCGTCGATACCGACCCAGAAGCTCTCATCGGCCTCGTGGAAGACGCGGACATCGGCGGCGCGCTCGGTGCCCAGGCGATGCCGCCAGACGCTGTCGGGCCGCCAGGACTCATCGAGGGTCTGATAGAAGATGTGCGTCCCGTCCAGGGACCAGGTGGCCCCGCCCGCGATATCGCCGATCTCCTCGGGCAGCAGCTCCCCGGTGGTCAGGTTCTTCACGCGCAGCGTGTAGCGCTCATCGCCCTCGGTATCGACCGAATAGGCGAGCATGTCCCCGGCGTGGCTCAGCGAGTACGCGCCGAGCGCGAAGAACTCCTGCCCCTCGGCGAGTTCGTTCAGGTCCAGCAACACTTCCTCGCCCGGAATCTCGACCCCGGCCACCAGCTGCGGCGGCGTCCAGTCGTCCTTGTCCGCGACCGGGCAGCGGCAGGAGACGCCGTGCTGTTTGCCCTCGAAGGTGCGCGAGTAGTACCAGTAGTCGCCCATCCGGGTGGGCAGGGAGAGGTCGGTCTCCTGGGTGCGGGCCTTGATCTCGTCGAAGATCTTCTCCCGCAGCGGCCGCAACTTCTCGGTCTGCGCCTCGGTATAGGCGTTCTCCGCCTCCAGGTGCGCGATGACCTCGGGATCCTTCTTGTCCCGCAGCCATTCGTACTCGTCGACGAAGACATCGCCGTGGTGCACCCGCTCGCTCGGCACCCGCTTGGCGATGGGCGCGGTCACCGCCGCGCCGGAATTGGATATCGCGCTACCACTGCTGTCCAGAGCCATGGTGACAACGTTAGTGGTGAGCCCGCTCCGGGGTCACTCCGGAGCGGCTCGACACACTTGTACTGCTCCAACGTCTGCTACGTCGCTGAGCTACCGCCGTCGCGTACCTGACGGAACCCGATGCCGGGCCTGGTCGTACAGGAAGAAGACCGCCGCCTTGCGCCGTGCGCACTGGTCGGTCGGGCAGCTTCTGTGCACACTCAGAATGCTCTGCGCCAGTTCGGTATTGAACCGCTCCGGCACCACATCACAGCTGTCGGAGATGGGAGCTGCTCGCTGTGCTGACCCTGGCGTGCGCACCACATACCTCCTTCCGCGGACACAGAATGGAATATCCGATCCGCAGGCTCCGCAAACCCTGGCATTATGAGTGCGATCTACATCACCGATCAGTACCGGCGTTTAGGGAGTTCGACGTGGAAGCCGAGTCCATCTCTTCGCCCGCTGCGGGCAAGAACCGCGAGATCGAGTCCGACGCCGTCTGGCGGCGCGGTGACGACAGCGCCGAAGGCGTCGAAATCGCCTTCCTGGCCAGCGGAAACATCGGTCTGCGGGATTCCCGCAATCCGGACGGGCCGGTGCTGGTGTTCACCCCCGGCGAGTGGCGTGCCTTCGTCGCCGGGGCCAAGGACGGCGAATTCAACCGTCCCGGAAAGTGATTCAGGCGCCGATCGCCCCGCCTATGGTCGGCCAGGATTCATGCAGCGTGTCCTGCCAGTACGACCACGAATGCGTGCCCACCGGGCTGTAATCGACCACCGCCGGAATATTCAGATCCTTCAGATGTGCGGCGAACGAATTCACACACGCGTTCACGCCGAATTCGATGGGGCCGCCGAAGAAGATGTTCTCCGGCAGTTGGGGTTTGATCTCCAGCTCATGCGGGCCGGGCAGGCCGGTGCCGGTGGACAGGTAGATGGTCTTGCCGCGCAACCGATCCGCCATGAGCGCCGGATTGTGCGCGGCCCAGGCCGGATCGGCGGGACCGCCCCACATATTGAACGGATTGCCACCGCGATTCGCGATGGAGAACAGGATCGCACCCTGCGCGATGGTCAGGTCCGGACAGGCGCTGTATCCGGCGACGGCGCGATAGAGCTCGGGATGGCGCACGGCGAGCGCGAAGGCCGCCACACCTCCCATGGAGAGCCCGCCGATGGCGTTCACCCCGTTACCTGCGAAGTAGTCGTCGATGATCGGCGGCAGCTCCGCGGTGAGAAAGGTTTCCCACCTGTACCGGCCGAAGCGCGGATCGTCGGCGGCCCAGTCGGTGTAGTAGCTGGCCTGGCCGCCCATGGGCAGCACCACGTTCACGTTCTTACCGCGGAAGAAGGGTTCGGCGTCGGTGGCATTGGTCCAGGTGCTCTGGGCCGCGCCCGGGTCCAGACCGTCCAGGAGGTAATAGCTGGAGCGTTCCCCACCGCCGGCGGGATGCAGGACCTGCACCTGAATGGTCCGGCCCATGGCCGGGGAATCGATGAACAGTGCGGAGCGGTTCGCGTTCAATTCGTCGACCCGCACCACCTGTGCCGCACGAGCGGTAGCCGGTGACGTCAGCACCGGACCGAGCAAACCCACGGCGAACGCGAAAACCGCTGTGGCAACAACACTTCTACGCATGGCCCCACCTCCATCAGCCCACCATAATCGATTTCCAACGTAACTCGAGTGGTGGCAACCGCGAGGAATATTCGGTCTGTGGCGCGTCCTTGGCAAACCAATCGGTTCGCATATGGTAATGCCAATTCGCTATGAATTACCAGCTTCCTGTTCCAACACGCCACGAATGGATCCGGCCAGATAATCCAGGTCGGCACGGCGCGGTGAGGTGGGCCGGGCGCGCAGGCCGAAACCATCGCCCGGAGTACGCGGAATCACATGCAGATGCACATGGAAAACCTCCTGGCCCGCCGTCACCCCGTCGGCCAGGAAGAAATTCACGCCGTCGCAGTTCACCTCGGAGGCGCGCAGCGCCGCCGCCAATCGCTGCCCCACCTGGAACAGCTTGCCGCCCAGCGCCGGATCCAGTTCCGCCAGACTGCGCGCGGGAACCTTGGGAATCACCAGCAGATGTCCGGGCGTCACGGGGCGAATATCCATGAACGCCAGAACATCGTCGTCCTCGTACACCGTGCTGGCCTCGGCCTGCCCGGCGATGATCTCGGAGAAAATCGTGTAGGGATTCACGCCCCGAGACTAGTTGCGCCGCTACAGAATCGGCGCCGGGGTGTAGCGGGCCGCCTCGGGATTGGCCGAAACCAGCTTCTGCACCTGCGCGATGACCTCCGCGGTCTGCGCCTCGGCCGCGCCGATGAAGGCCGAACGATCCGCCAGCGCCGCCTCGAGCGCGGCGCGATCCAGCGGCATCCGGTCATCGGCGGCCAGGCGATCCAGCAGATCGGGCTCCCGGCCCTGTTCGCGCATGGCCAGCGCCACCGCGACCGCGTGCTCCTTGATGACCTCGTGCGCGGTCTCCCGGCCCACCCCGGCCCGCACGGCCGCCATCAGCAGACGGGTGGTGGCCAGGAACGGCAGGTAGCGGTTCAGCTCCCGGTCGATGACGGCCGGGTAGGCGCCGAATTCGGCCAGAATGGTCAGGAAGGTCTCCATCATGCCGTCGATCGCGAAGAAGGCGTCCGGCAGCGCGACGCGGCGGATCACCGAGCAGAAGACGTCACCCTCGTTCCACTGCGCGCCCGCGAGCTCGGCGGCCATGGAACCGTAGCCGCGCAGGATCACCTGCAGGCCGTTCACGCGCTCGGCGGAGCGGGTGTTCATCTTGTGCGGCATGGCCGAGGAGCCGACCTGCCCCTTCTGGAAGCCCTCGGTGACCAATTCGTGTCCGGCCATCAGGCGGATGGTGTGCGCGAAAGACGAAGGGCCCGCGCCGATCTGGACCAGGGTGGAGAGCACGTCATGATCCAGCGAACGCGGGTACACCTGGCCGACGCTGGTGAAGACATTCTTGAAGCCGAGGTGGTGCGCCACCTTCTGCTCCAGCCGCGCGAGCTTGGCCGCGTCGCCGTCGAGCAGATCCAGCATGTCCTGGGCGGTGCCCATCGGGCCCTTGATACCGCGCAGCGGGTAGCGGTCGATGAGCTCCCGCAGCCGGGTCAGCGCGATCAACAGTTCGTCCGCGGCCGAGGCGAAACGCTTGCCCAACGTGGTGGCCTGCGCCGCCACATTGTGCGAGCGACCGGCCATCACCAGGGACTGGTACTCCGCGGCCCGCTCGGCCAGCCGAGCCGCGATGGCGACGCCGTGCGCGTACACGTGCTCGAGCGAGAGCCGGATCTGCAACTGCTCGACATTCTCGGTGAGGTCGCGCGAGGTCATGCCCTTGTGCACATGCTCATGTCCGGCCAGGGCGTTGAACTCCTCGATGCGCGCCTTCACATCGTGCCGGGTAACCCGCTCGCGCTCGGCGATCGAGGCCAGATCGACCTGATCGATGACGCGCTCGTAATCCTCGACAACCCCCGCGGGCACCTCGATCCCGAGCTCGGCCTGCGCCCGCAGCACCTCCAGCCACAGCCGCCGCTCCAGAACGATCTTGTTCTCCGGCGACCACAGGCGAACCAGCTCGGGGCTGGCGTATCGGGTGGCGAGGACGTTCGGCACAGAGCTCACTGGGCCTATTTTGCCCTCCGCTTCGCTACGGGCGGTTCGCGGCCCCTGTATCTTCTTGCCCTCCGCTTCGCTCCGGGCGG
>NZ_BDAW01000025.1 GCF_001625085.1 Nocardia acidivorans NBRC 108247
CGTCATCGGCGTTGGTCTGGGAGCGGGCGTGGCCGGTGCTCGGGGTTGCGGGCAGGCTATTTCTGTCGTGATGCCTGCCATTTGTGATTCCCGCAGCACCTCGGCTTGGCGTCGTGCGAGCGCTTCAGCGCCTTCGGCGGTCACGATCTCGAACTCTGCCCTCGGCGGCTCCTGTCGTCGGCCCCCACGACGTGGAGGGCTCTTGGGTTCGTCATTGTCAGCCACTCCGTAGGTGTGCCCACCGAGCATCATCAACGCACTGAAATGCCGATGGGCGAACGCCCTACCGGTGCTCTACGATCTCGAAAGCCGGTCCACCTCCAGCCGGTTCGGTGTCACCACAGCGAGCGGTGTATGACTGAACGCGACGAGGCTGTCTCCGGAATATCTGGTGGGGCCGCGATGGGCAACGGGCCACTGCCCGAATCGAATTGGGGCATTTGCCCGATAGCGCCCGTCCGGGACGGCTTGTAGTTTCTAGCCGTATGCCGCACCGATTGACAGCCCTGTTGAGCATCGCCAGCTCGTTGTTCGCGATTGCCGTCGGTGTTGCCGCACCGCAGGCCGCCGCGGGCAATCCGGTGGTGCTGGCTCCCTGGGTCTCGTGCACTGACCGCTGGTGCCGCAACGAAACTGACGACACCTACCGCGTGGACGTGATCTTCGACTGCGGTCTAGGGAAACAGCAAATGGCCCGTGCCTACCTTCCCCCACATCTGACCACGGCCGTAGGTGGTAACTGTGGTTCTCACGACGAGCGCTGTTTGTACGACCGTGAGCGCTGGTGCAGCACGGACAATCCGATCCTCGGAATGCGGTACGAGAACGTCGTGGTCGACGACGGGCCGATTCCGCCCTGGCCCTTCAACAGCGCGGGTTCATCGCATTGAACGCGGGCACTTCGCGGCGACCGGCGTGTCCGGACAATCGAACGCACTGAACCGTTCTGGCACCGGCTGCGACCGCGCGCGCCTTCGCCTCCTCGATCAGGAGTGCGCCGACACCGTGGCCACGCGCGGCGTCGGCGACCACGACGTCTTCGATGCGCGCCCGCAGCCCTGACGGAATCGGGTACATCACCAAGCTCAGAGTGCCGACAACAGCTCCGTCGTGGCGCGCGATCAGAACGGTGGTCGAATCCGCGGACACCAACCGCGTCAACGCATCTCGATCAAGCGGCTTCGCCGATTGCGACAGCTGCGGCAGCAGCCGATCGAAGGCCGCGACGATCTCGTCATCGACCACACTCAACACTTCTACGGTGACTGCCATTCCGGCACAGTACCGCCATCCGAAATCGGCACCGCCCCTAAAATAGTGGTGTTGGAAGGGACGGGGACTCATGCCCATTCATCACATTGTCACCATTCGTGTCGCACCGGTCAGGGCGGCCGAGTTCGCCCGGGTATTCAGGGAGCTCAATGCCGTGGTGGAGGAGCAGGAGGGGTGCGAGCAGTACGAACTTTCTCAGAACATGGATGATCCGGACACGCTGGTGATGTTGGAGCGGTGGACCAATCAGGAACTGCTCGACCGGCATACCGCGGCTGAGCGCGGTTCCGATGCGGGGCTGATCGATGCGCTGATCGCGCTGTGGGCGCCGGGTGTCGCCCCGACATTCGAACGCTTCGAGGATTGACGAGGGGTTGGGATCGGGCATGGGAGGCGGCCTCCATTCTCGCCGATGTCGACTGAAGCGTCTTGGGGGGCAGTGTGTTACGCGCCCGGCGCGAGGAATTTCGGGTGACGGTCTCGACTAGCTTGTCCTCGGATGCGGCTGCCGGTGCGTGTTAGGGCCGGGGTTTACCGGGTAAGCGGAGTGCGATCGGCCGGGCGGGTGTCTCACCTGTCAGGGGAAGGAATGATGTCTGATACCAACACTTCTCGTGTTCCGGCGGACTCGTCCGGGTCTTCGTCGGACAACTCGTCCTCCACGGCCGAGCGGCTGGCGCAGAACAGTGTTTTCGAACGGTTCGCCAGAGCGGGATTCGTGGTCAGCGGCATCGTGCACCTGCTCATCGGCTATATCGCGATCCGAATCGCCTTCGGGGGCGGGGGCGGAACCGCCGATCAATCCGGTGCGATGGCGGAATTGGCGCGCAAACCCGGTGGGGTCATCGTGCTCTGGGTCGGGGTCGTCGCGTTCGTGCTGATGGGTTTGTGGCGGGTGGCCGAGGCGGCATTGGGCAGTGCTTCCGAACCCGATGCGGATTCCACGAAGGCGGAGGCGGTCAATCGGCTCAAGGCGTTCTCGGTGGCGGTGGTGTACTTAGCGTTCGCGTTCTCCGCGTTCGGATTCGCCCGTGGCAGCGGTAAATCCAGTGGCAGTCAGAGCGCCGGGTTCAGCGCGCGCATGATGCAGAACACCGCGGGCACAATCGGTTTGATCGTGGGCGGGCTGATCGTCATCGCGATCGGCGGCTACCACATCTACAAGGGAGCCAGCCGGAACTTCCTGAAGGATTTGAAGGGCACGCCCGGCGATACGGTGCGAATTCTCGGAACGGTCGGATATATCGCGAAGGGCCTGGCGATCGCCGCGGTCGGCGCACTGGTGATCCTCGCCGCCGGCCAATCACGCCCGGACAGGGCCACCGGCCTCGACGGAGCCCTCAAAACCCTCGGCGCGCAACCACACGGGGTGATCCTGCTGGTCATCGCGGGTCTGGGCATTATCACCTACGGCCTGTACAGCTTCGTCATGGCCCGATACACCAAGATGTAGCCCGCGTGTGGTTCGAGTCGCCATCACATGCTAGCGCCGGAAATCACCGGACCAGCCTCTCGCTCCGAAGCCAGTCGTAGGCGACATCGGAGGGATCCTCCCCGTCGATGTCGACCCGGCCGTTGAGCTCCCGCATCAGCTGATCGGTGAGCCGTTCGGAAATGGTGCCGAGCAGAGTCCGCAGGTTCGGGTACTTGTCGATCACAGCGGTCCGAACCACCGCGGTGCCGCTATACGGCAGAAAGAACTTCTTATCGTCTTCCAGGACAGTGAGATTCAAGTTCTTCACTCGACCGTCGGTGGTATAGACCATACCGAAATCGCAGGGTGAGCTCTTGGCGGTCGCCGGATAAACCACACCCGCGTCCATCCGGGTCACGTTCCCCGCGGGAACCCCGTTCGGATCATTGTAGGGGATACCGTATTTCGCCAGCATCGGAATGAAACCATCGGAGCGACTGAAGAATTCGTCATCGACACAGAACGTCCGATCGGCGACCGGCAGCGCCGCGACATCCGAGAGCGAGGCCACCCGCAAGCGCTGCGCGGTCGGCGTCGAAGCGGCGAACGCATAGGTGTCATTGAAATTCGACGGCGGCAACCATTCGAGATCATTGTCGCGCTTCTCGATATCGTGCACCCGCTGCCACAACTCGTGCGGATCCACGATCGTCTCGGTCTCATTGTGATAGTTGACCCAACCGGTACCCGTGTACTCCCACAGGATATCGGCATCGCCATTGAGTTGCGCCTGCCGCGAGGAGGCCGACCCGGGCGCACCCGTCAAATCCGTGACATCGGCCCCGGCGGCGGCCAGATAGGTCGCGGTGATCTTGCCGAGCAATACGCCCTCGGTGAAGCTCTTGGAGGTGACGGTCAACTTCGCACCGGCCAGCGGCGTATCCCCGCCCGGCAGGCTCGCGGCATGGAACGTGCCCGAGGAACTCACCAGCCCGCACCCGGCCACTATCGAAACCAGCAGCAGCGCAATCGATCCGGCCCGCGGTCGCCTCATGACACACCCCGCGGCGTCGCGGCCAATTCCACCAATCGACCCAGCCAGTCGATGATCAGCGCCAGCAGACCGACCAGAATCGCCCCGGAGATCAGCAGTTTGGGCAGGAACAGCGTGACACCCGTCGTGATCAAGGTGCCCAGACTGGTCGCGCCGATGAAGGTGCTCAGCGTCGCGGTGCCGACCAGGATCACCAGCGCGGTGCGCACCCCATTGAGAATCACCGGCACCGCCAACGGCAATTCGACCTGCACCAGCGTGCGCGCCGCGGAGAACCCGATCCCGCGCGACGCCTCGATGGTGCGCTGATCCACCTGCCGCAATCCGATGATCGTGTTCTGCAGAATCGGCAGAATCGCGTACACCACCAGACCGATGACGGCGGTGCGGAATCCGGTGCCCAACCAGAAGGTGAACAGCACCAGCAACCCGACCGCGGGCGCGGCCTGCCCGATATTCGCGACATTGATGACGATCGGTTCCAACCGCTTCAACCCCGGCCGGGTCAGCGCGATCCCGAGCGGAATCGCCACCACCACGACGATCAGCGTGGCGACCACGGTCAGCTTGATATGCGCCAGAATCGTGGTCTGCAAATTGGCCCACCCGAGCGAGGCCCGCTCGGTCGGGGTGAAGGTGGTGGACCGATACCACAGCATGTAGCCGATCCCGATCGCCAGAATGATGAGCGGTTCGAACCAGACGTCGATGGGTGTGCGGCGCAATCGATTCATGATTGCCCGGCCGCTTCGTCATCGCGCGCAGTCGCCGCGAGCGAACCGGGTTCGTCCGCGGCGGCGATCACCGGCGTCGGCTCGTAATCGGCGCCGTCGACATGGTTTTCGTAGGACTCTTCCGCTTCCTCGGGATGCCCCTCCGCGAGCTTGGTCCGAATGAGCTCGGTCACCGACCCGATGCTCAGCGATCCGACGACCGCACCCCGGCCGTCGGTGACCAGCGTGGCGCCCTGACTGGTCGCGAGCATCTCATCGAGCGCGTCATTCAAGGTGGAGGACCGTGCCACCACCGGCAACCGCCGATCCAGGAAGTCCGAAACCTCGGGTTTGGACGCCACTTCGGTGAGCGTGGGCCAGGCCCGCGGCCGCCCCGAGCGGTCCACGACCACGATCCAGTCGTGCCCCGCCGCCTTGGCCCGCTCGATCACCTGCCCCGATGGCTCCCCGACCCGGGCGGTGATCACCTCGTCGTACTCCACATCGCGCACCCGCGACACCGTCAGGTACGCCAGCTTCGCCCCCGATCCGACGAACTCCTGCACGAACGGCGTGGCCGGATCGGTGAGAATCTCCTCCGGCGTCGCGTACTGCTCGATATGCCCGCCCTCGGACAGGATCAGCACCTTGTCCCCGAGTTTGGTGGCCTCCTCGAAATCGTGCGTCACGATCACGATGGTCTTGCCGAGCTCGTGCTGAATCGCGATCAGACTGTCCTGCAATCGAACTCGGGTGATCGGATCGACCGCGCCGAATGGCTCGTCCATGAGCAGCACCGGGGGATCGGCGGCCAGCGCCCGGGCCACGCCCACCCGCTGCTGTTGCCCGCCGGACATATCCTTGGGCAGCCGGTCGGCGAACGTCACCGGATCGAGCCCGACCAGATCGAGCAGATATTCGGTGCGTTCGGCGATCCGCTTCTTGTCCCAGCCCAGTACGCGCGGAATCGCGCCGATATTCTTGGCCACCGACCAGTGCGGGAACAATCCGCCGGACTGGATGACATACCCGATCGACTGACGCAGCTTGTCCGGATCCTCCCGGGTGACATCGCGCCCGTCGATCAGGATCCGCCCCTCACTCGGCTCGATCAGGCGATTGATCATCTTGAGCGTCGTGGTCTTGCCACACCCGGACGGCCCGACGAACGCGACGATATGCCCGGCCTCGATCTCCAGGTCCAAGCGCTCGACCGCCGGATTCTCCTGCCCCCGATAGCGTTTGACGACACCGTCCAGGGTGATGGACGCACCGGTCACATTGCGTTCCGCCGGAACTGGCCGGGTGGTCACGGCATCGGTCATGACAGTCCCTTTGCGATGGTGAGGCGTCCGAGCAGGACGAGGAGCGCGTCGAACACCAACGCGATCGCGACAATGAGAATGGTTCCGGTGAGCGCCATTTCGAGGGCATTCGCGCCGCCGAGCCGGGACAGGCCGTTGAAGATGAGCGAACCCAGACCCGGGCCCAGCACATACGCGACAATGGCGGCGACGCCGACCACCATCTGCGTGGAGACGCGAATACCGGTGAGAATCACCGGCCAGGCGATCGGCAATTCGACGGTGAACAGAATGCGCCAGCGCGAGAATCCGATACCGCGCGCGGATTCGATGACCGAATCCGGCACCGATCGCAATCCGACAATGGCGTTACCGATCACCGGCAGCGTCGCGAAGAACGCCAGCATGAGGAATGACGGCACCACCCCGAGCCCGAACGGGACCAGCAGCAGCGCCAACAGCGCCAGGGAGGGAATGGTCAGCGCCACCCGGCTCGAGGTCAGCGTGAGCGCGGACAACAGGGGCAGCCGATACACCGCGATCGCGATCAGCACGGCGACGACCGTTCCGACCAGAACCGTCTGAAATGCCAGCGACGCATGCTGATAGGTGAGGAAGGCGAGCGTCTCGCCTCGTCCTCGAATATAGCTCCACAAATGCACGGGATACCCCTTGTCGGCCGAGGCAGGGTCGGTTCCTGATTTCGCGATCACCGAACACGTGAGCCGTTGGACAGTAGTCGATCGGCCGCGCCCGCCGGGATATGGCACGCGGTGCGCGAATAGTCGTTATGGCGTTGTGCCTTTCAGGCCGCTCGCGGCGTCGCCGATGAGTAGTCGCCGGCATCACCGGCGATGACGGTGCTGGCGCGGCCGTCGACGCCGACCGGGATATCGCCCGCGAGGGTGATGCGGGTGAGGGTGCGGCGCTCGCTGCCGTCGTAGTCGTCGATGGCATAGTGCTGAGTGGCACGGTTGTCCCAGATCGCCACATCGCCCGGCGACCAGTTCCACCGGGTGGTGTTCTCCAGCCGAGTGATTCGCTGCTGGAACAGCTGGAACAGCGCCTTGGACTCATTGCCGGACAGCCCCACCAGTTCCTTCACGAAGCAACCCAGCAGCAATGCGCGCTCCCCGGTTTCGGGATGCACCTCGACCACGGGATGCTCGGTCTCGAAATACCTCGACTCGAATTCCCTGCGATAGGCGGCGGAATTCTGTTCCGATGAGCGACCCTCACCGGCGTAGTCGTAGAGATTGGTGTGCCGCGCGCGCAGGCTCTCGGCCAGCACCTTCAGCGGTTCGGGGAGCGCCTCGTACGCCGCGACCGTCGAGGCCCAGGTGGTCGAGCCGCCGTAACTGGGCAGGGTGACCGCCCGCAGAATCGACGCCCGCGGCACCCGATCGACGAAGGTGACATCGGTATGCCAGACATTCGAGCGGCCATGCCGCGAATCGATGGCCAGGCTCTTCGCCCCGCCCGAACTCAGCGTCGGATGCGGAGTGGTCGGATTGCCCAGCAGTTCCGCGAACTCGTGCTGCCCGTCCTCGGTGAGGTGATCCTGCCCCTGGAAGAAGATCACCCGGTGCTCGCGCAGCGCCGCCCGAATGGCCGAGACGGTCCGCGCGCCCAGATCCCCGCCGAGTCGCACCCCCTCGACCCGCGCGCCGATATGAGCGCCCAGCCGCACCACCCGCACCGCGGCTCCGGAATCAGTGGCTGAAATATCCACGGACATGTGCGGGCCTTTCCCTCGAACCGAACGACAGGCCCGAGGAAATCACGTCTCGACCGGCATGAACACCTTTACGGTCAGCCAGATCCGATCCCGGCGATCGCACGGCGAACGGTGTCCCGGCGCGGACGTAGACGGTTGCCGCAGCGCAATCCACCGGCGTTGGTTGATTTCCTGTTTATGGCGTGTTTGTTATGCGGTCGAAGGGGTCGACGCCGGTGAGGGCTGAGCTGGCGGACCATAGTTGGGTGGCGGTGCCGGGGTCGGTCATGTGGGGGTGGGGGGATTCTTGATGTGGTTGGCCGCGGAGGCCGAAAACGCGTGGGCCCCAGAGTTGTCCGCTGGTGATTTCGGGGTCCAGGACTGCTCGGACGATGGATTGGGCACCTGAATGTTTGCCGTGCAGAACGATATTCGCGGGAAGGCCGCGGAGACGTTGGGCGGTCGTGCGGCTGAACAGTGGTGGGCGGGCGGGGGACAATGAGTCCAGTGCGCCGCCGGGGTGGACGATGATGCTGGCGGTGGTGGAGCCGTGTGCGCGTAGGCGGCGATCCAGTTCGAAGCCGAACAGCATTTGTGCCAGTTTCGATCGGCCGTAGGTGCGTTTGGGCCGGTAGTCGTGCTCGGACTGGAGGTCCGCGAGGTCGAGTCGTTCCGACCGCGCCGCGAAGCTGCCCACGGTGATCACGCGGCCGGCGGGGGCCGCGGACAATATCGGTGCCAGGTGGGCGACCAGCGCGAAATGGCCGAGATGGTTTGTGGCGAACATCAATTCGTGTCCCTGGGGGCTCACGCGGCGTGCCGGGTCCGACAGTAGGATCCCGGCATTGAGCACGACCGCGTGCAGGCTGTCGATGGCGAGCGCGTCCACCGTCGCGGGCAGTGTGGACAGATCCGAAAGGTCCAGGGGGATCCGGCGTAGCCGAGCATCCGGGACCCGCTCCCGGATCACCCGCATCGCCAACTCGGCCTTCCCGGAATCGCGGCAGCCGAGCACAACCGTGGCCCCACTGGCCGCGAGCTGTTCCGCGGCGAAATACCCGATGCCCGCGTTCGCGCCGGTCACCAGAAATGTCTTCCCGTCGGCACGAAGGCCGCTCTGCCATGTCATGTGATCGATGCTCGCGGTGTGCTCTTGCATCGCGCTCACATCACGCTCACGCGGGCGGTTCCGCGTGTCGGACGTTCAGCTTCCGCTCCAGCCGCCGGTGTACGCGCCACCGAGGAGGCGACGCCGCCGCCGGCGGCGCTTGGCTTCCTGGTCGGACTGGGTGGGGGCGGCTTGCTGGTCGGTTGATGGTTCGGGGTCGCGCTTGGTCTTGCGGAAGATTCCCATGACGGGCTCCTGTTCGCTTACTTTCCTGGTAGGAAAGTAACGATCCACTTTCCTGGTGGGAAAGTCAAGATGCGGGCGACTCGAAGACCGGGAAATCCAGTACCCCGGGGTGATCCGCGAATGGGGTATCACCCCGGAGGCTGATTCGGGTGAGCCCTACCGAGATGAGCAGCACCCGGCCCGAATTCACCGACGTGACACGGCCGGTGACCACGGGAAGGCTCTGGGCCATGCTGGGGGTCTACGTGGTGTCCACGCTGACCGCCTCGGTGATACTGCTTGCGGCTCAGCCGCATTCGGGCATCGATCGCGCGGCACTGTCCCTGGTCCAGTTCGGTCCGGCGCTGGGTGCGCTGATCACCTGGCCGGCCTTCAGGACGACCGTCTCGCGCCTGCTGCCCGCGCCGGTTCCCGCGCGCCGGGTCGGGGTGAATGTGCTCGCGATGGTCGCGGCATGCGTGGCCTTCTGGCTGTTGATCACCGGCGCCACCCTGCTGGTCGATATCGACCTCGTCGGCCCGGTGGCGGTCGGCGGTGTGCCTTTCGCGGTCTTCGTGCTGTTCCAGCTGGTCGGCGCATGCGGTGAGGAGATCGGCTGGCGCGGCCTCATGCAGCCGCTGCTGGAATCTCGAATGGGGAAATTCGCGGCGGTCACGGTGACGGGCGCGGCCTGGGCGCTGTGGCATGTGCAGGCCTTCGTCGCGGGTCCGGTGGTGGCCGCCTGCTTCTTCGTTTCCGTGCTGGGGTTCGCGATCATCCTCGGCTACCTGGGCACGGGCAGTTTCGGTCAGCGCGTACTGGTCGCCACGATCGGGCACTGGTTGATCAATGTCGCGATGTACCTGCTGGCCGGTGACAACACCACGGATCGGCCGCAACTCGTATTCATGGCGATAGCCGCCGTCCTCCTGGCCGCGACCACGGGGTTGGCGCGCCGCGATCACGGGTAGACACGTATTCGAGCCGGCTCCGTGCGGCGGTTCCTCCACGGTTGCGGCGTGCGGGTGCAGTATGTTCCGACTGGACGGTTCGACCGAATATCGCTCGGGGCGTGAGGAGGTACGTTGGCGCGGGCCGATGGAGACCCGATATCCCGATCCGCCGTAATCGCCGCCGCCGACCCGCTGGACGGATTGCCGCTGTCGGCGGCGCAATTGCGCTGGTGGGTGGCGCAGCAGTTGTATCCCGAGGTTCCCAATACCGTCGCCATGTATCTGACCCTGCGCGGACCGCTCCGGGTGGATCTGCTGGGCGAGTGCGCCGGGCTGGCCGCGGTGGAATTGCAGTCACCGCTCGTGCGCTTCCGGATCGAGGGCGGCTATCCCCGGCAGTTCCTGGACCGGGATGCGTTCGGCGCGCTGGGTTTCCAGGATTTCAGCGCGCTGCCCGAAGCGGATGCGATCGCGGTCGCGCTCCTGCGGATGGACCGTGATCACGGTTCGCCCCTGGATCTGCTCGCCGATGCGCCGACCGCGGCCACGGTGTTCCGGGTGGGGCGGGATCATCATCTGCTGTATCTGCGCAGTCATCACATCGTGCTGGACGGGATCGGGGCCGCGGTGATGCTGCGCCGAACCGTCGAACTGTACGCCGCTGCAACAGGTTTGACCGAGACTGTGCCCGGCGAGCGGGTGCGGACCCTATCGGGTTGTCCGCTGACGATCGCCGAACTCCTGGCAGAGGAGCGCGCCTACTCCGAGTCGATGCGCGCGCGGGCCGATGGCGAGTACTGGCGGGAGCAGCTGGCGGATATGCCCGCGCCGGTGCGGCTGGCAGGGCGCTCGGCGGTGCGCCCCCGCACACCGCATCGGGTGACGGGCCTCGTGCCGCCGCACACCGTGGCGAACGTGGCGGCCTGGCAGCGGCGGGGATACACCCTGCCGGAGCTGACCATCGCGGCCTTCGCCTGCCACCTGGCCGCGCTGACCGGCGCGGACGATCTCGTGCTGTCCCTGCCGGTGGCCGCGCGCCCGACCGCCGCGCTGCGCCGGTCGGCCGGATCGGTCTCCAATGTCGTTCCGCTGCGGATGCGCGGGCTGCGCGCCGAGACCAGGGCGGGCGTGGTCGAGCAGGTGCGCGCCCGTGTGGTCGGGGCGTTGCGGCATCAACGCTACCGATACGAGGATATTCAACGCGATCGAGGCGAAAGCCATACCGTGCGAGGCGGTTTCGGCCCGGTGGTGAATATGCTCGGGGCCGTCGCGCCGCTGAACATGGGACCGCTCACCGCACAGGTGCAACTGCTGGCCCTGGGTCCGGTGGAGGATCTGCTGATCAACGGCTACCAGCTGGGACCGGACGATGAATCCATCACCATTGGCATGCAAGCCAATTCGGAGCTGTACTCCGCGGACTCGCTCAATACCCTGCACGAACGATTCCTGGCCTATTTCGATCGATTCCTCGCCGACCCCGATCGACCGGTCCGGACCTTGGAGCCGGGCGATATCCGCGCGGTCCCGAGCGTCGAGCACGCCGATCGACTGCTCCCGGATCTTCTCCGCGGCAAGCTGAGCGTGCCGGAGACGGCAGCCGAAGACATTGCGCTACAGGATGATCCCCGTTCCCTGACCTATCGTGAGCTGGACGAGCTGTCCTCCCGGTGGGCCCGCGAGCTGATCGACGCGGGAGCGGGGCCGGGCGCCGCTGTCCTGGTCGCCATACCGCGTTCGATCGAATCGGTCGTGGCGGTGTGGGCGGTGGCCAAGACCGGAGCCACCTTCGTGCCCGTCGATCCCGCCGACCCGGTGCACCGACTGACCGTGGTCGCGACGGATTCCGGTGCGCGCCACGGGCTGGCGGTGGCATCGGCCCGCGACGCCCTCCCCGCCGGACCGGAGTGGCTGATCCTGGACGACCCGGACACTCGCACCCGGATCCAGCGTCACCCGGCCACCCCGATTCGGGACGTCGACCGGATTCGCCCGCTGCACCCGGACCATCCGGCCTATCTCATCTACACCTCGGGCACGACCGGCACCCCGAAGGGCGTGGCCGTCACCCATCGCGGACTCGGCCCGCTCACCGATCACATTGTCGAACACTATGGCGTAGCGCATGATTCGCGTGTCCTGCACGCGCACGCCCCGTCGTTCGACGCCCACCTGCTGGAACTGCTCGCGTCGTTCGCCGCCGGAGCCACCTTGGTCATCGAACCGCCGTCGGTGGTGGCGGGCGCTGCGCTGGCCGAGCTGTTGCACAGGGCGGCAATCACCCACTTCCTCACCACCCCGGCGGTACTGGCCACGATCACCCCGGAGCAGGTGCCGTCCCTGCGGGTCGCGGTGGTGGGCGGGGAAGCCTGTCCGCACGATCTGCTCCGGCGCTGGGGCCCGGCACTGCGGCTCTTCAACGGCTATGGACCGACCGAAACCACGGTGATGGCAACGCAATCGGAGGCGCTGACGCCCGCGGGCCCGGTATCCATCGGGCCGCCGTTGCCCGGCGTCCGGGCCTTGATTCTGGATTCTCGACTGCACCGCGCGCCGCCGTGCGGCACGGGCGAGTTGTATCTGGGCGGCCCCGGCGTGGCGCAGGGCTACCTCGGGCGACCCGCCGCCACGGCCGAACGCTTCGTCGCGGACCCAGCCGGCACCGGTGAACGCGTATATCGCACCGGCGATCTCGTGCATTCGGCGCTGGACGGCGCCCTCGAGTTCCGAGCGCGCGCCGACGACCAACTGAGTGTGCGCGGTCGCCGCACCGAACCGGCCGAAGTGGAAACCGCGCTCATGGCCCTGCCGGAGGTCTCGCACGCCGTCGCGACCGTCCTGGACGGGCCCGGCGGCGGCCGCGTGATCGGATATATCGTTGCGGCACAAGCGACTCCACTCGACCACGCGGATCTCACCGCGCGCCTGCGCACGCTGTTGCCCGCCGCGCTCGTACCCGCGCAACTCGTCGAAGTGGACCGGCTCCCGGTCACCGCACACGGCAAGATCGACCGCTCCGCGTTGCCGGTGCCACCCCCGGTGCGCCGCACCTACCGTGCTCCGGAGTCGCCGCTGGAGTGCCTTGTCGCCGACCATTTCGCGACGATCACCGAGACCACCCCGGTGGGCCTCGACGACGATTTCTTCGAGATAGGCGGCAATTCGCTGACGGGCGTGGCGCTTTCGGCCGAGCTGGCCGCGGCCACCGGCCTTCCGGTGACGGTGCGCTGGCTCTACACCGCGCCCACCGTCCGGGAATTGGCCGCGCGCCTGGCCGATCACGAGGGCGGAGCCGCCACCGATGACGCGCTCGGCGTGGTACTCACCCTGCGCCGCAACGGATCTCGTCCACCGCTGTTCTGCGTGCATTCGGCGGTCCCGCTGGCCTGGTGCTACGCCGCACTGGCGCAGCAACTCCACGACCGCCCGGTCTACGGGCTGCAAGCCCTGACACTCGCGGGTGAACCGCGGGCCGGGACCACCATCGACGAACTCGCGGACGGCTATGTCGAGGAGATCCTGCGGGTGTGCCCCGAAGGTCCCTACCATCTGCTCGGCTGGTCACTGGGCGGTCAGATCGCGCATGCCATCGCGATCCGGCTGACCGAGCGCGGTGCGCGGGTCGCGACCCTGGCCATGCTCGACAGCATCGTCTTCCCCGACGATATGCCCCCGCCCCCGCTGCCCCGCATGCGTGATCTGCTGACCCATCTGCTCGGGGACGAACCCGAGAACGGCGATGAGCTCGCGGACCTCACCGCCGAAGCGGCCGCGGCCGAATTGGCCGCTGCCCCGGCCTCGTTCGGCACCGGTCTGACCGCCGAACAGCTGACCCGCCTGCATCGGGGTTATGCGGAGGGCGTGCGCCTGTCGCACGGCTGCCGCCCCGGCGTGTTCGACGGTGATCTGCTCTACTTCTCGGCAACACGCGGGGTGACCGAATCGCTCGGCGCGGATATGTGGAAGCCGCACATCGAGGGCGCGCTCATCGAGCATCGCATCGCGACCACGCATGCCCAGTTCTGCAATGCCGATGTGGTTCCGATCTTCGGCCCGCTGCTCGCCGCACAGGTGGAAGCCGGTGACAGCCGATGAGGACCGGGCGGCGTTCCGGAGTCCGCTGGTGGAATGTGTACGCCGATCCCGGGCAATGGGAACGGCAGGGACCCGAGGCCGCCGCGCTGCTGCGCTGGATGACCGAGCACCTGCCCCGCCCGCATCCGGAGCTGGGTCGTCCCGGGCCGGTATGCCCGTTCGTGCGGTACAGCGCAGCCCATCGACTCATCTGGGCCGGATCGCTCGCCGGCGGCGACGTGTTGACCGAGGACCGGATGCACCTCGCGATCGACGACGCGTTCGAGGCGTATCGGCGATTGCTGCGGGAGAACCCCGCGGAGGCAAGGCGTTCCACCCTGGTCACCGTATTTCCGGGTTTGACGCGCTATGACCTGATCGATGCCGTACATCTGGCCCGCAAATCGGAAGCGGTGGCCGATGGGCTGATGCTCGGGCAGTTCTATCCCGGCTGTGGGGTTCCGGGACTGTGGAATCGCGACTTCCGTCCGCTCGACGCGCCGGTGCCGATGCTGGTGCTGCGCCCGATGATGAGCACCGACTATCCCTTTCTGGTCTCTCGCACCGAGTGGCTGTACGCGTATTTCTCACAGCTGGCTCCGGACCTGCCCCGTAAGCTGCGCTGGTCGATTGCCGAGCGAATGCTGGTAACCGGTCCGGACTGCGATGAAATAACTGCTCTGCGAATACATTCCATCGACGAACACGCTCGGTGATACCGGCGAATCCGGCCCGCACCGGTTGATACTGGAAGCATGCACCGAATCCTGCGCTGTTCTGTCGTAGTCATCGCCGCATTCGCTGTCCTATTGCCCATACCCGTGCACGCCGATCCGGGCTCCTCGATTGTCGGGGTGCGCCCGCTCGGCGGTCGTCAATTCGAGGTCGACGTCTATTCGGCCGCCATGAACCGGACGATCCCGGTCTGGGTGTCCCATCCCGATGGCCCCGCGCCCGCGCTGTATCTGCTCAATGCGGTCGACGGCGGCGAGAGCGGCGGCCCGTGGACCAATCGCACCGATATCGCGCAATTCTTCGCCGACAAACCGGTCAATGTCATTCAGCCGATCGGCGGGCGGGCGTCGTATTACACCGATTGGGTGGCCGACGATCCGGTGCTCGGGCGCAACCGGTGGTCCACCTTCCTGATCGACGAGTTACCCCCGCTGCTGGAGAACCAGTTCGGCATGACCGGCCGCAATGCCGTTGCCGGAACCTCGATGTCGGCGACCTCGGCACTGAACCTGGCCATCGAGGCACCGGGCAGATATCAGGCCGTGGGTTCCTACAGTGGATGCCCGCGTACGAGTGATCCGGTGTCGACCGCGTATGTGTACTCCCAGTTGCAGCCGTACGGTGCGAACGCGAGCAATATGTGGGGCGCACCGGGCAATCCGGCCTGGGCCGCCCATGATCCGATCGTGAACGCGGACCGGTTGCGCGGTGTGGCACTGTATATTTCGACCGGTAACGGTGCGGCCGGTGTGCACGATACGCTCGCCGACCCGTCGATCGGTGGTGATGCCGGTCGATTGGCCGACCGCATGCTGGTGGGCGGCACCATGGAGTCGGTCGTGCGCGGTTGCACCGCCGCGCTCACCGATCGGCTTGCCGCGCAGGGTATTCCGGCTCAGGTCGTATTCCGGGCAGGCACCCATGCCTGGCCGTACTGGCAGGACGACGTGCACGATTCGTGGCCCCTGTTCGCCGCGGCGCTCGGGGTCTAGCCGTTCTCGCGATGCGCCGATTCGGGCAGTACGAGCGTGAGCGTGCCCAGGGCCAGTGCCACCACCGCGATCGCGGTGAACATGGTGGCGCTGCCGTTCAGGGTGTGCGCACGGAAGAACACCGCACTGAGCAGTGCCAGACCGAGCGCATTGCCGAGCTGTTCGATGGTCGGCACCAGACCCGAGGCGGCGTCCAGCTGCCGCTGTGCCAGACCGGACAACATGACGGGTTGCAATGGCACACAGAACAATCCGACGCACAGACCCGCCAGCAGGACCGGCCCGAGCACCAGCGGTACCGAGATGACACCGGCGGTGACCCGCAGATAGATCGCGCCCACCACGACGCATCCGCCGTAGGCGGTGATCGCCCCGGCGAGCGTGCGAATTCCCCAGCGCCGCAACAGCATCGGGGAGGCGAGCGCGCCGAGGCACGCGCCCACCGCGAACGGGGTCATCAAAAGCCCTGTGCGCCAAGCGGAGAATCCGAGCACGTCCTGCATGGTGATCGAGACCGCGAAGACGAAGGCGGTGAACATGCCGAAGAAAACGGTCACCAGCACCGATCCGACAGCGAATCGGCGGTCGGCGAACAGCTCGAATCGCACCATCGGGCCGCGTCCGCGCCGGGCCTCGCGGCGCTGCTGGGCGATGAACACCGCACCGCATCCGGCGGACCCTGCGATCAATGTCAAGGGCAGGGGCCGCCAGCCGTTCTGCTGGATATCGGTGAGCGCGAACAGCAGTGCGAACAGGCTCACGGTGGACAGCAGCGCCCCGGCGGGATCGAGCCGTTCGCGCCGGAGCGGACGGCCCAGGTGCAGATACCGCAGCGCCAAGGCCAGGGCGATGAGCCCGAGCGGCAGGTTGATCAGGAATACCGCATGCCAGCCCAGTCCGAACACATCGGCCATCACCAGCGCCCCGCCGAGAATGGGTCCCACCATTCCGGCGAATCCGGCCACCGCGCCATAGATGGCGAACACCTGCTGGTGCCTGTCCCGGGGGAAGGCCGCAGCGACTATGGCAATGGTCTGCGCGGTCATTCCCGCGGCCGCAGCGCCCTGCACGACCCGCGCCGCGACGAGTTCCCCCGCGCTGCCGGACATTCCGCACCACATCGAGGCCGCGGTGAACAGCACCACCGAGGTCAGGAACATGGTGCGCCGACCCAGCAGTTCGCCCAGGCGCGCCGCCGTCAGCAGTGTGCACGCGAAGGCCAGCGAATACCCCGACACCACCAGCAGCTGTGCCTGCCGGGTGACCGCCAGATCCGCGGTGATACTGGGCAGCGCGGTGGTCACGATCGTGCCGTCGATCATCTGCATGAAGACCGCGATCAGACAGCCCGCGAAGGACAGCCACGCCGCCGTCTTCGCCCGGCTCTCCGCGCCCGGGGGTGCGACGGCAGGATCGCCGTCGTGCGCAACGGCGTCACTCGCCCCGACAACGGATTCCTCGAAACTCTGCGGTGAGTCGATGGGCTCAGCATATCCGCAGCGAACAACTCCGCGCCGCACCCCGGCCCGGCATCGCGGCGGGGTGTCCCGCGTCGGAACTCAGTGGGCCCCGACCGCGACTCAGTGCGCCCCGACCGCGACTCAGTGCGCCCCGACCGCGACTCAGTGCGCCCCGACCGCGACCGGCGGCAGGAAGCCCGCAGCCGTGAACTGTTCGAGGTAGCGGTTCAGGACCGTGCGATCGATGACCGGGCAGTGGATGTTCTGCTCGTGCAGTGCTTCTCGGGTGTGGCTGTCGTCCCATCGGGTGTGCCCGGCGAGGTCGCCGAAGGTGGAGGCCAGTACCGCCGCGCGGGCGAGGGAGTCGTCGCCCGCCGCGGAGCGGGCCGCGGATTCACGGTGCAGCTCGGCGAGTACGAAATCCATCGACCGCTCACGCACCGGGTAGCCCCGTTCGCGCAGGCATCGCAGGACCTCACGCACCGCGATCGGGGTGTGGTTGACCTGGTGGTAGACGGTCTCGCGCCGCGGGCTCGAGGTGAGGGCGACGATGGCGCGCACGACGTAGTCGACGGGGACCAGTGAGACCGTGGCCTCGCCCACCTCGGGTGCGACGCCCAGGATCGCGGCGGCGCGCACCATATTCCAGAAGGCGTCGTCGGGATTGTTGACGCCGGTGGTGGTGTCGCCGCAGATCGTGCCCGGACGGTGGATGGTCACCGGCACCCCGCGCGCACCGGCCTGCCGAATGAGTTCCTCGCCAACCCATTTCGAGGTGAGGTAGCCGTTGGACTGGAGTTGATCCGCGTGCAGACGGTCGTTCTCGGTGACGACCTCGGGGACCGGGCCCGCCGGGATGGCGGCTCCCAGGGTGGAGATGAAGTGCACCTGCTTGACCCGTGCGGTGGTGGCCAATTCGAGCACCGCACGGGTGCCCTCGACATTGGCCGCGCGCAGGCGCTCATAGGGATCGACGTGATTGACCTTGGCGGCATTGTGATAGATGATGTCGATCCGATCGGCGAGCAACTCGAATCGCGCGGAGTCCAGGCCCAGTCGCGGCGCGGCGAGATCGCCCCGCACGGCCGTCACCCGGTCGGCGACGCCGTCTGTGGGGAGTCCGAACCGGTTCAGTGCCACCAGGATTCGATCCAGTGGATCGTCGTGGGCACCCGCGCGCACCAGGCACCAGATCCGGGTCCGGGTGCGGGTCAGCAACTCGTGCAGCAGATGTGCGCCGAGGAATCCGGTCGCGCCGGTGAGCAGGACATCGTGTGCGGTGCGGCGGGCGAGCGCGCACCCCGCGATCGAGATCGCCGGGTCCAGGATCGCATCGGTCGCGGGCGTGAACGCCGGGACTGGCTGCCGGATGCCGCTCACATAGGCGGCCAGACCCGCCACCGTCGGGGCGGCCAGGATCGCGGACATCGGCACATCGCAGTCGAGTCGATCCGAAAGTCGTTGGTGCAGGACGAATATCAGCAGCGATGAGCCGCCGAGCTCGAAGAAGTCCGAGGCCGGGCCGACACCGGAGACATCGAGCACCTCGGCGAAGACCTCCGCGATCACGCTCTCCAGCGGCGTGCTCGGACGTGCGGCTTCCTCGCCGGCGAACACGGGTGCGGGCAGGGCGGCCCGATCGACCTTGCCGCTGGTGTTGACCGGTAGCGCATCGAGCACCATGATCGCGGCCGGGACCATGTACCCCGGCAGCTGTCCGGAAACCCGGTGCCGCAGGTCCTTCGGCTGGACGGTACTTCCCGGACGCGGGACCACGTAGCCGATCAGGCGGTCCTCCTGGCCGGTCCGGCGCACGGTGACCACGGCCTGCGCCACGGCGGGATCGTCGAGCAGCGCCGATTCGATCTCGCCGAGTTCGATGCGGTGCCCGCGCACCTTGACCTGGAAGTCGGTGCGGCCCAGGTATTCCAGGATCCCGTCGGGCCGGGAGCGGGCCAGGTCACCGCTGCGATACATCCGCGATCCGGGCGGTCCGAACGGGCTGGCCACGAATCGCGCCGCGGTGAGACCCGGTGCGCGGTGATAACCGCGGGCGAGCTGATCGCCCGCGAGCACGAGTTCCCCGGCGACGCCGGGGTAGAGGGGATGCAATCGGGAATCGAGCACCTCGCACTGTGAGTTCCATACGGGCACGCCGATCGGCATGCTCGATGCCCGCCGATCCGCTTCCGCGACAGGGTGTTCGGTAATGCTGACCGCGGCTTCGGTCGGACCGTACAGGTTGTGCAGCTCGGCCGGGCAGACCTCCGCGAACGCCTGGGCGGTCTCGGGCGCGAGCGCCTCGCCGATGACGAACACCGCCCGCAGGGTGTCGAGTTCGGCGGAGGTCGCGGATCGGGCCACCAGGGTGAGCATGGTCGGCACGAAATCGGTCAGGGTGACACGGTGATTCGCGATCGACCGGCAGATGGCATGCGGGTCCCGATGTTCGTCGGGTCCGGCCAGCACCAGGCGAGCGCCGGCTCCCAGCGGCAGGAAATATCCCCACAGCGAGACATCGAAGGTGGCGGCGGTCTTGTGCAGGTACGTGTCCCGGGGCCGCACGTCGTAGCGGGTGCGCATCCACGCGAGTTGGTTGACGATCGCGGTATGGGTGACGACCACCCCCTTGGGCTTGCCGGTCGATCCGGAGGTGTAGATGACATAGGCGGGATGATCGCCCCGCAGCGGTGTGGTGCGCTCGGTGTCGCGCACCGGTCCGGCGGGGTAGCCGCTCGTATCGAGGGTGTCGACGGTGTACGGATCGCCGAGCGTGAAGCCGTCCGCGGTGGTGGTCAGAACACAGTGCGCCGCAGCGGAATCCAGGATGTAGCCGATGCGCTCGGCGGGATGATCGGGGTCGATGGGCACCCAGGCCGCACCTGCCTCCGCGACCGCGTACAGCGTGATGACCTGCTCGATGGAACGCCGCATGGCCACCGCGACAAGGGATTCCGGGCCGATGCCCCGGGCGATCAACCATCGTGCGCGCCGGGTCGCGCGATCGTGGAGCTCGGCGAAGGTGACCGATTCGTTCCCGCTCACGACCGCGACCGCGTTCGGATGTTCGGCCGCGTGGCGGGCGAACGCGGCGGTGAGATGCTCCCGCGCGATCGGCACATCGTCGCCGCGGAGAGCCTCGCGGTGGTCGGCGATCATGAGATCGCCGACCGGTACGCGCGGGGCGGCGAGGATCGATTCCAGCAGCCGGGTGTAGGCGTCGATGAATCCCTGTACCGTCGCTCGATCGAAAAGGTCTGTGCTGTAACCGAATCGCAGTGCGATGGGACCGAGTGCGCCCGCGGCGTCGCGGGTGTCGATCACGCCGATGTGCAGATCGGTCTTGACGGTGTCGGTCTCGATCTCGAACACCGACATATCCGTCGCGGTCATCTCCAGATCGGCCGGGGTGAAATTCTGGAAGGCGAATCCGACCTGATACAGCGGATGCCGCCCGGGCGAGCGCACCGGATCGACCGCGTCCACCACGTGTTCGAACGGCACGTCGGCGTGCGCGAAATTGACCAGATCGCGATCTCGGGCGCGGGCCAGCAGCGCGTCGAAGTCCTCCGCCGCATCGACTCGGGTGCGAGAGACGGTGGTATTGACGAACATTCCGACCACGCCGTGCAGGGCCGGTTCGGCGCGATTGGTCATCGGCACACCGATTGCGATGTCCTCGGTACCCGACAGGCGGGCCAGCAGGACCGCGAGCGCGGTGCGCATCACCATGAACAGGCTCGCCTGGCGTGCTCGCGCGAACGACAGCAGCCGCTCGTGGGTGGCGGCGGGCAGCAGTTGATCGACCGTCGCGCCGCGCAGTGAGGCGATGGCGGGCCTGCGGCGGTCGGCGGGCAGATCGAGTTGGTCGGGCAGGCCGCGCAATTCGCCGGCCCAGTAGTGAAGCTGTTGTGCCAGCAGCGATTCGGGATCGTCCCGGGAGCCGAGCAGCTCGCGCTGCCAGAGCGCGTAATCGGCGTACTGCACCGCCACCGGCCGCCATGCCGGTGCGGTGCCGCCGCAGCGGGCGGCGTAGGCCAGGCCCATATCGTGGGCCAGCGGCGCCATCGACGAGCCGTCGGCGCAGATATGGTGCACCGCGCACACGAGCACCTCTTCGGTCGGCGTCCGCAGCAGACGCATCCGCAGCGGGACCTCGGCGGTGACATCGAAGCCCTCGCGAATCACCCGGTGCACCTGCGCGGAGAGGTCCGCCTCGGCGATATCCCGTACCGCGAAACCGTCCATGACCAGGTCCGCGTCCATGATCTGCTGATACGGCCCGTCGGCATCGGCGGGATAGCGGGTGCGCAGCGCCTCGTGGCGGGTGACCACATCGCGCAGTGCCGAGCGCAACGCCTCGGCGTTCACACCCGCCAGGCGCAATGCGAAGCCGATATTATCCACCGCCGTGGTGGTGTCGAACTGATTGCGCAGCCAGAATCGAAGCTGATTCGGCGACAGCGGAATTCGCTGCGGGCGCAGTCCGGCCAGCAGCGCCGGGCGGGCGGAGTCGAACCGCTGGGAGCGGATGGCCTTGGTGAGCGTGGCGATGGTCGGATGGTCGAACAACAGCTGCGGTGGGATCCGGGCCTTCCAGATCTCGCTCAATCGCGCGGTCGCCTGGGTGGCCAGCAGCGAATTGCCGCCTGCCACGAAGAAATCGGTATCCGCGCCGAGCTGCTCGATGCCGAGTACCCGCGCGAAAACCTCGGCGACCAGGTCCTCTCCGACGCCGGTCACGCGCCGCGGACCCGAACGCCGCACCGGAAGGTGACGTAGTGCGGCGCGGTCGACCTTGCCCGACTCGGTGCGGGGGAACTCCTCGATCACGACGATGGAATTGGGGACCATATAGATCGGCAGATGCTCGGCCAGACCTGTCAGCAGATCCGGCGCGTGCGGCTCCGCCCCGGCCTCCGGCAGTACGAAGGACACCAATTCGGCATCGCCGGAGGCGGTTTCGCGGTCGATGGTCACCGCACCCGCCACACCGCCCAGCCGGGTGAGTGCGGCGTCGATCTCGCCGAGCTCGATGCGCAGGCCCCGGATATTGACCTGGTGGTCGATCCGGCCGAGATATTCGAGTTCGCCGATGTCGTTGCGGCGCACCAGATCTCCCGTGCGATACATCCGCGTCCCCGGCGCTCCCTGCGGATCGGCCACGAAGCGGGCCGCGGTGAGTGCCGCAAGACCCGGATAGCCCCGTGCCAGCCCCGGTCCGGCGACATACAACTCGCCGACCGCGCCGGTGGCGGTCGGCCGCAATCGGGTATCGAGGATGCGGTGCCCGACGCCCAGCACCGGCCCGCCGATCGAGACGGGTGCTCCGGGGCGCAATGGACCGCTGAGGGTGGCCGCGACGGTGGTCTCGGTGGGACCGTAGGCATTGTGCATCCGCCGTGCACCGGTCGCCCAACCGGTGATCAGCGCCGGGGGACACGCCTCACCACCCACCACGATCGTGGCGAGAGTATCGAGTCCGTCCGGTTGTACGGTCGCCAGCACCGAGGGGGTGAGGAAGGCATGGGAAACCCGGCGCCGGTGCAGGAATGCCGCCAGCTCACCGCCGCCGATGATCGAGGGCGGCGCGATGACCATGGTGGCGGCCGAGCCGATCGCGAGCAGCAGTTCGAGCATGGAGGCGTCGAAACTCGGTGAGGCGAAGTGCAGGCAGCGGGACGCATCGGTGACCGCCAGCGTGGTGCGCAGGTCCGCGCACAGTGCGGCCAGACCGGCGTGGGTGACGGCCACCCCCTTGGGCAGGCCGGTGGATCCGGACGTGTAGGTCAGGTAGGCGATATTCGAAATACGCAGGGGCGCGGGCCGATCGAGATAGGAGATCGGACTCGACGGTTCCGCCGCGATATCGGCGACGATCCCCGGATCGTCCACCACCAGCCACCGCACCGTATCGCCGAGCTCATCGCGATGGCGTCGATTCGTGATCCCGAGAACACACCCGCTGTCGTCGAGCAGGTGATCGATCCGCGCCCGCGGGTAGCCCGGATCCACCGGGACGAACGCCGCCCCGGTTTTGGCGACCGCCCACACGGCCGCGATCGAGTCCACCGACCGCGGCAGCGCCACCGCCACCCGATCCTCCGGCCCGACCCCGAGCCGAGAAAGCCCGCGCGCCAACTGATTGGTCCGAGCATCCAATGCCCGGTAGCTGACCTCGACCTCCTCGGCCACGATCGCGATCCCATCCGGATTCCGCTCGACCGCGGCGGCGAGCAGCGCCGCCAAACTCCGGCCCCCGGTTCCGCCGTCGCGCCGACGTCGAGTCGAACGTGGAGTCGAACCTTGGGTGCCCTCGCGCATAGGTGTCCTGCCGTCTTGGATCGGATGCCCGCTCGATGCTACGACCGATCCGCACCCCTTGCCACAGCAGAGAAATGGGCGACCGCCGGCCCCAGCCCCGAGCTGCGGGGCGGGACCGGAGTTGCGTTACGACGGCAGCGAATTGAAGAGTTTGGCCCCGATTTTGTTGGAGTCGGCGCAGGGATCGGTTTGAGACTTGGTGTGGCGCACGGTGAATTCGATGCTGCCGAACGAGGCGGCGGTGCCGATGTAGCAGCCCAGGTTGTTGGTGTCCTGGACCGAGCGGTAGAGCGAGAGCGGGCGGCCGTAGAACTCGGTGTTACGGATGTCCTTGACGGTGCCGGGCCGCATGAGGTCGGCGAGGGGGCGCTCGGAGGCGCCGATGAGCAGTTCGAAGGATTGGTCGGCGGACTGCCAGTGGCAGATCTGGGTGGGCGGGGTGCCGGGCACGCGGGTCTTGCTGGCGGCACTCAAGCCCGCCGCGGTGAGATCGGAGGCGGCCAGCGAGCAGGGATCCCAGAGTGCGGCGGCGGCGGCGCTCGTGGTCGTCGGATCCTGTGCCGCGGTGGTCGTTTCGGTGACGGTGTTGTCGACCGGGCTGGGCGTCGGTGCGGACGAGCCACCGTCCGCCTTCGCCGGGCTGGTGACGGCCGCGCTCGCGGCTACCGTTGTGCCGCTGGACTTTTGCGAGCCGCTCGTGGAGTCGGTCCCACACCCGGCGAGCACCAGTACCGTGCCGCAGGTGATTGCCGCGAGGCACTTCCCGATTACCTTGCTTGTCATCTCGATATTCCCCTGTCGTCAGGTAGTGCGCGGTGTGCGACGGTCGAGGCATGGCCTCCGTCGGTTGTCCGTCCTGCCAAGGCGGACAACGACCCGTAGCCGACAGTTGAATCGTCGGATGATCTCCTGATTCCGTTAGCCCAACTCACGGCCCCCAAAAACAGGGGCACGCCGCTGTCCACCGAGCCTCCAAAACTCCATTGTTTCCACACCGCCGGCACCACCGCTCCGGCCCGTGCGACTCAGCTCACACCACGGCCCCGGCGGGCGCGATCGGCGTCATGCCGACCATGCATGGATCGCTTTGTGCATGTGCACGAACGCGCGGCGATTCTCCGCCGCGGAATCAATGCGCGGCCGATGCGTTGCCATGCACATGACCTCCGCACTGCGGGCGACCCGCTTCTCCATTCTCGACCGTTCACGCGTGCGGGAGGGTCAATCCCACCCCGAGGCGCTGCGCGAGACCGTCGAATTCGGCAGGCTGGCCGAGCAATGGGGTTACCACCGGTTCTGGGTTTCCGAGCATCACAGTGTGCCGGGGGTGGCGGGTTCCGCGCCCACCGTACTCGCCGCGGCGATCGCGGGCGCTACCAAGCGGATTCGGGTCGGAACGGGCGGGGTCATGCTGCCCAATCATCAACCGCTGGTGGTGGCCGAGCAGTTCGGGACGCTCGAGGCGCTGTATCCGGGGCGGATCGATATGGGTCTGGGGCGATCGGTGGGATTCACCGACGGGGTGCGCCGCGCGCTCGGGCACAGTAAGGATGACGCCGAGGATTTCGACGCGCAATTGACCGAGCTGCTCGAATACTTCACGCGCGGTCGAAATGGTGTGCACGCCTGGCCCGCCGAGGGATTGCGGGTTCCGGCATATCTGCTGGCGACGGGATCCGGGGCGCAGCGCGCCGCGCGATTCGGGCTGCCGCTGGTCATTGCCGCGGTGTCCGGTGAGGATGCCATGGTGGAGGCAATCGAGAACTACCGCAGGGACTTCCGGGCGACCGAATGGGGCAGTGTGCCGTACGTGATGGTGTCGGCCTCGGTGGTCATTGCCGATAGCGTCGAGCAAGCCCATCGTTTGCTGCTGCCCGAGGCGTGGTCCGCCGCCTGGTCCCGCACCCGCGGTGAGTTTCCGGTGCTGATGTCACCCGAGCGGATCGAGCGCGAGCCCATGACCGAGCGTCAGCGCCACCTCTTCGAGGATTCGCTGCGCGGGCATATCCACGGCCCCGAATCCCTGGTTATCCCGGCGCTGGAAAGCCTGGTCACCCGTACCGGTGCGGATGAAATCCTGGTCCACACCAGCACTTTCGACCGCACCGCGCGGCTCGAGTCGCATCGGCGACTGGCCGCGGCGGCGTGGGCGGACGCGCCCGCCCGGGTCTGATCGGATATCAGATGGTGACGCCGAAATCCTGGGCGATGCCCGCCAATCCGGAGGTGTAGCCCTGGCCGGTGGCGCGGAACTTCCACTCCGCCCCATTGCGGTACAGCTCGCCGAAGACCATGGCGGTCTCGGTGGAGGCGTCCTCGGAGAGGTCGTAGCGGGCCAGCTCGGTGCCGTTGGAGCGGTCGACGACGCGAATGTAGGCGTTGCGGACCTGGCCGAAACTCTGTGCGCGGGTGTCGGCTTCGTAGATCGAGACCGGGAAGACGATGCTGTCGATGGTGGCCGGGGTGTTCACCAGGTCGACATTGATGACCTCGTCATCGCCTTCGCCCTCACCGGTCTTGTTGTCACCGGTGTGCTCGATGGTGCCCTCGGGCGACTTGAGGTTGTTGAAGAAGACGAAGTGCCCGTTGGACACGACCTTCTTCTCCGGCCCGAGCGCGATGGCGCTGGCGTCCAGGTCGAAATCGGTCCCCGTCGTGGTCCGCAGATCCCAACCCAGTCCCACGGCCACTGCCGTCAGGTTCGGAGCCTGCTTGGTCAGCGAGACATTGCCACCCTTGGTGAGACTGACACCCATACCGACTTCTCCTAACGATCTGAACGGTGACCGGTCGGCCACCGAATACTCGGAGTTCCGCTCCGCAACCGCTCAACGACGCTGCCCCCGCGAAGGTTCCGAGCCTTCCCTCGAACCGTAACCCAGGCCACCCTGACCTGGGGGATGGTTTCGCCCCCTGCGATCCCGCGGTCGCCGCCGAACAATTGCTCGCCCTGCTCAATGCCGTGGTCGCAGAGAAGGTTCCGGGCCGGCCGGAGGTATCATGCCGGCATTGCCGCTTAGCGGCGGAGGGCGGCGTCGAGGGCGAGGGTGTCCGCCAGGACCAGGTCGTCGGTGAGGCGGCCCCAGCGCGGGGTGAGCCATGGATTGCGGTGTGGCGGCAGGGAGTTCCGTCGGCGAGGGTGCCGGTGACGCGAAGTTGTACGGCCACGGTCGTTTTCACGGCCATCCGTTGGCGACGACGTCCGTCAGTTCGAGGCGGACGCCCGGAGGTGCTGTTCGAAGGTGTCGAACCACTGTCGGAAGGCTTCTCGGCCGTGATGAGCAGCATGCGAAAGTGACTGCCGCCGAACTGAAGTCGATCTCCGACGTGGCTGCCGACATCTTCCTCGCCGCTGCCAACCGCGACGCTGGCGATAGACGCGGCACCGCGAACTCTCATACGAGGGCGGCGAGGGACCGCACGTAGATGATGGCGTCGTCGCTGTACTCGGGTGACTCCTGCGCCGCGATGCCGCGCAGCAGCTGATCGATCGCCTCGTCGAGTTGGGTGCTCGGCCCGCCGTCGGCGAGCAGGACGACGATCGCTTCCCGGATGCCGAGGTGCGGATCCGGTTGGGCCAGTAGCTCATCGAGATAGTGGTCGGGTTCGAGCAGCCGAATGGCGCGGCGGGCGTAGGTGTGCACGCGGCGCGGGAGTTCGGCGCGGATGGTGTCGATATCGGCCGGGTCGATGTGGCCCTGGTCCACCAGGCGCAGGGACCACATCTCGGTCATGGCCTCGGGCAGGCCGTCGGGGATCAGGCCCGGGCCGGTGGCCTCTTCGATGGGGATCGGTGCGAGCCCTAGTCGGGTGTTGCGCCAATTGCGGAACTCCCACCAGGGCAGCGGTGTGGTGCTCATGGTCAGACCGAAGCGCAGGATCTGCTGACCGCCGGTGAAGGTGCGGAAGGTACGGGTGCGCCCGATGGTCGCGACCCCGGCGTCTTCGACGCGTACCCAGGTGGGCTCCTCGCCCTGGAATCCGTACGGCTGCAGTAACTTTCCTGTGTCGCGCATCAAGCGCCGCAGCGCGGATTCCGGTTTGACCATATTCGGCAGATTAGCGCCGGGGGCCGACAGATCGGTGTAACCCGCTCTCGCGCCGTGTCTATCGCGGTGTCGGGTGCGCGGAACTGCTCTGACCGGGCCGGGTGGTCGTGGTGCCGCGCGTGGTCGTGGTGGTCGTACCGGTCGAGGTGCAGGAGTATTGGATGCCGTACTCCTTCGCGCCGGCCTTGGTCAGGCAGCCGAACGGCACCGCGCCGGCCGAGCTGAGCTGTACCGCCGAACCGGTGGATCGGTTGCCGCAGAACAGGCCGGTCTGGTCCATCCGGCAGTCGTAGTCGTCGATGCTGAGCTTGCTGCCGTAGGCCAGCGTCGCGCCCTCACCGAGCGAGAACTGTCCCGGATCGCCTTCGAGGTGTCCGATGCCCAGGGCGGAGCCGGGGAAGTCGACCCAGCTGCCGACCCATTGGCCGTTCGGGCGAGTGGAGGGCCGCGCGGGTGGATCGTCGAAGCTGACCATGCAGGTCAGTCCGCCCTGTCCGAAGCTGGTGCCCGATTTGGGGGTCATGCACTGGATCTTCTTCGACGGGCTGGTGAAGGCGACGGCCGAACCGAGGTTGTTCTTGGTGCCGTCGGTGGCGGTCGCGGTGTGGAAGTCGCTCGCGCTGACCGGTGTGCCCTCATTGATCCAGCCCAGCACCACGGCCAGCGAGGCTCCGGCGGCCGGTGGTGCCGAAGGCGCGGGTTTGGCCGAGGTGGTGGTCACCGGGGCCGCCGACACCGTGGTGGTCGGCAGCGCGCTCGTGGTGTCGGTGGAGCCGCTGAATTTTCTGGCGGCGAAGAATCCGCCGGTGGCCAGGGCTATGACCAGGACGGTCGCCAATCCGATGAGGGCGTACCGAACCGCCGGTGACATGCGCCGGGCGCCGGGCTGCGGCTCGTACGCCGGGTCGTAATCGCCGACGACCGGCAGTATCTCGGTGTCCTGACTCCACAGGTCATCGGGCCGTCGGTAATCCGGTGACATCGATACTCCCCAATTCCATTGATCCGCAAGCACAGTCGGTAGGGCGGCGGTGCGTTGTGAGGCAGCATACGGTCAGATGCGGTCGGAGGAGAGGTTGCTGGCGGTGGCAAGGGCTTCGGTATAGACCGCGAGAATCTGGGTGATATGTCTGGATTGCCGGGGCTCGTCGGAGTGCGGTGCGAGAGCCCCGCGCATGGCCTCGACGCGCGATCGGTCCTGTGCGAGAGTCCGCAGTGCCGAGGCGAAGGAATCGACCGCGGCGGTGGGGGTGCGCAGGCCGCCGTCGGCGGGGACGGTTTCGGAGAGCTCGGGATCGCAGTAGACGATGGGCAGGCCCATGGCCACGGCCTCGAGCAGCACCATGCCTTGTGTATCGCAATCCGAGGTGAGCAGCAGGAGATCGTGGGTGCGCATGGCGGCGAGGCAGTCGGCCTGGTCGACTTCACCGTGCAGGCGCACGCGATCAATCAATTTGCCCTGCGCCACTGCGGATTCGACTCGATCGGCCAGCGGGCCGCTGCCGTAGATGTCGAGGGTGCAGTTCTCGACCCGGCTGACCGCCTCGATGGCTTCGAGAGGACGTTTCTCCGCGGAGAGCCGACCGCACCAGAGGGCACGCAGTGGAGCCCGCGGATCCACGGACGGAGTGGTCGCGGCGCGAATCCGCTCCAGCAGCGCACCGTCGATTCCGTTGGACACCACATGAATCGGCCGGTCGACGCCTCGTGCGGCCAACCGTCGGGCGAAGTGATGGGTGGGAACGGTCACCCGGTCGGCGGCCTGAGCCTGCGCGATCATGGGCCGCCAGGCCAGGCGGGTGGTGCGGGTGTCACCTTGGAATGGCGGTCGGCTGCGCAATGGCACGAACCAGCCGTGCAGCAGCCGCATGGTCAAGGCGGCCAAATACGGTGACGGCGAATATTTCTCGATCACCGTGTCATCGCGACTCTGCATGGTCTGCACCACCGGGATGCCGTGCCCGCGTGCCGCGCGAATACCCGCGATCCCGCAGCCGTACGTGGTGAGCGTATGCACGATGTGCACGGGCCCGCGTTCGGCGAACGCGGCGTCGATCACCCGCCGATTGCCCCGCGTCGGCAGTACCACGGGCAGGCCGGTCGACATCTTGAACGGCACCGAATCCAGCACCACGGTATTGCCGTCCGCCGCCAAGGATCCCGGTGCGGGAGCGCAGAATACGGTCACCCGATGGCCCAGCGCCCGCAGTCCGTCGCAGAGCGAGCGCATCGCCGTCTGCACCCCGCCCAGCGTCGCCGGATGGAAGTCGGTGAACAGCGCGATATGCAGTGAATCCACGGGTCAGGCCGATGCGTTGGCGGCGAGCTTCTCCACCGCGTCGGCGGCGGCCGCGACACCGTTCTCCTGGGACACCCGGCGGCCCAACTCCGCGGCCCGATCCCGTGCCTGCGGGGTGAGCGTGCGCACGAGCGCCTCGTACAGCCGGTCCTCGGTCAGCGACGGATAGGGGAAGTCCGCACCGATGCCGAGCGCGGAAATCCGCCAGCCGTAGAAGAATTGGTCGCTGTGCACGCCGATCACCACCGCGGGCAGTCCGGCGCGCAGCACATCGTGGGTATTGCCGCTGCCGCCGTGGTGCACCACCGCGCGGCAGCGCGGCAGCACCCGGTCGTAGTCGAAGGAGTCCAGTACGAACAGGTTTCGGTCGTAGCCGATACCGCGCGGATAGCCCTCGCCCTTGACCGTCACCAGTGCGCGCGCTCCCAGTCGGCCGCACACCTTGGCAATGAGATCGCAGCAGCCGACCGGGTCCAGGATCGGCATTCCGGTGAGGCAGAAGTAGATCGGCGGTTCACCTTCGTCGAGCCAGTCGCTGAGTTCGGGGGAGACCACGGCCTCACCCCAGGCATCGCGCAGCCGCTGCGGCAGAATCGGCGCGCCGACGACGGTGGCGCGCTCCTCCCAATCGGCGGGTTTGGGCAGTAGCACCGGACTCACCATGTGTACCAGCGGAATTCCGTCTTCGCGGATGCGCTTGAACGGATTGCGCGGTGCGCCGGGCAATCCCATCATCTCGCGGACGCGCCGATCCATCTTGCGGTAGGCCACCCCGTAGGCGAGTTCGAAGGCCGAGTAGCTGGCCAGGCGCAGCCGCCGCGAGGAGATCATCTTCTTGATGGTGAACGAGGACGGGAACTCCGCGGTGCGCTCGAGCGGATATGGCAGTCCGCCGACCACGACCTGCCCGGTCTTCTCCCGGCGCTCCATCGCCCACGGCAGTGTGGAGGCGCAGGAGACGATCACATCGGCGGATTCGACCGCGTCGGTGAGCACCTCGTGCATCTGCGCACCGCGCTCACCCGCCATGATCTTGACCGTATCGAGCATAATTCGCAGGAACGGCAGCGGATTGCCGGACGAGAGCCCGCGTTTGGCGGCGGGCGACTCCAGCAGTTCGGCGGAGTTGAACGGGATCACATGCGGTTCGAATCCCGAGCGCCGCACCACATCGGCGTAGTTCTCGGTCGCGGTGATCTCGACATGATGGCCGCGCGAACGTAATTCATCGGCCAGCGCCAGATATGGCTGATGGTCGCCCCGGGTTCCCGCCGTCAACAATGCGATTCGCATACTCTCGACTTTCGTTGGTGATCTGCGCCGTTGTCTCGTCGAGGAAGTCGACGATATGCCCGAAGACGTCCAGGGCCGCGCCGCGGCCGATGAAGGTGTCCAGGTGGCCGTAGGACGGAATCTCGGTGTAGCGCACCTCGACACCCGGATTGCGTGCCGAAAGCACCTCGTGGCAGAGCCTGTTGGAGTCGACCCAGGCTTCATTGCGGCTGCCCGCGAGCAGTAGTACCGGGCAGTCGATCCGGGAGGCCGCGTCCAGGGCGTTCGCCGGGAGCGCGTGATAGCGCTCATCGTCGACATTCCAGCGCACCACCGCGTGCGCCAGCTCCATCTGCCGCAGGTGCGGGAGGACCGAAAGCGGTACCGCGCCGAACAATTCGGCGAGCCGGTCGTGGGTGACGGGGTGCAGGTGGTCGTGTTCGAAGAGTTTCGCGCCCATACCCCAGCCGTAGTGCACCAGGCGGCAGGTGGGGTCCGGGCAGTCGCCCTTGCGTGAGAGGGCGGCGTAGAGCAGCGTGCGCTTGTTCCACAGGCCGACCTTGCGGAAATCCGACTCCAGGTGGGTGACGCGGGAGCCGAGCATTTCGCTGGCGAGCAGCACGCGCATGCGCGCGGAGGTGCTGACCTTGGGGGTCAGGAAGACGCCCTGCGCGACCACGCCCGCCAGACCGGGGAGCAGGCCGCCGGTCAGGCTGAGTGACAACGAGATCGCGCCGATACAGTGTGCGACCGCGAACAGCGGCCGGTCGCCGATCTGTTCGCGGATGGTGGCGACCGCCGCGGGCAGGTCGTAGAGGGCGACATCGTCGAAGGTGTACGGGCGGCCGGATTCGTTGTACGGCAGCGCGCAGCTGCCGCGCCAATCCAGCAGCCAGGACTGGTAGCCCGCGTCCGAGAGGACGTCGGTGATATTGCGAATCTCCGGGAGCGCGAACATCTCCGCGGAGACGCCGTGCCCGTGGATGAGCAGCACCGCCGGACCGTTGTCCGGTCCGATCTTGCGCAGGCGCAGGTCGAGGCCGTCGTCGGTGCGGAAGGAGATCATGTCCGCCGAGGTGGGTTCGGGCCGGGTCACCGTCGCTGCTCCTTTCGCATGGCGCGGCGCAGATCCAGCAGATCGGTGCCGACGCGCAGCATCGGTTCGAGCAGACTCTTGCCGAGTTGTCCGCCGAACCAGCTGAGCCACAACATCTTCGCGAGCCGACGCTGGCGTTCGGGCAGGCGCGGATCGATTTCGATGCCGTCGATCTGATCGGGCAGGTAGGTGTGCATCGGTACCGCGACCTCGCCGGTGAACGCGGCGGGTTCGCCGGCGCGGCCGATCTCGATGAGCTGGGTGCCGAGCTGGCGGACCATTCGGCGGCGGGCCGCGGCGAATTTGTAGCCCTCCAGCCACCAGGCGTCGCCGGAGGAATCACGCAGGGTGAGTTGGTAATGCATGATCGGATGCCGGGTCTCGTGGGGCAGCGGGGTGCCGTCGTGCGGGCGCACGATCGCGGTGCCCTCGACGGTGAGTGGTTCCGCGTGCAGGGCGGCGCAGGTGAGTTCGCCGTGAACGTCGAGGGTGCGTGCGGAGAACACCTGGGCACTGCTGGCCACGGACAGGGCCAGACGGAGATCGCACTGGATGACCGCCGACTCGCCGACCGGACCGATTGTGCCGCTGAGCGTTTCGTGGAAACGCAGATAGGGTTCGTCACCCGGCTGCGGTCCCATACCCGCCATGGTGGCGAGCATCTTGCCGCGCTGGGCGGGGCCTGGAATGGTCGCGGTGGGCAGGCCGTGTGCGGCGACGAAGGCATCGGTGCGGGCGGCGGTGGCCGCGGGAGCGGTGACCATGGCGGCGAGTTGGGTACGGGCGACCGGACTTTGGAGCACCTGGGCCAGCGATTCGAGTTCGGGCACCTGAACCTCCCGGATGGCGCGGACCACATCCTCGCACCACTGCTCCCAGTGCTGGACGCGAATTCCCAAGCCGCCCAGCGAGGTTTCGGCGACGATCTGTTCGAGTGAGGTGGGCGCGCCGGTCAGGTGATAGGTGTGCCCCCACGCGTCGGGCGCGCAGACGATCGCCGCGGCCGTGCGGCTGACCCAATCCACCGGGGCGGAGTTGAGATACCGGAAGCCCGGCACGGTGCGAAAACGCATGAGCGCGGCCGTGATTCCCGCATTGAGATCGCGCGGATTGTGCGCACCCGTCTCCGGATGACTGCCGATCCCGCCCGGTCGCATGATCGTGACCACGAGCCCGTGTTCACCGGCCCGGCGCAGTATCGCCTCCGCCGCCCACTTGGACCGGTCGTATCCGATGGGCAGTGCGGCGACATTGGCGGTGGGCGCATCCTCGCCGAGCGTCTCCGCGTCGGACCCGTTGAACACCGCCATCGAGGAGATGTGATGAATGGGCTTCGGGCGACCGGTGCAGGCCAGCTCCGCCAGCGTCAGCGGCCCCAGCACATTGGTGCGCCGCAGCGAGGGATACCCCCGCAGGAAATCCACCGCCGCCCCGGCATTGACAATCGAATCGACTTCGGCGGCAAGCGTATTCCACCGCTCCTCGGACAATCCGAGCCGAGGCAGCCGCAGATCGCCCGCCAGTGGTGTCACCCGCCGCGACACCTCCCGCGACCACGGCAGCGCGAACCGCCGAACCGCGTCCTCCAGGCGCTGTGCGGCGGCCTGGTCATCATCGGCCCGTACCAGGCACACCACATGAGCCTGACTGTGCCGCAACAGATCCAGCAGCATATGACTGCCCAGGAACCCGGTCGTCCCGGTCAACAGAATCCGCTGCGGCGCAACCCGTTCCGGACCCGCCACGATGGGCAACCGATCCGCGCCGCCCAGATCGGCGAAGAGCAGCGCCAAATCATCGGTATCGGTGAAGGTCTCGGCCTGCGAGGCCATCGCCTCGGGGGCGGCACCGTATCGAGCGGGGTCGCCGTTGGCCCCCCGCGCGAGATGCTCGCTGGGCCGTGGCGCTGTGGACTCACCGGGTATTCGGCCGAGGTCGCCGGATGCGGTGTGGGTTCGTTCGTGATCGTCGACGGACTTCGGTGTGACGGCCCCGGATTCCAGGGGCCGTCGCGTGTTCTGGGCGGGCTGATCGGCGGGCGCGGCGAGTTCGGGGTGGTCGGCCAGCCAGCGGCGTGCGAGCCTGCGCGGCCGGGCATCGAAGAAGATCGTGTCCAGATCCGGGTGGATATCGAGTTCCCGCGCCAGGGTCGCGACCAACTCCACCGCGGCCAAAGAGGTTCCGCCCGCGTCGAAGAAGTCGGTATCGGCGTCGATGGGCACGGTGGTGAACCGATTCGCCAGGTCGGTGATCGCCTCGGCCAGGGACTCCGGGGTCCAGCCGCGTGGGGTTGACCAGGTTCCGGCGGCGTGCACGGGCTGTGCATGGGCTCGGGTCCGCGCGTTCCGCTCTTCCGGTCCAGGGGATATTCGAGCGGAGGTCCCCGACGTCGAGTCGCGAGGTGCTCGCTGGAGATCGGCGCGAGTCGCCTCGGCTGTCCCGGCGACCGGATCGGATCGCACCGTGCCGATCGGTGCGAATCGTTGTGCGGCCGTTGCGGTGTGTCCCTGCGTGCTGGAGGAGGCGCTTGCCGACTGGACCGGCGGCGGGTGCCCGGTGTCGTGCTCGGCCGCGGCCCCGCCCGCCCGCGCCGGGGTGCCGGTGCGAGCGAGGAGGTCGGCGATATCCATGGTCGCCGCGCCGCGCTCGAGGGTTTCGGCGCGGTGGCGGCGGTCCACGGCCGCGTTGCGGATCGGGGGACGCTCGTCAGGACCGGTCACCGGTCACCTCCTCAGTGGTCGACTGCGGTTCCCAGGAACGGAACTGCCGCAGGCGGTCGGGGGTTACCGAGACGTCGAGGCGGCCGGTGTCGGGGGTGGTGCCGAGCAGGCGGGCTGCCAGTCGGCGGGCGGGTTCGTTTCTGGGGGTGCGGTCGAACGATATCCGGACGGTGGTGTGGCCGAGGGCATCGGCCTGGTCGGCTGCCCAGGACAGCAGGCGTTCTTCGACGCCGCGGCCCAGGGCGCGGCAGCTGAGTTGCCAGCCGGTGATGGTGAGGGCGTCATTGTCGGAGCGCAGGGCCAGGACCGAGATGAGGCCGTAGTCGCCGAAGCGGTCGCGGGCGGTCGCGGTCCAGACTTGGCCTTCGGCGCGCCAGCGGTCCAGATCGGCGGTGGTGACGGTGCCGAGGGTGAATTGGTTGGTGCGGCGCACGAGCTGTCGGGCGCGTTCGAGGGTGGTATCGGTCAGGGGATCGATAGCTACTTCCAGGTCCAGCTGTGCCAGGAAGTCCGCGAATTCGGCTGCGGCGCGGGCTTTATCGCGTTCGCGGTCCTGCCGGTAGAAGTCGGCGCGGGCGCTGTCCTCCGCGGTCGCGGCGAGGGGGACCATCGGCCACAGGCGGGTGAGGAAGGCTGCCAGTTCGTCGGCCGGGGGACAGGTCACCGAGAGCACCTCGGGGAGGTCGGAACGCATGCGCGCCACCTCGACCGGGTTGTCGTCGAGATAGCAGAAGGTGTCGAGTCCCAGGCCCAGGGTCTGCGCGATGAGTTCCAGCCGCTGCGGCTTGGCCTCCCAACCTGCCGATATGGCGGCGAAATCCGCGCGGCGCAGCGGGCTTTCGGGTCGGTCGAGGATCGCTTCGACGGTGTCCGCGTCATTGTTGGAGAGCAGCACCAGCAGCGTTCCGGCCGACCGCCACTGGGCGAGGCGCTGTGCCAGTGCCAGTCGGGGTTGGTCGAATGCCACCGCGGTCGAACCGATCTCGCCCGCCGTCCCGCTCCAGAGGGTGTCGTCGCCGTCGACGGCGATCACCTTCGGTGCGGGTTCGGTGACCGCGCCCACCGTCGACACCAGGGTCAGCGCGACGGCCGCCTGGAATTCGGGGGTGAAGGGCAGGTGCGCCAGGATGGCGGTGCGATCGTCGAAGGGGTTGTCCACCCGGTGATTTCGCGTCCACTCGTCCGGGCCGAGCAGTGCGACACCGGGAATTGCCCGCAGGCGTTCGGTGACGACCCGCTCCCATGCGGCGAGCCGCTTTTCGGGGGCGGCCGACGGCAGGATTCCGACGATCACCGGTTTGCGGGTGCGTTCGGTGAGTTCCCGTATCGCCGCCGGGTATTCGGCGGCGAGTTCGGTGAGTAACTCGTCCGAGAGTCCGCCGAAGCGCTCCAGATCCGCCGCGCGCAGCAGCACGATGCTCAGTGACATCGAGGGCTGGGCGAAGACGCCCGACGGGTCACGCAGGCTCGACAGCACATGGTGGTATGGGGCCTCGGCGACGGTGATCGCCGTGGTGTCGGCGGCCGCCACCATCAACTCGGGGAGTCTGCCCAGTGCGAAGGTCGCGCCCACTGCCGCGCGAAGGCTGGAAACCTGCTGTGCGTCAGCGAGTTCCGGGCGCGCGGGGGCTCCCGGATCATTGACCGCCGCCGCGACCGTCGCCAGGTATTCCGCACCGAATTCGGTGCAGGTCTCGGCGTCGATGATGTCGCTGTTGTAGGTGAACCACACCTGCCCGGTATCGGGGAGCACCGCGACCATGAGGTCGAGATCGGAGTAGCCGGTGCTCACCGGAACGACCTCGGCCGCCGCGACGGCGGAATTGGCGCGCAGATAGTTGAAGTAGACCTCGATCAACGGCGCGTTGTCGCGGTGCAGGCCCTGCGCGGCCAGGGCCGCGAGCACTTCGGCGAAGCCCGCACCGGGTGCGAGCAGGGTGCGCAGGCGTTCACCGGTGCGGTCCAGGACATCGGCTACGCGATCCTGCGCGGTGACCGTGGCCGGGAATGGCACCGGGAGACCGAAGTATCCGACGGCGTCGGTGGCATCGGCGTGCATGCGGGTATCCACGGGAACGGCCAGGGCGAAGCGATCGACCTGCTGACGCCGGGCCAGCAGCACACTCAGTGCGCCGAGGAAGACTGCGGCCGGGGTGACCCCGAGATCGCGGGCTCGATCGGCGACGCGGTCGTGCAGTCCGGCGGGCATATCGAGGGCGATCGCCCCCGCACCGTAGCTGCGCTGCGCCGGACGCTGGTGTGCCAGAGTCAATTCCAGGCGCTGCGCTCCGGCGAAGAGGTCGCGCCAGCGGGTGATGGCGGCCTCGTCACCGGTGCGCTTGTTCGGCTGGGCGATGAGCAGCTGATGCATATCGCGGTTGCTGACGGTGTCGTCCAGCGTCGCGCCGGAGAGTTCCGCGGCGAGTTCGCCCGCTACCAGGAGCATCGACTGCACATCACTCATACCGTGGTGAGCGCCGAAAAGCAGTACGGCCGAAGCCGATTCGGCATTGAGCAGCTCGAAGCGCCACAGCGGACCCGTCTCCAGGTCGAACGGCCGGGTCATCAGCTCACGGAAATGCCGCTGCACGATGGCGTCATCGAGGTGTTCGAGATCGCGCCAGGTTGCCAGTGCGCCCGGCTCGCGGCGGATCTCCAGCTGGCGGCCGTGCTCCTCGCTGCGGTGAATCGTGGTGCGCAGTGCGGCATGTCGGCGCGCCAGGCGGTCGACGGCCTGCTCGAGCCGCTCGCGAGTCACCGCGATGGGCAGGCGTACCGCCACACCGCCGGTTTGCGCGGCGCTGGGGATGCCCAGCTGTTCGGTGCGCAGCAGTCGCATCATGTCGCGGGTCACCGGGAGGATCTCCAGCTCGGGGACCTCGGCGGCCACGGTGCTGGACGCACCGGAATCACCCTGTCGCAGCACCTCTTCCACGAGGTATCCGGCCAGATCGGTGAGGTTCTGCTCGGCGAGAATGCTGCCGAGAGGTACCGAGACGCCGGTGTGCTCGCGGACCTTGTTGCGCAGTTCGATCGCCATCAGTGAATCCAGGCCCAGGCTCTGGAAATTCGCCTCGGCCGAGACCTGCCCCGCGCCCGCGTGACCGAGGACCTGCCCGGTCCATTCGGAAATGGCGGCGATGGCCAGGGCGAGGGCCTCCGCGCGCGGAACGGTCCGAAGTCGTTCGGCGAAAAGGGATTCCGCTACTACATCGACAGCCGACCGATCGGCCACGGCCCGGCGGGCGGTGCGGCGTACCAATCCGTGCAGCAGGCGCGGGACACCCGGTTCCCGGCGCAGCACCGCGGTATCGAGCAGCAGCGGAACCAGCATCGGCTCACCCGCCCGCAGCGCGGCGTCGAAGCAGGCCATACCGTCGGCGGTGGAGAATGCGCGCACCCCGGCGCGTTCGAAGCGTTGCAGGTCCGCGCGTGCCATGTACTCGGTCTGATTGACCGCCCACGCACCCCAAGCCAGAGACTGGGCGGGCAGTCCGACGCACCGCCGATACAGCGCCAGCGCATCGAGATAGGCGTTCGCGGCGGCGTAATTGGCCTGTCCGGGCGTGCCGAACAGACCGCCCGCGGCGGAGAACAGCACGAAGATCGACAGCTGTCTATCGGCGGTCAGTTCGTGCAGATGGTGCGCCGCATCGACTTTCGGCCGCAGCACGGTATCCAGCTGCGCCGGGGTCAGCGAACCCAGCGTGCCGTCATCGAGCACGGTCGCCGCGTGCACCACCCCGGCCAGCGGCAGCCCGTCGAGCAGAGCCGCCAGCGCTTCGCGATCGGTGATATCGCACCGCGCGAATCGCACTCGCACACCGCGACTTTCGAGATCCGCCCGCAGTTGGTGTCCGCCCGGCCCGTCGACGCCGCGCCGACTGACCAGCACCAGATCCCGTACCCCGTACGCCTCGGCCAAATGCCGGGCCAGCGCCGACCCGAGCCCACCCGGAGCGCCGGTCACCAGCACCGCGCCGTCCCCGAGGCCGACCCGCCCCTCCTGCATCCGAGCGGCGTTCTCCGGCAGGCGAGCCAGCCGCGGCACGAATGCCACCCCACCCCGCACCGCCAGCTGCGGCTCCTCGGTCGCGAGCAGCGCGGCGACATCAAGTTCGGCATCGGTGGAATCGATCAGCACGATCCGCCCCGGATTCTCCGACTGCGCAGACCGCACCAACCCCCACGCCACCGCACCCGCCGGATCCGGACTCCTCCGGTCCCCCCGCGCGATCGGCTCACTCGGTGCCACCGCCCCGCGCGTACGAACAACCACCGTCGCCCGCTCGAACCGGCGGTCACCGATAATGCCCTGGAGCGTCGCCAACAGCCCCTGCGTGATCGCATGCACCCGCGCGGGCGAATCGCCTTCGGGCACTTGGAGAATGATCGCGTCCGCGTCCTCGGCCGCCGTGGGCACGCGGACGTTGTTGATGGTCGCCGAATTCGACCCGCCGTGCGCGCTCGCGGACGACGTGGCCGGTGGCGATTGCGCTCCCGCATACCCGTTCGACGTCGCGGACAATTCCGACTGCCCCTGGGTGACATCTGCCAGTTCGGGGAAAGGCCACTCGGACAACGTGAGCGTTCGATTCACGGTGCCGACAGCGCGTTCGGACCAGTCCAACCGGTACAGACGCCGATGGGCCGGGGCAAGGGATGCGGCATCCCACTGGGTTGCCGCCACCGGTCGCAGCAGCAGCGAGCCGACCGAGACGACCGGACGACCGGTCCGATCGGTCGCCGCCATCGTGACGGTATCGGTGGCCGACCGAGTCAAACGGACGCGCAACGCGGTAGCGCCTGACGCCCAAAGATTCACATCGCTCCAGACGAAGGGCAGCAGCGCGTGCTCCCCGTCGGGGGCATACAGCGCCGTGGTGTGCAACGCCGCGTCGAGCAGCGCCGGATGGATACCGAACTTCGCGGCGTCCCCCTGCGCGCCCTCGGCGAGTTCGACCTCGGCGAAGATCTCAGCCCCACGCCGCCACGCCGCGCGGACCGCCCGGAATTGCGGACCGTACTGATGGCCCCGCGCATACAGCTCGGCATAGAGCGCCTCGACATCCACCCGCTCGGCATCCGCCGGCGGCCACGCAGACGAATCCGATGGTGGCCAAGCCACGCCACCCGACCCCGCGAGTGCGCCGGACCTCGAGCCCGCGATGTCGTGAGCCTGTCGCGATGTCGCCGAACCGGATCCTGCCGGCACCCCCGATTGTGGGGCTGCCATGTCATGGGACTGTGGCCAGGTCGCCGCGCCGGACCCTGCTGGTGGGCCTGTGACGTCATGGGGCTGTGGCCACTGCACCCCTGCGCGCGCCGGGGACGGTTCCCATTCGTCGGAGTGCGGGCGTGCTGGTGAATATGCGTGTGCCGCAGCATATTCCGTGTCCTCGGTAAGGGTGCCTTCGGCGTGCAGGGTCCACTGGGGGTCGGGGTCTTGGTCGTCGCGGGCGTAGATGCGGACCGTGCGGCGGTCTTCGGTGTCGGGGCCGCCGACGACCGTTTGGATGCGCAGGGCGCCGCGGTCGGGCAGGAGCATGGGGGCGCGCAGGATCAGTTCGCGCAGGGTGGGGGCGTCTGCCTCATCGCCTGCGCGGATGGCCATTTCGACCAGGGCCGCGCCTGGGATGAGTACCGCGTTGGGGCCCGCGTGGTCGGTGAGCCAGGGTTGCAGGTGGCGGGAGATGCGGCCGGTGAGGATTACGCCGCCGGAATCGGGTTGCGGCACCAGCGCGCCCAGGATGGGGTGGTCTAGATCGCCTAGGCCCAGGGCGGTGGAGTCGCGGTTGATCCGCTCGGTCCAGAAGCGGCGTTCGTCGAAGGCGTAGGTGGGCAGGTCCACCGGTGCGGCATCGGGCAGCAGGCTGGTCCAGTCGAGTTCATGTCCGGCGACGTGGAGTTCGGCCTGGGCGCGGGCCAGAGCGGTCGGGCCGTCCTGATCGCGCAGCAGCGAGCCGACGGCGATGACCTCGCGGGACAGCTCCTCGGAGAGGGATTTCACGGCCGCGGTGAGCATCGGATGCGCGCCGAGTTCGACGAAATAGCGGAAGCCGTCGGCGATCATGCGCTCCACCGTGTCGGCGAAGCGCACCGTCTGGCGGGCATTGCGGAACCAGTAGCCGGGTTCGACCGCGGCGGTGACCGGCTCACCGGTGACAGTCGAATACCACTGTGTGACAGGGGGTTCGGCCGTCATTCCGGCCAGTGCGGCGGCCAGCGGTTCGCGCAGCGGCTCATACATCGGGCTGTGCCCGCCCAGGCTCGGCCCGGCGGCGCGCAGCTTGTTGTAGATCCCGGCCTCGGTCAATTCGGCGAGGAACTGCTCGACCGCGGCCTGCTGCCCGGTGACGAATGTCGAGCGCCGCACATTGACCGCGGCGATCGACACCCGATCACTGAATCTCGCCAGTCGCGGAACGACTTCGGCCTCGGGCAGGCCGACCACGGCCATCGCGCCCGGCTCCTCGATATCCTGAATCAGCCGGCTGCGGGTGACGACAATCTTTGCGGCGTCACCCAATTCGAGCACCCCGGCGCAGTAGGCCGCCGCGACCTCACCCTGACTGTGCCCGATCACCGCGTCCGGGATCACGCCCGCCGCACGCCAGGTGGCCGCGAGTGCGGCCATGGTCATGAACAGCAGTGGCTGGATGAGCGGATGATCCCAGAGATCCTCGACCGTCATGGTGGCCAGCCGATCCTGCGGCGACCAGCCGAGCAGGGCGCTGAAAGCCTTGTCGCAGCGCTCGAATTCGGTGCGGAACTCCTCCGACGCGGTGAGCATATCGCGCGCCATCCCGACCCACTGCGTGCCCTGACCGGGGAAGATGAACGCGGTCTTGGCGTTGGTGAGCACCGGGCCCTTACCGACGACGGCATCGGGCGATTCATCACCGTCCACGAGGGCGCGCAACGCGCCGATCAGCTGTTCGCGATCGGCCGCCACCACCACCGCACGTCGCTCGAATCGAGTGCGCCGCAAGGCGAGTGAGCGCGCGACCGGACCCGGCTCGAGCGCCGGATCGGCACTCACCAGATCCAGCAGCCGCTGCGCCTGACCGAGCAGCGACGCCTCGCTCCGCGCCGAAATCGGCAGCAGCGCCACCCGCTGATCGGCACCGCTCGCCTCGGACACCGCGACCGGCCCGACCGGCGCCTCTTCGAGAATCAGATGCGCATTGGTGCCGCTGAGCCCGAAGGCGCTGACCCCGGCCCGCCGGACCCGCTCCCCACGCCGCCACGGCAGCGTCTCACCCGCCACCGCGACACCGCTGCGCTCCCAATCCACATGCGGTGAGGACGTTTTCGCGTTCAACGTGGCGGGAATGCGCTCATGCTCCAGTGCGAGAACCAGTTTGATGACGCTGGCCACACCCGCCGCTGCCTGGGTATGTCCCACATTGGATTTGAGCGACCCGATACCCAGCGGGCGTTCCGGATCGCGGCCCGGTCCGAACACCCGCGCCAGCGCACGCGCCTCGATCGGATCGCCCAGGGCGGTGCCGGTGCCGTGCGCCTCGACGTAGTCGATATCGTGCGGGCTCAGCCGGGCAACCCGCAGCGCCGAACGCAGCACCTGTTCCTGCGCAGCGCCATTCGGCGCACTCAGCCCCTGACTGCGACCGTCCTGATTCACCGCCGATCCACGAATGACGGCCAGTACCCGGTCACCGTCGCGGCGGGCATCGCCGAGCCGCTTCAACAGCACCATGCCCGCGCCCTCGGCCCAGACCGTGCCGTCCGCCTCGGCGGAGAACGGTGCGCATTTGCCGGTGGGGGACAGCACGCCCAGCTTGCACAGCTCGATATGCGCGATCGGCGACATGAGCAGTGTTGTGCCGCCCGCCAGCGCGAGATCGCATTCGCCCGCGCGCAGCGCCGCCATGGCCGAATGCATGGCCACGATCGAGGACGAGCACGCGGTATCGAGGGTCACCGCCGGGCCGTGCAGACCCAGCGTGTAGGAAATGCGCCCCGAGGCGACACTCGGCGAAAGTCCCGTTCCCACTTGGCCATTGAGCTGTTCGGGCGCGGGATCGGCGAGATATCCGGTCGCGTACACCCCGAGGTAGACGCCCGTGGCGCTCCCGTGCAGGGTGCGCGGATCGCGTCCGGAGCGCTCGATCGCCTCCCACGCCAATTGCAGCATCACGCGCTGCTGCGGATCCATGACCGCGGCCTCGCGCGGACCGATGCCGAAGAACGCGGCGTCGAAACGATCCAGGCCGTCGACGTACCCGCCGCGGAAGGTGTACGCCTTACCGCTCGCGGTGGTATCCGGATCGTAGAGATCCTCGATATCCCAGCGGCCCTCCGGCACCTCGCCGAGACCGTCTCGGTTACCGTCCAGCAAGCGCCACAGCGCCTCCGGCGAGTCGGCAGCGCCCGGGAAGCGACAGGACATGGCGATGATGGCGATCGCGTCCTCATCGATCTCGTCACCGTCCGCGGGCACCGCGGCGGCGGTGACCTCGGGTTCCACCGCGTCCGGAACCGTCGCCGCGGCAGGCGCGAGCGCCTTGGCCACACCGTCGATGGTCGGATTGTCGAAGAACAGATTGGTATCGAGGAATTCGCCGTAGAACTCCGAGAGATCGATCACCAGCTCGACCAGATCGGCCGAGCCCAGACCGAATTCGACGATCGGCTGATGCACGTCGATGCGCTCGGGATCCAGCGCCGCCTGCAGCGCGATGGTCTTGACCAGCCAGGTCCGCACCGCTTCGGCGGAGGGCTTATCGCGGGCGTCGCCCGGAGCGGACGCGGTCTCCTCCTCGAAGTCGAAGAGTTCATCCTCCGGTGAGCGCAACGGTCCCGCGGTCAATTCGAGCAGTTCGCCCGACCCGTACGCGGCCCGGCACGCCTGCCGCTGGATCTTGCCGCTGCTGGTCTTGAAGATGGTCCCGGGGCGAATCAGCATGACCGTGGCCAGCGTCAACCCGTGCTCGGTGGAGACCGCGCCGCGGATGGCCGCCTCGATGGCATTGAGCTCCTCTTGCTCCTCGGTCCGCACCTCGGCGACCACCACGGGTTGCTCACCCCCGGACCCGAGTTCGACCGAGAACGCGGCGACACAGCCCGCGCGGACCCCGGCGTGCGCGGCCTCCACGGTCGCCTCGATGTCCTGCGGATAGTGATTGCGCCCATCGATGATCAGCAGGTCCTTACTTCTGCCGGTCACGAAAAGTTCGCCGTCGGAGACGAATCCGAGATCGCCCGTGCGCAGGAAACGCCGCTCGTCACCGGACAGCGTCGCCGCGAAGACCTCGGCGCCGGCCTGCTCATCACGAAAATACCCGGCCGCCACACTCTTTCCTGCGACCCAGATCTCACCCTCGGACCCGGCGGCGCGTTCGAGACCGCTCACCGGGTCGACGATCGCGATCGACAAACCCCCGACCGGACGTCCGACGCCGACCAGTTCGGCCCCGCGCCCGCGATCGCCGAGCGCATCGCGCACCTCGTGGAAGGTCGGTGCCACGCCGATCTTCGGCCCGGTCACAATCAGCGTGGCCTCGGCCAATCCGTACACCGGATGATGGGATTCGGCCCGGTACCCCGCCCGCCCGAAGGTCTCGGCGAACCGGCGAATCGTGGCCGCCCGCACCGGTTCGGAGCCATTGAACGCCACCCGCCAGTGGCTCAGATCGAGCTGATCGATCTGCTCGGCCGCGACCCGCCGCACGCACAGCTCATACGCGAAATTGGGTCCGCCGCTGGTGTGCGCGCGGTACGTGGAGATGGCCTGCAACCAGCGCTCGGGCCGTTGCAAGAAGTGCATCGGCGACATGAGCACCGAATGCGCGCCGAGGTAGACCGTATGCAGTAGCGGCGCAATGAGTCCCATGTCGTGGTACATCGGCAGCCAGCTGGCGAACAGCGCGCCATCCCAGGATTCGGCGAAATTCGGATCGTGCCCGAGCCCGTCGACCAGCGCGCCCTGATTGTGCAGGAGATTCTCATGAGTGATCAGCACACCGCGCGGAGCGCTGGTCGAACCCGAGGTGTACTGGATGAACGCGACCGACCCCGGGGTGAGATCGGGCTCGCGCCACCGTGTTGCCTCGGTCCCGGAGATCTCATCGGTGGCCAGCCAGCGCAGTCCGGCCAGCTCCGGAATCTCCGCGCTCAGCGCCGCAGAATCCGCGACCACCCGCGCCGGGGCGAGCACCACATCGACCTCGGCGTGCGTGACCATCCGCCGCAGCCGCCGCAGCGACCGGTTGTCCCATTCCGGCAGCGGTGCGGGCACGGCCGCGACACCCGCGGCGAGGCATCCGAAGAACGCCTCGGCGAAGTCCTGTCCCGCCGGATAGAGCAGTAGCGCGCGCTCGGGTCGCGAATCTTGCAGGGCGGCGGCGATGGCCTGGGCGCGCACACCCAGGTCGGCATACGACATTTCGCGGACAACGCCTTCGACATCACCACTGTCCAGGAACCGGTAGACCGGATCGGCCGGGCGGCTCGCAATCTGAGCGAACAGTGTTTCAGTAAAAGTGTTGAGCACGAAAATCCTTCTCTACCTGGTGAAACGTATTCTTCGGCCGGACTTCGTTCCCCAGGTGCATGAGGAAGCGGCTCAGTGGGGCGTTGCGGCCTATTTGCGCCCACCCTAGTCACATTCGCCCGGCGTTCCCAGCGCCGAGCGCTCCAACCCGAGCCCCGAAAAGTAGGGGCACCAGAACGTGACACTCGTTGGCGCCGCACGGATTTCATGTTTGCCAGACGCTCGGCCAGCGGTGAAGATGGCTGCGTGTCACAGACCCCGATAAAGCTGCGCCATCTACCCCACCTACGCACCCGCCGCCTCGCGCAGCTCGGTGGCCTGATCCGCCCGGGCGCGCACAGCTCCCCGCTGGTGGCCCTCGGCAAGCGTTTCGTCGCCGACCCGCCCGGCTTCCCGACCATGCTCATCACACACGAGATGAACGATGTTCGAGAGGTATTCACCAATAACGAGGACTTCTCCATCGGCCAGTTGATGGCCAGGCTGTCGAGTCACGACATGGTCTTCGGCAAGGAGACGCTGATCTTCCTGGAGGGTGATGATCATCGTCGCGAGCGCAAGCTGTATTCGCCGCCGTTCCAGAACAAGGCGCTCAAGTCGTACGAAGAACTGATGATCGAGGTCGTCGAACGCGAACTGCCCAAGTGGCCCGTGGGCGAGCCGATCGAATTCCTGACTGTTGGCTACGATCTGGCAATCGGGGTGTTGCTGGGGGTCGTATTCGGTGATGTGGCACCGTCGCGCCGGGGGCGGCTCGAGAACGCGGTGAGCGCCTGGTTCCATGAGATCGAGAGCCGGGGATTCCTGGCGGTCACATTGGCGACGCCGTTCCTCGGCGGGTTCACACCGCCGTATCCGCCGCTGGGGCGGGCGCAGGCGAAAGTCGACGAGGTGATCATCGAGGAGATCACCGCGCGACGGGCCGCCGGGGAGGATGGGGCCGATCGTAAGGATGTGCTTGCGCGGTACATCAATACGGATCTGGATCAGCATGACGATGCCGGACTTGCGCGGAGTATGCGCGGAATCCTGTTGGGGGCGTACGAGACCACCGCGATCACGCTGGGATGGATAGCGACGATGCTCGCCGCGCATCCCGAGGCGATGGCGGAATTGGACGCGGCTATCGAGTCGGGTGATGAGGCGCGGTTGGACGCCTACCTGGACGCGGTGGTCGCCGAAACCATGCGGTTGCGGCCGGTTTCGCCGTTCACGGGGCGAATTGCCGTGCGGGACACGGTAATCAATGGCGTGGAGATTCCCGAAGGGACGATTGTGATCGTTCCGATTCTGCTGATTCACGAGTCCGAGGAGATCTACCCGGATCCGTTGGCCTTCCGGCCTGAGCGGTTTCTCGATCGGAAGCCCGACGGGCATAACTGGTTGACCTTCGGTGCCGGGCCGCACCGTTGTCTGGGGGCGCAGTTCGCGCTGGCTGAGGCGCGGATCTTGTTCCGGGCGATTATCGAGAAGCGGAGGATCGATCCGATCCCCGGGCCGATGGAGCCCGCGCGGAAGTATCATACCGGGCTGAGCCCGGCCTACAATGCGCGGATTACATTGCGGCACAGGTAGAGAGGGTGCCCACCGCCGTCCTCCCCTCGGGGGCGGGGGTTTTCGTGGGTGGGTCCGGTAGCTGGAGTCGGGTACGGCAGGCGGCGTGCTCGGCGATGCCTGGTTTGCCACGGTGATCGCATGTACGAAATGCGGCCGTCGCCGCATTGTTCGGCCCCTGCCCGCGATCCGGTCCCAGGGCAGTCCCCACCCCCCGCCAGGCCGCCGGATAAGTCCGGTTCGGGGGACGTGCATGCACTCACGCTGGTAAACGCCGAGAGGCCCCCTGCGTGAGGACATGCACGTCGAAAGTCACCTGCCGGTCGGTAGGCGGGAGGACCCTCAAGCGGTCGGATTTGTCCATATATTCCAGGTTCCCCGCAGGCGAGCGCTGTTGTGAGAGCTCCGAATCGTGTGGAGTTCACGGCTGAGGCGGAGTGCGACCTTATCGAAATAGACTTTCGCGGAACATGTTTCAGGATCGCAGTCCTGGTGCGTGGCTTGGCCGCGCCGCGCGACCTCCAAATTCATGACCGGATAGTCCGGTGGTTCGTGACTGATCGCCATGCTGCGCAGCTCCTCCTGGTTGCGGGCGAACCCTCCTGTGCTGGTGTGGAACCCGCGATGACCGGTACTCGGTGCGGCAACGTTTCAACCGAAACTGAAAGGGGCGGACAGCGATCCGATTGATGTTCACGTTTCCCGGTCATCGGGGGCCAATCCAGTAGACAATGAGCCGGGGCGGTTTGGAGCTTCTGCTCCGGCAGATTCGGCGGGAACGGTCCGGACAGCCATTTCGGGTACTTCCAAAATTCAGCCCTCTCGATAGCGAGGTTAAGCAATGGCTGGATCTACCCTCGCGGCCCGAGCTCTCGGGCGGCAACTCGCGATGCATCGCACACGTGCCGGAATGACGAGATACGCAGCGGCGCAGGTGGTTGAGACCTCTCAGCAAACCCTCGCGCGCATCGAAGACGGGCTCAAGGCGAAGGTCCCGGATCTATGGATCAATGCGCTGGCGAACGCCTTCTCATGTACGGATCAGGAGCGCCGAACGTTGCTTGGCCTCGCTCATGAGCTTCGAAGTGCACAGAAGAGCTGGTGGCGCGCGTATGCCGATGAGATGCGCGAAGGCTTCGATCACTATGTCGGCCTGGAAGAGTCGGCGCGGCGCATGTCCACGTGGCGTGTCACCGTGATTCCCGGGCTGCTCCAGACCCCGGAGTATCGACGCGCGATCGCCTGGACTGAATCGCCGGATATGCCAACCGAACAGGTGGAGAAGCGGCTCGAGATGGCCGGGCGCAGGCAGGCACGATTGGCGGATCCATCCTTCGCAATTGATGTGTTGTTGTCAGAAGCGGCGCTGCGCGACCAGATCGGCGGTGCGAGTGTTCTTGCCAACCAGCTGAGGCGGTTGGCTGAGATGAGTGAACTGCCGAATGTCTCTGTTCGGGCTGTGCCGTTCGACGCGCCACATCACCTGGGCTCGCTGGTGGGTTCGTTTGTGCTGCTGGAGTTTCCGAAGCTGTCGGCGACCGGGATGACCGAGCCACCGGTGGTGTACGTGGAGGAGCATGCGGGTGATCTCTACCTCGAGCGGGAGTCCGAAGTGAATCGATATCGGGACGCCTATACCGAGATCGGCCGGGTAGCGTTGGACGTGGATATGACCAGACAGCTCATGCTGTCGATAGCCAAGGAGTGCGGCGAGTGATGATCGACCTATCGGGAGCCGAGTGGTTCAAGTCAAGCCGGAGTACCAGCTCCGGCGGGGAGTGCCTGGAGGCGGCGCACCTGGGCGGGGGCTCGGTCGGGGTGCGCGATTCGAAGTTGGGGGAGGCCAGTCCGGTGCTGGTTTTCGGTCCGGCCGAATGGGATTCGTTCACCGGGGCGCTTCGGGGCGGGCGGTTCGATCGGCCCTAGTCCGGGCGCGTGCCCATGATGCCGTAGAGGAGTAGGTCCTCCAGGGATTCGGCGTAGCCGTCGAGGTCCGTTATGTCGCGGATGCACATGGCGAACAGGGCTGCGCCGGCGATGGTGTCCAGGAGGGTGTTCGGGTCGAGGCCGGGGCGGGCGGGCCGGTCTTCGGTGGGGAGGTAGTCGGCCAGTTCTTCGCGGGTGGGGGTGTCGAGGCGGGCGGACAGCTTTTCGTAGAGGCCGGAGTCCTGGCGCATTTCCGCCATCAGGCCGGGCATGGCGGCGCGGGTTTCGGCTGAGCCGAAGAGTTGGATGGTTCCCCGGATGACCTTGCGGATTTCCGAGGTCAGGTCGGGGGCGATCTGGTCCGAGCCGACGTCGGGGAAGACCGCTTTGGCGATGAGGTGCGCCTTGGTGGGCCAGCGGCGGTAGATGGCGGGGCGGCTCACCCCGGCGCGGGCGGCTATCGCGTCGATTGATGTTGCGGCATAACCGCGTTCGACGAGTAGCTCGCGGGCGGCGTCCAGGACGGCCCTGTCCACCGCGGGATCGCGGTGCGGGCCCAGGCGGTGGCGTTCGGTCACGAAATCCGTCCTTGTCAGCGCGGGTGAGAGTCGTTACAGTCTGTCACAGCAAAGCCGTTACACTCTGTAACTGCTGCGGCTCGAGGAGTTATCGTGTCTGCTGCCCCGCATCTCACCGAGACCTATCGGCCGGTGCCGCTCTTGCAGGACAAAGTCATCGTGGTGTCGGGTATCGGTCCCGGACTTGGTCATTCGCTGACCGTGGAGGCGGCCCGGATGGGGGCCGATCTGGTGCTGGTCAGTCGCACCGAATCGCGGTTGGAGAAGCTCGCCGCCGAAGTGCGCTCGCTGGGGCGCAACGCACTGGTCGCGCCGACCGACATCACCGACGAGACACAGCGCCGGGCGCTGGTGGAGCGTGCGGTGGGGGAGTTCGGGCGGGTCGACTGCCTGATCAACAATGCCTTCGCCATTCCGCCGATGAATCCGATCACCGAGATCGAGATCGAAGCGCTGCGCGTCGCCAATGAGACCAATGTCTTCGCGCCGCTGCGACTGTCGGCGCTGTTCGCCGATGCGCTGGAGCAGACACGCGGGTCGATCATCATGCTGAACTCCTGCGTCTCGTACAGCTCGCAGCCGGAGTTCTCCGGGTACAAGCTCTCCAAAGGCGCGCTCTCACACCTGGCTTCCTCGCTGGCGACCGAACTCGGCCCGCGCGGTATCCGCGTGAACAGTGTCGCGCCGTCCTATGTGTACGAGGACATCAACAAAGCGTACTTCGACTGGCTGGCCGGCCAGGCCGGAACCACGCACGAGGACATCTACCGGCAGAAGGCCGCGCCGACCGATCTGCGCCGCCTCGCCGGACCCGAAGAGGTCGCGCGCGCAGCGCTTTTCCTGGCCAGCGATCTCGCCAGCGCGGTCACCGGCCAGATGTTGACCGTCGACTGCGGTGAATTCCACCGATGAATCCAGGAGTGCCCGTGAAGAAGCGAATCGTGCTGTGGGGCACCGGCGTTGTCGGCTCCATGGTGCTGACCGAGATCCTGCGCCACCCGCTCTTCGAACTGGTCGGCGTCGGGGTGAGCAATCCCGACAAGGTCGGCAAGGATGCCGGTGATCTGTGCGGGCAGCCGAAAACCGGTGTGCTGGCGACTGATTCGGTCGATGAGCTGATCGCGCTGCGGCCGGACGCGCTGGTGCACTACGGGCCGACCGCGCAGTTCGCCGACGAGAACATCCGGGTCATGACCGCGTTCCTGCGCGCCGGGATCGACGTCTGCTCGACCGCCATGACGCCGTGGGTGTACCCCGAGATCAAGCAACTGCCCGACGTGTGGCGCGATCCGATCACCAAAGCCTGTGCGGCGGGCGGGTCTTCGTGCTTCACCACCGGCATCGACCCGGGGTTCGCCAATGATCTGTTCCCCATGACGCTCATGGGACTCTGCGGTGAGGTGCACTCCGTGCGCGCCTCGGAGCTGCTGGACTACACCGATTACGAGGGTGACTACGAATTCGAGATGGGCATCGGGTATCCGCCGGAGTTCAAGGCCATGCTCGAACATCCCGACTTGCTGATCATGGCGTGGGGGCCGACGGTGCCGATGATCGCGCGGGCGGTCGGCATCGAACTGGATACCATCACCACCACCTGGGACAAGTGGGTCACGCCCGAGGATCGGCCGTGCGCCAAGGGAATCATCAAGGCGGGCACGGTCGCCGCGATCCGCTTCACCATCAACGGGATCTACCACGATCGCGAGGTGATCACCCTCGAACACGTGAATCGGATCGGGCTCGATGCCGCGCCCGAATGGCCCGCCGGGGTCAAGGACGATGTCTACCGCGTCGACATCATCGGCTCGCCGTCCATCTCGCAGGAGACCTCGTTCCGGTTCACCGATGGTTCCGGGCGCGCACCCGCGGTGGCCGGATGCCTCGCCACCGGAATGCGCGCGCTCAACGCGGTACCCGCGGTGAACGCGCTGCGGCCGGGATGGGTTACCGCCCTGGACCTTCCGCTGATCGCGGGGGCGGGCACCATCCGCTGAACCCCCGGGTCACTCCGCGAGAGCGCGGAGTTGGCGTTTGTAGACCTTGCCGCTGTCATCGCGCGGCAAGGCGTCCACGATGGTGATGCGGGACGGCAGCTTGTATGTGGCCAGTGAGCCGGAAAGGGCTTCGCGCACACCGCGTTCGGTGAGGTCCGCGCCGGGCCGGGGCAGGATGTGCGCGGCCACCAGCTCGCCCATATCGCCGGGATCGGGAATGCCGAACACCGCGACGTCTTCGACACCGTCCAATGCGGCAATGGCATTCTCGATCTCGGCGGGGTAGATGTTCACCCCGCCGCGGATCACCACCTCGGCATCGCGGCCGGTGAGATACAGGTAGCCGTCCTCGTCGAGACGGCCGAGATCGCCGACCCACAGCATGCCCTCGACGGGGGAGTCGGGTGCGCCCTGATTCAGGTACTCGAAGCGCGGCCAGTAGTCCGCCCCGCGCACCCAGACCCGGCCGATCTGCCCGGCGGGCAACGGATTTCCGTGCTCATCGCCGATGAGAACCGCCGAGCCGTCGGCCGGGCGGCCCACGCTGCCCGGATGCGCGAGCCACTCCGCGGCGCTGATCCAGGTGATGGTGCCCGCCTCACTGCAACCGTAGAACTCCCACAGCGCGTCACCGAACAGTTCGATGGCGGCGCGTTTGAGCGCGGGCGGACACGGTGCGGCCGAATGGATCACGTGCGTCAGGCTGGACAGGTCGTACCGCGCACGCTCGTGCGCGGGCACGCTGAGAATGCGCGACACCATGGTCGGCACGATCTTGACCTGCTGAATGCGATGCCGGTCGACCAATCGCAGGAAGACCCGCGCATTCCATTTCGGCATGATCACGATATTCGCGCCCATCCGAAGACCCAGCACCGCAACGGCATTGGGGGATGTGTGATAGAGCGGTCCGGCCACCAGCATCGGCACGCCCGGGGCCAAACCCATCCGCTGCGCCGTCGCGCCCGCGATGCTCAACAGCTGGTGCGCAGACATCTTCTCGCGCGCAACGCCTTTGGGCTTGCCGGTGGTCCCGGAGGTGTAGATGACGCCCATGGAATCCGAGATCGCGCCCTCGATATGCCCGACCGGCTCCGGATGCGCATCGATCCACTCCTGCAACAGCTCGTATCGCCCCGTCGGCTCCGCCAACCCCGCATCCCAGCCGCCTTCGGCGAGAAGCTCAGGGGCCATGGCGATCTCGACAATCCGCGCCGCGCTCCCGGCCAGCTCACACGCCGCCTCCACCACCGGCACGAACTCGGTATGCGCGAATATCAGCCGCACCTGCGCATCACTCAGCACATGCGCGACCTCACCCGCCACCCACCGGGTATTGATCGGCAGTGGATTCCCGCCCGTCGCGGCGATCCCCACCGAAACCTCGAGAAACTCGATGTCATTGCGCGCCATGATGACACATTTGTCGCCCCGCCCGATCCCCGCGGCCAGCACCGCCGCCCCGATCCGCCCGGCTCGCGCGAGCGCCTCCGGCTGACTGCGCTCGCGCGCACCGCAAGTTATGGAGGCGACCTTCGGATCCTGGTTCATACCGACGGAGTCTGCCAGGCCCGGTCGGCATCGCGGGGTGTGGATCCGGCCCAGGTCGTCGACTCGCCGATGACGTTGCCGCACAAGGGCCCTGGATGCTCCGGCGCGCATTACGCATTTGATTCAGGCGCTGCGGGAGTTGCGTGGCGGTGTGCATTTGATGGCGGTGCGGGCGAGTGGTTTGGCACCGGCCCAAAGCACGCCGGGATGACGAGGGTTGGCGCACGCCTGCTGAAGAGATTGGCGCGTGCTCGATGACGGTGATTGGGGCGTGCGCTGATGAGGGTATCGGCCTATGCGGGGATGGCGGGGGTTGGCGCATGCCGGGATGACCGGGGATTGGGGCGTGCGCTGCGGGTGATAGGCGTGTGCGCTGATGAGGGTATCGGTTTGTGCGGGGATGGCGGGGATCGGCACTCGCCTGGGTGATGGGGATTGGCACGCGCCGGGTCGATGGGTATCGCTGCACGCCAGCGCGATTGGGCAGTGGGTGGTGGCGGTCAGTGGGGCCATGTCGGGTGATGATTGGTGGGCCGTGCCGGGTGATGGTCGGCGGGGCCGTGCCGCGAGATGGTCGGCGGGGCCGTGCCGGGTGATGGTCGGTGGGGCCGTGCCGCGAGATGGTCGGCGGGGCCGTGCCGGGTGATGGTCGGTGGGCCGTGCCGGGTGATGGTCGGTGGGGCCGTGCCGCGAGATGGTCGGCGGGGCCGTGCCGGGAGGTCGGCGGGGCCGTGCTCGGCGGGCTGGAGAGTACCTCGGCAGTGGACAACGGCCCGGAAGCCGAGGGGCCTCCGGGCCGTTTCGTTTTTACTCCCGGCACCAGCACTTCTATCCGACGTCCCGCTGGGCACCGCCGGATGAGCACCCCATGTCATCGGAGCCGTCTGCGTGGGCTTCGGCGACGCGAAGTGCCTTCCCTGCACAGTGCGCGCTTCGGTGCGCCGCGCCATGCCCGGAGCAGACCGGTCGTAATTCCCGTATCCATGAATCACTGCCGGTCACAACGAGTCTCACCGACATTTCGGTCGCCGTCGAACCGGGCGAACCGGCTGGCACTGCGGGTCGGCGAGTTGGCACGGCCGGTCGGTCGGCGTGGGGCGGCGGTTTGCGGCGATGCACAGGGGATATTGCGTGGATAGTCCGTGGATAGTCCACTGAACTACTCGCACTGGAGGAAATATGCGCAGCTGGTCGATGGGAACTGGGACGGCGCTGATGGCCGCGCTGGTGGTGGGTACGCTGGTCAGCGGGTGTGAGCAGGCCAAGGAAGCGGTCAACAAGGGCGGGGATACGCCCTGCAGTGAATTCACGGCCCAGGACAAGGACAAGCAGCGGGTCACCGTGCGGAAGTATTTGGAGAACGACACCAAGGTGACCCCGACACCGGATGCCAACGGCGTCGATGCCGCCATCGCCGCCATCGGGCTCATGTGTCAGGCGCAGGCCAATCCCGACACTCCGATTCGCAATGCCGACCTCACCGGGATTCTGGTGCCGAAGAAGTAGCGGTCACCGCTCCGTACCGGGCAGCCAGTTCGGCGCCCGGTACGGCGAGGCCAGTGGGCGCAGCGACGAACTGGCCGGACCGTCCAGCAGGGTGCCGTCGGGCGCGAAGCGGGAACCGTGCAGCGGGCAATCCCACGATTTCTCGGCATCGTTCCAGCACAGAATCCCACCCAGATGCGGGCAGACCGCCGAGATCTCGGTGGTGACGCCGTCGACGGTCGACACAGCCGTCGGCATGACCCCGTGCCGCTCGATCCGCCCCTGTCCCTCGGCGGGCAGCGCACCCCGCCCCGAACCCAGCGCATGCCGCCATCCGGTGAGCAACTGCCGTGCGACGGAGGCGTTCGCGGAGACGGCGGTCGGCAGCGAACGCAGCTCCGAGGTTCGCCAGCTGCTCAGCGAACCCGCCCAGGCCGGTGGCTTACCGGTGACCCGGCCCGCCAGCGCGAGCGCGGCCGCGACACCGTTCGTCAATCCCCATTTGGCATAACCGGTGGCCACCAGGATCTGCTCACGGCCGGGCAACAGCGGCCCCACATAGGGCAGCTCGTCGATCGGCAGATAATCCTGGGCGGACCAACTGTGCAGCGGTTCGGCGCTGGGGAACCAGCGCCGGGTCCATTCGATCAGTTCGTCGGCGTGCCGCTGGGCCGAGGGCGCGCGGCCGACGACATGGCCGTGCCCGCCCACCATCAGCACATCCCCCTCGGGGGTCGGGGCGTACCGCACCGATCGGGTGGGACTGCCCGCGCTGAGGAACATCGGCTGCGGAATCGGCTCGGTGACCCGGAATGCGGACAGGTACGAGCGCCGCGGCACCAGCCGCGCGAAGTATCCGCCGCGATCGAGAAACGGTGTGCCGGTGGCGATGACGACCGTGCGCGCGGTGATATCGCCGTGCTCGGTCTCCACCCGCAATTCGCCGTGCTCGCCCTCGTGCACATTGTGCACCAGCGTCGATTCGAAGATCGGCGCGGTATGGGCCTCCACCTCGGCGGCGAGCGCGGCCAGCAGGGCGATCGGATCGAGCTGGGCCTGATCGAACAGGGTCACCGCGCCGAAGAACGGGAACGGGACATCGGCCTCGGTCATGGACTCCACGGGCAGTCGTGCCACCCGCAGTGCTTCCAATTCCTTTCGCACAGCGGATTTCTCACCGGCGCTCTGCGCGTAGGTGACCGCCGACTCGCGCTGCACGGGCAGCGAATGCTCCTCGCAATACCGCAACAACCATTGCCGCCCGGCCTGATTCGCCTCGACATAGTTGATCAGCGCCCGATCCCCGTGCCGCCGGCGAATCCGCTGCGCACGCGTCCCCTGCAACAGGCTGACCTTGCCGGTCGAGGCGCCCGTGGTGGATTCACCGATGCGCCGCCCCTCGACGACCGCCACCTCGGCCCCGCTCTCGGCCAGCAGCAGCGCCGTCACCAGCCCGGTGATCCCGGCGCCGATCACGACGGTGTCGAACCGGGACCCGGGGGTCAACCGCAACCGCGCCGGGGTCTCGGCGTCCTTCATCCACAGAGAGGTCATGGTCGGGCTATAGCCGCACACTCGCCGACGAAACCGAATGCCACGGTCACTATTCGGATTGAGCCGCCCGATGCCGGGTATTGCGGCGAATAACGCAAGGAAAGGAGTCGCACGTGCCGGAACCCATCACCAGCACCCTGGAGCCGCAGGCGCAGAAGATCACCGGAGACGCGCTCTGCGCCACCGTCATCGACCTCATCGACCTGTCACTCATCGCCAAACAGGCGCATTGGAATGTGATCGGCCGCCACTTCCGCTCCGTGCACCTGGCATTGGACGAGCTGGTCGCGGCCACCCGCGAATTCACCGATGCCGCCGCCGAACGCGCCACCGCGGTGGGCGTAAGCCCCGACGGGCGCGCGGTGACGGTGGCCCGGGGTACCGGCACCATCGGATTCCCGGAGGGCTGGCAGGCCGATGATGCGGTGATCCAGGCCATCGTCGGCAATCTCGCCATTGTGATCGCACGCCTGCGCGTCCGGATCGACGCCACCGAGAAGGCCGATCCGGTGACCCAGGACCTGTTCATCGAGATGGTGGCTCGACTCGAAAAGCTCCAGTGGATGTGGCAGGCCCAGCTCGCCACCGCTCCGCACTGATTCCACTACTGATTCCACCGCCGGTTCGAAACCGCGCCGGCACCGCATAACTCACCATGGAGTTGAACAATGAACGCATATGACGACCGACGAATGGTGCGCGGCAGCCGATCCAGCCTCGCGGGCCTGGTCGGCTTGCTGCTGGTGGTCTGGCTGATCATCGGTGCGGTGGCCGCCGGACAGCGCCACTACTTCGACAGCGCCCCCACCAACTGCGCGAGCACCGGCACCATCGCGGTGACCATCATCGCGGGGCCGTTGAACTATATGGGCGCGAACCCCAAGGTCAGGGACTGCGATGTCAACGTTCCGCAGCCCAGCCCGTAGCGAGACCGGTCCGAACCGGTCGGAGCCCCGAGATCGTCGATCATGAGCGCGCGGCGGGTGCGTAGGGAACGGTGAGGGCGCGATTGTCGTCCACCTGAATGGGACGCCCGAGCTGCGGGAACGCGCGCTGCGCGCAATCGGCCCGCTCGCACACCTTGCAGCCCGCGCCGATCGGCGTGGTAGCGGCGCGTCCACTCCGGATCCTCCGCGGTGGCGATCTTGTTCCACAGCGCGATGGTGTCCGGCCGCTGCGCCCGCTCCGGCGCGTAGGACCGCTCGTGATGCCAGCCGCCGTCCTGCAACGCGCCCGCGAAGATGTACGTGATCGAGTGATCGAGGGTTTCGCGAGAAGCCTTGGGGTCGAACTTCTGCGGGTCATTGGACCCGGTGCCGATCACATAGTGGGTGTGGTGGCTGGTGTGCAGCACGATCGAGGCGATCTGATCCAGATCACCGATCCGCTCGCGCAGCCGGAACGCCAGATCGATCGGGGCCCGACTCTGGTATTCGGCGGAGTGCTCCTTGGTGTAGGTGTCCAGGATGCCGCGCTTGGGCTCGCCCGGACCGGGCAGCGGCACAGCGTATTCCGCGGTCGGACCGCCGAGCAGCCAGGCGATCACGCCTCCCAGATGGGCGCGGGCGCGCCCTCCCCGCGCATGGCGCGATCCACGGCCGGCTTCGATATCGAGGCGTTCACGCCCATCTTCGTGATGAGCCGCATCACCGGCTGGACCGCGCACATCATCGAACAGGGCGAATCCAATGCGCTGATCCGGCCGCTGAGCGAATATATCGGCGTGCCACAGCGTTCCGTCGTCGCCTGACCGATGGATGCGATGTTGCCGATCCACGCACTGAGACAGCGACCTGTTGCCTCACGTCAAGATGCCCGGGAACAGCGAGTCGTTGCCTCATTGGGGACTGTCCGGGACCTTCCGGTGCCAAGTGCGCGGGTTTCCCGTGGGCTCGCGGTGCAGATAGCTCAAGTCGGGTAGCGCTTCTTGCAGCGGAGAGTGAGACGACGGCGGTTGATCCGGGGCATGACTGAGGTCACAACGGTGGCAACAGGCATTGCGTAGGGTCAGGTTTCGACGGTAGGCGTTGATACTTGTGAGTGAAATCCTGGTGACCGGGGGGACCGGTGTCCCGGGCAGACTGATCGTCCAACGCCTGCACGAGCAGGGTCATGAAGTGCGTGTGCTCCTGCCAGCCCGGTAGGGGCGAGTCAGACCCTCGCATCGCGTTCGATACAACGACGGGGACGCGCACATCCCCACGAACTCGAGGAGTCATCGTGGCAACCTCTTATGTCCCTCGTTCCGGACTGGGCACCGGCTCGCCGGCCCTGCCCACCACCGCGCTCCGGCTCGCGGGCACCGGCCTCCTCGCGCTGCTGGCGATCCCCCGGGGAAGATCGTCTTTCCCGGCTTCCCGGCCGACGATCTGTATCACTTCCGGCTGTACTCCTTGGCCGCGCAGCTGATCATGTGGGCGGTTATCGGAGTCGGGTTCGCCTGGCCGGCCCCGCGCCTGCTCGGTGAACACGCCGAGCTGTCGCAGTCCGGCGCACCCGTGCAGGCCGCATGAGTGCGGTAACGCGGCTGACGCTGATCACCCATGCGATCACCGACGCCGTGCAGGGCGCTCGGTTTCCGGTCGACGAGCCGCTCAACGCGCTCGGCGACCGGACCATCGCCAAGGTCGGCTCCCTGCTGGGGGCCGACCACACCGTGATCCGGTACGCGCCCGAAACCCGTACGCGGGCAACGGCATCCGGGCTCGGGCTGAGCGGTGAACCGGATGCGGCGCTGCGCGATATCGACCACGGCGGCTGGGCCGGACAGGGGATGGATGCCCTCGCGCCCGAGGATCTGATGGCCTGGCTCACCGATCCGGGCTACCGCGGGCACGGCGGGGAATCGATCACCGATCTGATCGAGCGGGTGCGGGACTGGCTGGGCGGGCTCGCAGGAAGCGGCCGGCACATCACCGCCGTCACCCATCCCGCGCTTGTCCGGGCCGCGGTGCTGTGCACCCTGGACGCGCCCGCACAAGCCTTCTGGCGCATCGATATTCCGCCGTTGACGGCCACCACGCTGCATCATCGCGCGCCCGCGTGGACGCTGCGGACCACGGCGGGCGCACTGTATTGAATCCCACCGTACGAGCGGGTGGCGGCATTCGGGCTCGACTCCGGCTATCCTGTTCGAGCAGCTGGTTCGCTGACGATGCGGCATACGGAGCCCCGAACCCATCGTGAGCGTCGAAACCTGTGCCCGGCACAGGTGAGAGGGAACCCGGTGGGAATCCGGGACTGTCCCGCAGCGGTGAATGGGAACGACGGTCGTCACACGCACTGGGCGCTTGCCCGGGAAGCGACGACCGACAGGTCCAGCCCCGGCCGGGTGCGCCGGGGTCGACCCGGAGCCGGGTCGGCGCCCATGAGTCCGAAGGCCTGCCCGTTGCGCCGGATACGCCGTATCCGGCGGTCGTGGCCTCGCGGATTGGGCAGTACGCCGAGTGGACCCGGGCACGGGATGATGCTTTCAGGGCTCCGTCCGCGTACACCCGCGCCGCGGCGACGACCATCGGCTTCGACCATGGAAACCAGCGATGCAGAACAACTTTGCCGCTCCGGCGGTCGGCTCCACGCACCCCCGTATCGCACCGATCACCTCCGGCGTCCCGTCGGTGGTGAAGAGCCTGCGCGCGCACTCCGGCGCACGCGTGCCGTTCTCGGTGGAATTCAATCCGCCCCGGGACGCGGCCGGGGAAGCGCGGCTGTGGCGCGCGGTGCGCGAATTCGAGCGCATGCACCCGGCCTTCGTCTCCATGACCTACGGCGCGGGTGGATCCACCAAGGACCGCACCGCCCGGATCACCGGACAACTCGCCCGGGAGACGACCTTGCTCCCGGTAGCGCACTTGACGGCCGTCGGCCACAGCATCGCCGAATTGCGCTCTCTCGTCGGCTCCTACGCCGACTGCGGCATCCGCAATATCCTCGTCCTGCGCGGCGATCCGCCGGGTGATCCGCTCGGCTCCTGGACCAAGCACCCCGAAGGCGTCGAGTACGCCGAGGAACTGGTCCGAATCGTCCGGGACCTCGGCGACTTCCATGTCGGCGTGGCCTCCTTCCCGCAGGGCCACCACCGCTCACCCGATCTGGATACCGATACGGCCTTCCTCGCCGCGAAACTCCGTGCCGGAGCGGACTATTCGATCACGCAAATGTTCTTCGACGTCGAGGACTACCTGCGCCTGCGCGACCGCCTCATCGCCCACGACCCGGTCGAAGGCGCGAAACCCATCATCCCCGAACTGATGCCGATCACCTCCCTGCGCACCGTCGCCCGCGCCGAAGAACTCAGCGGCCGCCCCCTCCCGCCCCGGGTCCTCGAACGCCTGCGCCGCGCGGCCGGCACCGGCCCCGAGGAGGACAAAGCCGCGGTCCGCGCGGCCGGTATCGAGATCGCCACCGAAATGGCCGCCCGACTCATCGCCGAAGGCGCCCCCTGCCTCCACTTCATCACCCTCAACTTCGCCAAAGCCACCGGCGAGGTCCTCGGCAACCTCGGCTACCGCTCGACCGCCACCCCCCTCAGCGCCTGACCCGGCACCCCTCTCGGCACCCCGGAACCCGTTGTCGCACCCGCGGCCGAGACCTATCGGTCGAGTTGGGCTTGGAAGACGGCTCGGTTGAAATAGGCGCGGGCTTCACGGATGAGGCCGTCGTCATCGAGCTCGTAGACGTTGATGCCCGACCAGTTGACCGGGGTGCCGGTGGTGGTGACGGCGGCTCCGGACCAGGTGACCGCGACGGAGTTGCCGACGGTGTGGGCTTCGCGCGGGGTCAGGCCGAGGAAGGGGCTGAAGTTCGGTAGTACCGAGGCGATGAACTCGCGGATCGCGGGGCGGCCGACGATCGGCGGTTCGCCCACCGGATCGTGGAATACGCCGTCGACGGCGAAGGCGCGGGCCCAGGCGTCGGCATCACCGGACTGGGAGGCGAGGAAGAAGCGTGTGACGGCGGCGGGCATGGCGGGCATGGTCATTGGAGAGTCTCCTGTCTCGAGGTTGGGAAATTCGTTGGCGCTCAGGCTGTTACCGGAGTGTGGTGGTCTCGGTCATAGCGCCGGGCGAGGGGCAGCACGGTCAGTCCGGCGGCGGCCAGCAGTGCTTGCAGTGCGCACACGCCCGTCCAGCCGAGCCCGGCGTAGCAGGCCGCCGCGACGGCGGTGCAGATCGCGCCGCTGAGGAAGACCGCGACCATGTAGACGGTGTTGGCGCGGCTGCGCGCCTCGGGCAGGTAGGCGAAGATGCGGGCCTGATTGGCGATCTGGCTCCACTGCACCGCGATATTGACCGCGACGATCGCCGCGATCATGGACGCCAGCACGCTTGCGCCGAGGGCATAGGCTCCCGCCGAGACCAGTGTCAGCGCCAGTGCCGCGGTGATGATCGGCAGCGGACCGCGCCGATCGATGAACCGTCCGGCCCACGGCGCGGCGACCGCGCCCGCGAGTCCCAGCACACCGAACAGACCGGCGGTCGCGGTGCCGAAGTGATACGGGTCGTGGGTGAGTACGAGGACCAGCGAGGTCCAGGTGGCGTTGTAAGCGCCGAACAGACTCGCGTGCAGCAGGCAGGAGTGCCGCAGGGCCGGTGCGCCGCGCAGCAATCGCGGCAGCGACGCGAGCAGTTGCCCGTAGCCGATCACGTTGGCGCGTTGGGCTTCTCGTGGAATCAAGGCCACGGTGAGCAACCCGGATGCCGCGGTCAATGCGGCGGCGAGCAGGTAGACCGCACGCCATCCCAGCACCTCACCGATGGCGCCGCCGATCACCCTGGACCCGATGATGCCGGTCATCAGGCCGATCTGGACCCCCGCCACGATCGAGGCTCGCCGCTGCGGCGGGGCCAGCTCTGCGGCCAGCGGCACGAGTACCTGTGGGACGACGGTGAATCCGCCCACCAGCGCGGCGGCCGCCGCGAGCAACGACAGTCCCGGCGCCAGCGCGGCCGACAGTAACGCGAGCGTGGTGACGGTCAGCATCGCCGTCAGCAGAGGCCGCCGCCGGCGCACATCACCGAGCGGCACCAGGAACAGGATTCCTGCCGCGTAGCCGAACTGCGCGCAGGTCACCACCACTCCCGTCGCGGAGGGCGCGACCCCGAATTCGCGTGCGAACAGCGTCAGCAACGGTTGTGCCAGATACACATTCGCCACGGTCACGCCGCTGCAGATCGCCATCACCGCGAACAACACCGGGCGGACCCGCGGTCCGCTATCGGACCGGATTGTCGGCGGGCTTTGCGTCGTAGACATCACCATCTCCAAACGATCGAACCAGTTAGTTCGAATGCTAGAAGTGTCCGCGCTTCGATGTCAAACGAACTGGTTCGTTACAATCTGATACGTGGCTTACGACTCAGCGGCAACCAAAGAACGCATCCTCACCGCGGCGGCGACCGAATTCGCCACCCACGGTGTCGCGGGCGCACGGGTGGACCGCATAGCGGCTGCCGCGCAGGCCAACAAGCGAGCCATCTATGACTACTTCGGTGATAAGAAGGCGCTCTTCGGTGCGGTGCTGGAACGGTTGATGGCCGAGTTGGCCGAGGCCGTCCCGCCCCGCGCCGAGGCGGACCTCGATGCCTACGCGGCCGCCCTGTTCGATTACCACAGCGCCCATCCCGAAGCCCTGCGGCTGCTGCTGTGGGAAGCGCTCGAACTCGGCGACGACCCCGTCCCCGACGAACAGGCCCGCACCGAGCATTACCTCGACAAGATCCGCGCCGCCGAATCCACCGCGACCGGCGACGACGATCCGCGCGCCCTACTGTTCTTCACCCTCGGCCTCGTGGGATGGAGCCTGGCCATGCCGCAACTGCGACGCATGATCCTCGGAACCGACTACTCGATGGCCCGATTGCGCGACTCGGTTTCCGCTGCGGTCCGAACGCTGTCCGGCGCAACGGAGTAGGACTGCCGCCGTTGGGTTTCAGGAGTCGCGGGGGTGGACTCCCACGGGCCGCGCCACACCGCGAACAGCCGATCGAGCCAGTCCTCGACGGAGGTCATGGTCGCGAGTGCATCCGCCATCCGGCACATATGCGAATACACCATTCGCGACACCGAACGCGCGGCGGTCGTCACGAGTTCGTCTCTGCCCAAAGGGAAATGGTGATGCAGGAAATCAGGGGAGGCGTTGCCGCGCTGGAGCAGTTCGTCCAGGGTGGTGGCGTGGACGCCGTGATCGGAGACGGTGGTGATGGTGCTGGCTATGAGTCTGGCGCGTGGTCCAGCGGGCATTACCCGGTGTGGTCCTCGTTGTACTTGGCCTGCAATTCGGCTGCGAGGTCGGCGTTTTCGGCTTCCATTTTCTGGACGTAGGTGACTGCGTCGCCGACGGTGCGGAGGTTGCCGAGGTCTTCGTCGGGGATTTTGACGCTGTACTTGTCCTCCAGCTGGACGGCGATTTCGACCAGGGAGAGCGAATCGATGTCGAGGTCGTCGATGAAATGTTTGTCGAGGGTTACCTCGGAGGCTTCGATACCGGTGACCTCCTCGATGATCTCGGCGATACCGGCGACGATCTTTTCCTGGGTGGTGGACACAAAGGTTCCCTTCGACATGGCAGGACTGTGGAGTGCGGACCGGTGACGGGCGAGTAGCTGGGGACCGGCGCTGGTCCGTTCAAAGCGGTTGTAACTCAACCGCTTTCCGTTATCTGCTGCACACAACATATACAGCCGGAGCGAGATCGGCTGATGGCGACCCGGTACGAAGGTGTGGAGATGGCTTTGTGGGAAACCTCCAATGGGGTGGCGGATGGGGGTTCCGGGACGCGCGGCTTATCCTGGGGAGCCGCGGTGTGCCGAAATGAGCGAGGGCTTGTGAAGATCGACCAGATTTCCGACTCCGTCTACGTGGTAGCCGGGACGAATGTGAACTGGGCGCTGGTGAGTGACGGGTCTCGGGTCGCCGTCATCGATGCGGGGTATCCCTCGGACAGTGCCGATGTGATCGCCTCGGTAGGCGAGATCGGGCATCGGCTGGGTGATATCGCGGCCGTGCTGATCACCCATGCGCATCTGGACCATATCGGCGGGGTGCCCACGCTCGTCGAACGGGCCGGAATGCCGGTCTACACCGGTGAGGAAGAGGTGCGGCACGCGAAACGGGAATACCTGCAACAGATCTCGCCGGTCGGCATGGTCAAACAGCTGGCGACCGCACGGGGGCGGCGCTGGGTTTCGCACACCCTGCCCGCGATCTTCGGCCATATCCGCATGACCCTGCCCACGGCGACCCCCGCACGCGCCGAGACCCTCGCGGCCCTGCCGGGAGGTTTGATCGCGATTCCGGCCCCCGGGCATACCAGCGGCCACACCGCCTATCTGATGCCATCCGAAGGCGTGCTGTTCTCCGGCGACGCCCTGGTCACCGCCCACCCGCTGTCCCCGCGCACCGGACCGCAGATTCTGCCGAGCGTCTTCAACCACGACGAATCCGGTACGCACGACACGGCATTGCGGTTGGTCACCCAGCCCGCCCGAATCCTCGTCCCGGGCCACGGCCTCCCCGTCCCCTTCGACCCGGCACGGTTCCGAGAGGCTCTGTCCGGGCAATGACGGCTACCCGTCAGGCTCCGTGCAACGGTTGGACGTACGGGAGCGCGGGCAGGGAACCGGCGATCGATGCGCCGTCGGAGTAGTAGCCCGGGGTGCGGGTGCCGTCGAGGAAATCGGCGGTCCAGGCCGTGGTGAGCTGTTGCAGGGCCGACACATTGAGGGTTTGGGGTACGCCGCAGAGGAGTTCGCCGAGGCCGTCGCTGCTGGCGCCCTCGGCGTCGGTGTGTTCGCCCGCGGGCAGACGGACGCCGATGAAGGAACGGTGCAGCAGGGTTTGCAGGGCCGTCGTTCCGCTGGCGAAGCTATTGCACAGCGAAGGCGGCCCGGCGATGGTGAGGATCGGCAGCCCGGTGGCATCGAGGTCCGCGAGCGCGCGGTCGGTGTTGTTGCCCAGGAACGACTTCACCGCGTCCAGCAGAACCAGACCGCGCAGGTGCGCCCAGGTGTCCGGGGCGGCGGTGTGCAGGCGATGGGCGACGTATTCGACCGCCTCCGCACCGGCCGAATGACCGATGAAGACGAGTTCGCGCGGCATCACCGGCACCGCTCGGCCCGCGTCGCCCGCCGCCGCGGCGAGGCTGCGCTGGAGCGGTCCGGTGGGATCGGCGGCCGTAGCGAACAATTGGGCGACCTGATTCAGGAACGGGGTATTGTCGCCGAGGTTCTGGAGCGTGCACCCGGCCGGATTCATGAAGGGCAGGGCGGGTGCGAAGACGAGATACCCCGCGTCGGTGAGTGTTTCGGCGAGCGCGGCGACATTGGCATTGCTCCTGGCGAAACCGTGCTGCACCCAGACCAGGCCCCGCGGCTGCCCGGCGGGCAGATACCAGTCGGCGCTCTGCCGTAGGGTCTCGGCGGCGCAGGGAATGTCGACCGTTCCCGAGAGCGTGGACGATGCGGCGGCGGGACCGATTCCGCCGGCTCCGAGGGCGCATACGGCGGCCAGGACGGTCAGGGCCGAACCTCGAAGGTTCATCGCGACTCCAGTTGCGCTACACGCCGTTTCCGTGAGCGGAATAGCGTTTCAGATCTATGGGTGATCATTAGCGGACATATCCCGGCACCTGTCAAGACTCCGGTGAACAGACCGTAAAAGTTGGGCGGGTCGAACCGATTGCCGATATGTTTCGTTCTGTGGAACAGTGTTTCGCGGAAGCCGAGTCCGGCGAATCCGGCTCGCGGTCAGGAGACCCGTGGTGAGATCTGTCCTCTATGTGCCCGGCAATCGCCCGGAACTGTTCGACAAAGCCCTGGCGGGTGCGGCCGATGTGGTGCTGCTGGACCTGGAGGACGCGGTTCCCCTGGGCGACAAGGACTCCGCCCGCGCGGAGGTGTCGAACTGGCTGCGCACCGTCACCGCCGTGCGCCCGCGCCTGTGGGTACGGGTCAATGCCGGGGCCGAGACCCGGCGGGACCTGAGCGCGGTCGCGCTACCGATCCTGGACGCGGTCTGTCTGGCCAAAACCGAATCGGCGGAACAGGTTCGCGCCGCCGCTACCATCCTGGGCGCGCACGAGGCGGTACCCGGCCGAATCCGGATCTGCCCGCTGCTGGAGAGCGCCACCGCGATCCTGGCGGCCCGAGCCATCGCCGGTGCGCCCCGGGTGGCGCGACTGCAACTGGGGGAGGCGGACCTGTGCGCGGACACCGGCATCGATCCGGGCGACCCCGCCGGACTGCTCGCCATTCGCACCCAGGTGGTGCTGGCCAGCGCCGCCGCGGGCATCGATCCGCCGATCGGCCCGGCCAGCACCGACTTCCGGGACCTGGACGCCCTCGCTGAATCAACGAAAACCCTGGCGCGCCTGGGGTTTCGCGGCCGGTCCTGCATTCATCCGGCGCAGGTCCCGATCGTCAACAGCGTATTCACCCCGGACGCGGCGGAGCTGGCGCGCGCCCGAGAACTGTTGTCGCGCTTCGAATCCGAGAAGGGCGGTATCGTGCTGGACGCAGACGGGCGCATGGTCGATCTGGCGGTGATCCGCCGGGCCCGCCGGATACTGGCCGATGCGGACGCCGATCGGTGAGTCCGCGGACCCCTCAGTGCTCGCGCAGCAATCGCCCCGCGCCCTCGACCCGATCGTCGAGCCCGTGCTCGCGCAGCGCATGCCATAGCGTGGCCGCATTGATAGCGATGACCGGCTTTCCCAGTTCTCGCTCCAGTTCATCGGCCAGGGCCACGAACGACAGATTGGTCCCCACCTGCACGATGGCCTCGACATCGGGCCCGTCGAGTTCGGCCACCACTGCGCGCAGCCGGTCGTCTCGGACCCGCGCGATATCCATCGCGGTAGGACAGCGCAGCCCGGTGATGGCGGCGACCTCGAATCCGGCCTCGGTGAAGAACGTTCCGACCTCGATATCGGCCACGGGCTGATACGGCGAGAACACTGCGATGCGCCGGCAGCCGAGTTCACCCAGCGCCGCCCGGCAGGAACTCGCCCCCGTGGTCACCGGCAGCCCGGTGCGCTCGCGCAGCCGCTGTTCGAACGCCGCGTTGCCCGCGACGCCGCCCCAGAACGTCTCCGCCGACATACCCATCACCATGCGATCGGGTTCGGCGGTGAGCGCATCGCGCACGGCCGTATCGATGGATGCGCGAATCTGCCCCAGCAGCGCCCGGAAATCGTCGTCATCGCCCATCACCGGATTCTCGATGTACATCGATCCGGCCCGGTAGGCGATGCCCGGCACACCCGCCGTCCAATAGTCGTGTTCGACAACGGTATTGGTGCTGGGCACGATTACGCCGAAGACGGCGCGGGTTCCCACTGAGTTGGTCATCGGGTTTCCTCGGATTCGCGAGATCTGATCACTGAGAGCGAGTGGTGAGGCGCGACAACGCATCCGCGACGGCACGATGAGCGCGCTCACGATCGGCCGGTCGATCCAGCAGCAGCGCATCGACCAGGAGCGGGGCGACGATCGTCATGGCGGTCTCCTCGACCACCGCCGCATCGGTGATTCCGGCGGCCAGGGCGGACGCGCGGAAGGGTTCGAGTAGATCGAGCACATAGCGCTGACGCAGCGCGACGCATTCGGGATCGGTGGCCGAGGCGGTCACCAGGGCGCGCAGAAACGCGCCGACGGGCTTGTCGCGCAACCGATCACACAGCAGGTCCACCTGTGCGTGCAGATCCGCCACCGCATCGCCGGTCGGCTCCGGCGACGGATGCGGGGCGACCGCGATGAGTGCGGCCAGGAAATCCTTCGGCGCGGGCCAGTGCCGGTAGATGGTGGTGCGCGCGACGCCCGTAATACCGTGCAGCCGTTGCGGAGTCAGGGCCGCGGCCCCCTCGGTGAGTACGAGCTCGAGGGCGGCGGTGAGCACGATCTCCGCGGTGTCGGCGGCGGGTCCGGCCGGTCGTCCAGGTCTGGTCACAGCAATAAACGATACATCTTGTTTTGCTTATTCGTAAGCGCTACATTCTGTAGCGGAATCACCGTCTCTCGGAATTACCGCTTCCCCCAGGAGGATTCATGCGCCCGCATGTTGAACTCATCGACGAAAAAGACCTCATCTGGCATCTCGCCGAGTTCGAGAACGCCACCGGCAGCGCCGAACAGCGCAATCTCAGCTATGACGAGGAGGATGGCTCGGCCTCGCTCAAGGTCCGGTTCACCAGCGAGTGGACCCGACCGGCGGGCGTACATCAGGCCGCCACCGAATGGTTCGTCCTCTCGGGGCGAGTCACCATAGGCGATACCGAACTCGGCCCCGAGGGCTTCTGGATGGCCCCTCCCGGTGTGCTGACCCCGGCGCTCTCGGTGGCGGCGGACACCGAGATCCTGCTGTTCCGCGAGGGCGGCGGCGGGGGCTTCGAAGCCGCGGTCGCGGATCGCGAATTCGTCCGCCCCGACCAGAAATTGGTCGTGCTGGACTCCGCGGCCATGCCGTGGATCGACGTCAAGGACGGCAGTCCGATGCGCTTCGACCTGGGCGGCACCCCCGTTCCCGGCCTGTACATCAAACTGCTGCGACGCGATGAGAAGACCGGTTTCTACACCCGCCTGATCAAGGCCAAGCCCGGTTGGCGTGAGGAGCCGCTCGCGCACCACCCGTGCAGTGAGGAGGCGTACTGCCTGGACGGCGGCTTCGAATACAACTTCGGAAGTATGTGGCCGGGAACGTATTTCTGGCGACCGCCCTTCATCCGCCACGGCGATTTCACCGCCGATGCCGAGCGGGGCTGTACCTGGATCGTGCGATCGGACGCCGATCTGGTGGATTGGTACACCGACAATGCCAAGGTCGTCATGACCGGTGACGCCACCAACTGGGGTCCGGACTTCCCGGAGACCGCCGCACCCCGATTCATCTCCCCGGTGCGCTCGGCCTCGATCGGGCTGTGGGCCGATCCGACGCATCAGTAGAACGACGCCTGGCCCCGACCGCGAGGGCGGGGCCAGGACGCTGCTGTGTCAGTGATCGCGGAGCAGCGACCCCGCGCCCTCGATACGATCGGCTATTCCATTGTCGCGCAGGGCCATCCACCACGTAGCGGCATTGATGGCCAGTACCGGTTTGCCCAGCCAGCGCTCGGCCTCATCGGCCAGTCGCACCATGGACAGATTGGTACCGCACTGCACCAGCGCGTCCACGCCGTCCCCGTCCACCTCCAGCAGCGCGGTGCGCAACCGGTCCTCCGGTACATGCGCGATGGATACCGCTGTCGGACAGCGCAATCCGGTGATCGACTTGACCTCGAAACCGAGTTCGCCGAAGAACCGCACCACATTCTCATCGCCGACCGGCTGATAGGGCGTGACCACGCCGATCCGCTTGGCCCCGAACAACTCCAGCGCCCGGCGACATGCCTCCGCCCCGGTGGCGACCTGCAATCCGGTGACCTCGTGGATCTGCTGGACGAACCGCCGATTGCCTTCGACTCCGCCCCAGAAGGTTTCGGCGGACATACCCATGACCATATAGTCGGGTTCGCAGGTCAGCACCCGCTCGCAGGCGGCGACGAGTTCGGCGCGAATCTGCTCCAGCAGGCGTTCCATCCCGGCGTCATCGCTCATATTCTGATCGCGGATATGAATGCGGCCGAAATGGGCCGTCACCCCGGGAACGCCCATCCGGGCGAAATCCGGTTCCACGACGGTATTGGTCGAAGGCGCCAGCACGCCGAACTTCTTGCGCCAGCCCAGGACGTCAGGCATCGAATCAACCCCCGGTGGTGTGAGTTTCGGATTCCGGCGCGAAGAGATCGCGCCGGCGGAACGGGGCCGCGGCGAAGCGGCGCATGACCTTTCCGGTGGTAAGCCATCGCACCTGAGCGCCATTGCGGGTCTGGGTGGTGACCCGTTCGGCCAGCCACGGGGTGACGGTCTCGACGCGATCGGCCAGAATATTGAACACCCTGCGCGCCTTGGCGAGTTCGGCCTCGTCGTAGCCGTCGGTGAGCAGATCGGTCACGACCATGCCGGGGCTGAGCAGACCGACCGTCACCTGGGCGGGGACCTCCTTGGCCAGCGCCCGGGTCAGATAGGTGACCGCGCGCTTGCTCGCACCGTAGACCCCGAGCCCGGCGACCGCGCGGCCGTCACTGCCCAGACCCTCCATATTCCAGATATGACCGTGCCCGCGCGCGGCCATGGCGGGTACGGCGACGGCGCAGCCATTGAGGACGCCGAACAGGTTGGTGTCCAGTACCGTTCGGGTTTCGGCGGGGCTCAGTTCCCACAGTGGCGTGCGCCGATGGGAGACACCCGCGTTGTTGATCCAGATGTCCACGCCCCCGAGGTGCCGCACCGCCTCGTCCCAGAAGCGCTGGAGCTGTGCGCGATCGGTGACATCGGCGATGAAGGCGAGACTGTCGGCCGGGAGTTCGGCACGGATCTGTTTCACGCGTTCGGGATTCGTCCCGCAGACGGCCACCCGATGTCCGCGCGTGAGCAACGCCCGCGCCATTCCGAGTCCGATGCCGCGGGTGCCGCCGGTAATGGCGATGGTGCTCATTCGCGCTCCAGGACGCCGTGCATGATCGCGGCCGGCCGATTGTGCTGGAAGAGCTGATAGACCACCGCGAGCCGAGTTCCCGAACCCATACCGGGCTCGGCGTCCATCATGAATTCCCTTCCGACGAGCCGGGTTCCGTCGTTCCGGTGCAGGCGGACGAAGTTGGCGCGCCCGTAGGCCAGACCATTGCCCCACACATCGGGCCCCTCGTGGAAGGAGCGGATACCGTCCCGGCGCACCGTGATTCGAGAGTCGGAGTCGATGGCACCGGACATCTCCAGGTGGTGCTCGGCGCTGAGCAGGCTCAGCGGATCGATGGTGAGCGTCATGCGCAGACCGCCGAGCTCGTGCTGTTCCGGGCTCCACAGCTCCAGCTCACCCGCGTAGCGGCTCTCGTCCTTGGTCGGCACGGTGAACGGCACCGCCCCGCAGCGTGTCTCGGTGTCGATGCGGTCCTCGACCAGCTCCGGATCGCGGGTGTACAGGCCGTTGAAGACCCCCACCACGGCCGGTCCCTGATACAGCACCGACGAGTACACCTGGGTATCGCCGAGGGTCTGATTCCAGGTGTTCAACGACACCTGCCAGCCGGGTCCGTAGTAGTTCGCGTCCACGAAACCGCCGTAGGGCTGCCCCGCGCCGTAGAAATCGGGTCCGGTGTAGATCCGGTCGCCGTCGGAATCGATCACCCCGAAGGCGAACGGCGCGCCCAGGGCGAAGCGGCCGGCCAGTTTGCCGCCGCCGGTGAGCCCGCCGTCCATGTAGTAGGTCGTCTCACCGTCGGCGTGCACCGAGGACCGCCTGATGTCCTCGAATCCCAGCCAGACGCCCTCGGCGTCGAAAAGGGAAGGCCGCCCGGCCCATTCACCCGCGATCCGCTGCTGCCAGCTGCCGGGTGCGCCGGTCATGACGCCAGCTCCTTGCGTACCCGTTCGGACTGTTCGGCCCCCAGCAACCGGGTGACCTGCGCCCACACCGGATCCACCTGCGGGCTGAAGAGATTCGCGCGATTGGCCAGATCACGTCCGGGCAAATCGGCCTCGACGGCGGGAACGCCCTTGTCCACCAGGGTGAGCCAGTGCTGGAGATAGGCGTCCACGCTCGCGCCCAGTGCTTCGAAGGCGGGCTCGGTGGCCCGGCACACCACCATCCACGGCGACATCAGCGCCCGCTGCCGGGGGCCGATCGCCGCCGGTGTCACGCCGTCGATGTCCCACGCGGCATCAAGGAGTGTGGTGAGCGGCAGATACGCGCTGTCCAGATACTCCAGGTGCACCGCCAGATCCACCCGCGGAATCAAATCCAGATGCATGGCGTAGTAGTCCCCGCCGTACACCGAGTCGAGGGTGAAATGCGGTACCGCGGAATCGCCCGGGGTGAAGGCGAAGATCATATGGCTGTCCAGGCCGATGGGCGGCACCACCAGGTCGACGGTGACGGCCTTGTCGATCGGCCCGCCCCGCAGCACCCGCAGCCGCCCCACCGGATCCGGGCTCATCGGACTGGTCAGCGGGATATCCTCGGCGACGGTCAAACACAATGCGCCGGACAGTGTTTCGAGTGTGCGCTCACTGAGCGCGGCGGGCAGGCTCATTGCGGGGTTCCTCCATTGCGGGCCTTGTGCACCCAGGCGCTGGCGAGGTCGGGATTCTCTCGGCGTGCGGGTGAGGCGATGACGGTGGCGGTGCGCCGTGGTCCGTCGCCGGTGATGATGTCGTCGCCTTGCACCCACCAGCCCTGTTTGATCAGCTGTGCGCGCCGACGGCGGTACGCGACCTGGAGTGCGTCACTGCGCACATGCAATTCGTCGGACAGATCGAACGGCAACAGTTCGGGCCGCTGGGACTCCACCACGGGCCGATCCTGGAGCAGGATCTTCTCGATTCGCTTGCGCGCGTTGGCATCGGCCCAGGCGCCGGTGAAGAAATCGCGGAAGCCGAGAATCTTGACCAGCGTGCGGTCCTGCGAGAGCGGGATATTGAAGTCGTAGAGAATCAGATCGCCGATCGGCAGTCGCACATGCAGTTTCACGATATTCGGCAGATACCAGGCATTGGTGACGGTGACATAGTCCGGCCGCGGCTTACCTCGCGAGAGCAGACCCCACAGCCCTTTCGGCGGTGGCGGACTGAGCTGGATATCGGCCTCGGCCGACCAATCGGTCTGGCTCACCCGGAAATCGGGGATCTCGGGCTTGCTGGGATTGCCGAAGGCGGTGCCGTGCACGAACGGGGTGTGCGAGGCGTCCACGACATTCTCGAAGGTGCGTTCGTAATTGGCCTCGACCACCATCTCGTACTCGACCGCCCGGAAGGACGGGTCGCCCCACTGCGGTATCTCCGGAATGGGCGGACGCTCGGCCTCGGGCAGATCTCCGAGGAAGGCCCATACCATGCCGTGCCGTTCGAGCGTCGGATAGTTGTCCACGCGCGCCTTGCGCGGAATCATCCGCTCGGCCGCATTGGCCGGAATGCGCACGCAGACGCCCTCGGCGTCGTACTGCCAGCCGTGGTACGGGCAGGTGATGCAGTCGCCGTTCACCGTGCCCATGGACAGCGCTCCGCCGCGATGCACGCACAGATCCGAAAGGCAGACCACCGCCCCGGCTTCGGTGCGGTACAGCACGAAATCCTGTCCGAGACAGGTGACTTTGCGTGGTTCGCGACCAACCCGGTCGGCGAATTCCACGGCGTACCAGAAGTTCTTGAGCACCCGATCTCCTATCGCCGCTTCAGCAGCATGCCGTCGTCGAAACCGGCGAGCTCGGCGCGCGCGGTCTCGTCCGCGCGCAGGTGGGCGCGCAGGAACAGGGAGGTGAGCCGGGCGAAGCCGGGCAGTGCGTCGGTCTCGGCCGGACCGTCCAGGAAGGCGCGGGCCGCGGTCGGATCGGGCTCGGCGATGCCGAAGTGATTGGCGCCGGGCACTACCGCGAGCAGATGGTCACCCTCGGGCAGCGCCTCGGCGAAGGTGCGGGCCACCGGATCGGGTCGATCCGCGCCCTCGCCGTAGCGGTCCGCGCTGCCCATGATGACCCCGTCATTGGTGCCGACCCCCAGCAGCACCGGACAATCGACCTGCGCGGGCAGGACGGTGCCCGGATCCCAGCCGAGCATGGTGGCGACCATGGTGTGCGCGCCCCAGGCGAAGACCGCGCGGACGGTGGGGAAGTAGCTCGCCGACTGCAAGACCACGGTGCCGCCCGCCGAATGCCCGCCCAGGGCGATCCGATCCAGATCCAGTGCGCCGCGCAGCGGTTCGGACTCATTGAGCTCCGCGAGTGCGGTGAGCACCGCCGGAATCGTGGGGCACGTCGGCCGGGTGCCGTAGGTGCTGGGCCGCGCGGCATCGATATCGACCCCGGGCGTCAAACCGCGCTGGCCGCCGAACAATTCCGCGACCCGGTCGAAAGTCACTACGACGAAACCGGATTCGGCCAGCGCGGTGACGTACCGGCGGTAGCAGTCCTGGCCGACATTGACCCCGGACAGGAACAGGACCACCGGATACGGCGCGTGCGCGGGATCCGGTGCGAACACGCCGGTCAGCCGTTCGGCATCGGTACCCGAGGCCACGGCCGGGTAGTAGACCTTCAGGTGGGCGGTGTCGAAGGGCGCGTCACCGTCGGTGCGCACCGACCACCAGAGCGAACGGATCATGCCCGCGCCGCCGGTCTCGCAAGCACCCGGTCGCCGCCCCAGAGCGCCCGGACCAGGCGCTGGGTCATCTCCGCGCCGAACATGCGCTCGCCCATCACATTCGCAGGATCCCGCTCGGCGATATTGCGGCGGGTCCGCAGATCGCGCGCGGCGAGTTCGGCCTGTTCGGCGACGGGCACCGGTTCGGCGGCGTCGACCCAGCCCAGCCACTGATCCACCTTGGCGCTCAACAGATCCCGCACGGTGTCGAGATTCGGTCGGGTGGCCGGGAAGGAGTAGCAGTAGGCGGTGGGGGACAGGCTGGCGCGAATGAAGCCGGTGCGACTGGTGAACCAGGTGAAGTCGGGATGATCCGGCTTGAACTGGAGCCAGGGCTCATCGGCGTCGAGGTAGTAGCGGTCGTAGTAGTCGCCGTCGCCGACCAGATCCCCGCGCGGCATGGCATCGACATAGAACCACCCCTGCGGATACAGCAGCAGCGCCGAACCCAGATGCGGTACCCGCACGTGCGGGCCCAGCCACGCGGTCAGGTGCAGGTTCACGAAACCCGTACGCGGATCACCGATCCAGGAGTGCACCAGCCAGTCGATCTCCGGACCGGAGTAGGCGGCCAATCGGCCCGATGGTCCGGTCGCGGCGTCACCGTAGGACTCCAGATCAGCGGTGCTGGGGTCGCGGTGCAGTTCGAAACGGGCGGCGATGCGGCCCTGGAGTTCGCTCAGCAGTTCCTGCCACTCCTGGAAGGTCTCCGTCACATCGACCCGGGGTGTTTCGTCGACCATCTGCTCGACATGTTGCACGGTTTCGCTCATGGCAGCTCCGTCTGTGTGGTGAGTGCGGCGGGTTCCCGGATCAGGGCGGCGAGTGCGGCGCGCGGCCGTCCCCCCACCAGATCGGTGCCCCTGGATACGTTTCGGTTCACGGCCTGGGCCGGGCGGATGAGCGCTCGCACCCGGTCCGCGCCGGAATCGGTGGTGATATCGGGATGGCTGATGACGCCGGTGAACGGGCCGCTCCATGTGGTCCACAGGGTGAAATCGGGACTCAGCGCGTAGACCGCGGCGCTGAGGTGACCGTCCGAATCGAGCCCGGCCGCAACCACATTGAGGCGATTCTCGGCCGCTCGTTCGGGCAGGCCGAGTCGCTCTTCCCAGGGTTCGGCCGGGGTGTGCGCGATGGCGACCACATCGGCGTCCTGCACGGCGGCCAGGCGGCAGGTCTCCGGGAACAGCGCGTCGTCACCGACCACGATGGCCAGTCGGCCCCACGGCAATTCGAATATCTCGAGGGCCTCGCCGAGCGTGGTGAGCCAGGGGTGGCGGTGGGTGCGGTGCAGCTGGGGCTGGCGGCCGGCTATGCCGTGGGCGTTCACCAGGACGCCGTGGTGGGCGTCGCCCGCGCGCACGGTGAGCACGGCGTGCGCGTCGGTGCCGTGCAGCGCGTCGGCGACCTGGTTCGGGGTTGGTCCGGACAGCTCGGGGAGGACGATCAATTTCGCACCGGCGGTGGCCGTTTCGGTGAGCAAAGCGAGATTCGGTGCGATGGCGGCCACCGGCACGGCCTCCGCGCCCGCCGGAGCGCGGCGCGTCGAGGAGTTCGCCAGCAGCGGGGTGTAGAGCCGGGGTCGGCGGGACGTCAGGATGTCGGTGCCGTCCGGCCGCCGCTTGTCATCGGCCAGCGCCACTTCGATATCGGCGATGACGAAGCCTTCACCGGTCACCGGCGCTTTGGTGAGCGTCGTGCCGTTCGGCGCAACGATCTGGCTTTCGCCCGCCCCGTGCAACCGGTCAGGTGGTACGCCGAGCCGTTCGGCGATCGCCGGAAGCTGCGGTGCGGGCAGCAGCGGGCCGATCTTGTTGGCGGCCACCACCCACACTTTGTTCTCCGCGGCGCGCACCGGAATGTGCAGGCTCGCTTCATCGCTCGCGAACGAGTTGAGGCTGTTGAGCAGCAGTTGCGCCCCGCGCACCGCCAGTGACCTGGCCACTTCGGCGGTGACGCCTTCCATGCAGGCATACATGCCGATGCGGCCCAGGGGCGTCTCGATGACCGGCGAATCGGTGTCGCCGGGATCGAGGTGGTCGTTCTCCGCGCCCATCAGGATCTGCTTGTCGGATTCGCCCAGCAGCGTGCCGTCCGGACCGTAGAGCAGGCCGGTTCCGGTGGTGCGGCCGTCGTTTCGAGCGAGCGTCACCCCGATCTTGATGTAGATCCGGTGCCGCGCGGCGCGTTCGGCGATGGCGGTCAGGAACGGGTCACCCAGTCGGCAGGCTATTCGGTGCGCGTGGTCGCGGTCGGTGTACCACGATAGGTGATTACAGAACTCGGGCAGCACCACGAGTTCGGCTCGGTCCGCCGCGGCGGCGTCGATCATGCGCAGGCAGGCATGCAGATTGGCCGCCACATCGGTGCCCGCGGCGAGTTGTGCGGCCGCGACTCGGGTCATGAACTCGCCCTCTCGCTGAGTGTTTCGGAGATCGAAACGCTGTTTCCGAATAGTCGTGATTCTGTACCGGTCGCGGGGATCTGTCCAGTGCTCGCCGAATATCCGTTGTTTCCAGTCGGTTACGGATCCGAACGGCCTTGACATGCGCAGATGGCGCGGGTTCAATATGGCAACTGCGAAACCGTGTTTCCACTAGAGAAACACGTGCTGGAGGTGAGGGATGGCGACTCGAAGCGCATCCGGTCTCGGAAACCAAGCGGCAACCTGGCTCACCGTGCTCCTGGCGACCGCGGTGGGACCGCTGACCGCCGTGCAGATCGCGCTGTCGACTAAACCTCTCGGCGGCGCCGTCGGCTTGCCCGGCGCCGTGGTGGGCTATATCGCGGTGACAGCGGTGGCGCTCGGCGTCGTCGCGGTACTGCCCGCGATGCGGCTCTGGCGCAATGGAATCGGTCGCGGTACCGGTGCGATCGGGATGGTGGCGGGCGCGGGGTTGATCGCGGCGGGCACGACCTCGGGTATCGGAGCGTTCACCGGCGGTCTGCTGGTCGCGGGCGCGCTCATGATGGTGCTGCTGGTATCGGGGCTCCGGGCGGCCGAAGCGGTGCGCGGATCGTTCGCGGTGCTGGCGGCCGGGCCTATGGCGGGCGCTCTCAGTGCGTGGGTTTGCTTCGAGCATCCCGGAATCGCTTTGCTGACAACAGGAGTCGTGACCGTCGCGCTCGGTGGCGGGCTCATGGTGAGTGCCCGGTCCACCGCCGCGGCATCGGAAGATCATGGCGTGCGGCGGGCCGCGCGCACCGGTCTGGGTGTGCTACCCGCTTATGCCGCAACGGGGTTGGCGCTCGGCGCTACCGTCCTGCCCGCCCTGCACCTGCTGCTGTTCCGCTGGAGCGTGCTCGATGCCGATCATCCCCGGTACCTGCTCTGCGCCACCGCACCGATGGCGGTGGTGGCACTGCTGCCCGGTCGAACGGGTCGCGCCCTGCCCCCGTTGCTCATTCTGCAGGCGGGCGGTGCGTTGCTGATCGCCACCGCACCCGGACCTTGGCCATTGACCGTCGGCGTGGGCGTCACGCTCGCGGCGGGGGTGCGGTGCCTCTCGGTCGCGGATTCGGTACTGAGCCAAGAGTTCTCGCGAGATGCCGGAACCGCGCGCCACGCGGTCACCGTACTGGCGGCGGCCGTCGGCGGCCTCGCCGGCATCGCCCTCGCGGCCGGGCTGGCGCGGTGCTGGGGGACGGGCTCGGCCCTCACCCTGCTCGCCGTTCCGGTCCTGGTGGCCGCGCTCGGCATGGTGCGCGCCGTCCCCGCGTCGGCTCATCCCCGCCGCACGGTCGGTGCGGGCACCCCATTCGCCACCGAAGGAGGGCTCCGATGATTCGCGCGATCCCACGCTGTTGCGCCGCCCTCGCGGTCGCGGCGCTGACCGCCACCGCACCCGCGCGTGCGGACGCCCCGGCGGCACTACAGGTCAGCGCCACCACCGAATTGCACGACGGTCAGCGAGTCACGGTGGCGGGCAGTGGATTCCAGCCCGGTCTTGCCGCCGTCGCGGTCGGACTGTGCAAGCTGGGCTTCACCAACGGGCTGAAGGACTGCGACCTCGAGGGCGGAGCCACCTTCGTCAATATCGGATCCGATGGCGGCTTCGGCACCCTGACCCTCACCGTGCGACCGACCTTCCGGGCCGTCGACTGCGTCCAGCAGCAGTGCGTCATCGCGGCCGCACCATTGCCCGGCACCGAACCCGCGGCGGTCATCACCGCCAATTCGGCATCGGTGCCGGTGCGCTTCGCGGGCTCGCGGCTACCGGTGGCCACGCCCGCCGCCGCCACCGCCGCCGCCACCGCCACCGATACCAACGGCCCGTCCACGCTGCTGTGGTCGGTGACCGCGGGTCTGCTCGTCATCGTCGCCGGAATGGCCTTCGCCGATCGGCGGCGGCTGTAGTGAAACAGAAGGAGAACACCATGTTTCGAACCTTTCTACGCGGTAGCGCCGTACTCGCGGGCTTATCGGCACTGGCCGTATTCGGCGGTGCGACCGCGCAGGCGGCCTCGGTCTCGCTGAGCCAGACCGGCGGGCTGGGGGCCGGTCAGTCCATTACGGTCTCGGTGAGCGGGCTCGCCCCGAATCTCGCCTCCGTCGCCGTGGGCCAGTGCGCGGCGCAGGTCTCGGGTCCGGGGGACTGCAACCTCGGCGGATCCATTCTCGGTCGCGCCGACGGTGACGGTACTTGGCAGGCGAGCCGGAACACCATCACCCTGGTCGGATCGGTCGGCGGTGTCGACTGCGCGTCGGCCCCGGGTGCGTGCACCATCGCGGTCACCAGTTTGACCGACCCGACCAATATCATCGCCTCGATCCCGCTGACCTTCGGCTGAGAAACGGTATGAGAAGCAACATCTTTCGAGGTGTCGCGGGCGCGGCGGCCCTGACCGCCGCGCTGCTCGCGACCAGCCCGTCCGCCGCGGCGGCCCCCGCCCTGCATCCCACCCCCGCCGGTGAGGTGACCGTGGGACAGACCGTCACGGTGGCCCTGGACGGGCTGCCGGCGAACCTGCCGACGGTCGCCATCGGACAATGCAAACCCACCATCACCACACCGGCCGACTGCAATCTGAGCGGTTCCCTGCTGGGCACGGCCGATGCGGCGGGCGTATGGCAACCCGGCGACCGGGGAACTGTCCTCACGATCGTGTCCAAGGTGGGTGATGTGGACTGCACGGCCGCGCCGGGGGCCTGCACCCTGGCGGTCACCAGCCTGACCAACCCGTCCGCCATCCTGGCGGCGATACCGCTGACCTTCGCCAGGCCCAAGGCCACGGCGACCGTCGAAAACACCACCGCCGCATCGGATTCCGATGATTCCAACACCGGCACGATCGTGATCATCAGCGTCGTGATCGTGGTGTTGCTCGGGATCGGTGTCGCGGTGCTGCTGCGTCGCCGGGCCGGGACGCGATGACCACCGGCCGCTACCCCGGGTAGGCCCGGGCGGGCATGCCCGCGCCGCCGGGGCGGAAGGCGGCGGGGGCGTGCACGACCGTGGTGCAGACATACTCGAGCAGTCCGGCCTCGGCGTACTCGCGGCCGTAGCCACTGGATTTGGTACCGCCGAACGGTGCGCGCAATGTCATTCCGGTGCGGTTGTGCGTATTGACGAAGGTGAAACCGGCCTCGATACCGGCGGCGAAGGCGAAGGCCCGGGACTCGTCGGCGGACCAGACCGAAGCACCCAGTCCGAGCTCGGAATCGTTTGCGCGGGTGAGCACTTCGGCTTCGCCGCGATAGGTGAGCAAGGGTACGACCGGACCGAATTGCTCGGCACACACCAGCGGGGCGTCATCGGGCAGACCCAGCACGAGTACCGGATCGACGAAATACCCCTGCGACTCGGCGGCTTTCGCCAAAGGCAGGATGCGGCCTCCGCGTGCGCGCGCGTCGGCAATCAGGTCGGTGACCCGTGCGGCGGCCTCCCGCGTGACCACGGGCCCCATGGTGATCGCTTCGTCCAATGGATCACCGACCGTCAGAATGCGCTGTGCCGCAGCGAGATACGCTTGCGTGAACTCGTCCGCGCGACGTTCCGGGACATAGAGCCGCTTGGCCGCCATGCACACCTGGCCCGCCGTGGCGAACGAGGCCAGCACCAGGCGTTCGTAATCGTCCGGGGTGAGCGCGAAATCGTCCAGGAAGACGGCCGGATCATTGCCGCCGAGTTCGAGAACCACCGGGGTGATGGCCTGACCCGCCGCGGCGGCGATACTGCGGCCCGCCGCCTCCCCGCCGGTGAAGGCGACCTTGCGCACCAGGGGATGGGCGATGAGCGCGTGCACCAGATCCGGGCCGCCGTGCAGCACGGTGGTGGCGGGGAAGAGTTCGGCCACCGCGCTGATCGTCAGCGGGGCGAGCGGAGAGGGCTTGAGCAGCACCGTATTTCCCGCGGCCAGCGCCGGACCCAGCTTGAGCAGGGACAGGATCACCGGTGCGTTCCACGGCGTGATCGCGGTGACCACGCCGTAGGGGCGCGGGGTGATACGCAGCCGCCCGCGCCCGTCATCGGTCTCGTCATCGGTGTAAACCGCCTCGGCCCGATCACAGATCCAGCGCAGATACGTGGCGGCGAAGGCGATTTCGCCACGGCAGTCGGCGACCGGCTTACCGGATTCGCGCGCCAGCAGCTCCGCCAGCGCGGGACGATCGGCGTCCATCGCGTCGGCCGCCCGCCACAGCGCGGTGAGCCGCTCGGCAAGTGGCCGGGCCGACCACTCCCGGAATCGCCGATCTGATTCGCGCACAATGACATCCACCGCCTCGGGCGGGGTCACCGGAACCGATCCGACGATCTCCCCGGGACGGGCGGGATTCTCTCGGCTGATTCTCACTACGCGGCCTCCCACGGCTCCATCAGACAGGCGCGCCGGAGATACGCGCGGCTCGCCACCGGATCCGCCGCCAAGGCGCGGAGCCGGTCCCGGTATTCGCTGTCCTGCCCGCGCAGGCTGGACCAATTGTCATGGCTGGTGCGCTGCACCTGCTCGATGGCGACGGTGCGGCGCAGTGCCGCGGCCTCGTCCAGCACCCGTTCGGGCGCACCGGTGATGACATCGGCCAGTGCGTGCGCCATGCGCACCGCATCGTGGATACCGCTGTTCATCCCGAGGCCGCCGAGCGGATTGTTCACATGCGCGGCGTCACCCATCAGCAACACCCGGCCGTCCCGGAATCGCGGCGCCACCCGCTGATGCACCCGGTAGAGGGCGGCCTGGTCGATGCGCCAGGGCCTGCCGAGATCCGCGACACCCGCCAAACGGCCGGGCAGGCGGCGCAATTCGGTGTCGTCGTCGGTCTCGCCCGGGGTGGGCAGCAGCACCCGCCAGTGGTCGGGGGTGCGCAACAGCACCAGCCATTCGCGCGGATCGAAGATGTAGTTGATGGGGGCGATGCCCGGCAGCGCGGCGGTCAGGTCCTCGCGCACCGAGGCGACCAGGAACCGTTCCGGATATGTGCTCCCCTCCAGACTCATACCCGTGGACCGCCGCACCGCCGAATGCGCACCGTCCGCGCCGATCAGCCACTGCGCGTGCAGCACACCGGCACCGGTGCGCACGCGCACCCCGTGCGCGTCGGTGTCCACCTCCTCGACGCGATGGTCGAAGCGCACCCCGAGATTTCCCGGGGCGGCCGCGAGCAGGATCGGGGTGAGTTTGCTCTGCTCGCACTGCACCCGGTACGGGAACGGCGTGTCACCGGCCAGCACGCCCATGTCCAGGGTGGCGATGGCCTCGCCGCCGCGCTCGCGGTACTGGAAGGTCTCCGCGACAATCCCTTTGCGCAGCAGCGCCCGCACCACGCCGAGGTCGCTGAGCATCTCCAGGGTCGGCGGATGGAAGGTGGAGGCGCGTGATTCCGCGGCCAGCTCGGGACCCGCCTCCAGCACCGTCACATCCACCCCGCGCCGGGCCAAAGTCAGTGCGGCGGTGAGCCCCACCGGTCCGGCGCCGGCGATGACGACGGTGCTCATGAGGTGTGCAGGGCGAAACGCCCTTCGACACCGACCACCCGCGCACCGGTGAAGAAGCGCAGCGTCTCGGCCGTGCCCTCCTCGCCCAGGCCCGAAACACCCCACGCCGGACGCGGGGTCATCAGGTGCAGGCTCATGATCGAGGAGCCGTTCACCTTGACCTCACCGGCGCGGATGCGGCGCGCGATGGCGAGCGCGAACTCGGTATCGGCACCGCACACATAGGCTTCCAGGCCGTACGGCACCGCATTGGCCAGGCGCACCACCTCCTCGACGCTGTCGTAGGTGGCCACACCGGCGACCGGGCCGAAGACCTCCTCGGCCAGATCGTCATCGAGAAGCGTCGGGGGGAAATAGTTTCCGGACTCCGGAGTCTTGCCGAAGGTATGGGTCGCGCGCCCGGCGATCGCGGCGCGCAGCGCGCCGACGTGGCGCGAATGCACGAGCGGGCCGAAGTCCGTGGCCGGATCCAAAGGCGCTCCGACGCAGAGTGATTCGAGTCGTTCGCCGATCGCCTCGACGATTTCCCCGACCCGCTCGACCGGTACGATCAACCGCCCCAGCGCCCGGCACCATTGGCCATTGAGCGTGGTCAGCAACTCCGCGCCCATGCGGGCGGCGGTGTCGAGATCGGCATCGGGCAGCACGATGAGCGGATTGTTCCCGCCCAATTCCAGCTGACACGGCCGGAACAGGGGAGCGGAGGCGACCGCTACGGCCTGCCCGCCCGCCACCCCGCCGGTGAACGACACCGCCTTGATCCGGGGATCGGCGACCAAACGCGCACCGGTGGCGGCACCACCCTGCACCAACTGGAACATGCCCGGCGGCACATGGTTCGCCACGACCTCGGCGAGCAGCACGGCACTGTACGGGGTCAATTCACTCACCTTGAGCAGCACCGGACATCCGGCCGCCAGCGCATTGGCCACCTTGTGAGCCGCCATGGGCGCGGGCGCGTTCCACGGCACCAGGCACAGCGCCGGACCCAGCCCCAGGCGATGCACCTCGACCCCGTCCCGATCGTCCCGGAGCGCACCGGCGCGCAATTGCGCGGCCGCCAAGCGGAAAGCGCCCGAGACGATGACGCCCAGCGGCGTGGTCTGGCGGATCGGAACCCCGGTCGCGAAGGCGTCGAGTTCGATGATCGTCGTCAGCCGCGCGTCCAGGTCGTCCGCGATGGCCTCGAGCGTCTCCGGGGTGATCCGCCCGTGCGCGCGCTCGGCCACCGCGAGTGCGCGTTCCACCCGCTCGGGCGCGGATGCCACCGCCCGGGCGACCTGCGCGCCCGTGGCCGGATCCTCCAATGCGATACCGAGATCCACGGCGGGCACACCCCATTCGCCGTCGATCAGATCGCGAATCGCGGGCAGTTCCGGAGTCATCGGCCGACCTCGGCGGGGACGTTCGCCTGCTCGGGAGCGGTGGCGAAGAGTTCATTGGCCTTGGCCTCGGTGACAATGCGGGCGACCTCGAGCATGCCGCGCTCGGCGGGGAAGGTCATGACCAGGCCCATGGCCAGATCCCGAAGTGCGCGCCCGGCAGTGCCTTCCATCGACGCGGCGGAGGTGCCGCCCGCCTTGAGCGCGCCCAGGGCCACCCGGAAACAGGCTTCGGTGACCGCGCCCTTACCGAGCCGCCACTGGGTGAAGATCTCCTGCTTGGGTTTGAACGGGACCTCGGCGGTCTCGACCGCGAGCTGATAGCGCAGCCACAGATAGGCGGTCTCCAGATCGCGGGTCATCTCACCGAACAGCACCTGATGCACCGGCGAGGACGCGATGGGCGCGCCGGTGTCGGCGAAGGTCTTGGTGGTGGTGGCGCGCAGCACCTCGTCGTAAACGCGCTGGGCGCAGCCGGTGTAGACCGCGGCGATGGCGAGCTGATTGCCGACGAAACTGCCCCGGCTCATGGTCAGCATCTTGGTGAAAGCGCCCGGCACCGTGAGGGCTTCGGCATCGGGGATGAAGACATCGACGAGCCGGATGCCGTTATTGGCGGTGGCGCGCATACCGAGACCGTCCCAGGGTGCGCGCACGCTGACACCGGTGGCCTCGCGTGGAACGAAGAAGGTGGCCAGGCCCTGCGCGGTGTCGTAGCCCTCCAGTTTCGCCGAGGTCAGATAGTAGTCCGCTACCCCGGTGGCGCAGCCGAAGGACTTCTCCCCGTTGAGAATCCAGCCGCCGGACACCTTGCGCGCGGTGGTGGCGATGGTGATGTTCGCCCCCTCGGTCTTGACCGATTCGGAAGCGAAATTGGCCAGCCATACCCCCTCGGCCATCCGCGTGAGCACCTTCTCGGCGAAGGCCCGCACCACGGGAACCTCTGCGGCGTCGAACAATCCGGCTTCGATCGCCTCCAGCGGCAGCAGTCCGCGCGAGGCGCTGGTGTTGTGGAAGAAGTACGCCAGCGCCGTGGACGGACAGGCCGTGCCCATGGTGAAGGTGGCGGCGGCGAGATCGCGCAGCGTGCCGCCCAGACCGCCGAAGCGTTCGGGCACCACCAGGCCCAGTAGTCCGGCCTCACGCAGCAGGCCGATATGCGAGGCCGGGAAGGTGGCGGTGCGGTCGGCCTCCGCGGCGGCCGCGTGCAGGGCGGGCAGCACCGATTCGACCCGTTGCGCGCGTGCGCGTTCGGCGTCGGTCATCTCTTCGACCAGTCGTTCACCGATCATCGGGCAATCCCCTCGTAGTAGGTGCGGTCGTGATAAATGAGCGGGGCGGCCGGACGCGGGGTGGCCGCGTCCTGGACCATCCCGAGCACAATGGTGTGGTCTCCGGCCGGATAGCACGCGGCGACAGCGCAATCGAGCCAGGCGACCGCATCGGCCAGTACCGCCGCGCCGGTGGTCGCGGTCTCCCAGTGCCCGCGCGCGAAACGGTCGTCCACGGCGGAACCGGCGAAGCGCCGCCCGATCTCCTCATGGTCGCTGCCGAGCACATTGACCGCGAAAATCCCACTGCGCCTGATCATTCGGCAGGTCGCGCCGGTCGAGGCGACACATACCGAGACGAGCGGCGGATGCAGCGCCACACTGGTGAACGAGCTGGCCGTCATCCCGTGGCGACTGCCTTGGTCGTCCAGGGTGGTGACCACCACGACGCCGGTTGCCCACTGCGCCAGCACCGTACGGAGATATTGCGGCTCCATATCCAACTCCGTTTCGGTAGCGGAAACGCTGTTACGCACAAGGTAACGCTCCGAGATGGGCGGGCGCAAGGGGAACAACGGGGGGATGGTGTTTCCCATCGGGAAATCCGCCCCCTAGACTGACCGCGTGCCCGATATGGAATCCGACACCCAGAGCCGTTCCATCGCAGCCGTCGAACGCGCCATGGACGTGCTGCTGCTCTTCGGACGCAGCGGCCGGCCAGATCTCGGGGTCACCGAGATCGCCAATGAGCTCGGCATCACCAAAGCCGCGGTGCATCGCATCCTCACCGCCCTGCGCAGCCGGGATCTCATTGTGCTCGAGCCGACCACTCGGCGTTACGCGCTCGGGCATGCCGCGATGGCGCTGGGCCGGGCGTATTTGGCGCGCACCGATCTTCGCGTCATGGCCGCCCCCGAGCTGCGGCGATTGGCCTCGCTGACCGGCGAGACCGCGACCCTGTCCATTCGGCGCGGCGACACGCGCATGTATGTGGACCAGGTGGTGCCGGATCAGGAACTGCGCATGGAAGTCGCACTGGGACAACCGTATCCACTGCACGCGGGCAGTTCCTCCAAGGCGATTCTGGCCTATCTGCGCAAGGAGGAGATCGATGAATATCTGGGACGGCATGAACTGAGCGCCTTCACCGACGCCACCGTCACCTCGCAGCGCAAACTGCGCGCGGAGCTCAATACCATTCGCAAGCGCGGATACGCGGTCTCGCTGGGGGAGCGGCAGATCGGCGCGGCCTCGATCGCCGCACCGATTCTGGATCACGACGGCGGGGTGGTCGCCGCGCTGAGCGTCTGCGGACCGCTCTCGCGGTTCGAACCGCGCATGGACGAATACGCGCCGATCCTGCTCAAGGCCTCCGGCGCGCTCTCGACCCAACTCGGTTATACGGGTTAGAGATTCGCGCCCGGTTTGAATACGCCCAGCGCCGCGGCGGCGAGTACGCCGCCCCAGATGATCCAGACGTAGGGGAGGCAGCCGTTCACGCTGCGGCGCAGGATGTGCTCCACCTCCGGGTTCGAGCCTTCGGTCTGTAACCGGCCGAAGGCGGGTCCGAAGGGGCGCAGGGTGATTCGAATGCCCAGGCCCGCCGCGATGGCCGCGGTATAGAGCAGGATCTTGCCGCCCAGCCAGCGCGGATTGGTGGTGACGCCGAACGGGTCGTGCGCCACCAGGGTGTGGAGACCAGCGACGGTCATCGCCGTGATCACGGCGAATCGAATGATCAGATCGGCGCGATAGACGCTCGCGATGCGGCCGTGGGTGCGATGCGCGACAATCGCCAGGGTCAGCCACGCGGCGGCGAAGAGCCAGGTCGGAATCACGAACCACCAGGGGAACAAGGTGATTCCGAAGGCTTTCGCGCCGTGCGGATCCAGGGCCATGAGTGTCACGCCGCTGGGCAGGAACAGCACCAGGCAGATTTTCGGGCCCAGATCCAATCCGCTCATGATCGCCAGGGCGGTCGCGCGCGCCGGGGGCGTCCGGCGTGGATCGATGACGAAGCGGCTCGAATAGAAGACCCCGAGGTCGCCGCCGAGCCAGAACACGAACAGCGTCAGGTGCAGCAGGATCCACCATCCGTGATGATGCGGGCCCATGGAAATCCCTTCGGGAAGAGTGGAATTGCGAGTCAGCGCAGAATGCTCAGCGCACGGTCGAGGTCGATCACATCGGCGTACTTGGCATCGAGATCCAACAGGTTCGCCTCGTGCAGGCGGCGGTCGCGATCACCGCAGGCGTCCGCGACCACCAGGGGCCGGAAACCGTATTGCAGTGCGTCGGTGGCGGTGGCGCGCACACAACCGCTGGTGGTGAGTCCGGTGATCAGGACGGTGTCCACGCACTGCGCGGTCAGGGTCGCGGCGAGTGAGGTGCCGTGGAAGCCGCTGGCATACTGCTTGGTGACCACCACCTCGCCGGGGAGCGGTGCGGGGTCGGCAAGGAAGTCGCCCATCGGATTGCCCTCCTCGAACGCGTTGAGCGCCGGGACTTTTCGCCGGAACAGACCACCGTCGGCGCTGCCGGGCCGGTAGCTCACCCGGGTGAAGACGACCGGCCTGCCGACGTCGCGGGCTCGCTCGACCAACCGGGCGGTGGCCCGCACCGCCTCCTCGACCGGGGCGCGCAGTGGCGAACCGTCGGTGAGGTAGGCGGCGCACACATCGATGACCAGCACCGCCGGGCGTTCCCCCGCGCCGAGCCGGGCCGCGAAGCCGTGCCGGAGGTAGTCCTCGGACAGGTCGGACATGACATCGCCTCAGATCACGCCGGTGCCGGCCAGTTCGGCGAGCCGGTCCGGGTCCAGTCCGAGGATCGTGCCGTAGACCTCGGCATTGTGCTGGCCCAGCTCCGGGCCGGGATGACGCACCGAGCCCGGTGTCTCGCTCAGTTTGGGAAAGACGTTCTGCATGGGGATCTCGCCGAACTCCGGATGTGCCAGGCGCACAATGGCTTCGCGGGCCGCGAAATGCGGATCGGCGAACATGTCACGCGCGGTGTAGATCCGGCCCGCGGGCACCCCGGCCTCGTGCAGCAGATCCAGTAACTCCGATGCGGCCAGGGTGCCGGTCCACGCGCCGATGATGTCGTCGAGTTCGGCCATATGCTCGCCCCGGGTGGAGTGTGTGGCGAAGCGTTCGGTGGCGGCGAGTTCGGGCTGCCCCATGACCTTGGCCAGGCGCGCGAAGACGGTGTCCTGATTGGCCGCGATGAGGATCAGATCCCCGCCCGCGGTGGCGTACACATTGCTGGGGGAGACATTGGGCAGCACCGGGCCGGTGCGCTCGCGCTGATATTCGGTGATACCCCATTCGGGCAGCAGCGATTCCATCATCGCCAGCACCGCCTCGTAGATGGCGGCATCGACGATCTGACCGGCCCCGGTGCGCTCGCGATGATGCACCGCGGCCAGGGTGCCGATGGTGGCGAAGACCGCGGCCAGCGAATCACCCAGGGAGATACCGGTTCTGGCGGGCGGGCTGCCGGGATCACCGGTGGTGTAGCGGATACCGCCCATGGCCTCGCCGATCGAGCCGTACCCGGCGCGCGGTGCGTACGGGCCGGTCTGACCGTAGCCGGTGACCCGGGTCAGGATCAGGGCCGGATTGTCTTCCCGCAGCGTCTCGTAATCCAGGCCCCAGCGTTCCAGGGTACCGGGGCGGAAATTCTCGACCACGATATCGGCCTGCGCGATGAGCTCGCGCGCCAGGCGCTGACCGGCCTCGGTGCGCAGATTGCAGGTGACCGACTTCTTGTTGCGCGCCACCACCGGCCACCACAGTGAGCGCCCATAGGGCTTCTCGCGCCCCCACTCCCGCATCGGATCGCCCTGCCCCGGAGATTCGAGCTTGATGACCTCCGCGCCCAGATCGCCGAGCAGCTGCCCGCAGAACGGGCCCGCCAGCAGCTGGCCCATCTCGATCACCCGCAGGTCGGTCAGCGGTCCGGTCGGGGCGGTGGTGGGTTCTGCCATGCGGCCAACTCCGTTCTGTCGCACCGGCGGTGGCGTGCAGCGCGGCGCCGGGAAGAATGGATACAATGTATCCCGTAGCGAAACGGTGAGCAAGATCAGTGCGGAATCCGTCCGCGCGCGCACCGAATGCCCTGGCATCGAGGAGAATTCGTGGACACCACACTGGTCGAGGTCTCGCCCCGCGACGGCTTGCAGAATGAATCGCGAATGGTCTCGACCGCGGCGAAGATCGAACTGATCCGGCGATCGGTGGCGGCGGGCGTGCGCCGCATCGAAGCGGTGAGCTTCGTCAACGGTGCGCGGGTGCCGCAGATGGCCGATGCCGAGGCGGTTATGGCGGGCGTCCCGCGCGGTCCCGGTATCTCCTATGCCGGATTGGTTTTCAATGACCGCGGGCTCGATCGGGCGCTGGCCGCCGGAGTCGACGAGATCAATGTCGTGGTGGTGGCCACCGATACCTTCAGCAACCGCAACCAGGGCTGCGATACCGCCGAGGGCGTCCGGCGCTGGTTTCGCCTGGCGGAACGCGCCGCCGCCGCGGGACTGTGGCGGACGGTGACGATCGCCGCGGCCTTCGGCTGTCCCTTCGAGGGTGAAGTGCCCAAGTCCACCGTCCTGGACCTGATATCCCAAGTGGCCGAGGCGAATCCGGAGGAGATAGCGCTGGCCGACACCATCGGCGTCGGCACCCCCGATCAGGTCCGGCGACTGGTCCACGGACTGCGCTCGCTCGCACCCGATGCGCTGCCCCGCTGCCATTTTCACAACACCCGCAATACCGGCTACGCCAATGCCGTCGCGGCGCTGGAAGCCGATGCCCGCGTGCTGGACGCCAGTATCGGCGGCATCGGCGGCTGCCCGTTCGCCCCGGCGGCCACCGGCAATATCGCCACCGAGGACCTGCTGTACACCCTGGACCGCATGGGCATCGACACCGGTGTGGCCATCGGTGCGATCATCGACACCGCCACCTGGCTCGGCGACACCCTCGGCACCCCGGTCCCCGCCCTGCTCGGCCGGGCGGGCGTCTTCCCCCACCCGTCGCGGTAGTCGAAGGCCCGCGTCATCCGCCATGACATGGCGCGGGCATCATTCGCCGCGACCCGTGTCATCGTCGCGTATCGCGACCGGTGTCGTTTCCGCGTATCGCGACGGGTGTCGTTCCCGCGTATCGCGACGGGTGTCGTTCCCGCGTATCGCGACGGGTGTCGTTCCCGCGTATCGCGACGGGTGTCGTTCCCGCGTATCGCGACGGGTGTCGTTCCCGCGTATCGCGACCGGTGTCATCCCCGCCATGTCGCAACCGGTGTCATCCCCGCTCATCGCACCCAGGTCATCCCCGCGTATCGCGACCCATGGCGTCCCCACGCGCGGCGACCCTGACCGTCCGTCGGGGCGGCGGCCCGCCCGGACATGCGCTGGGATCGACCGTCGTGGTGGGCGGAGGGGCGTCCGCCGACCCTCGTCATCCCGGCGTGCTTTCGGCCGGGATCCACGACGTCAAACTCGCCAGCAACGCCGTCGGATCGGGCGCGTGCACCAGTCGATAGACGTGATCGGTCACCTGATCGGCCGCGGCCGGAGTGAGCGCGGACGCGGCGTTGAGGCGGAATTTGGTGGCCAGCTCCTCGGCGGAGAGCGGGTTGTCCGGGCCGCCGCGGTTCACGTCCACCCGCTCGGTGCACGTCTGGCCCGTGCGCAGGCGCGCGGTGAGCACCGCCGGGAACTGATGCGGAAAAATGCTGTCGCAGTGGCGATCCGGGACACAGTTCACCCGTGCGGCCAGGGCCAGGCGCTTCGGGTCACGGGCGGCGGCATCGGTGAAATCCTCGTGGAACAGTCCCAGGCCGCCACCGCCCAGGAGTGCGGCCGCGACGGTGTACGGTCCGGAGAACGCGGCGTGATAACCGGATTCGGGGCGGGCCTTGACCTCGGCGGGGAAGCCTATGGTGCGCAAAGCCGCTGTCGGCGCGCCCAACTCCAATTCCGCGATATCGTCCGGATCGATACCCCGCGCCCGCAGCCGCAGCGCGGCATCGATACCGGCGTGCGTGAAATGGTTGCAGGGGTACGGTTTGAAGAACACGCCCGGCAATTCCCACTGCTCGCCGAGATCTCGGCAGACGGCATCGATGTCGGCACTGTTACCGCAAAACGCTTGCAGCAGACCGAATCTCCCTTCGATCACCGTGGGCGGTCCGGTCATCCCGGTGCGAGCGAGACCGGCCGCGGTCACCCCGGCATGCGCCGCCCAGCCGCAGTGCACGCGTTTGACGGTGCCGCCGGTGCGATTGGCTTCCAGCAGACCCGAACCCATACTCGCGGCGATCCCCATGGCGTGCGCGATCCCGGCCGCATCGAGGTCCGAGAGCATTGCCGCGGCGGCGGCCGCGCCGACCGTGCCGCAGATGGCCGTGGCATGCAGGCCGCGTTCGAAGAATATCGAATTCCCCAGCCCGGCATCATATCCCGCCATGCCTAGGCGGATGGTGATCTCGATGCCGATGGCGACCGCATCCAGTAGCCGCGGTCCGGTGGTGTTCCGGGATTCGGCGACCGCCAGCGCGGCGGGCACCACCGAGGCCGAGGGATGCAGGACCGACGGCAAATGCGTGTCGTCGAAATCCATCGCGTGCGCGAGCGTCCCGCCGAGCAGTGCGGCGCTGGGCTCGGGCAGCGCGCCGGGCAGGCCGAGCGCGGTCGCCTGCGGTCGGCCACCCCACTCATCCACCAGGGTCCGCACCGCGACCGCGGGCGGAGTATGCAGCGCGGCAAGACTATTGCCGAGCACATCGAGCACCCGTCGGGCGGCATCGGCCCGCAAGTCCGCACCCACGCCTCGGGTTGCGGCGGTGTAGGCGAACGCGGCCAGCCGCTGGACCACCGTCGGTTCGCTCATCGCGACACCGCCGCGAGGGGACGCACCGGTGATCCGGTGCCACCGACAATGCGCAGAGGCGCGAGCAGGAAGACGAATTCGGTGAGTTCGGCGGCGGCCAACTCCTCGAGCGCCAGATGCTCGAGGATGTAGATCCCGGATTCGACCAGCAGGATGCGGTGCACCGGCAGGACGCTGTGGCCCGCACCGGGCGGAATGCACTCGTACGCGGTGGTATCGGATCCGGTCGCCACCACACCCTGTTCGGCCAGCCAGCGGGCCGCGCCCACACCCGCGCCGGGCACGCCCGAGGCGCCGCCCAGGTAGGCGTCCCGGTCGGTGAAATGGCGTGACCATCCGGTGCGGATCAACGCGATATCGCCCGGATTCAGTTGCGTTCCGGCCTGTTTCGCGGCTGAGCGCAGATCCTCGGCGGTGATCTCATATCCGCCGGACAGGACCTCGACATCATGCAGCCGCGCCACATCCAGCAGGACACCGCGCCGTATCAGCCCCGGAAGATGTTCGGCCCCGTGCCGGGTGAACGCGCCGCCGCGCTGCGCCTCATGCGCGTCCGCTCCACCGTGCAGCAGGCCCTCATGGCTCACATGACTGAGCGCGTCGATATGGGTTCCGACATGGCCGCCGGTCACAATGATCTCGTTCGCCGCCGACCCGCCGTCCGGGCGGACCATATCGCCGTGGCGGCGGATCAGGGTCATGCGAAAGCCCGGATGATTCGGTGAGCACGGCATACCGGTGAAGAACGGCTGACCCAGCTCGATGAGCCGCACCCCGGCGGTGACGGCCGCCACCAGTGGATTTCGGGTGGATACCTGGTTCGTCCCGCTCATCGCACCACTCCCGCCGCGCGCAACTGTGTCAGGCGATCCGCGCCGACACCGTAGTCGGCCAGCACCTCGGCGGTGTGCGCACCCAGGGGCGGTCCGGTCCAGCGAATCGCCCCGGGCGTCTCCGAAAGCCGGAAAAGGATGTTCTGCATGCGAATTCGTCCCAACTCCGCATCCGGCAGGCTGATGATCGACTCCAGCGCCCGGAACTGCGGATCGTCGAAGATATCGGCGGTGGTGTACACCGGCGCGATGGCGGCCTGCGCGTGCTCGAACGCCGCCACCACCTCCTCGGTCTTGCGGGCGGCGATCCAGGAACCGACGGCCTCGTCCAATTCGTCGGCGTGCGCGGCACGTTCGGCTCCGCTGGCGAACCAGGGGGCGCGCACCAGGTCCGGCCGCCCCACCAATCGCACCACCCGTTCGGCCACCGATTGGGCGCTGGTGGACACCGCGACCCACTCGTCGTCGGCGGTCCGGTACAGGTTGCGCGGTGCGTTGTTGGAGGATCGATTGCCCGTGCGCGGGGGCACCTGCCCGAGCTGATCGTAGGCGGTGATGTGCGGCCCGAGCAGGGTCAGCATCGGCTCGATAATGGCCAGATCGACCTGCTGTCCCCGCCCGGTCGTCTCGCGGGATCGCAGGGCGGTCATGATGGCGAAAGCCGTTGTCAGGGCGGCGATTCCGTCTGCCAGACCGAACGGGGGCAGCGTCGGCGGGCCGTCGGGCGCACCGGTCATGGCCGCGAACCCGCTCATCGCCTCGGCGAGGGTGCCGAATCCCGGGCGCTGCGCGTACGGGCCGATCTGGCCGAAAGCGGTCACGCGCGCCAGCACCAATCGCGGATTGATCTCGCACAGTGCGGCGTACCCCAGACCCCAGCGCTCCAGGGTGCCCGGCCGGAAGTTCTCGATGACCACGTCGGCGTCGGCGACCATGCGGCGGAACAACTCCTGACCCTCGGGTGCGCCGAGATACAGGGTCACCGACCGTTTACCCCGGCCGATCATCTTCCACCACAGGCCGATTCCGTCCCGCTGCGCGCCGTGGCCGCGCACCGGATCACCGCGCGGATGCTCGATCTTGATCACCTCGGCCCCGAAATCGGCCAGCAGCGTGGCCGCCAGCGGTCCGGCGAACAATGTCGCGATGTCGAGCACCTTGATTCCTGTCAGCGGCCCGGTCATGGCCAATCTCCCTATCCCCGAGTGTTTCCCACAGTGAAACTTTCGGGAAACCTGCGGCGTTGACTACCAGCGCATCGTACTGCGATGATCGCACAGTTGGTAAAGATGTTTCGCACAAGGAAACTGGAGACGGTAGTGGCCGACAATGATCTGGTGATCCGGAACGCCCGGGTGGTTCGGCCCGGTGACGCATCCACCGCACTGCCCGAACCACAGGACATCGTCGTCGCCGACGGCCGGATCATCCGGGTGGGCGCGGGCCTGGCGCAGGGCGCGGCCGAGACCGTCGATGCGGGCGGGCGGTTGGCTTTTCCGGGAGTCGTTGACGCCCATCAGCATTGGGGGATCTACGCCGACCTCGGCGATGACACCGAGACCGAGAGCCGCGCCTGTGCGCAGGGCGGCGTCACCACCTCACTGAGTTATCTGCGCACCGGGCGCTACTACCTCAACCGCGGCGGCTCGTACCGGGATTTCGTTCCCGAGGCGCTCGACCGGATGGCGGGGCGCGCCTACGTCGACCACGCCCTGCACCTCGCGCCGATGACGCGTGAGCACATCGCCGAGATACCGTTCCTGGTAGAGGAATTCGGCATCACCTCGTTCAAGATCTTCATGTTCTACGGTGGCCACGGACTGCACGGGCGTTCACACGACCAGGCGGACTTTCTGATGATCCCGCCCACCGAACGCTACGATCTGGCGCACTTCGAATTCGTCATGCGCGGTCTGCGCAGCGCGCGCGAGCGCTACGGCGAACTGATCACCCTGTCGCTGCACTGTGAAACCGCCGAAATCATGGCCGCCTACACCGAACTCGTCGAAGCCGACCGTACGCTGACCGGCCTGCGCGCCTACAGTGCGTCGCGTCCGGCGCATTCGGAGGGCCTGGCCATCACGGTGGCCTCGTATCTGGCCCATGAGACCGAATTCCCGAATATCAATCTGCTGCACCTGTCCTCGGACAAGGCCGTGGACGCCGCGCTGCGCATGGCGTCGGCGTTCCCGCATATCGACTTTCGGCGAGAGGTCACCATCGGGCATCTGCTCGCCGATGTGGACAGCGCGCACGGGATCGGCGGCAAGGTCAATCCGCCGCTGCGCGAACGCGCCGATGTCGAGGCGCTGTGGCGACATCTGCTGGCGGGTGATATCGATTGGGTGGTCAGCGATCACGCGTGCTGCCGCGCCGAGGAGAAGTTCGGCGACGATCCGCAGGATGTCTTCCTGGCCAAATCCGGATTCGGCGGGGCCGAGTACCTGCTGCCCGGACTGGTCGGGGAGGGGCTCGCGCGCGGACTGCCCCTGGGCCGCATCGCCGAATTGACCTCCGCCGCACCCGCCCGCCGCTACGGGCTCACCGATAAGGGCTCCCTGGACCCCGGCGCGGATGCCGATATCGTGCTGGTCGATCCGCACGCGCGGTGGACCGTTCGGGCCGCGGACTCCGAATCCGCCCAGGAATACACGCCTTTCGAAGGCTTCGAGATGAAGGCCCGGGTGACCGATGTCTTCCTGCGTGGTCGCCGCATCGTCCGCGACGGCCACATCGAGGGCACGCCGCGCGGCCGCTATCTGCGCCGGGTACCGGCCGCGACCGTCACGAACGCGCGGGTCTGAGCGCGAGCTCCGCGCGCACCCGCAGCAGTTCGGCCGCGAGTACGGCATTGGCGTCCTCGAGCTCGAGGATCCGGGCGATCGCGGCGAGATTGATGCCCTCGGCGGCCAGGGCGATGATGCGCTGCAATCGCACCAGATCGTCCCCGCTGTAGCGGCGGGTGCCACCGGCGCTGCGGGCGGGCAGGATCAGGCCGTGCTGTTCATAGAGCCGTAGCGTCTGCACCCCGATGCCGGCCAGCTCGGCGGCGACCGAGATCGCGTACACGGCGCGGCTCGAACCCGGTAGGTGCTGTTCAGGGGGATGCGGCATGGGACTCCTCAGGATCGCCGGGTCTCCGGATTAGATTACCTGTGCTTCAATCTTGCACTCTCCTGGTGCGAGTGCTAAATAATATCTATGTCAGATGACAGAGGTTATCTGAACAAGAGACTATGAGATTGGAGTGAGAGGTGGCGACCATGCTGATGCGCACTGATCCGTTCCGTGATCTGGATCGATTGACGCAGCAGGTGTTCGGCACGGCGGCCCGTCCCGCGGTCATGCCGATGGATGCCTGGCGCGACGGCGACGAATTCGTCGCCGAGTTCGATCTGCCCGGTATCGATCCGGAATCCCTGGACATGGACGTCGAACGCAATGTGGTGACGGTCCGGGCCTCGCGCCCCGAATTGGATTCCGGACGATCCATGCTCGCCGCGGAGCGCCCGCGCGGCGTCTTCAGCCGCCAACTGTTCCTGGGTGAGAGCCTGGATACCGAGAAAATCCGCGCCGACTACCGAGATGGTGTGCTGCGCTTGACGATTCCGGTGGCCGAGAAGGCCAAACCCCGCAAGATCGAGATCGCCCGCCATGACGGCGACCGGCAGGCGATCAACGCCTGAGCGTTCCTGAAACTTTCCGTCGCGGGGTGGGTCCGGTTGATCGGATCCCGGTCCCACCCCATTGGATCGGGGAATTTCCATGAGAGTGTCTTCGCAGACCGCCGACCGCGCACATCGCGGCGGTCGACGTGACGAACCGCGGCGTCGTACTGCCGCAACGGATTCCGATGATGTGCCGGTGGTGTACTGGCCCGAACCGAGTCGGCTGGATTCCTGGTGGAACGCCGTGATGCAACCCGCTGGCGGTCATCGCTGAAGTGCGTGGTCGCACTCAGTAGGCGATGAAGAGGATTCAGTGGGCGATGAAGAGGATTTCGTCCCGGGTGTAGTCGTGGGTCGGGTGCCGTTCGGCCAGATGCGCCAGCGTGCGCTCGACCAGGTCGTTTTCGTCTTCGCCCCGAATATGTTCTCCGCAGGGGCAATTGAGTCTGGTCTTCATGATTCGCCGCGGACACCGGTCATGTCGAATTCCACTCCTCGTGCGCGGGCGCGTCGATCTTGGTTCGGGCGTTCTGAAATATAGTTCCCGCTTCCGACCGGGCGCAAGGGCTGTGCGGGCCTTGTTCTGGACTTCCATTCGTAGTACCGTCCGGACACGTGTCTGGGGTGCCGAGGTGGTCGCCCGGAGAGGAATTTCCCATGCCAATGGTCAAGCCGCGACGGGTCTCGGGCGGTGCGGGCGAGCACGGTCATCTCGAGGAGTTCCGGACCGATCCGATCGCGTTGATGGGGCGGGTGCGCGCCGAATGCGGGGACGTGGGGTCGTTCGAACTCGCCGGGCGTGATGTGATCCTGCTGTCCGGGTCCGAGGCGAACGAGTTCTTCTTCCGCGCCAGCGACGAGGATTTGGATCAGGCGGCGGCGTATCCGTTCATGAAGCCGATCTTCGGTGAGGGTGTGGTGTTCGACGCCAGCCCGGAGCGGCGCAAGGAGATGCTGCACAATCAGGCGTTGCGGGCGGATCATATGCGCGGGCACGCGGTGACCATCGCGGCCGAGGTGGATCGGATGCTCACCGGATGGGGGGAGCAGGGTGAGATCGATCTGCTGGAGTTCTTCGCCGAGTTGACGATCTACACCTCCTCGGCGTGTTTGATCGGCAAGAAGTTCCGCGACGAGCTCGATGGGCGGTTCGCGCATCTGTATCACGAGCTCGAGCAGGGCACCGACGCGCTGGCGTATGTGGATCCGTACGCGCCGATCGAGAGCTTCCGCCGCCGCGATGAGGCCCGCGTCAAGCTGGTGGAATTGGTGCAGGCGATCATGGACGGGCGGGCGGGGAATCCGGTGTCGGGCAAGGACTCTCGGGACATGCTCGATGTGCTGATGTCGGTGCCGGATGAGAACGGCGCGCCGCGGTTCTCGGCCAGTGAGATCACCGGGATCTTCATCTCGATGATGTTCGCCGGGCATCACACCACGTCGGGGACCGCGGCGTGGACCATTATCGAGCTGCTCAGGCACCCGGAGGTATTGGCGAGCGTCGTGACCGAACTCGACGAGTTGTACGCCGACGGTTCCGAGGTCAGCCACAATGCGCTGCGGCAGATTCCGAATCTGGAAGCGGCGCTGAAGGAATCGCTGCGATTGCATCCGCCGTTGATCATCCTGATGCGGATCGCGCGCGACGAGTTCGAGGTGTGCGGGCATCGCATCGCCCCCGGGGACATGGTGGCCGCGACCCCGGCGATCTCGAACCGCATCGGCGAGGACTTCCCCGAACCGGACCTGTTCGATCCGAGCCGGTACCTGGATCCGCGTCAGGAGGACATCGTCAACCGCTGGACATGGATTCCGTTCGGGGCGGGTAGGCACCGCTGTGTGGGCGCTCCGTTCGCGCTGATGCAGCTCAAGGCGATCTTCTCGATCCTGTTGCGGGACTGGGAGTTCGAGTTGGCCCAGCCCTCGGACACCTATCGCAATGATCATTCGAAGATGGTGGTGCAGCTGCAACAGCCGTGCCGGGTGCGTTACCGCCGCCGTCAGCGGTGATCCACCGGTTCCAGACAGCGTTGTCCTCAGGAGGCTGATTTGTCCGCGCCCGCATTGCCCGCCGGGTTCGATTTCACCGATCCCGCACTGTGGGAAACCCGGAATCCCGCAGCGGAATTCGCGCACCTGCGGCGCACCGCCCCGGTCTGGTGGAATCCGCAGACCGACGCGCAATCCGGCGGATTCCACGACGGCGGCTACTGGGTGGTGTCCAAACACGAAGACATCAAAGAGGTCTCGCGCAATCCCGGATTGTTCTCCGCGCAGCGCAAGGGTTCGATCATCCGGCTACCCGGTGCCGTCACCGCCGAGCAGATCGAGCTGACCAGCGCGATCCTGCTGAATATGGATCCGCCCAAGCACACCAAGATTCGCCGGATCATCTCCAAGGGCTTCACCCCGCGCGCGATCGAGGGCCTGCGCGCGGCACTGACCGACCGGGCCGCCGCGATCGTGCGGGCCGCGAAGGCTTGCGGCGGTGGGGATTTCGTCGAACAGGTCGCCTCGGAGTTGCCGTTGCAGGCAATCGCCGAACTCATCGGGGTGCCGCAGGCCGACCGGCACAAACTGTTCGAGTGGTCGAATCAGATGCTCAATTACGACGACCCCGACTACGGCGACACCACCAGCACCGACAGCTCGACCCGAGCCTCGGTCGAACTGCTGGGCTACGCCTGGAATATGGCCGAAGACCGGCGCGGGAACCCGGTCGAGGACATCGTGAGCCGACTCGTGCACGCCGATATCGACGGTGAGGCACTGGGTTCGGACGAATTCGGCTTCTTCGTCATCCTGCTGGCTGTCGCGGGCAATGAGACCACCCGCAATGCCATCACGCACGGAATGAAGGCGTTCGTCGACCATCCCGAGCAGTGGGAGCTGTACCGCCGAGAGCGCCCGGCGACCGCCCCCGACGAAATCGTGCGCTGGGCCACCCCGGTGACGGTATTCCAGCGCACCGCCACCGCCGACACCGAACTCGGCGGTCAGCGCATCCGGGCCGGTGAACGCGTCGGGCTGTTCTACGGCTCAGCCAATTTCGATGAGGACGCCTTCGAGGACCCGTTCACCTTCGACATCCTGCGCGACCCCAATCCGCACCTGGCCTTCGGCGGCACCGGACCGCACTTCTGCGTCGGCGCCAACCTGGCCCGCCTCGAAATCGATCTGATGTTCAATGCCATCGCCGACGTCTTGCCCGACCTGCGCGAAGTTGCGCCCCCGCAGCGGCTGCGCAACGGGTGGATCAACGGTTTCAAACACTGGCAGGTCCGCTACACCTGATTAGCGCACGCCCCCCGGTTTGATTTCGCGATGGTCGGCAATGCCTGACACATGATCAATTCACGCTCTTCCGCCGACCCCGAGGACACCGACACCGAACGGGACGACAACGAGCCCGAGGCCAGAGACGACGCTCCGGCGAAAACCGAAGATCAGGCCGCGAATATGGACTACGAGGGCGATATCCCGCAGTGATCGCCCTCGTTTAAGCCCGGTTGTCACGGGTAGCCGCCCGACTATGAGCACCGTAACCGCTTCAACCGAAGTCAAGGCACCCATCCGAACCGTGTACAACCAATGGACCCAGTTCGAGTCCTTCCCGGAGTTCATGACCGGCGTGGAACAGGTCCGGCAGATCGACGACACCCATACGCACTGGAAGGTCAAGGTCGGCCCCGTCGAGCGCGAGTTCGACGCCACCATCACCGAACAGCATCCCGACGAGCGCGTCGCGTGGCGGTCCGACAGCGGACCGGAGCACGCGGGCGTGGTCACCTTCCATCGCATCGATGACGAAACCACCCGGGTCACCACCCAAATGGCGGTGGATCCCGAGGGGTTCGTCGAGAATGTCGGCGACAAACTGGGACTCCTCGACCACCGGGTCAAGGGTGATCTCCAGCGCTTCAAGGCCTTCATCGAGGAGCGCCCCGGCGAGACCGGGGCTTGGCGCGGCGATGTGCCGCGCCCAGGGTTGTGATCTCGCCGTCGAACGAATCGCGCGGGCGCCGCCCGTGATTCGCGGACTATCCGACCTGGCGGGCCAGGAAGTCGCGAATCAGGGTGGCGATCTCGGGGCCGTGGGTCTCGAGGGCGAAATGCCCCGCGTTCAGCAGGTGGAGTTCGGCCTCGGGGATATCGCGCAGGTAGGCGCGGGCTCCATCGGGGCCGAAAATCTCATCGTGCTCGCCCCAGGCGATCAACGTCGGCGGGCGATGCTCGGCGAAGTATTTCTGGAAGTCCGGGTAACCGTCCAGATTGTTCTTGTAGTCGGCGAACAGCTGGAGCTGAATCTCCTTGTTGCCCGGCCGATCCAGGTAGTGCTGGTCGAGGATCCAGGTATCCGGGCTGACCCGGTCCAGCCGGTCGGCCGGAACACCATGGGTGTACTGCCATTTCGTGGCATCGAGTTCGAGGAGCTTGCGCACCGCGGGCTCATGGGTGGCACGGTCGGCGGCGTGCGCGAACAGCACCTCCCAGAACGGGGTGAACCCCTCCATATAGGCATTGCCGCTCTGGGTGATCAGTGCGCTGACCCGCTCGGGATTCCGCGAGGCGATGCGCAGGCCGATCGGCGCGCCGTAGTCCTGGATGTAGAGCGCGAAGCGTTCGATGCCCAGGGTGTCGAGCAGTTCCAGGGTGATCTCGGTGAGCTTGTCGAAGGTGTACTCGAATTCGTCCACCGCCGGCATCGCGGACTGCCCGAACCCGATATGGTCCGGCGCGATCAGATGATATTCCGCCGCGAGCGCGGGAATCAGATTGCGGAACATAGCCGAGCTGGTCGGGAAGCCGTGCAGCAGAACGAGTGTCGGCTTGGCAGGGTCGCCCGCCTCGCGATAGAAGACGGGCAGGCCCTGGATCTCGGCGGTGTGATGGGTGACAGTGGTCATGATGTTCTTCTCCGGTTTCTGGTTGTCGTACTGAGCGGTGAAAGGGGGTCAGGCCGCGGTCGCGGCGAATTCGGGTGTGCGAGCAGGGATGAGCAGCAGTGCCGCGCCGACGCTGAACAGCAGGCCGAGCGCGAAATAGCCGCGGTAGCTGTCGGTCAGCGCGTGCAGTGAACCGGCCACGGCCAGCCCCGCGGCGGCGGCGAGTTGGTGGATCACCCAGGCGGGCGAGAGCGTGCGACCCATACGGGCGGGATCGAGGCCGCGGGATACCACCGCCATGGTCAGCGGCACGATCGGGAAGGACGCGGCACCGAACAGCACCGCGACCGCGATCAGGGTGGGCGTCGCGCTACTCGAAACCGCCAGCGCGAGGGCGACAATCCGCACGGCGTACAGCGCCTGTAGCAGGTGTTCAGCGCGGTAGCGGCGTTGCAGCCGGACCATGGCGGCGGAGGTGAGTCCGGCCGCCAGTGCGGCCAGGGCCACCAGCCGGCCCGCGCCCACCACGGACCAGCCCGCTTCGACCGCATGCTTGGGCAGCATCAGGATCACCACGTAGAGGGTCGCCGAATGCAGCCCGAAGGAGATCAGCACCCGCCCTCGACCGGCCAGCGATTCCGCCTGTCCGGCAAGGGGATTGGTCACCCGGTCGCCGGGTAGCAATGCCCACAGTATGCCGGTGACGGCCAATCCGACGGCGCCGAGCACCCCGTAGGTGGCCCGTACGCCGAGAGGTTCGAACAGTGCGGTGGCGGCCCAGGGCCCGATCAACTGGCCGAGATTGATGCCGACCGCGGCCCTGGTCAGTGCCGGGCCGACCTGACCGCCGAGCGTCCGTCCGATGAGCGTGGTGATCGTCAGGGTAGACGAGGCCGCGAACCCGAGGCCGCCGAGAAGCATGTAGGCGGTGACGAATTGCCAGGTCTCCCGCACCAGGGCCAGGGCGAGATAGCTGGCGCTGATGAGTGTCAGCCCGCCGATCAGCACCGGTTTGGCCCCGGCGCCGTCCAGAAGTCTGCCGACGAACGGTTGCGCCACCCCGGTCACCGTTGTCCCGAGCGCCGCGGCCACCGCGAGCGCCGTCGCACTCACCCCGTACGAGGCGGCGGTCGGTGCGAAGAACACCCCCATGGAGAAGTTCAGCCCGAACGACACCGTCATCGCCGCCAGCCCCGCCCACGCCACTTGATCGCGTCGCACGCCCATCACTTCCTCACTGTCCGAATGCTTTTGACCAGCGCAAGCAGAGCGGATCGCCAAGATCTCGACAATCTCGCATCGACTCGTTCTAACCAGTCATCGACGTTTTAAAGGTTATGCACAGTGCGAAAATTCCCGGTCTCGGAAAATTTCCTCGCGGGCCGCCGAATGCCCTGGTGGACAAGCGATTCGCGTCACCGGGCCTGCACCATGAATCTATGGCCGGTTCGATCGCGGATCGCCGGACACTATGCGCCGCGATCCGGTCCCGCCCCGCCAACCCAACCGGTTGGCAGTAAGTGCGCCGCGGGTCGTGCCGCCCGGTTCACGCGCCGCTGGGCACGCCGCGGCGGAAGGCGTCCGGATTGGTGCCGGTCCAGCGCTGGAATGCGCGGCGCAGGGCGCGGGCGTCGGTGTAGCCGACACGGGTCGCGACCGATTGCAGGGGGAGCGCGGTCTCGCGCAGCAGATCCACGGCATGGCGGTGGCGGGCCGCGTCGACCTCCGCGCGCCAGCTGGTGCCCTCCTCCTGCAAACGGCGTTGCAGGGTGCGCGGGCTGGTGGCCAAACGGCGTGCCACATCGGCGAGATCCAGCGCACCCGCCGCCATCGATTGATGCACAGCGGCACGGAGTTTGTCGTGCCAGGTCGGGGCCGCATGCGCGGCGGCAAGGGAGAGTTCGGCATGGCGACTCAACAGCGCGCCCAGGCGCGGGTCGCTTCCGGTGGGGAGCGCGCCGACATCGAGGAAGGTGATTTCGGAGTGGGGTGCGTCGAAATCGATATTGCCGGTACCGAATTCGTCCACGAGATAGCCGCGCCCCGGTCCGGGCGGCTGGGTCAATCTGACCCGTACCGGTGCGACCTGCCGCCCGACGGCGGCGCGTACTCGCCGCAGCATGACCGCGAGCACGAAGACCTCGACCGGGGCGAGCACCGCCTCGGGTTCCACGGCCACCGCACAGCGGATCGTGAGCAGGCCACCGTCCTCGATCACCTCCCAGCCGACGCCCGGATCGGTGACCACCGCACGTAGCTCCATCACCGTGCGCAAACTCTCGGCGAGCGTGGGCCGACTGGAGAACAGGTAGTCCCACACATGCAGCCCGTCGCGATCGGCCTGCTCGGCCGCCAGCAGACCGGCGCGAGTTCCGGCGCCCGCGCGGAAATCGATCAATTCCCACACCCGCCAGACCGATTCGGTCGGCACCCGCAACAGATCATCACCGAAGGTGGCCGGATCCAGCCCCGAGGAATGCGCCAGATGCACCGGCGAGACACCGATCCGGCGGGCGGTCGCCCAGATGAGTGCGGCGGTCCGTGCCGGGATGGTGTGGTCGATCACCGGCGCAGCATAGGTCAGAGTTCGCGGCGACCGCGGGCTCCGGTGCGCCGCTTCGCTGAACGCGAACGGCCGCCGAGCTGGGTAGCCCGGCGGCCGCGGGATATCCGCGTGTCAGCTAGCGCTTGAAGGCGTTCTTCACCTTGTCGACGCCTTCTTCGACGGCATCCTTCACATTCTCCACCGCGCCCTTGAGCCCGGACTCGGCCTGATCGGCCTTGCCTTCCGCGCGGAGGGAATCATCGTCGGTCAGATTGCCGGCGGCCTCCTTGGCCTTGCCACCCAGCTCCTCGGCCTTGTTGCTGATCTTGTCACTCAGAGACATGGAACCCTCCGAATCGATTGATCGCACCCGACGGTCGGGCCAAGATCCACCGTACAGCTACTCGATGGTTAATGTCGCGGGGGCGAGGTGTGCGGGCACGGCCCCGAGCGGACGAGTCGGGTCAACAGACGCTGTCTATAAGGTGGGTGCGGTCGGTTATCGAGACTGGTCGTCTGTCTGGGCGATGAGGTGACGAGCGGCTCGGATCAAGTCGGCATTGCTGTCGGCCGGGGACTCGTCGGGTAGGTGAAGGACGTCCTCGAGACCGATTCGGGTATCCAGGCCCCGGGCGGCGGCCATTGCCAGGATCGTCCAGGCCGAGCTGTCCTGTCCGTGAAGCAGGATCGGTACATCGGTCACCGTGGTCAACGTGTCCAGGAGAACGGCGGCTGTCTGTCGGGCGGTGGACGGGTCGGTGTCGGTGACTTCGGCCAGAATGCGCAGGACCCGGTGGGCGTGCGGCCAGTCGAGGAACAGCCGGGCGGAATCGGTTCCGGACCAGATCCCGGCCTCGATCCCAATTCCCTTGGCCAGCAGCGTCTCCGCGACCACGGCGGCACCGTCCTCATGCCAGTTCACCGAGGCATGATCCGGTAGCACGGTCCACCCGCTCACCTGGGCGACACGCTGGTGGGTGTCCTGGGCGGTCCACGCACCGGTGGTTACGCCGATCTGGACGCCCGGCACTGCCGCCCGCACCGCCGTCACTGCGGCGGCGACATGGTCGGGCTCCAAGGTGTCGTGCCCGGTGGAGTCCTTGGGATGCAGATGAATGTCCGCGGCTCCGGCGCGAACCGCGTCCCGGGCCGCTGCCGCCAGCTCGGCAGGGGTCACCGGGAGGGAGGTGAATTCGTGTCGACGTCGGGCACCGTTCAGGCATACCTGCAGCATGTGACCAAGTCTTTCAGATGACGGTGACATGAATGGGGTCTCTGTAACCCACGGCCATGACGGGTGGGTCAGATCGGTTGTCCGGCAGGGCAACTGGATCTTCGCCCGACAAGCGTACATGCGTGGCCACGGTTCGAACGGCTGGCCCCCCGCCTTCGCTGGACGGGCTCACCCACGGCTCGAGACACAGATCGTTGTCATAGTTGCAGTGACTTCACCTGAAGATATTCTTCATACCCCAGTCGGCCTTGGCAGCGGCCGTAGCCGGATTGTCCGTAGCCTCCGAAGGGGGCGTCGGGGAGCATTTTGTAGCCGTTGATGTCGACTTGTCCGGTGCGTATGCGCAGCGCGGCGGTGACGGCGGGGTCGTGGTCGCCGGAGAACACCGCGCCGCGCAGGCCGTAGGGAGAATCGTTGGCGATATCGACAGCGTCCGCGTCGCCGTCGTGGGCGATGATGCTCAGCACCGGGCCGAAGATCTCCTCCCGAGCGATGGTCTGCCACCGGCCAAAACTGTACTGAAACTGGAATTTTCGGACGTCGCGGTGTGGCAAGGTGCCCCTGACCGTGGCGTTCGCCGGGGAATAGGTAAAATCGGTGGTTCTTGTGTGTCGTGAGGGCGCACAGTCGAGCAGTTATCCGTCAGCACACCCACGCACGAGGAGACGTTTGTGATCACCGCGACCGACCTGGAGGTCCGGGCCGGAGTCCGCACCCTGTTGACGGCGCCCGGGCCGGCGCTGCGGGTGCAGGCCGGTGATCGCATCGGTTTGGTCGGGCGCAATGGCGCCGGGAAGACCACCACGCTGCGAATTCTGGCCGGTGAGGGAGAACCTTACGCGGGCAAGGTGATGCGGTCCGGGGATTTGGGGTATTTGCCGCAGGATCCGCGCGAGGGCAATCTCGATGTACTGGGGCGGGACCGGGTGCTGTCGGCGCGTGGGCTGGACACGCTGATCCGCGATATGGAGAAGCAGCAGACCATTATGGCCGAGGTGGCCGATGATGCCGCCCGCGATAAGGCCGTGCGCAAGTACGGGCAGCTCGAGGACCGGTTCTCGGCGCTCGGCGGATACGTCGCCGAGAGTGAGGCGGCGCGGATCTGCAGCAGCCTCGGACTGCCGGATCGGGTGCTCGCGCAGCCGCTGCGCACGCTCTCGGGCGGTCAGCGCCGTCGAATCGAATTGGCGCGCATCCTGTTCGCCGCCTCCGACGGCAGCGGCGGCAAGTCCAACACCACGCTGCTGCTGGACGAGCCCACCAACCACCTCGACGCCGATTCCATCACCTGGCTGCGCGGCTTCCTGCAGAGCCACGAGGGCGGGCTCATCGTCATCTCCCACGATGTCGAACTGCTCGGCGACGTGGTGAACAAGGTCTGGTTCCTCGACGCCGTGCGCGGTGAGGCCGATATCTACAACATGGGCTGGCAGAAATACCTCGACGCCCGCGCCACCGATGAACAGCGCCGCCGGCGCGAACGCGCCAATGCCGAGAAGAAGGCCGGCGCGCTCAAGCAGCAGGCCGCCAAACTCGGCGCGAAGGCCACCAAAGCCGCTGCCGCACACCAGATGATCAAGCGCGCCGAACGCATGCTCTCGGAGGTGGACGAGTTGCGCGTGGCCGACCGGGTTGCCCGCATCAAGTTCCCCAACCCGGCCACCTGCGGCAAGACCCCGCTCATGGCCGAGAACCTGACCAAGATGTACGGGTCGCTGGAGATCTTCGCGGGCGTGGACCTGGCCATCGACCGCGGCAGCCGCGTGGTCATCCTCGGGCTCAACGGTGCGGGTAAGACCACGTTGCTGCGCCTGCTCGCCGGGGCGGAACAGCCCACCGCGGGCAATCTGGTCCCGGGCCACGGCCTCAAGGTCGGCTACTTCGCCCAGGAGCACGACACTCTCGACGACAATGCCAGCGTCTGGGAGAACATCCGGCACGCGGCTCCCGACGCCGGTGAGCAGGACCTACGCGGACTGCTCGGCGCGTTCATGTTCTCCGGTCCGCAGCTGGATCAGCCCGCGGGCACGCTCTCCGGCGGTGAGAAGACCCGTCTGGCGCTGGCCGGTCTGGTCTCCTCCGCCGCGAACGTGCTGCTGCTGGACGAGCCGACCAACAACCTCGACCCGATCTCGCGTGAGCAGGTGCTGGACGCGCTGCGCAGCTATGCGGGCGCGGTCGTACTGGTCACCCACGATCCGGGCGCGGCCGAGGCGCTCAATCCCGAGCGGGTCATCATGCTGCCCGACGGCACCGAGGACCACTGGTCGCAGGAGTACCTGGAGCTCATTCAGCTCGCCTGAGCCGAGCGGGCACCGACTGCCGAATGGCAGTCGGTGCCATTCACGGTCAGTGCCGTTCCGCCAGAAGCTCTTTCAGCTGATCATGCGGGAGCGCGGGGGAGAAGTGCCCATCGCGCCCGGTCATATCGGTATTCACGATGAGCGCGTTCAGCACCGCCTCCTCGACCGCGTCGACCACGGCCGCATAGAACCGATCCATCCGATTCCACGGCAGCCGCGTCGTGGTGATCAACTCGTCCGCGCTCGGATCCCCCACGGGGAAGCCGGTTTCCGCGGGCCGGTCCCCGGCGGTGGAGAAGGCCAGGAACAGATCACCGGAGAACAGACTGCCCGTGGTTCCGGTGCGGCCCAGGCCGAATGGCACGCGCCGCGCCATCGCCGTGCATTGCAGCGCGTGCAGCGGTGCGTCGGTCGCCACGATCACGATGACCGATCCGGCACCGCCCGGCGCGGCGGGCGAGCGGTCCGGCGCGGTGCCCCAGGAACCGGACTCCTGCGGATTGCCCGCTGTGATCCGGGAGCCGATTCGCCGACCGGCGACCGTAAGTTCGTGGCGCGAACCGAAATTCGCCTGGAGGAACACCCCGACCGTGTAGGTCCGCGCCCCGAACTCGACCAGCCGTGAGGCGGTCCCGCTGCCGCCCTTGAACGCATAGCAGTTCATGCCGGTCCCGCCGCCCACCGAACCCTCCTGGAGGGGACCGGATTCCGCCGCGTCGAGTGCCTCGGCCACGATCTCCGGCGTCACGTGACCGCCGTTGATGTCATTGAGATACCCGTCCCAGGTCTCAGCGCAAACCGGTAGCAACCATTGCCGCGCCAAGTCCGGATGCCGCCGATTGATCCACTCGATCGTCCCGGTGTGACTCGGCCCGATCGCATGGGTGTTGGAAATGGTGATCGGCGTGGTCAGCTCGCCCACCTCGTCGATCCATGCGGTGCCGGTCATTTCGCCATTGCCGTTGAGCACGTACCGCCCCGCCGCGCAGGGACGGCCCACCCCGGCGCGCCCGCGCGGCAGGATCGCGGTCACGCCCGTGCGCACCGGGCCCGCACCGCGCCGCAGCGGGCCCTCTCCCGCGATGAGAGTGCGGTACCCGACCTCGATGCCCGGAACATCGGTGAGGGCGTTCCACGGCCCGGTCCGTCCCGGCAGGTCGATACCCAGCCCCCGCGCCCGGGGGCGGCCGTCGGGTGAAAACGCTTGCGGGTCGGTCATCTACAGCTCCTTCGGCGGCGTGACGATATCCGGGCAGCAGGTGGCGGTGCACGCGTAGGAGCAGATCAGCCGGGCGGCACGGGCTTTGGTCATGGTCCGGTTGCCGCCCACGATATGCAGGCCGTAGGCGTCCTCGAGGGCCACGAAATTGGCGGCCACGTCCAGGATGGGCGCGTCGATCAGGAAATGTCCCTGTGCCACACCGACTTCCAGGGCGGTCAGATACAGCGCCACCTGCTTCTCGAACAGCGAGGTGATCAGATCTCCGTGCGCGGCGGCGATATTGGTGTACCCCTCCAGCCGGTACAGCGCGACGACGAGGGCATCGGCATCGGATTCCGGCAGACCCGCCCAGATGAGCGCGCCCAGTTTGCGGCGCGCGTCGATGATCCCGGTGACCATTTCCAGGCGCTCGGTGAAGAACCGGTCGCCGGCCTCGCGATGCACCGTGCGCAGCAGATTGTCCAGGTCTTCGAAGTAGTAGTGCACGGTGCCGGGGGAGACGCCCGCGAACTCGGCGACATCCCGGATCCGCACCCGGCCGACACCGCGATCGGCGACCGTGGCCAGTGCCGCGTCCAGGATCGTGCGGCGGGCCCGCTCCTGATTCTTCTGTCGCGCCATCGTTGCCCCTCCCGCATTCATTGACGTGCGGTTAAGTGATCGGTATATCCAATACCAGGTATTGCCAGCGATGCAGGCTCATTCTTCGATTGTAAGTCAGAGAAAGGCCGCATGATGACGACTCCCGTACCGACCGGCCGCAATGCCGACGACGATGAACGATCCAGCTACCGGCAACAACTCTCGCGCGCCCTCGGCGTAGGCGAGAACATTCTCATCACGCTCTCGGCCGTGACACGGCCTCGAGCGTCTTCCTTTCTCGCAGTTGAGCGGTAAATGGGTCGGCGTCGCGGTGATCGTGGGACGACCGGGGTCGCGGTGCTCAATATCAAGACCAATGCCCGGGTCACCGGCGTCTTCCTCGCGATCGAGGTGGCGGCCATCGCGGTGCTGGTCGTGCTCGGCTTCGCGAATGTGGAACGTGGTCTGTCCGAATGGCTTCGGGTGACCACCGGCGGACCGGACCGTCTCACCCGGGTCGGGGCCAGCGCGCTGGCGCTGTGCACCCGTGCTGGCAGACACCCGTCGCGGCCACGGTGCTCACCGGTGCCATCGCCGCGATCGCCGCCGCCACACTGCCTTTGAGTTGGTTGATCACCGCCACCGGCGCCGGATTGATCGTGGTTTACTTCCTCGTCGCGGCCCCGCGGGTGCGCGGCGAATCCTCCAGGGGGACCCGTCGAATGCCGCTGTGGCCGCTGCCGCCGCTGCTCGTCCTCGGCGTGATGGGCTATGCCGCATGGAGTTTGGGACGAGATTCCGCCTCGCAATCGATGGTCGCGGGGGGCCACCCTGCTGCTCGGATTCGCCTACTACCTGGCCTATCCGCGACCGCGGCCGGGTGAGCGCCGGGTACTCCCGGAACCGATTTGCGAGGATTGAGGTGACTCCGATCACAATGATTCATTGATCACAGCCGTCCGAGTCTCTAACCTGGAGTGAGGCGCCCACGGCGACTCGGAGGAAGTCATGAGTGACAGGCCCGCACAGGGTAAAGCCGTATTGGGTAAAGGCACACGCGTGACGGGAAAGTCGCGAGACCGCCTGCAAACCCAGCTCAAGAAGCAGTATGAGGCGGGAGCGAGTATTCGCTCCCTGGCCCGAGATACCGGCCGCTCATACGGTTTCATTCACAATGTGCTGGTGGAGTCGCATGTGCAACTCCGCAGCCGCGGTGGTGCGAACCGCCGCAAGGCGGCGGCGAAGGCCGGGAGCAAGTAGCCGACCGGGGGATCGCAGTGGGTCGGCGGTGAAAACCGTTCGACCACTTGCGATATCGCGTGGCCATCGAACGATGTGCCGCGGCCGCCGGTCGGCGACCGTCCCGCTGCTCAAACGGTGACGGTGCCGTCGCCCAGCACCAGCAGATTGGCCAGCGACTCGAAGATCGGCAACCCGGTCTTGATCTCGAGATAGGCGAACTGTCCCTGCGGGTTCACCTCGAGGAACCAGACCTCGCCATCGCGGCCGACCCGCAGATCCAGCACCCCGAAGGCCAGTCCGAGCGCGCCCATCAGCGTGGAGAGCGATTTGCTCACCGAGGCGGGCAGGCGGTCTCGGGTGAAGGCCACCGAGGTGTCCAGGCGCGAATCCACCCGTCCCACACCGGCTTGCGAATCTATCCGCACCACCCACTCGATGCCGTCCACCCAGACGATGCGCAGATCGCATTCGGCGTGGATATAGTCCTGGAAAATGGTGGGGGAGTTGCGGATTCCCGGCAGCAGATCGATATCGGCCGGGGTCACGATGCGCGTCTCGGTGAACGCGCCGCGCCCGGTACCGGTGCGCTTGAACACCACCGGCCCGGGCCGCGATTCGATGAACGAGCGGGCCTCGCCGGCATCATTGGTGATGAGCGTTTCGGGCACCGCGAAGCCGGCACGATAGGCCGTCTCCAATTGCACCAGTTTGCGATTCGCGGTGCGGTCGGCACCCGGATCGTTCACCCACAGCGCGGGCATGGACCACAGCAGACCCTGGAGGAAGCCATCGCATTCGGCCTGCCGGTAGTCATCGTCCGCACTGCGCATACTGCCCGGCACCTGGGTCGGATGCGGGCGTCGCCACCACACCGAGGAGACCGCGTCGAGTCCGAGAATATGGGAGAGGCTGCGTGAGGTGCCGTCCCGGCTGACCCGGAAAGTGCCGTTCTCACGCGGGAAGTCACGCATATCGAGCCGAATCGGACTGAGCGCGTGGTGTTTACGAAGCGTGGCGGCGAGCGCATCGCCGTGCAGGTCGTCGGCTTCGGTGACAACGAGCACCGAACCCATGGAGCGGGCAGACATCCGAGCGTCAGTCGAGACTGTCGGCGGCGATGCCGTCGTCACTGCCGCGCAGCGAACGTGTCTGCACGCAGGTCATGGTGGCACCGGCGACGCCCGGGTTCGGGGTGAGCTCGAGACCGCGAGCCCAGACCTCGGTGAGCGCGGCCAACTCGTCATCGCCGCGGGCGGGGGAGTAATCCTGCGGAATCGTCGGCGGTCGCTCGGTGAGTTCGATACGACGGCGCTGCGTAAAATCCGCTGTGGCGCCGTTACGTACGCGGACGAATACCGGACGGCCCTCGCAGATTCCCTGCGCTGCCGCAACTTCCCTTTCGGTCAGGTCCAGTACATCCGCGCGATTCAGCGTCCAGGTGCCGTCGGTGACGCGCACGCTGATATGCCGATCGGTGGATGCTACGAGATAGCCGGATAGTGGCGGCGCAGTAGCGTCGATATGCGCTGACGCGAGGTGATGGAGGGCGCCGGTCATGCTTAACTCCGATCTGCTCGGGATTTGCTGCGGGGCCGAGCTTGATCTGAATCATATCCCTCGAGGGCGCTCGTTCGGTTCGCAACGAAATATTTCCAACGCTCCGGCAAACCCTACCGAGGCGTCGGAAACCGCTCAGCCTGAGACTTTTTCGCTACACCGCGCGCAAATCAGAGTCCGAGTACGCCGGGCGCTTCGGCGAGTCTTCGCAATGCCGCACCCGGATCGGCGACGAGCTTGCGGGCCTTCAGATCCATGACCCCGGCGGTCACCGTGATCTCGGCCGATACGGTGCCGTCCAGTTTCCGGATCTCCTGGCGCATCCGGAACACCTTGCCGTCGGCCCATTCGAAATCGCAGCTCACGGTCACTTCATCGCCCAGACGCAGTTCGCGGAAGTACTTGATGTTGTTCTCCAGCACCACCGGGCCGATACCGGAGTGGACCATCTTCTCGCCGGGTACGCCCGCCGCCTTCAGCATCTCCCAGCGCGCGTGCTCCGCGTACTGCAGGTATACGGCCTGATTGAGATGACCATTGATGTCGAGCTCATAGCCGCGCACGGTGACCGGAACAGAGAATGGCATGAATCGAACAACCCCGGCAATCGGACTCGCATTCCGGAAATTCGGTGGTCTGCCGCACAATCCGGCGATTGCCGGGCTACTCGGGGACGCAGTCGCCGCGGCGGTATTGCCGCAGGTTGGCGCGGTGCCGAACACGCGCGACCGGTTTGTCGTTCAGCGTCGATGGGCATTGCGCTCGGCCCACCAGTCCGGGCGGTCGATGAAGTGGTTGTCGAACTCCTCCTGCGCCGCGGCCAACTCCTCGAAGCCGGATTCTCCCTTGGCGATTCGATCCAGGGTGCGGAAGTACTCGAAGCGCTGTACGCCCGGCATGAGCGCGATCAGGATGCGCGCCCCGCTGTCCGGCGTGGCGCCGAAGGCGTGCGGCATCAGCTTGGGCACCACGATCGAGCCGCCCGCGGCGACGCTGACGATGCGATCGCCCGCGAGCAACTGGAGCTCGCCCTCGGCGACATAGAACAGCTCATCGGAGAGCGTGTGGAAATGCGGGGCCGCGCCGTCCGCACCCTGCTTCATGGTGACTTCGAGGGTGCTGACCGAACCACCGGTCTCGTTGGCGTCGAGCAGCAGTCGCATGGTGACGTTCTCGGTGAGCAGGGTCTCGGCCTCGTGCGGCTGGCGGAGGGCGACGGGGCGGGAAGTGCTGTTCATGGCAAGCTCCGAATTATTCGGTGAGTTATAGTTCGCTATCAAACTATATAGGAGCGAATAGAATGCTGTCCATGGGTGAAGCGAAATCAGATGCGGTCGACACCATCACCGCACAGTGGCACCACGAGCGGCCCGATCTGGACCTGGAGGCCATGGCCATCATCGGCCGCCTCGGGCGACTGTCCGTCGTGGCCGGGCGGCAGATCGAAGAGGTCTTCGCCGCACACGGATTGCAGCGCGGGGAGTTCGATGTGGTTGCGGCGCTGAGGCGTTCGGGCGCGCCCTATGAGCTCAACCCCTCGGTGCTGGCCGATACGCTCATGCTCTCGCGCGCGGGGATGACGGGCCGCCTGGATCGCCTGGAGAAGGCGGGACTGGTGCGCCGGATCGCCGATGCGGGGGATCGGCGGGCGGTGCGCGTTGCCCTCACCGATCGCGGACTGGAATTGATCGACCAGCTGATCACCGAGCACGTGGAGAACGAAACCCGTATTCTCTCGGTGCTTTCCGCGAAGGATCGCAAGGATTTGGACCGGATCACCCGGCTGCTGCTCGCGGATCTGGAGCGCGGTGAATGAGGGGCCATGACGGCGGGAATCGAACCCGCGACCTTCCACATGCAGTACGGACGCTCGACCTGCTGAGCTACATCATGGCCGCACGGAACCTAGCACTCGCCCGGGTGGGGCGTCGCGTCAATTAGGCCGTCGGATAGAGGCTTCCACGACATCGAGCACGGCCGCGAGGTTGTCGTTGGCGTGTCCCGAGGCGATGCGCGCGATCAAACCGTCCAGCACCAGGTCGAGATAACCGAGCAGCACGGTGGTGGGCACATCGTCGCGCAGCGCGCCCTCGGCCTTGCGGCGTTCGAGGCGGGCGACGGTCGCCGCGGTCAGCTCGACCGAGCGCTCTTCCCAATTGCGCCGGAATTCGGGATCGTTGCGCAGGCGGCGCGCGATCTCCAAACGTGTTCCGAGCCAGTCGAAATCCTCCGGGCGCGCGAGCATATCCCGCATCACCTGGATCAGGCCCTGGTTCGCGGCGACCTCGGCCATCCGCCCGGCGTCCTCCTGCGCCAGGGCCAGGAACAGGGCGTCCTTATCGCGGAAGTGATGGAAGATCGCGCCCCGCGACAGGCCGGTCGCTTCCTCCAGGCGACGCACGGTCGCACCCTCGTAGCCGTACTCGGCGAAGCAACTGCGGGCCCCGTCCAGAATCTGGCTGCGGCGCGCGGCGAGGTGGTCGTCACTGACCTTGGGCATGGACTCCTCCGAAACGGGATGTGCGGAATCTCCGCACCGATCTGAGATGACCGGTGCGGAAATCCCGCACTAGCGACGAGCGAAGCGATCCTGACGGACCGCGCGGCGCACAACGGCGAAACCGTTGCCCGCCACCACGACTCGACTGTGAAACAGCCCTTCCCAGTCGAGTCGCGTGTGGAGCGAACTAGCCGCGGATCATGTTCCGCAGCACGTACTGCAGGATGCCACCGTTGCGGTAGTAGTCGGCCTCACCGGGGGTATCGATGCGGACGACCGCGTCGAAGACGACCTTCTCGCCGTTCTCCTTGGTCGCGGTGACCTTCATGGTCTTCGGAGTCACACCCTCGTTCAGCTTGGTGATGCCCTCGATATCGAAGGTTTCGGTGCCGTCCAGCTTCAGCGACGCGGCGGACTCGCCGGCCGGGAACTGCAGCGGCACAACGCCCATGCCGATCAGGTTGGAGCGGTGGATGCGCTCGAACGATTCGGTGATGACGGCCTTGACGCCCAGCAGGCTGGTGCCCTTGGCGGCCCAGTCACGCGAGGAACCCGAGCCGTACTCCTTGCCGCCCAGCACGACCAGCGGGATGCCCGCGGCCTGGTAGTTCTGCGAGGCGTCGTAGATGAAGGCCTGCGGGCCGCCCTCCCGGGTGAAGTCGCGGGTGTAACCGCCCGAGACGTCGTCCAGCAGCTGGTTGCGCAGGCGGATGTTCGCGAAGGTGCCGCGAATCATCACCTCGTGGTTACCGCGACGCGAGCCCAGGGAGTTGTAGTCCTTGCGCTCGACACCGTGCGAGTCCAGGTACTGCGCGGCCGGGGTGCCCGGCTTGATCGGACCGGCGGGGGAGATGTGGTCGGTGGTGACCGAATCGCCCAGCAGTGCCAGCACGCGCGCGCCCTTGATGTCCTCGACCGGGCTCGGCTCCATCTGCATGCCCTCGAAGTAGGGGGCCTTGCGGACGTAGGTGGAGTTCTCGTCCCAGGCGAAGGTGTCGCCCTCGGGGGTGTTCAGACCCTTCCAGCGCTCATCGCCCTCGAAGACGGTGGCGTAGGACTTGGTGAACATGTCCCGGCTGATCGCCGTCTTGATGGTGTCGTCGATCTCCTGCGGGGACGGCCAGATGTCCTTGAGGAACACGTCGTTGCCGTCGTTGTCCTTGCCCAGGGCATCGGTCTCGAAGTCGAAGTCCATGGTTCCCGCGAGCGCGTACGCGATGACCAGCGGCGGCGAGGCCAGGTAGTTCATCTTCACGTCGGGGGAGATGCGGCCTTCGAAGTTGCGGTTGCCCGAGAGCACCGCGGTGACCGAGAGGTCGTTGTCGTTGATCGCCTTGGAGATCTCCTCCGGCAGCGGGCCGGTGTTGCCGATGCAGGTGGTGCAGCCGTAACCGCCGACGAAGAAGCCCAGCTTCTCCAGGTACGGCCACAGACCGGCCTTCTCGTAGTAGTCCGAGACGACCTGCGAGCCCGGGGCCATATTGGTCTTGACCCACGGCTTGGAGGACAGGCCCTTCTCGACCGCGTTGCGGGCCAGCAGGGCCGCGCCCAGCATGACCGACGGGTTCGAGGTGTTGGTGCAGGAGGTGATGCCCGCGACCACCACGGCGCCGTGATCGAGCACGAAGTCACCGCGCTCGGGATCGGATACCTTGACCGGCTTGGACGGCCGGCCGGTGTTGCCGTTGGCGGCCGAGGGCAGCACGGCATCGTCATCGGCGAAGGACAGCACGGCCGGATCCGAGGCCGGGAAGGACTCCTCGATGGCCTCGTCCAGGTGGGTGTGCGGGGTGGTCGCGGCCGGGCCGGACTCCGCATCGTTGGTGTAGTTGTGGATGTCCTTGCGGAACGCGGTCTTGCTGTCCGACAGCAGGATTCGGTCCTGCGGGCGCTTCGGGCCGGCGATGGACGGCACCACGGTGCTCAGGTCCAGCTCCAGGTACTCCGAGTACGCGGGCTCCTTGTCGGCGTCATGCCACAGGCCCTGTTCCTTGGCGTACGCCTCGACGAGCGCGAGCTGCTCATCGCTGCGGCCGGTGAGGCGCAGGTAGTTGATGGTCTCCTCGTCGATCGGGAAGATCGCGGCGGTGGAGCCGAATTCGGGGGACATGTTGCCCAGGGTGGCGCGGTTGGCCAGCGGCACCTCGGCGACGCCCTTACCGTAGAACTCCACGAACTTGCCGACCACACCGTGCTTGCGCAGCATGTCGGTGACGGTGAGCACCACGTCGGTGGCGGTGACGCCGGGCTTGATCTCACCGGTCAGCTTGAAGCCGACCACGCGCGGGATCAGCATGGAGACCGGCTGGCCCAGCATGGCGGCCTCGGCCTCGATACCGCCGACGCCCCAGCCCAGCACGCCCAGGCCGTTGACCATGGTGGTGTGCGAGTCGGTGCCGACGCAGGTGTCGGGGTAGGCCTGGCCGTTGCGGACCATGACGGTGGGGGCCAGGTATTCGATGTTCACCTGGTGCACGATGCCGACGCCCGGCGGGACGACCTTGAAGTCGTCGAAGGCGCCCTGGCCCCAGCGCAGGAACTGGTAGCGCTCGCCGTTGCGCTGGTACTCCAGGTCGACATTGCGCTCGAGGGCATCGGCGCGGCCGAACACGTCGAGGATGACCGAGTGGTCGATGACCATATCGGCGGGGGAGAGCGGGTTCACCTTGCTCGGATCGCCGCCGAGGGTGGTGACGGCCTCGCGCATGGTGGCGAGGTCGACGATGCAGGGCACACCGGTGAAGTCCTGCATGATCACGCGCGCGGGCGTGAACTGGATCTCGGTGTCGGGCTGGGCATTCGGGTCCCAGTTCGCGATGGCGCGAACGTGGTCGGCGGTGATGTTCGCGCCGTCCTCGGTGCGAAGCAGGTTCTCCGCGAGGATCTTGAGGGCGTAGGGCAGCTTCTCGGTGCCGGGCACTGCCGAGAGACGGAAGATCTCGTAGGAGTTGCTTCCGACCTCGAGGGTGCCCTTGGCGCCGAAGGAATCGATACTCGTCACTGTCAGCTCCACTCGTCTGTGAATGGGAGGGCCACCGGCGGGGCTGTGCCGATGGCTCGTCGAGGCGCAGGCCTCGTCCGTACTTCACCCTAACAGTACGCTTGTCCTGTGAACGCATCGGGGAGGTCCCCGAGCGGCCCGGAGTGTTTTCCCGGCGCCGATGTGCGGTTCTGCGAAGTTCATCCAGCGGGACAGTCGCAGCTTACGGCGTGCCGCGGTGAGGTGTAGAGACACGTCGTCGCGTACTGTGCGTTCGTGACCGTCTCGCGCGCCTCGGTTTTCACGCCTATGAAGGCGGAACTACCGCCCAACACAGACTTGAAGTCGATCTTGCTCGACCTGGCCGACAATCATGTCGCCGCCCCCAAGGATCGTAAGCAGGACGGTCTCGCCGCCATCGCCGCCGATGCGCGCGATCACGGCATCGATCTGAACATCGTTGTGGTGCAGGGCAACCCGGGCATCGAAGCGAATCTGCGGGATCTCGCGACCGCGGTCGGCGAGCGTGAGCACGGCACCGTGGTGGTGTTCAGCGACGATTGGGTCGGCACCTACAGCGATACCTTCACGCGCGCTCGGCTGGAGTGGGCCGAGGACAAGTCCAAATTTCGCGGGCCCGAGCACACCAGCGACGCGGCGCAGACCTTCGTGGATCGGCTGGAGCAGCCCGAGGCGGTGTCCTGGACCATCATCACACTGGTCGCGGTCCTCGCGCTGGCGGCGTTCATCGGCGGTTTGTACGCGGTGAAGCTCAAGCGTTCGGGTCCGGGGGAGCAGCCCGCGGTGCCGTCCGAGCGGCCGCGCACGCCCGTCGCCTGATCTCCGCTCTCGACTGGGTCACTCGTCCGACTCGAGCCTCGGCCGGGTCTCATTCGCTACCGCCTCGCTGACGGCCGGAAGGTTTTCCGGCCGTCATTTCTTGTCGGATGCGGTAATCGCGGCGCAAACCGGCTAATGGCTGGCAACGTCTGAATTGCCTTCAAGTCATTCCCGCGTGGCTGATTCATCCCGTGGCTGAAGTGTCGTACCGTTTCGCAACGACGCTGTTGGGGAAGAAGTGTCGAACGAGTCCCGAGTTTCCAGTGGTACTGGATGTTTCGACTGAGACTCGTGGTGTGTTCCCCGGGGCCAGAGCGGGAACCAGGGAGGTGCGATGCGAATACCGGCGAAACGTCAGTTGCGCCCGGGTCGGCTCGCCACGGAATTGCTGGCAGCGATGATCGTGGTGGCCGTGGGGATGACTACCGGCCATGCCACACCACCGCCACCCAATCCCAGCGACAGCGAAATCGCCCAGGCGGGCGCGGATGTCGACGCCACCGTCGGCGAGGTGGGGGCGCTGATCAATCAGGTCGCCACCGCCGAACAGCAGTTGCAACTCCTCGACGATGCCGTGGCCGCGCGCCGCGAAGCCGTCAACAAGGCCCTGGTCGACTTGCAGATCGCGCGGGACGCGGCCGATGCCGCCGCGCAGGCCGTGGGCAGCTGCCAGCGCGAGCTCACCGACGCCGGAGTGCAGGTGGGCACCGCGCACAAGCAATTCGACAGGTATGTCGCCCAGGTGTACATGCGGCCCGGATCGACCTCGCTCATCAGCTATATGGCCGCGCCCAGTCCGGAGATCGCGCTCGCCCGCGCGCAGGTGCTGACCATCGCCTCCAAGACCCAGCAGCAGGTCGTCGACGGATTGCGCCGCGCGCAGGTCCATCAGGCCAATAAGACCTCCGCCGCCAAACAGGCGCAGCAGGCCGCCGACGCCGCCGCCGCGGACGCCGAGACCAAGAAGACCGACGCCCAGAACGCCGTCGCCGCCGCGCAGGCCGAATTCGATCAGCAGACCGTGCGGCGCAATACCCTGATGCAGCAGCGCGATTCGGCCCAGCAGCGCCTCGAGACCGCGCGCTCCCAGGTCGCCGGTTTGCAGAGCCAGCGCGACACCTACCTGGCCTGGGACGAACAGCGCCGCAAGGACGAGGCCGCCGCCCGCGCCGCCGCCGTAGCCGCCGCGGCCCGTGTCAACGCCGACCGCAGCGCCAATGACCTTGCCTCCCTTGCCGCCTCGGGCCATCGCCCGCACACCCAACTCGGCAACTCCCCGCCCCCGCCCCGCTACACCCTGACCCGCCCCAGCGGCTCCCGCGCCGCCCTGGTCGAAACCGTGGTGGACCGCGCCATGTCCCAACTCGGCGTCGAATACGCCTGGGGCGGCGGCGATGAGGACGGCGCCACCCTCGGCATCCGCGACGGCGGCACCGCCGACAGCTACGGCGACTACAACAAAACCGGCTTCGACTGCTCCGGCCTGATGATCTACGCCTTCGCCGGAGTCGGTGTCTCCCTGCCCCATTACAGCGGTTACCAGTACACGATGGGCTCCCGAGTCCCGGTCGCCGACCGCGAACGCGGCGATATGCTCTTCTGGGGCCCGGGCGGTTCCCAGCACGTGGCCCTCTACGTGGGCAACGGCAAAATGGTCGAAGCCCCCCAATCCGGTGACGTGGTCAGGGTTTCCGCGGTCCGCGAGGACGGCATCATGCCGTACGCGGTCCGCATCATCTCCTGACCCGTGAGCATGGCGGCGGTGGCGAAACCGCCGCGCCGGGCGAGTTCGGAGTGCGGGTTGGGAGCAGGGCTACCGGGTCGAGGAAGCCCTCACTGCCGTGGGCGAGCAGGGCGCGGGCGATGGCGGGCTGGTCGGGGGCCTTGTCGCGGCGCATCCAGATGTCCAGCGCGGGTGGGGCCGCCAGGTCCGGGGCTACCGCGTCCGCGCCGCCGATCGTGCGCACCTCCCAGGGCAGCTCGATGCTTTCGTCCCTGTCGAATCGATGATAGCTTGACGGGAGATATGTAAGTTACTGGGCGGTAACAAGATTCGGTTATCGCCCGGTGAGTCTCGGACCGGGGGGTCGGCGCTTTGAGTACTGCGACAATCACATTGGGGATCATCGGCGGTGTCATCACCCTGCTCAGCTGGGGATCCCTTATTGCCGGACTGACGCGGATGATCCGGGTTCTTCGTGCGGGGCAACCGGATCGTTCACGGCTGCGGCCGGTGCTGCCGCGGGTGAAGACCGTGCTGGTCGAGGTCGGCGCGCATACGCGGATGCACAGGTTTCGGACCGTCGGGTGGGCGCATTGGCTGGTGATGGTTGGGTTTCTGCTCGGGATGGTGTTCTATTTCGAGTCGTACGGGCAGACTTTCGATCCCGCGTTCCACTGGCCGATCGTCGGTGACACCGTCGGCTATCACCTGCTGGAGGAGGTGCTCGGTGTCGGCACGGTGATCGGGATCGTGACGCTGATCATCATCCGCCAGGTGAATCATCCGCGGCGGCCCGCGCGGCTCTCGCGGTTCGGCGGGTCCAATTTCGTTGCCGCGTATGTCATCGAATTGATCGTGGCCACCCATGGTTTCGGTGATGTGCTGGTCAAGGCCGGGAAGATCGCGACGTACGGGGGCGGGTACGCGTTGCGGGATCCGGTCACCATGCAGGTGGCACGGGTGCTTCCGGCGAGTCCGGTGATGATCTCGGTCTTCGCGTTCGTGAAGATGCTCGCGGGCGCGGCATTCCTGTATTTCCTCGGGCGCAAGCTCACGTGGGGTGTTGCGTGGCACCGGATTTCGGCCTTCTTCAATATCTACTTCAAGCGTGAGGGTGCCGGTGGCGTCGCGCTGGGAGCGGCCAAGCCCATGATGTCCGGCGGCCAGGTGCTGGAGCTGGAGACCGCCGATCCGGATGTCGATGTGATGGGTGTGGGAAAGGTCGAGGATTTCAGCTGGAAGGCGTTGCTGGACTTCACCACCTGCACCGAATGCGGTCGCTGCCAAGGTCAATGCCCGGCGTGGAATACCGGAAAGCCGTTGTCGCCCAAGCTGCTCATCATGTCGCTGCGCGATCACACGTACGCGAAGGCTCCCTATCTGCTCGCCGGTGACGGCAAGGTGCCGGAGGCCGCGCGGGTTGAGGCGGAG
>NZ_BDAW01000026.1 GCF_001625085.1 Nocardia acidivorans NBRC 108247
CGGAGTGAATATTCGCTCGCGGGTTCCGTCCGGGTGCTGCGAGGATCGTTGGATGGGTGGGGATCTCGAAGAGCTGATCATTCGTCGCACGTGCCGTCTGCCCGCGGTCGAAGGGCCGGCGGGCGAGGGAGCGACGGCGGCGCGGCAACCGGATACGCGCTACCCGATCGCCCCGGAGTTGGTGGATCTGGTGCGGGAGATGATCGATCTCGAGATCACCCGACGTCTGCCGGTCGGTGGCCGCCTGGTCGTCGATCCCGACATCCTGGAGGTCGCGCTGCCCCTGAGCGGTAAGGGAATCGGCGGTGGCTTCGGCGTTTTGCCGCGCGGTTCCATTACCCGGGTGGAGGGTGAGCTCCTGCGCTTCTTCGTGTACTGGAAGGAGCGGGCGCGGCGCACCGACTTCGATCTCTCCGCGGTAATGCTGGACGGCACGTTCAAGGCGTGCGGGTGGCTGTCGTACACCAATCTCACCGCGATGGGCGGTGTGCACTCCGGTGATATCACCGAAGCGCCGAACGGTGCGTCGGAGTTCATCGATATCCGGCTCGACGGTGTACCGGCGCAGATGGTGCTGCCGCAGGTGAATGTCTACTCCGGGGAGGGCTTCGAGGAGGTCCTCGAATCGTTCTTCGGCTATATGGCGCGCGATGCGTATCAGCGTGGTCAGCCGTTCGAGCCGCGGACGGTGCGGGCGAAGTCGGAGTTGCGCGGTGCGGGCCGAATCGCCCTGCCGCTGGTGTTCTTCCGGGGCGCGGACGGCTGGCGGGTGAAATGGTTGCACCTGTACCTGTCCGGTGCGCCGGACTTCAATCGGGTGGAGTCCAATCATGTGACCGCCTCGATGCTGGCGCGCGCGGTGGTCGAGCGGGAGTACCTGCACGTCGGCTATCTGGTCGGCCTGATGTCGGCCGGTACGGAGTCGGCGCTGTGGGACGGCGGCCCGATCACCGAGCCGGTGACCTTCATCGGCCTGTCCCGGCCCGAGGGATTGCCCGCCGGTTCGCAGGTCATCACGCCGGAAAATCTGAGTGACTTGATCCCCGCCTGACTGTTACGGTGGCACGCGGTGAGGCCATGGAGATGCTTCCTTCTACTCTCTCTCAAAGAATCCAGTGTCTCCGCTTTCCTCACCGCTCAACGTTTTTCGCACCGCACGGGTGCGAGCCAGGGAAGGGAGCCGGATATGCGTGTCACGCGCATCGTCGCTGCCCGCCCTCGCTTCGAGGTGATCCTGGTGTCCTCGCCGGCTCGGTGCCGGCTGCGCGGCCGGTACTGAGTTACCCGGGCGACCCCGCTGTATTTCCTGTCGTTCGGGAATCGCGCTGTTCTGTTGACAAGACCAGCACGAAGGACCAAAGACCGTGCGTACCAATACTTTCCGACAGTCTCTCGACCATGTCCGCAATCTCGGCATTCTCGCGCACGTGGACGCGGGCAAGACGACGGTCCGAGCGGATGCTCTTCCTCGCCGATATGACGCATAGGACCGGTGAGGTGCACGACGGCACGACCGTCACCGATTTCGATCCGCAGGAGCGCGAGCGCGGGATCACCATCTTCGCGGCGGCGGTGGCGTGTGAGTGGAACGGTCATCGGTTCACGGTGATCGATACCCCCGGGCACGTGGACTTCTCCGATGAGGTCGAGCGGTCGCTGCGCGTACTCGACGGTGCGATAGCGGTTTTCGATGTTGTTGCGGGCGTGGAGTCGCAGAGTGAATCGGTCTGGCGGCGGGCGGACCGGTATGGCGTACCGCGGATCGCGTTCGTGAACAAGATGGATCGGGTCGGAGCCGACTTCGGGGCGGCGGTCGATTCGATCCGGGATCGATTGCATCCGGCGGGAGTCCCGATTCAGCTGCCGATCGGCATGGCGGACGGGTTCACCGGCGTGGTGGAACTTGTTCGCATGCGGGCACTCACGTGGGCGGCGGGTACGTCGACGGCCGGTGTGATTCCGGACGGGCTCGCCGAGCTGCTCGCCAGGCGCGTGTCGAGCTGGAAGAAGCTGTGGCCGAACGTCATTCGGCCGCACTCGATGAGTTCTCCGCGCGCTCGGGGCTCTCCGGCGCGACGCTCGCGCGGGCGCTGCGCGACCTCACCCTGACCGGTGCGGTGGTGCCGGTGCTGTGCGGTGCGGCGTACCGGAATATCGGTGTCGAGCCGGTGCTGGACGCTGTCGTGGACTATCTGCCCTCGCCGCTGGATCGGCCTCCGGTGCGCGGTGACGGCTTCGAGTTGGCGGCGGATCCGGCGGAATCGCTTGCGGCACTGGTGTTCAAGGTAGCGACTGCGCGAGCAGTTGCGACCCATTGCCGCACACCGGATTCCGGAGTGAATCACTTCACCAGGATGGCTCGGGTGTAGAGCAGGGAGAAGCCGCGGCGCTGGGCGTTCTGCTGGGATTTGGAGCCGGGCTGGGTGGTGATGGTGGCGATATCGCAGCCCGCCGCGGCGGCGATGGTGAGGCGGTAGGACAGCAGTGCGGATTGGATGCCTTGTCTGCGGTGGGCGGGAAGGGTGGTGGCGCCGGTGAGTTGGGCTATCCCCTGGGAGATGCGCATGCTCGCGACGCCCGCTATGGCATCGCGGCGGATGGCGGCATAGCGCTGTACTCCGGCGGCGGCGGTGAGGTCGCGCATGGCGTCGGCGAGGATCTCGCGCGGGAACTGCTCGTGCGAGACGACGCCCTGGGTGTCCGGATGTGCGAATCCGTCGGTGACGATATCGAGCCAGACCTCGAATTCCGCTGCCCCACTGGGCCTTATCTCGATGTCCTGTGCGGTGCTGGGTTCCAGCGGTGCGGTCAGGTCGAGTCCGAGGACATTCTCGTAGGAGATGAGCCGATATCCGCGCCCGGTGAGGAGTTCGGCGATTCCGGGATCGCCGAGGTGCGCGAGTTCGACCTGAACCGGGGCGTCACGGACGGCGTACTGCTTCTCCAACGACTCGAATTCGGCCGTCTCGGGGACGCCGTCGAAACCGAGTCCGGCGATCTTGTTGAGCGGGGAGCCCATGGCGGCGAAGGAGGCCACACCGCCGCCGATGGGGATGACGAATCCCGCTTCGTCGCCGAGGCGGTCGGCGGCGGCCGCACTGCCGGTGGTGATCAATTCCGTCTCGACCCGCTCGATGCGCGCGCCGAGCTCGACGCTACAGAACAGGGGACCGCGCTCGCTTGCCATGCGACCGAGCCTAGTTCGCCGGTCAACGCCTTTTCGGAGCCGAAAAAGCGGCGCTGTGTCGCGAACCGTAGGGTCGTGGCGTGGCCTTTGATCAAGTGGGCGGTGGCCCGAACGGACTGGTCGTCGGGTTCGACCTGGATATGACGCTGATCGATTCCCGCCCCGGCATTGCCGCGGTCTGGGACGCGGTCGCCGCCGAGACCGGGGTGCCGATCGACTCCGAGCTGGTGGTGTCCCGGTTGGGTCCGCCGCTGGCGGTGGAGGCGGCCGAATGGTTCCCGGAGGCGCGGGTGCCCGATGTGGTGGCGCTGTACCGCAGGCTGTATCCGGGATTGGCGATCACGCCGAGCGATGACCTGCCCGGGGTGGTGGAGTCCCTGGCGGCCGTGCACGCGGCGGGCGGCAAGGTGCTGGTGATCACGGCCAAGAACGGTCCGCACGCGCGGCTGCATCTCGATCATCTCGGCCTCGAGGTCGATGATCTGGTGGGCGGCGCATGGGCCGAGGAGAAGGGTGTGGTGCTGCGCGAGCACGGCGCGTCCATCTATGTCGGTGATCATCTCGGTGATGTGCGCGCGGCCAAGGTCGCCGATGCGGTGTCGGTCGCGGTGACCACCGGTCCCTATGCGGCCGAGGAGCTTTCGGCCGAGGGCGCGGATGTGGTGCTGGCCGATCTCACCGAGTTCCCGGCCTGGTTGCGGGCCCACTTGGATTCATCCCATCTTTGATTTCACGCTGATTAGAATGGTGTTCGCGCACCGCTGACCTCGATACCTTTGCGCTTCCACGCCCGGCAGCGGCGTCGGTGAGTGCAGAGGAATCAGATGAGCGAGCAGTGGTCCGGGTCGCGTCGGCTTCGGGTTGTGGTGGGTGTCGCGTCCGCGGCCATGGTGGCGGGGTTGGTGTCCGCGTGTGGGGGATCCGCCGAGAACAGCGGTGACACGGTGTACTTCGGTGTCTCCGGGCCGAAGTCCGGGACGTCGGCGGAATACGGGCGGCTCTGGCAGCAGGGCTTCGACCTGGCCCTGGACGAGATCAACGCCGCGGGCGGCATCAATGGCAAGAAGGTCGAATTGAAGTGGGAGGATTCGCAATCCGACCCGAAGCAGACCGTGCCGATCGCCACCAAGTTCGTCGGCGACAAGTCCATTATCGCCGAGCTCGGCGACTTCTCCTCGCCCGCGTCGATCGCCGCGTCGCCGGTGTACAACCGGGGCAAGCTGGTGCAGTACGGCTTCACCAATTCGGCGGTGGATTTCACCAAGGGCGGCGACTATTCGTGGAGTCCGTCCATCACCACGGACGTGTACCAGGAGCGCAATGCGCAGTGGGTGCTGGCCAAGGCCAAGAAGGTTTCCGTGGTCTACCTCGAAACCGACTGGGGTAAGCAGTCTTTCAAGTTCTTCGAGCAGTTCGCGCGGGAGAAGGGCATCGAGATCGCCTACTCCTCGGCGATCCTGCCGGATTCGCAGGACTTCCGGCCGGTGCTGATCAAGGGCCGCGATGCGAATCCGGAGGCGTTCGTGCACCTGGGTTACGGCCCGGACGGCGCGCTGATCGTCAAACAGTTGCGTGATGTCGGGTACGACGGTCCGTTCTTCGGCGGTCAGAACACCCCGCAGTTCATTCAGCTGGCGGGCACCTCCGCCGAGGGCGACATTGTGAACGGCATCTACTCGCCGTCGGATACCACGCCGAAGGTGCAGAGCTTCACGACCAAGTTCCGGGATAAGTTCAAGACCGATCCGGGCGATTTCAACGTGTACGCCTATGACGCGCTCAATGTGCTGGTGAAGGCCGCGAAGTACGGCGGCGCCACCCGCGAGGGCGTGCTGAAGGGGCTGCGCGAGGTCAAGGATTTCGACGGAATCGGCTTGGGCACCTTCGCATTCGACCAGCAGACGCGACGGCCGAGCGGAGTCAAGCCGATCGAACTGGTGTTGAAGAACGGCTCATTCGTGCCGACCGGCAATAAGTAGCCGGGATGTTCGACACGCTCATCGCGGGTCTGGTGCACGGCAATGCGTACGCGCTCGTCGCCGTGGGCATCACCCTCATCTTCGGGGTCGGCAATGTCATCAACTTCGCGCACGGTGCGATTTTCGCGTTCGGTTCGGTGCTGGGCTGGTGGCTGATCGCCCAGCACGGGGTGCCGCTGTGGGCGGCGCTCATCGCGGTGGTCGGCGTGACGGCGCTGGTCGGGGTCGGCATCGATGTGCTGGCGGTGCGTCCGCTGCGGCGCGCCCCGGCCATCGCGGCCCTGTTGGCCACGGTGGCCGTCGGCCTGATCATCGAGAACGTGGTGGCGCTGGTGTTCGGGCCGGATACCCGGCCGTTCCCGCAGGTGCTGTCCACCAATAACTTTCAGGTCGGCGGGGTGCGGTTCGGCACTTCCGATGTGGTCATGTTCGGCATTACCGTCTTGGTGATGGCCGGGCTGTGGGCCTTCCTGCGCTTCGGCCGCTACGGTCTCGCCATTCGCGCCACCGCGCAGGATCCCGATGCCGCCGCGCAAATGGGCATCAGCGTCGGGCGGATTCAATCGCTGGCGTTCGCCATCGCGTCCGGGCTGGGCGGGCTGGCGGGTATCTTCGTCGGGCTGTACAACTCGAATATCTCCCCGACCAGCGGCGGAGTCGTCGGTATGACCGGATTCGTCGCGGCCACCATCGGTGGGCTGGGGTCGATTCCCGGTGCGGTGCTTGGTGGTTTCGTGCTCGGCCTGGTGGAGGCGTTCGGCGTCTACACCTTCGGTGACGGTTACCGGGATCTGATCACCTTCGGCCTGCTGGTGGTGTTCCTGGTGCTGCGCCCCGGTGGCCTGCTGGCGCGGCCGCCCGCCATCGAATCCGAGCCGTTGACCGGGACCTTCCTGGGTTCCGGGCGGCAGTGGAATATCCGATGGTGGCAGGCGCTGATCGCGTTCTCCGTGGTGGGACTGCTCATTCCGGCTGTCTCGAACGACTACGGCATTTCGGTGGGCACGCAGATCGTGGCGTACGCCATCATCGCGGTGTCGATGACGCTGGTCGCCGGATCGGCGGGGCAATTGGCCATCGGTCAGGCCGGGCCGATCGCCATCGGCGCGTATACCTCCGCGGTGCTGACGGTTTCGCACGGCTGGGCCTTCCTGCCCGCGATTATCGTGGCGGGAATCGTCGCGGCCGTGGTGTCCTCGGTGCTCGCCGCGCCGCTCTGGCGACTCGGCGGGCATTACGTGGCCATCGCCACCCTGGGCATCGGCATTGTGACGGTGGCGTTGATCCGCAATTGGGAATCGGTGACGCGCGGGAGCTACGGGATCTTCGGGATTCCGGCGCCCGAACTGTTCGGCTTCGAATTCACCACGCACACACAGATTTTCCAGCTGGAGCTGGTGGTATTGGGTATCACCCTGGCCGTGATTCTCGGGGTGCAGCGCTCGCGCTTGGGCACCGCCATCCGGGCCATCGGCGCGGACGAGGTGGCGGCGCGTTCGGCCGGTGTGCCGGTGCGCGATTACAAGGCGCTGGCCTTCGCGCTGGCGGCGTTCTTCTCCGGAATCGGCGGTGCGCTGCTGGCGCACCAGTATTCGTATATCGATCCGACGGTATTCAATCTGCCGATGTCATTGCTGGTGGTGACGATTCTGGTGCTCGGCGGGACCGCATCGCCCTACGGTGCGGTACTCGGCGCGGCGGTGCTGATCGGGGTTCCGGAGGCGTTGCGGCTCGCGCCGGAACTGCGAATCGTGCTCTACGGCTTGGTTTTGCTGCTGGTCGTGCGGTTCCGGCCGCAGGGCATTCTGGTGAGGAGGGAACGTGTCCGAGTCACAGCCTGAGCCGGTCTTGACGGTCAAGGGTCTGCGACGTTCGTTCGGTGGTGTGAAAGCTGTGGATGGATTCGAAATCGCCATCGCGGCGGGCGAATTCGTCTCGATCATCGGACCCAATGGTTCCGGGAAATCGACCACGGTCAATCTGATCTCCGGGGTGCTGAAGCCGGACGGCGGCGAGATTCTGGTGCGGGGCAGGCGGATTCGCGCCGGACGCCCGGAGGCGGCGGCCGCGGCGGGGATCGCGCGCACCTTCCAGAACGGCCGGGTGTTCGGCAATATGACCGTCCGCGAGAATGTGGATGTCGGTTTGCAGACCACCCTGCGGGCGTCGCGCCCGCTGCGTGCGCTGGCGGGAATTCCCCTGCTGCGCTGGGTCTCGCTGCTCGCGGAGCTGTTCGTCGCGCTCGTCCCGACGCGGGCCGTGCGCGCCGAGCGCGTGGACTCGTCCGCGCGCATCGATGCGCAGATCACCCGCTTTCAGGAGCGGCTCGGCCCGCGCGTCGACGATCCCGCGTACACGCTCTCGTACGCCAACCGCAGGCGGACCGAGATCGCGCGCGCCCTCGCGCTCGAACCCGATCTACTGCTCCTGGATGAACCCGCGGCCGGGATGAATCAGACCGAAACCGCCGAAATCGGCAGGCAACTCGCCGAATTGAAGGCGCAGGGCCACACGGTCCTGCTGGTCGAACACAAGATGGACCTGGTGCACGATCTGTCCGACCGCGTCCTGGTACTGGACGAGGGCCGGGTCATCGCGGAGGGCACCCCCGATGAGGTGCTCCTGGATCCGCGCGTGATCGAGGCGTACCTCGGCCGCAGCCGGGCCGGGCGGACAGCCGAATCCGCGGCGGTGGCCGGTACGCCGGTCGAGGAGAAGGTGACCGCCGATGCCTGACGCCGATATCTCCGGCGCGCGTACGAGTTTCGACGCGAGCGCCGAACCCATTCTCGAATTCGACCGGGTGGTGGTGCATTACGGGGCGTCGCGCGCCTTGAACGAAGTGTCGCTGCGGGTTCGACCGGGTGAGATCGTTTCCCTGCTGGGCGGCAATGCCTCCGGGAAATCGACGACCATGAAGACGGCGCTCGGACTGCTGAAGCCCAGCTCCGGCGCGGTGCGCATCGACGGCGTGGAGGTGAGCGGTACCCCGCCGTCCACGCGCATCAGGGCGGGGCTGGCCTCGGTTCCGGAGGCGCGCCGGGTATTTCCCGCCATGACCGTCCAGGAGAACCTCTTCGTCGGAGGCTATATCCGCAAGGAACGCCGCTCGATCCTGGCGGCGCGCGCCGCGGAAATGTTCGAGCACTTCCCGCGCCTGGCCGAACGCCGAGGTCAACGGGCGGGCACGCTGTCGGGCGGAGAGCAGCAGATGCTGGCCTTCGCACGCGCGCTCATGAGCAAGCCGCGGCTCATCTGCATGGACGAGCCCACCATGGGCCTGTCGCCGAAGTTCGTGGACCGGGTGCTCGACGAAATCGCCCGGCTCAACCGGGAATTGGGCCTGGCGATCTTGATCGTCGAACAGCAGGCCGAACTGGCGCTGAGTATCGCGCACACCGCGAATGTGCTGCGCACCGGTGAGATCGTGCTGCACGGGCCCGCCGATGAACTCATCGGCGATCCGGCCGTCCGCGATGCCTACCTGGGAAAGGCGACCGTATGAAGCGCCCTTCGGCGGCGTGCGATCGCATCGCGAGGAGGTCCACGGTCGCGTGCCCGATCACCCGGATGGGCAAGCGCACCCACTCGCGCGCGGTCATCAACGCGCGCCCGGTCACCGGCACCGGTCCGCGCCCGGTCACCGGCACCGGTCCGCGCCCGGTCACCGGCCCGTATGTGGTCACCGGCCCGTACGCGGTCACCCGCACGTACGCGGTCACAAGCACGTACGCGGTCACCCGCACGCACGCGGTCACCCCGGCGTGCGGGGACGATCTCGCGCACTCAAGGCAGGAGGCGGTATGACACGGCAGCGGCTCGGTTTGTTCACTCGGCTGGTGCGCTCCGATGAGTCCGAGGATTCGGCCACCGTCTACCGGCACGCGCTGGAGCAGTTCGATCTGGCCGAGCGGCTCGGATATGACGCGGCCTGGGTGGCGCAGCATCACCTGGATCCGGCGGAGGGCGGGCTGCCGTCGCCTTTCGTGTTTCTGGCGCACGCGGCCGCGCGGAATCCGCGGCTGCGCCTCGGCACCGCGATTGTCACGCTAGCCCTGGAGGATCCGATCCGGGTCGCCGAGGATGCGGCGGTGCTCGATGTGCTCAGCGGCGGGCGGCTCGAAATCGGTGTCGGCGCGGGCGGTTCCAAGCACGCGTTCGAACTCTTCGACCTCGCCGGCACCGATCGGCAACAGGTGTACGCCGAGAAGCTGGCCGTGCTGACGGCGGCGCTGGGCGGTGCGCCGCTGGTGGGCGAGCGCGGGTTGAATCCACCGGCGGCCACGCTGCGGAATCGATTGTGGCAGGCCACCTTCTCCGCCGCGGGCGCGCATCGCGCGGGACTGGCCGGGGATGGACTGCTGCTGTCCAAGGCCCAGCCGCGCGATCCGGCGACGGCCGATGCCACGCTTTGGGAGATCCAGGAGCCGCTGGTCGCGGCGTATCTGGCCGCGCTCCCCGAGGGCGCCGCGCCTCGAATCGGTGCTTCCCGAGGCGTTTTCGTCGCCGACGACCATGACACCGCCTGGCGGCTCGCCGAGCGCGGTGCGGCCCGCTTCCTGGAGCAATTGCGCCGCAACGGCGGTCCCGAGGTCGGCGGCACCGTCGAAGAGGCGCTGCGGGACTCCTTCATCGGCACCCCCGGCGAGGTGGTCGCGAAACTCTCGGCCGACACCGCATTGCGGCGGTCCACCGATTTCATCGTGCAGGTGCATCCGGTCGATCCCGGCCACGAGGCGACCCTGCGCTCCATCGAACTCATTGCCACCAAGGTTGCGCCGCAACTGGGTTGGCGGGAAGGAATGAAGCAGTGACCGAGGCTCTACCGGCGGGGGGCGTCGCGACGCCGACCGCGACATTCGATGTGATCGACGAGGTGCTGGGCGCGCACGCGGAGCTGGTGCGCGGAATTCGGCGGCAGCGGCCCGAGGTCGTGCTGCACTCGCAGGAGGTGTACGCGGCCCTGCTCGACGGTCCGGCCACCGCCTCGGTGGGCCGCGAGCGGCTGATCGCGGCGGCCGTCGCCGTGGCCGAACTCGCCGGTGCGCCGACTTTGGCCGCGCACTATGCCGGACTGGGAACCATTCCGGCACAGGGGGATCCGGTGCTGGCGGCGATTCTGCGGCATGCGGCGCTGGTGAGCACCGCGCCCGCGACCGCCACCCGCGCCGATATCGACGCGCTGTCCGCCGCCGGGCTCTCCGAACGGGACATCGTGACGGTGGCGCAGCTCATCGGCTTCGTCCATTTCCAGGTCCGGCTGCTGGCCGGTCTCTCCCTGACCGGAGCGGAACATGAGTGAGGACACCACGACGGCGCCGCGGGTGAGCGAGGTTCGCAGTGTCGAACCGGACCGTCGCCCAGCGGGTTTCACCCAGGAGCAGCTGGATTGGGTGCCGTGGGTCGAGCCCATCCTGCTCGCCGAGGCGGATGCGACGCAGGCTCCGCTGCTGGCGGGGGATCGCGGTATCGGACCGTACTTCCGGGTGCTCGCCCGCAATGCCGAGGTACTCGCCCATCGCAGCGGCAATGACCGCGAGATCTTCTACGGGCAGGGCGGATTGTCCCGCGCCGAAAGGGAACTCGCCGCCACGGTGACCTCCCGCCACAATGGCTGCGAATACTGCGCCTCGGTGCATTCCCGGTTCACCTCGGCGCTGTCCAAGCGCGAAGCCGATGTGCAGCGGTTGCTGGACGAGGGCAATGGCGTGCGGATCGATGAAAGATGGGATGCCGTCATCGATTTCGTGGACGCGCTGGCCGCGAATCCGCCGCGCGCGCTGCCCGCGCATATCGATCGGCTCCGCGAGCATGGTTTCAGCGATCTCGAGATCGGCGATCTGGTGTTGTCCACGGCCTCGTTCTCCTGGGCCAATCGGCTTATGCTGACCCTCGGTGAGCCGGAGGTTCCCGCTGGTCGAGGGTGATCTAGGGTCCTATCGAAAAAATTCTAGATTTTTCCTTGAAAAGCTTCCGGAGGCGGGGTGCGGCTCGGTATGTTCCCGATGGCAAACAGTCAGTGACAGCACTGACCCTGTTCATCGATCGGAGCACCACCCATGACCGGCATCATCTCTGACGTTCTCGTGCAGACCATCCTGAAGCTCATCGCGACCGGCTCGGCGAGCGGTTCCGCCAAGTAGTCACGCGAGTGCCACCTTTCGGCTACTGCGCGGAAGTCGAGAAGGCGAGTGAGGGCCCGACCCCGGACGAGGGGATCGGGCCCTTCGCCATGTTCGGGGTGGGTGAGGCGTCCGCGACGGTGATGCGCTGGGTGTTCGCCGGGCCGGAAAAGTCCTCGAAATAAATCCTAAAAATCTCCTGCAAAAGTATTCCGTCCAGTTCGCCCGCTCTGTATCGTGTTGAACGGCAAACGATCAGTGACTTCCGGGCCAATGCGGCATCGGAATGCGATTCTCCCCCCGGATTCGCGTTCCGAACCCGGGGCGGTTCCCCTGCCTATATCCGCCGCTCCCAGGTGCGCCGTGGCGGTCCGAAGCACTGAGCCAACTTTCGGCTATCGCGCGGGATACCGAAGGTGCAAACGAAGGGCCCGATCCATGACGAGGGGATCGGGCCCTTCGGTATTGTCTGGCGCAATGTCTCAGGAAACGAACGCGGGAAGAATGTACGCCGGGCAGCCCGTAGAAGACCGGCAACGGCAGCGTCGTGCACGTTTTCTGGAGTCCGGGCTGACGGTATTCGCGCGAGACGGATACGCGAACAGCTCCGTCGGCGCCATCTGCAAGGACGCCGGACTCTCCTCGCGGCAGTTCTACGAGGAGTTCACCGGGCGCGAATCGCTATTGCTCGAGCTCTACGAGCAGATCGACCGCGAATCGCGGGAAGCCGTGGCGGCCACCATCGCCGATCACTCCGACGCCAATGCCATCGACATCATCGACGCCGCCGTACGCGCCTATATCGAGTCGATCGGGCGAGATCCGCGCAAGGCCCGGGTCGCGCTCGTCGAGGTCGTCGGCGCGGGGCCGAAGGTGGAGAAGTTCCGCCTGGAACTGCGCCGCGCCTGGGGCGCGCTGCTGGCCGGGGCCGCGGAGGATGCCGCGCTACACGGCGAAATCCCGCCCGGCGACTACGAAATGCGCGTGCTCGCCATTATCGGCGCGGTGAACTACGTGGTGGACGCGTGGAGCGGCTCCGAACCCCGGCAGCCCCTCGACGAGGTCATCAGCGTGCTCCGCCGCGTCATCATGGGCGCCGTCAGCGCCTGACCGTCCGAACCGCCCTCGGCCACAACGGCTTCACCATGCCGTTCGACGCCCGGGGGCGGTCTTCGTCGTGCTCTCGCACGTCGCCGGTGCGCCGTAGCGCTCCAATAGCGCGTCCGCCGATCCGAACCCGGCTGCGCGCCGCACAGGGCGGCTGCGGGTACACGGGAGGGGTAGACGGTAGCCTGCGGTCCGTGGAGACAGTGCCGATCCAGATGCCGGACGGGACGACCGTCACCGTGCGGCTGATTCCGGCGAAAGGCCCGCACCGGCATCCGATTACACCCGATACGCCACGACCGGTGGTGGTGATCGCGCCCGGGCTCGGGGTGCCGGGGGAGTACTACTCGCTCTTCGGAATCCCGCTCGCCGCACGCGGGTTCGATGTGGCGCTGCTGGAGATGCGCGGCAACGGCGACAGTCGCGCGGCGAATCGGGCCGCGCCCGGCGGGTACGGTTATCAGGAATTGGTGTCGGTGGATTTCCCGGCCATGTTCCAGGTTGTGCGCGAACGGTTTCCGGACAGCACGCCGTATCTGCTCGGGCACAGTATGGGCGGACAGCTGGGCATGCTCTACGCCTCGCGGATTCGGGGCCGCCTCGGCGGGCTCATTCTGGTCGCCTCCGGGACCCCCTATCACCGGGGCTATCGCGGACTCGCGGGAACCGGATTCCTGCTCGGCAGCGCGGCGATCTCGGTGACCGCCAACCTCGCCGGGCGCTGGGCGGGCGACACCGTCATCGCGGGCAGCTTCGGCCGCCAATCCCGGCTGCTCATCGAGGATTGGGCGCGGGTGGCCCGCACCGGCCGCTTCGCGCCCGCCGGTGCGGATATCGATTACGAGGAGCGCATCGCCCGGCTCAAACTGCCGGTGCTGTCCATCACCATGGCCGGTGACGACCTCACCCCGCCCGGATCGGCGAAGCATCTGCTCGAGAAGCTGCCCAATGCGGAGATCACCACCTGGCACAATCCGGTGCCGCACGGGCACAACGGCTGGATCAGTGATCCCGCCAACACCCTCGATCAGGTCGAGAAGTGGTTGCGGGACCACTGATTCGGCGCGTTCGGTGCCGGGCGGAACGCCTCAGAGGTCCTTCTCGATCAAGGTGCGGGTGAAGAACTCGTAAATGAGCGCGGCCTGGAAGGCGGACTGCTTATTGTCCGCGGCACCGCCGTGCCCGCCCTCGATATTCTCGTGGTACCAGATCGGGTGGCCCTGGGATTCCAAGAGCGCGGCCATCTTTCGCGCATGACCCGGGTGCACGCGATCATCGCGGGTGGAGGTGGTGAGCAGGATCGGCGGGTACTTACCCTGTGGATCGGTGTTCTGATACGGCGAGTACTTCGAGATGTACTCCCACTCCTGCGGCTTATCCGGATCGCCGTATTCGGCCACCCAGGAGGCCCCGGCCAGCAGCAGGTGATAGCGCTTCATATCCAGCAGCGGCACCTGGCAGACAATGGCCCCGAACAGCTCCGGATAGCGGGTGAGCATGACGCCCATGAGCAGCCCGCCATTGCTGCCGCCGACCGCGCCGAGCTGATCGTGGGTGGTGATACCGCGCGCCACCAGATCGCGGGCGATCGAGGAGAAATCCTCGTACACCTTGTGCCGGTTGGCCTTCTGCACGGAGGTGTGCCACTCCGGACCGTATTCCCCGCCACCGCGGATATTGGTCATCACCCAGGTGCCGCCGCGCTCCAGCCAGCCCATACCGGCCGCACCGCTGTAGGCGGGGGTGCGCGACACCTCGAAACCGCCGTAGCCGGACATGACCGTCGGGCCGGGGGTACCCAGCCGATCCCGGTGCCGCAGTACGAAATACGGGATCATGGTGCCGTCATCGGAGCGGGCGAAAAATTGTTCGGTCTGCACGCCGGCGGCGTCGAAGAATTCGGGTTCGCGCTTGAGCACCTCGGTGGGGCCGCCGACCGAACTCGACAGCAGGGTGGTCGGGCTGGTGAAACCGCTTGTGGAGAGCATGAATTCGTCACCGCCCTCCAGCGGGTCGAGATTCATGACGCTGGTGGTGGCCATGGGCGGGGCATCGGCGAGCGCCTCGCGGGTCCAGCCGTCCGGCCCCGGGGTGAGTACGTGCAGTTTGGTCTGCACATCCTGGAGCGTGATGAGCAGCAGATGGTTCTCGGTCCAGCCGTAGCCGTGCAGCGCGGTATGCGCGTCGGGGGTGAAGATCACCTCGAAATCGCGTGCGCCGGAGAGGAAGCGCTCGAAATCGATGGCGAGCAGCGCACCCGGGGGATGGGTGCGGCCATCGATCTCCCACGGCGATTTGAGCTGGATCAGCAGCCAGTCCTTGAACCAGGATTCCGACGCGTCGGTGGGCACATCGAGATGCCGCAGCGTGCCGTCCGATTCCAGGAGGTAGACCTCCTCATTGAAGAAATCCGTGGCGCGGCCGACGAAATGCCTTTCGTAGCCGGGGGTTCGGTCATACCCGGCCGAGACGGCCACATCGGTGACCTGCCCTTCGAAAACGGTTTCGGCCGCGGCGAGCTGCGTTCCGCGCCGCCAGCGCTTGGCGATGCGCGGATAACCGGAATCGGTCAGTGAGTCCGGACCGAAATCCGTGCCCACGTACACGGTGTCGATATCGATCCAGCGAATCTCCGACTTGGCCTCCGGCAGCAGGAAGCCGCCGTTCTCGGGTTCGATGAAAACCTTTGCCTCGATATCGAATTCGCGCACCACCTTGGCGTCCGCGCCACCGCGCGAGAGGCTGATCAGCGCCCGCTGCTGTTCGGGCCGCAGCACCGCGGCCCCGCCCCACACCCAGTTCTCACCCTCGGCCTCGGCGAGCGCGTCCAGATCGATGAGCACCTCCCATTCCGGCTCATCCTTGGTGTACTCCGCGAAACTGGTGCGCCGCCACAGCCCCTTGGGATGTTCCCCGTCGCGCCAGTAGTTGTAGAGCCACCGTCCGCGCCGCCCCGGATAGGCGATGCGGGTATCGGTGTCGAGCATGTCCAGAATCCGGGATTCGAGCCCGCTGAAGCGCTCCGACGCGGCGAACCGCTCCAGCACCACCTCGTTATGCGCCCGCGCCCAATCCAGCGCCCGCTCACTGGTGACCTCTTCCAGCCACAGATACGGATCCGTCACGTCGTCGCCCACACCGGTCATGCCTACATTGTCGCCGAGGCTCCGCCCGCGCGGCGGCCGGTAGTGTTGCTGTTTCGCTGCCGCACCGTGAGGAGGTCTCCGATTGCTGTGGGAACAGCACTGCTGCCTGCCATTGCTGCCCTCGGCCGATATCGCGGAGTTGGCGCGGTATCCACTCGGGTCGTATCTGTCGGTCAATGTGGGGTATGCGCCGCAGTCGACTCGCGATTCGGTGCGGTTGATCGATCAGTTCCGGCGGGATGCGCTGGCGGATGGGCGATTTCGGCTGGTGGAGACGATCGCCGATGCGGTCGATCCGGATCCGGAGACCATCGCGCTGGCCTTCGATCTGGAGGATTCCGGGCCGCTCGGCGGTGAGCTGGACACCGTGCGGATGTTCTACGACCTGGGCGTGCGGTCGTTGCTGCCCAGCTATAACTACGCGAATGCGGCGGGCTGCGGATGCCTGGATTCGGTGGACACCGGTCTGACCGGGTACGGCCGCGATCTGATTCGCATGCTCAATGAGGTCGGTGTCTTCGCCGACGGCTCGCACTGTTCGGTGCGCACCGGACTGGACATCGCCGAGATCACCTCGGTGCCGATGATCTACAGCCATTCGAATTTCGCCGCGGTGTGGGCACATCCGCGCAATATCACCGATGATCAGGCGCGCGCGTGCGCCGCCACCGGCGGGGTCATCGGCATCAATGGCGTCGGAATCTTCCTGGGCCGCAACGAGCCCGGTGCGCGCGCCGAGCGGATCGAGGCCATGGCCGATCACATCGCCTACGGCGCGGGGCTGGTCGGTATCGAGCACATCGGCTTCAGCTCCGATTTCTCCTTCGACGGTGATGATTTCAATGCGGAGGTCGCCCGCAATCCGGACATCTTCTCCGCGGAGTTCACCCGCTGGGGTCCGCTGCAATGGACGCCGCCGGAGGATCTGCTCGGCGAATCCGAGGTCCCCGGGCTGGACGAAGTCCTCGCGAGGCGCGGCTTCTCCGCCGCCGATCGGGCCGCGGTCTTCCACGGCAATTTCGCGCGCGTCGCCCGCCAGGTCTGGCGGCACTAGCCTCTGATCAGCCGCTTCGAAACCGGGCAGGCTGGATGAGTGCGACCGGCGCGGCGGGGTTAGGCTCGCAGGCGTGACTTCCCACTACGATGTCGTCGTTCTCGGCGCTGGTCCCGGCGGTTACGTCGCCGCGATCCGTGCCGCTCAACTCGGCCTGCGAACAGCGATCGTCGAGCAGAAATACTGGGGTGGCGTGTGCCTGAACGTGGGCTGCATTCCTTCCAAGGCACTGCTCCGGAACGCGGAGCTGGCCCATATTTTCCACAAAGAGGCCAAGACCTTCGGTATTTCCGGTGAGGTGAGCTTCGACTTCGGCGCTGCGTTCGACCGCAGCCGCAAGGTGGCGGACGGCCGCGTCAAGGGCGTCCACTTCCTGATGAAGAAGAACAAGATCGACGAGTTCGACGGCACCGGTACGTTCACCGATGCCAAGACGATCTCGGTCGCGCTGACCAAGGGCGGCACCGAGACCATCACGTTCGACAATGTCATCATCGCCACCGGCACCGTCACCAAGCTGCTGCCGGGCACCTCGCTGTCCGCGAATGTGGTGACCTACGAGGAGCAGATCCTCACCCGCGATCTGCCGGGTTCGATCCTGGTGGTCGGCGCGGGCGCGATCGGCATGGAGTTCGCCTACGTTCTGAAGAACTACGGCGTGGATGTGCGGATCGTCGAATTCCTGGACCGCGCACTGCCGAACGAGGACGCCGACGTCTCCAAGGAGATCACCAAGGCGTACAAGAAGCTCGGCATCACCATCACCACCGGTGCGGCCGTGCAGTCCATCGACGACGACGGCTCCAAGGTGACCGTCGCCATCAAGGACAACAAGTCCGGCAATATCGAGACCGTCACCGTCGACAAGGTGCTGCAGGCCGTCGGCTTCGCACCGCGCATCGAGGGCTACGGCCTGGAGAACACCGGCGTGCAGCTGACCGATCGCGGCGCCATCGCCATCGACAATCAGATGCGCACCAACGTGCCCGGTATCTACGCCATCGGCGATGTCACCGCCAAGCTGCAGCTCGCGCATGTCGCCGAGGCGCAGGGCGTGGTGGCCGCGGAGACCATCGCGGGCGCGGAGACGCTGCCCATCGACGACTACCGCATGATGCCGCGCGCCACCTTCTGCCAGCCGCAGGTTGCCAGCTTCGGTCTCACCGAGCAGCAGGCCCGCGACGAGGGCTATGACGTGAAGGTCGCCACCTTCCCGTTCACCGCCAACGGCAAGGCGCACGGTCTGGGTGATCCGAACGGTTTCGTGAAGCTCATCTCCGACGCCAAGTACGGCGAGCTCATCGGCGGCCATCTGATCGGCCCCGACGTCTCCGAACTGCTGCCCGAGCTGACCCTGGCCCAGAAGTGGGATCTCACGGTCAATGAGCTGGCCCGCAATGTGCACACCCATCCGACGCTGAGCGAAGCGCTCCAGGAGGCCATCCACGGCCTTGCCGGGCACATGATCAACTTCTGATCGGTTCGCCTGCGGGACAAATCAATTCGGCCCGGTACCAGCGAAAGTCGCTGATACCGGGCCGTTTTCGATCGCGGAGGGTGGATCCGGCCAAAAGCACGCGCTGAAAGACTGATTCAGAGTAGGCACCCCGTTGGCCTGTCCTACTCCATCAAAGGATCAGGCACCCAGGTGCAGGCGCTTGTGGAGGGCGTAGACCCGGTCGGTCAGCTCCGGGAATGGACCGGTGACCGGGATATTCGGGGCGACCTGGCGGATGGGCAGCGGACTCACCGGACCCGAGGGCACGCCGAATTCATTGAGCCAGGCGGTGAGCTGCTCGGTCGAGGCGGCGTAGACGATGCGGCCCAAGCCCACCCAGGCGTGGGCGGCCGAGCACATGGGGCAGTGCTCGCCGGAGGTGTAGACGGTGGCGGTGGCCCGGTCGGCGGGGGCCAGGTGCTCGGCGGCCCAGCGGGCGAGCTCGAATTCCGGATGCCGGGTGTCATCGCCGCCGGAGACCCGATTGCGATCCTCCGCGAGGACGGTCCCGTCGGCCCCCACCAGTACCGACCCGAATGGTTCATCGCCCGCGGCGAGGGCCTGCGCCGCCAGTTCGACGCAGCGTTCGAGGTAGTTCAAATCGGTGGGCACGGGCGCACTCCTTCGTGGATGGTGTTGCCGCACAGGCGATCTCGACGGGTCAGGCGCGATGGTAGTCGTGCTGGGCCGAGACGATGGCGTCGATATTGGCCTCGAGGATGCCGATGAGCCCGATGAGCTGGTCGGCGACGCGTTCACCGAGCGGGGTGAGGGTGTACTCGACGTGCGGGGGGATGGATTGCTGGACTTCGCGGTGGATCATGCCGTCGCGTTCCAGATTCTGCAGGGTCTGCGAGAGCATGCGTTCGCTGATGCCGTCTACGCGGCGGCGTAGGGCGCTGAAGCGGTAGGGGCCGTCGCGCAGGGCCGCGAGGGCGAGGGCGCCCCAGCGGCTGGCCACATTCTGCAGCACCGGCCGGGAGGCGCAGTTCCGGGCGAAGACGTCGGCCTCCAGGGTGGGGTCGACGGTCTCCGGGTCGGGCGTGCTCATGGTTCGAGATTACCTAACCTTTCGGGTTGCGGTGTGGGAATAGCATGTGCTTACTATTAGTTAGTACATATCGATAACGCAGTTCATTCCCTCGGATACCCCGAACACCCTGGAGGAAGTCATGACCGTCGCAGTCACCGGAGCAAGTGGTCAGCTGGGTCGCCTCACCATCGAGGCGCTGCTGCGGGAGGGCGCCACCCCGGTGGCCGTCGTCCGCGATGCCTCGAAGGTCGCCGATCTGGCCGAGCGCGGGGTCGAGGTGCGTGAGGCGGGCTATGACGATCCCGCCGCCCTGGATCGCGCCTTCGCGGGCGTCGATCGGGTGCTGCTGGTCTCGGGCAATGAGTTCGGCAGCCGAGTCGCCCAGCACACCAATGTGATTCGCGCCGCCGAGCGCGCGGGTGTGGAGCTGCTGGCCTACACCAGCATTCCGAACGTCGACCGCAATGAGCTGATCCTGGCGCAGGAGCACCGCGGCACCGAGGCCGTGCTGGACCAGGCGTCGGTGCCGGTGGTACGGCTGCGCAACGACTGGTACTGGGAGAACTACCTCAGTGCGCTGCCCGCGGCCGTCGAGTCCGGGGTGCTGTACGGCGCGGCGGGCCAGGGCCGGGTGGCGGGCGCGGCCCGCGCGGATTACGCCGAGGCCGCCGCCAAGGTGCTGACCACGGACGGCCACGGCGGCCGGGCATATGAGCTGGGCGGTCAGCGGCACACCTATGCCGAACTGGCGCAGGCGATTTCGGAGGCATCCGGGAAGCCGGTGCGCTACCAGGATCTGCCGCAGGCCGACTATGCCGCGGCGCTGGCGAGCAATGGCGTCCCCGCCGAATACGCCGCGGTGCTCGCGGACGCGGATGCCGGTATCGCACAGGGCATTCTCGATGTCGACAGCGGCGATCTGGAGAAATTGCTCGGCCGTCCGGCCACCCCGGCCGTCGAGGTGTTCCGCGCGGCACTGAACTGAGACACGCGGGGTCGAGCTGAGCGCGAGTACGCGCTCAGCGCACGATTCACGCTCAGTACCAGTGGTTCTGCTGCCAGAACGCCCAGGCGGCGTTCGGGCTGCCGTAGCGCTCGCACATATAGCGGTAGGCCCAGCGCAGCTGCGTCACCGGATTGATCGGCCAGTCGAAGCCGGATTCGCTCATCTTGTGCGCGGGCAGCGCCTGCGCCAGTCCGTACGCGCCGGAACTGGGATTGACGGCGAAGGTTCGCCAGCTGCTCTCATGGGTGATGATCTGGTCGAAGGACGCGAACTGGTCGAGCGGGACGATGGTGAGCGCGATCGCCTTCAGCGCCGGTTCGGGATAGATGCCCGACGGGTCGGCGATCAATCCGGTGATGGTGGACGAGGCGAACTCGGTGAGCTGGGGCAGCACCGCCATCAGTGCGGAATCGCCGGCTCCGATGGGGGCCGCGGGGGGCGTTTTGCCCGCGTCCGCGTGTGCGGCCGGGCTGCCGACGCCGAGAAGTATCGGCGCGACCGAAATCGCGATAATTCCGAGCGTTTTCGCAATCACGACTATCGGACCAAGGGTGCAATAGGGGGTAAACCGTACGCGGTCCGCACGATTCGGTGGGGGACCCGGCGCGGTGCGTCGCGCACGGATTTCCGCTGATCCGAGGCGGAACCGGCGACCCGGACGCTACCGCCGCGCGCGGATCATCGCGAGGGCGGCGTTCCGAGCCGCTCCGCCCGATCCCGCAGGAGCGCCCGCTCGGTGCCGTTCGCGGTGAGTTCGGCCGCGCGCAGCAGTGCCGCGCGCGCCTCCGGAATGCGATCCAGCCGGGACAGCAGGTCCCCGCGCACCGCGTGCAGCAGGTGATAGCCGTCCAGCGCACCGGATTGCGCCGCCTTGTCGGCCAATTCGAGTCCGGCGGCCGGACCGTGCAGCATGGCTACGGCCACCGCGCGATTCAACTCCACGATGGGTGAGGGAAACCGTTCGGCGAGAACGGAATACAGTCCAGCGATGCGCCGCCAATCGGTATCGGCGGCGGTCGGGGCCATGGCGTGCACCGCGGCGATGGCCGCTTGCAGGGTGTAGCGCCCGGGTTCCCGGCCCCGAGTGCGATTGCGGGCGTGCGCGCGTCCCAGGGCCGCGAACCCGCGCCGGATATACAGGCGATTCCAGTGCGCGCGATCCTGATCGGCAAGCAGCACCAGTTCATTGGCGTCATTGCTGCGGGCGCGCAGCCGCGACGCTTGCAATTCCAGCAGTGCGGCGAGCCCGTGCGCCTCGGCTTCGTCGGGCAGCAGCCCGGCCACTATGCGCGCCAATCGCAGGGCGTCCTCGCATAATTCGGCGCGCACCCAACGGTCCCCGGCGGTCGCGGTGTAACCCTCGTTGAAGATCAGATAGATCACTTCGAGCACCGAGTCCAGTCGCGCGGCCAGTTCCGCTCCGCGCGGCACCTCGTACCCGATGCCCTTGGCGGCGATGGTCCGTTTGGCGCGCACGATCCGTTGCGCCACAGTCGCTTCGGGTACCACGTAGGCGCGTGCGATCTCCGTGGTCGCGAGGCCGCCGACCATGCGCAGGGTGAGGGCCGCCCGTGCGGGCGGGGTGAGCACCGGATGACACGCGGTGAAGATCATCCGCAACAGATCGTCGCTGACCTCCGCGCCGTCACCCGGCCCGCCGGATCTCGTTGCCTCGGAGCCCGCCGTACCGGGGCCTCCCGCCCCGGGGTTCCCCCCGCCGGAGGCTCCCGGCCCCGGGCCGGTTCTGCCCGGGCCCCCGAGGTCGAAGCCCGGCACCCCCGCGCCCAGCGTGCCGGAGCTCAGTGCGACCGACTCCGCCGAATCGGCGTGCTGTTCGCCGTTTTCGTCGATCCGGAGTTGGTGGCCGAGCAGCGCCAATTTGCGCGCGAAGGTGGCGTCGCGCCGAATCCGGTCGATGGCACGGTGTTTCGCCGTCGACATGAGCCATCCGCCCGGATTCGGCGGCACCCCCTCGCGTGGCCACTGTTCCAGCGCGGCGACCAGCGCGTCCTGCGCCAACTCCTCGGCCGTTCCGATATCACCGGCCAGCCGCGTCAAGCCCGCGACCAGCCGCGGCCACTCGATGCGCCAGGCCGCCTCGACGGCCCGGCGTGCGCGCTGCTCGGGAGATCGGATGTCCCGGCGCGTTCCGTCGCCCGGCGGGTCGGCCGGGCGAGCGTATGGTTCGAGTGGCCGCATGCGGCCTCAGCCCTGATCGTCGAGCTGGCGTACCTCGACCTCGATCTCCCACTCCGGCCCGTGCACCCGCAGGAACCGCGAGGCCCATTCCACCGCTTCGGCATTGGAACGGGTCTGCAGCAGGCAGTAGCCGCCGATGACCTCCTTGGTTTCGGTGAACGGCCCGTCGATGACGGTCTGCTTCCCGCCGGACTGCCGCACCCGGGTGCCCTCCTCGGTCGGGCGCAGGCCCGCGGTGTCCAGCAGGACCCCGGCCTTGGTCATCTCCTCGATGAGGGTGTTCATATCCGCCATCAGCTGTTCGTCCGGGCCGCCCGCGGGGGCCTGGGAGGGGTCGAGCCGGATCAGCACCATGTGTCGCATTGTTCGATCCTGTCCTTCCATTCGGTGGGCCGCCTGTCGACCCTCACCTACTCCTCGAATGGGCGGGGCGGGAATCGACACGACTAGACCCATTTGACGAGTTGAATCACGATTCCATTGGGATCCAGGGTCTGGAAGTACCGCTCACCCCAGGGTTCGGTCTCGATCGGGGTGACAATCGGGACGCCTTCGGCCTGGATGCGCGCGTACTCGGTGTCGATGTCCTCGACGGTGAAGACGACCAGGACGCCCTGTCCGGCGCTGCCGGAGATGTTCGCCGGTTTGAACGATGCCAGCCCGGTGCGCAGGTAGATGACATTGATTCCGGCGTCCGGCCGGGTCAGCGAGACGAAGCCGTCGGCGGACATGTCCTCGGTGAAACCGAAGTGGTCGATCAGGAATCGCGCCGACGCGACCGGGTCCGGCACGTTCAGGGACAGGGCGGATGCGGTGATCTTCATGGGTTCTCCTTGCGCCAATAAATTCTGTACTAAGTACGCTGTACTTCGTACGGAAATTCCCGACGGCGCGCATTGTGATGCGTGTCACAGCTATACGATTCGCCGTGGAGGTGACGCATGGGCGCACGAGAACGCAGTGGTGCCGGGAACCCGGCGCGGACGCTGGAACTGCTGTGGCGCGAGCCCGCACAGAGCGGAACCGCGCGCGGGCCCAAACCGCGCACCACCGTCGACGCGGTGGTGACGGCCGCCCTCGAGATCGCAGACAGCGAGGGCCTGTCCGCGCTCACCATGCGCTCGGTCGCCGCGAAGCTCGGCCTGACGCCGATGGCGACCTACACCTATGTGCCCGGCAAGGCCGAACTGCTGGATCTCATGCTCGACACCGTCTATCAGCGGATGCCGCGCGCGGACCTCACCGGAATGTCATGGCGGGAAAAGGTTTCCGTCATCGCCGCTGAGAATCGCGCACTGCTGCTCGCGCATCCGTGGGTCGCCTACCTGCCGACCACCCGGCCGCCCCTCGGCCCGGGCGTCGCCGCCAAATACGACCATGAGCTCCAGGCTTTCGACGGTCTCGGCCTGGGCGATATCGAGATGGACGCCGCCCTGACCTACCTGCTCGGCTTCGTCACCTCGGTGGCCCGCATAGCCATCGACACCGCGCGGGCGGCCGCGGACAGCGGCGAATCCGATCATGAATGGTGGCAGCGCGCCGCCCCGCTCCTCGAATGCGTCTTCTCGCCCGACCGCTACCCCCTGGCGGCCAGGGTGGGCGCGTCCGCCGGTCAGGCACACGACAGCGCCTACAACGCCGACCACGCGTACACCTTCGGCCTGGCCCGCACCCTGGACGGCCTGGCCGCCATAATCGAACCTTCCTAGCGTCGAACGGAATTCGCGCCCCGGGTCCGGGCCCCGGACTGCCGATCACCGGGAACTGACGCGGATGCGCCCAGATCACCGACGTGAGTTCCCGATGATCGCGCGTTCAGCCGGATGTGGGGCGTGCGGTGCGGCGGGACGAGTGGTGATCGACGTTTCGCGCGACAGCGGTCGTGTTGGGGGGCAGAATTTCTGTTATGCCGCGCTCCATTCCGGCAATCGTTGCCGCCGAGGTCTTCACCGGATCCGCGCAGCCGGTGATTCCGGCGGGTGAGGATCTGGTGTTGCGGCCGTGGCTGCGGCGCGACGCCCCCGAAGTGTACCAGGCTTTTCAGGATCCGGCCATTCAGCGCTGGCATCGCCGCACCGCCGAAACGGTCGAGGAGGCGGAGGAGTGGGTTGCCATGTGGGCCCGGGCCTGGAGTGCCGGGGCGGATGCGAATTGGGCTGTCACCGACGGTGGTTCGGGGCATGTGGTCGGCCGGGTGTCACTGTCCCGGATCGAGTGCGGGGACGGTAAGGCCACCGTGGCGTACTGGGTGACGCCGGCGGCACGGGGGCGATCGGTGGCCTCGCGCGCTTTGGCGGCGGTGACGGCGTGGGCGTTCGAGGAGGTCGGCTTCCATCGTCTGGAACTGGTGCATTCGCTGCATAATTCGCCCTCCTGCCGGGTTGCGGTCAAGGCCGGATTCGGGCTGGAGGGGGTGCATCGCAGTGCCACGCTGCATGCGGACGGCTGGCACGACATGCATTTGCACGCGCGGGTGCGGGGCGATCACTCGCCCGAAACGGTGCCGTTCGCCATGATCGCGCGCGCCCGCCATCGCGCGGAGCCCTAGCGGACCGCGCGATGGGCGCGGACGCCGCGGTATCAGTGGTCGGTTTGGATGCGCAGGGCGGTGATGGTGCTGGCCAGGCCCTCGTACTGGTTTGTCAGCAGCACGATTTCGATGAGGCGGCGTTCGTCGTAGTGCGCGGTCAGGGTTTGCCAGGCGGTGTCGTCGAGATCGCGGGTGGTGACGAGTTGGTCGACGGCGGTCAGCAGTGCTCGTTCCCGATCGGTCCAGCCGGGGACGGACGGTCCGGTGCGAATCCAGTCGAGCTTCTCCCGGGTGACGCCCGCCCGTTTCCCGAGGCGGATGTGATGGTCCATCTCGTAATCGCATTGGCGCAGATGGGCGACGCGAAGGATGACCAGTTCGGATTCGTAGCGGCGCAGGCGACCGCCGGGCATGAGCTTGCCGGAGAAGTGCAGCCAGCCGCGGAACAGGCCGCCGGTGCGGCCCAAGGTGCTGAACAGGTGGGCGTCATCGGTACCGGCCGCGCGGGAAAGCGCCTGCCAGACAACCCAATTGATCGGACCGAGTTCCCGGAGGCGGCCGGGGGCTATGCGTGGCTGCGTCGACACCATGCCCAACGCTAACAGGCTGTCCCAGTCACTGGCCACCGGTCCGCGCCGAAGGGTTCATTCCCGCACGGCCCGTGCGAGTTTCGTGAGTTCGAGCGCGCGGCGTGCCCGGGTGAGGACGTGGGCACGCGAACTGGTGAGGTGGGCGAGCAGGGTGCGCAGCGCGGATTCCAGGTCGCCTTCGAGCAGGCTTTCGGCTATCGCTATGTGGTCCTCGGTCATGGCGGCGACGCGTTCGGCGGTGGGCATATCGATAGCGCGGACGGGCCGGACGCGGGCGTGCACGGTGGCCAGCGCATCGGCCAGGGCCGAATTGCCCGCCGCCGCCAGCAATGCGGAGTGGAACTGTTCGTCGGCGGTGATCAGCGCGGCCCCGGGCTCGGGTGGGTTGTCGCGCAGATGCCGCCACAGCTCGAGTTCACCGCGCAGCGCGGCGGTATCGTGCAGCAGGGGTGTGGACCGGTTGGCGTAGCTGATGCCGTTGCGGTGCGTATCGAGATCGCCGAGGCCCGCCGGTGTGCGCTGCAACCGCTGGATTCCCCTGGCCTCCAGCACGATTCGCAGCTCGTACAGGTCGCCGAGTTCATCCACCCGGGGCCGGTACGGATAGAGCCCGTCGGTGTGGCGTTCGAGCAGCCCGTCCGCGTAGAGCCGTGCCAGGGCCTCGCGGACGGGAGTGCGGGAGACACCGTAGGTCTCGGCGAGGCGTTCCTCGCCGAGCCGGTCGGTCGGGGCGAGCACGCCCGCCGCGAGATCTCGTCGCAGGGCCGAATAGACCCGATCGGAGAGTGGAATACGCCCCCTGCGCGCCATATGGGATCGCCTGATCAGATCGCCATGGCCAGTCGGACATCGGGCTCCGCGCCCGCGCCGCCCACCCCCGTGGAGGTGATCCGCCCCGATTGCAGTACGTAGTACTGCTGCGCGGCCTGCAGTGCGAAGCCGATGTGCTGTTCGACCAGCAGCACGCTCAAACCGCCGCGATTGGTGAGATCGATGATGGTGCGCTCGATTTCGGCGACGACGGAGGGCTGGATGCCCTCGGTGGGCTCATCGAGAATGAGCAGTTTCGGTTCGGTGATGAGGGCGCGGGCGATGGCGAGCTGCTGGCGCTGCCCGCCGGACAGCAGTCCGGCCTTGCGGGTGAGCAGTTCCCTCAACGCCGGGAACAGGTCCAGGGATTCGGCGACGAGCTCCTTGGCGCGTTTGCGGCCGTCCGCGACCACCTGGAGGTTCTCCATGGTGGACAGCTGCGGGAAGGACTGCTGGCCCTGCGGCACATAGGCGATGCCGCGCTTGACCCGGCGGGACGGGGACATCTTGGTGATGTCCTCGTCATGGAAGCGGATCTTCCCGGATTTGGCGGGCAGCAGGCCGACCGCCGCGCGCAGCAGGGAGGTCTTCCCGGCGCCGTTGTGCCCCATGACGGCAACCACACCGTCGCTCGGAACGGTCAGGGACACACCGTGAATCACCTGGGTGCGGCCGTAACCGGTGTGCAGGTCAACGAATTCAAGCATGGGCGGCTTCCTCCTTCTCGTCGATGGCGGTATCGGCCGCGGTGACCGGCGGTAGGTAGCCGGCCGCGGCGGTGCCCAGGTAGACCTGCTGCACCTTGGGGTCGGCCTGCACCTGTTCGACCGTGCCCTCGCTCAGGACGCGTCCGCCCGCGAGCACCGTCACCGAGGAGGCGAAGGCGCGCATGAAGTCCATATCGTGTTCGACCACCACCACGACGCGGTCGTCGCCGATGCGCCGCAACAGGTTTCCGGTCTCCTCGCGCTCCTCGGCGCTCATTCCGGCCACGGGTTCGTCGAGCAGCAGCACCGAGGCGTTCTGCACCAGCAGCATGCCGATCTCCAGCCACTGCTTCTGGCCGTGCGCGAGGATTCCGGCGGGGCGGTCGCGCAGTGCGGTGAGGCCGATGGTCTCCAGGGCCTCCTCGATGGCGGGCAGCACCGAGGTGCGCTTGCGCAGCAGGGTGACCGCCGAACGCCCCGCGCCCGCGGCGATATCGAGGTTCTGCAGCACAGTGAGCTGTTCGAAGACGCTGGCGGTCTGGAAGGTGCGGCCGACGCCGAGCCGGGCGATCTGATGCACCTTCTTGCCGATCAGTTCACTGCCGGACTTCCGCGCGGACCCGGTGGCCGGGGTGAGCCCGGTGATGGCGTCGATGAGCGTGGTCTTGCCCGCACCGTTCGGGCCGATCAGGAACCGCAGATCCCCCTGCAGCACGGTGAGATCCACCTCGGAGACGGCCTTGAACCCGTCGAAACTCACGGACAGGCCGCGGATTTCGAGGTACTCCTTGTCCATGGTCATGCCTTCACCTTCACTTCGTCATCGGTGTTCTTGCCGGTGGACATGACCGGGGCGACAATGGCCGCGCCCGCGCCGACTGCCGGTCCCGCCGGTTTCGCGGGCCGGAAACGTTCGGCGAATTGCTTTGCCAGCGGCCACAATCCGATCAGACCGGCGGGCAGGAAGCCGACCACGACAAGGAAGAGCGCACCCTGGATGTAGGTCCAGCCGGAGGGGAAGTTCTCCGAGAGCGTGGTCTGCGCCCAGGCGACGCCGATCGCGCCCAGCACCGGGCCGAGCAGGGTGGTGCGCCCGCCGATGGCGACGCCGATGAGGAAGGCGATGGAGGGCACCACGCCGATATCGGCGGGGGAGATGATGCCGACGATCGGGGTGAAGAGCGCACCGGCGATACCGGCGAAGAACGCGGCCACGACGTACGCGACGATCTTGATATTGGCCGGGTCGTAGCCGAGGAAGCGCACCCGCTCCTCCTGATCACGCACGGCCACAAGCAATTCGCCGTAGCGGCTGTTCATGAGTTGGCGTGCGATGGCGACCACGAGGAGCAGCGCGCCCGCGGCGATGAAGAACATCATCCGCCGGTTCACCGGATCGTCCAGGCGGAAGCCGAAGAAGGTGCGGAAGTCGCTCAGGCCGGTGAACCCGCCGATGGTCTGCTGTCCGGTGAGCAGGATCGCCAGCGCCGCCGCCAGGGCCTGGCTCAGGATGGCGAAGTACGCGCCCTTGACGCGGCGCTTGAACACACCGAATCCGAGCACCGCCGCGATGGCGGCGGGCAGCACCAGAATCCCGATGATCGCGACCGGCGCGGAGGCGAAAGGTTGCCAGTACGACGGCAATTCGGAGATACCCGCGATGGACATGAACTCCGGTACATCCTCGTGCGCCTTGGCGGCGTCGGCCATCTGCATGTGCATGGCCATGATGTACGCGCCGATGCCGAAGAACACGCCCTGCCCGAGCGTCAGCATGCCGCCGCGTCCCCAGGCCAGCCCGATGCCGACCGCGACGATGGCGAAGCAGAGGAATTTGGCGAGCAGGCTCAGCCGGAATTCGCTGAGCGCTGCGGGCGCGATCCCGAAGAGAACGATTGCGGCCAAGGCGAATCCGCCCACCGCCTGGACCGAGGAATGGGCATTGAGCCGCTGAATGAGTGTCACGCCAGGCTCCGGGTGTGAACGGTGAACAGGCCCTGCGGGCGCACCTGCAGGAAGATCACGATCACCACGAAGACGATCACCTTGGCGACCGAGGCGGTGGTCGAGTATTCGACGAAGGAATTCAGCAGGCCCATACCGAAGGCCGCGATGACGGTGCCCTTGATCTGCCCGAGGCCGCCGATGACCACCACCAGGAAGGCGTCGACGAGGTACGACTGCCCGATGGTGGGGCTGGTGGAGCCGATCAGGGTGAGCGCGACACCGGCGACGGCGGCCAGGCCGGAGCCGATGAAGAAGGTGCTGATATCGGTGAATCGGGAAGAGACGCCGGAGGTTTCGGCGAGGCTGCGGTTCTGCACCACGGCGCGGATGCGGCGACCCAGCGGCGTGGTCTTGAGCACGGCGGCCAGTGCGATGACCGCGGCGACGGCCAGCACCATGATGAAGATGCGGGTCTTGGGGACCACGGTCCCGGCAATGGAGAGGCCGCCGGTCAACCAGTCGGGGGCGACCACGTTCTTGGCCGGTGCACCGAAGATGTCCCGGGTGACCTGCTGCAGCACCAGGCCGACGCCGAAGGTGACCAGCAGGGTGTCCAGCGGACGGTCGTACATCCAGCGGATGAGCCCCATTTCCAGGGCCGCGCCGAGCAGGCCGCCGACCAGGAAGCCGACGAACAGCGACACGATCAACGCGACGCCGGTGGAGTGGATGACTTGCTGCACAACGAATGTGGTGTAACAACCGGCCATGATGAATTCACCGTGCGCCATATTGATCACGCCCATCTGACCGAAGGTCAGCGACAGACCGAGCGCGGCGAGCAGCAGGATCGAGCCGAGGCTCAAACCCGTGAACAGCTGTCCGACAGCGACTTCCATATTTTCTTGCCCTTCGCTTCGCTACGGGCGGGTTCGCGGCCCGGAGGTCCCGGTTCTTCCCTCCTGCGCTCCTCCGCTTCGCTCCCCCGCTCCGTCAGTCCAGAACCGGGACGGTCGCGAACCAAGCGGGCGGGGGAGTTGGGATTGCTTCTGTAGTTTTCCGACCGCCGTAACGGCCGGTGCGGGGATGGGGTCCCGCACCGGCCGCCCCTCATCGGCGGCTACCGAATTACTTGAGGCCCTTCGCCCAGTCGTAGGACTTCAGGTACGGGTCCGGCTTCACGGACTGGCCCGAATCCCAGACGGTGTAGATGAGGCCGTCGGCGCGGATCTCACCGATGCGGGCGGTCTTGGTGATGTGGTGGTTGGAGCCGTCGATGGTGACGGTGCCCTCGGGGGCGTCGTAGCTCACGCCGTCGGCGGCGGCCTGAATATCGGCCACGGCGAAGGACTTCGCCTTCTCGACGGTGTTCTTCCACAGGTAGACCGAGGCGTACGCGGCTTCCATCGGATCGGAGGTGGGCTTGCCGGCGCCGAAGGCGGCCTTGTACGCGGCGACGAACGCCTTGTTGGCCGGGGTGTCGACGGTCTGGTAGTAGTTCCAGGCGGTCAGCTGGCCGGTGATGTTCTGCGCACCGATACCCGCGACCTCTTCTTCGGCGATGGACACCGAAACGACAGGCATATCAGTGGCTTTCAGGCCGGCGTTGGAGTACTCGCGGAAGAACGCCACATTGGAGTCACCATTGAGGGTGTTGAAGACCGCGCCCGCCTTGGAGTTGCGGACCTTGTTGACGATTGTGGAGAAATCGGTGGAGCCCAGCGGCGCGTAATCCTCGCCCTTGATCTCGATGCCGTTGGCCTTGGCGTACGCCTTGATCTCGCGGTTGGCGGTCTGTGGGAAGACGTAGTCCGAACCGACCAGGTAGAGCGAGGTGATGCCCTTCTGCTTCAGGTAGTCCAGGGCCGGGACGATCTGCTGATTGGTGGTGGCGCCGGTGTAGAAGATGTTCTTGCTGTCCTCCAGGCCCTCGTACTGGACGGGGTAGTACAGCAGCGAGTTCAGGGTTTCGAACTTGGGCTTCATGGCCTTGCGGCTGGAGGAGGTCCAGCCGCCGAAAACCGCTGCGACACAGTCGGAGCTGATCAGCTTCTCGGCCTTCTCGGCGAAGGTCTTGGGGTCCGACGCGCCGTCCTCGAGCACCAGGTCGATCTTCTTGCCCATGACGCCGCCCGCGGCGTTGATCTGGTCCACCGCCATCTTGGTCGCATTGGCGACGGTGACCTCACTGATGGCCATGGTGCCGGTCAGCGAGTGCAGCGACCCGATCTTGATGGTGTCCTTCGAGGTGTCGACACAGGACTTGGCATTGGAGCCCGACGCGGTGTCGCTGTCACGCGACCCGCAGCCGGAGACCAGCGCGACCGACAGCACCAGCGCGGTCGGAATGGTGATGGCCTTGACCAGGCGCTGAGTTCGCTGCCGACGGTGGGAATCTTGCATGGGGCGGACCCTTCTCACTGACATCGACGCCACGTGCGTCGCTTGCGAATACGGCCGCGTATACAACCGCTGTATTCGTGAGGGGAACCGTAAACGGGAAGTATTGCGCCGGAATGACTCTCGGTGACAGTCCGATTGCCGATGTTTCGCAGGCGTGAATTTCCGCTCACCGCAAGATGATTCGGGTCGATCATATCGGCTATAACCGCAGACCGGTGGCGCATTTCGCGCGGTGGACTACTGGATGACGTAGGGGGAGATCGAGCTGCGATGCTCGCTGATGTCCAGCGATTTGCCCAGCGGCGGGAAGGCGCGCTGGGGGCAGTTGGAGCGTTCGCAGACCCGGCAGCCCGCACCGATGGGGGTGGGTTTGGGATCGTTCAGGTCGAGGCCGTCGGCATAGACGACGCGCCCGGCGTGGCGCAGTTCGCAGCCCAGGCCGATGGCGAAAATCTTACTGGGTTCGCCGTAGCGGGTGGCGCGGCGCTCCACCGTGCGGGCGATCCAGAGGTATTTGCGCCCGTCCGGCATCTGGGCGATCTGGGTCATGATCTTCGCGGGGTAGGCGAAGGTCTCGTACACATTCCACAGCGGGCAGGTGCCGCCGCTGGAAGAGAAATGGAAACCGGTGGCGGACTGGCGTTTCGACATATTTCCGGCGCGGTCCACCCGGACGAAGGAGAACGGGACGCCGCGCAGGCGGGGGCGTTGCAGGGTGGAGAGGCGGTGGCAGATGGTTTCGTAGCTCTGGGTGAAGAAGGCCGACAGGCGTTCGATGTCGTAGCGGAAATCCTCGGCCATTTCGTGAAAGTGGGTGTACGGCAACACCGTTGCGGCGGCGAAGTAGTTGGCCAGGCCCAGCTTCGCCAGTATCCGCGATTCCGGACTGGTGAAATTGCCCTCTTCGACCAGCTTTTCGATGAGGTCCCCGCACTCCAGATAGGCGAGTTCGGCGGCGAGTTTGAATACCCGCTGTCCGCCGGACAGGTGCGGGGCGATCTCCAGGCGGCGTGAATCGGGATCGTATCGGTGCAGAACCCCATCGCCCAGATCGATGCGCTCCACGATCTGCACGCCGTGCGCGGTGGTGAGGCGGCGCGCGATCTCGCGTTTCAGATCGCCGCCGTGGAATCGCATGCGGGTGGCGAGTTCCTCTGCGGCGGTATCCAATTCGTGAATGTAATTCTGCCGCTGGTAGAAGTAGTCGCGAACTTCCTCATGCGGTTTGGAGATGGCCCCGGACCCGCTGCCGTCGGAGAAGCGGTCCTCGGTGGCGGCGGCCAGCTGTGCGGTCGTATTGCGGTAGCGACGGTGCATATTCACCATGGCGCGCGCCAAACCCGGATGCGCGGAGACCATTTCGGCGATCTCCTGGGCATCGGCCTCGATACTCAACTCCTGGTCCATGACGACCTCCTGGAGTTCGGCAATGAGCCGGGTGTCGTCCTGGGAGGAGAAGAATCCCGCGTCCACCCCGAAGACCTCGCTGATACGCAGCAGGACCGGTACGGTGAGCGGGCGCACGTCATGTTCGATCTGATTGAGGTAGCTGGCCGAAATCTCCAGCTTCTTGGCGAGGGAGACCTGACTCAGCCCGCGTTCGGTGCGCAGCTGACGGAGGCGCGCGCCGACGAAAGTCTTGGCCATGCGCCCAGTTTATGGGCGGTTTCGCAGCCCTGCCAACCCGGAATTAACAACCCTGCTGAGTACTGCGTCACAAATCTCCCGGGAACTGTCGGACCGGGCGGTTACGGTCGATCGGTGCACTTGTCGCGAGTCGTTGAGGCGTTGCGGGCGGTACGCGCGACCTCTTCGCGGAAAACCAAGATAAATACCCTTGCCGAGCTGCTGGAACTGGCCGCTCCCGAGGAATTGGCGCAGGTGGTCGCGTGGGTTTCCGGTGAGCTGCTGCAGGGCCGGATCGGGACCGGCTGGCGGACGCTCACCACCATGGAGGTGGTCGCCGCCACGGAGTCGACGCTGACCATCGACCGGGTCGATCGGGCCTTCACCGAGCTCACGACGATCGGCGGCAGCGGGTCGACCGCGCGCCGGCGGGAACTGCTGGAGCAATTGTTCACCGCCGCCACCGCCGATGAGCACGACTTTCTGTTGCGCCTGCTGACCGGGGAGATGCGCCAGGGCGCGCTCACCGCGATCGTGGCCGAGGCGGTGGCCAGGGCCTTCGCGGTGCCGATCGAATCGGTGCGGCGGGCGCATATGCTGTCGGGCCGACTGCCGGTGACGGCGCTCGCGGCCTCGACCGGCGGTGTGGCCGCCCTCGACGCCTTCCGGCTCGAGGTGGGTCGTCCCATTCAGCCGATGCTCGCGTCGCCGGGTGCGGCGCTGGATGAGGCATTGGCCGAATTCGACGGTGCGGTCAGCGTCGAACACAAAATGGACGGTGCGCGCATTCAGGTGCATCGCGATGGCGAACAGGTGTGGGTGTTCACCCGCACCCTGCGCGATATCACCAAGAGCGTGCCCGAATTGGTCGGCCTGGTAAAGGAACTCGACTGCACCAGCGTGGTGCTGGATGGGGAAACGCTGGCGCTCAATGATTCCGGTCGACCGCGCCCATTCCAGGAGACCATGTCGAGGTTCGGCGCGGCCGCCGCACAGGAATTGCTCCTGCACCCGTACTTCTTCGACTGCCTGCACCTGGACGGTGTCGATCTGCTCGACGCACCCCTGCGTGAACGCCGCGCCGCGCTCACGAAAGTGGCGTGCGGACTGAGCATTCCGGCATTGATCGCACCCGATGCCGAGGCCGCCGCCGAATACTTCGACGGTGCGCTGGCGGCCGGGCACGAGGGCATCATGATCAAGGCCCTGGACGCGCCCTATGCCGCGGGCCGTCGCGGCCGCGCCTGGCTGAAGATCAAACCCACGCACACCCTGGACTTGATCGTGCTGGGCGCGGAGTGGGGTTACGGCCGCCGCACCGGCTATCTGTCGAATCTGCACCTGGGCGCGCGCGATCCGGACGGCGGTGAACCGATCATGGTCGGCAAGACCTTCAAGGGTCTCACCGATGCCCTATTGCATTGGCAGACCGCCGAATTCCCGCGGCACGAACGCGAGCGCGACGGTAATACCGTCTTCCTGCACCCGGAGTTGGTGGTGGAGATCGCCATCGACGGCGTGCAGCGAAGTCCGCGCTATCCGGGCGGTCTGGCCCTGCGCTTCGCCCGTGTGGTGCGCTATCGCCCCGACAAGGAACCCGCACAGGCCGACACCATCGGCACCCTGCGGGCGCTGCTACCCGTGACCACGTCCGGGGACTGACAAGACTCCCAGCGACTTCACAGCCGGATGGATGCCCATTCCGAGGTTGGCGGCGCACGATTCATGCTGTCGAGCTCGAGCCTGGCGGTTTCAGGTGACGGGGAACGGACACTGCCACCGCACCCCCACGCGGGTTCCGTTCCCCCGTGAACCCCGGGCGGATCTCGATGGTGGATTGCGCACGATTCACCTGTGCTGTCGACGGCGTCCCGTCCCTCGCCGGGCGCCGTCGACGACACGAAAACTCCAGTTCAGTACTCGTATTCGCGATTCCCGGTGAGATTGGGCAGGCGGCGGCGACCGGCCGCTAATTCATTGGCCAGATGCTCGTAGGCCAGCGCCAGTTCGGTGAGCCGGGTCGCCGCCTCGTGCATGGCCTCGTCCGGTGCGGAGGCCAGCGTCAGATAGGCCAGCGCCGAGAATTGCGCCAGTCGATCCACCACGGTGCCGACCGTCTCGGTGTGCAGGTGTGCGTCGCGTGCGGCCTTGGGCAGTTCCAGCGCCACCCACCGATCGATATCCAGCACCATGCGCGCCCGCTCATGATCGATATGTCCGGTGGCCCCGGCCGCCGCGGTCAAGCGCCGCTCATGCAGATCCGCCAGTAATCCCGCGCAGCGCAGTACCGGATGTCGATCTTCGGGAGGCAGGCCGCGGCAGGCCTGCAGCAGCAGATGTTTCGGCGGGAGCAGAGGCACGGCGGCCATCCTGCTATGCGAATATCTCCGATTGGCAACGGCATTCACCCGATCGGGCACTTGACGGCATGACCCGGCGTGTCATCCCAGCCGGTCGAGTATCCATCGCCCCGCCGTGGGATCGCGGGGCAATTGTGTGTGCCACGGCGCCGGGGCGCAGATCCTGGATGAACTCATTGTCGACACCGGGCTCGTCGGTGAAGGAGGCGACGCCCGCCGGGGTATTGGTGGTGTCGTCGCGGGTGGCGAGCACCGCGTAGCGGATACCGGGGACGGTGATCGGACCGGCACGCTCGGCACCGGTGTCGGCAGTGCGAATCCCGATCATGGCCGCGTACAGCACCTTCGGCCCGGTGAGCTGATCGAACATATCGTAGATGGGTCCCACCGGCAGCAGACCAATCAAACAAGATCGACACGAACTCCCGCGGTCCGCAGCGCCGCCACGACGTCCGGATCGGCGTCGGAATCGGTCACCAGCACGTGAATCTGATCGATCGGGCAGATGCGCGCCAGCGCGGTCCGATGCAGTTTGTCCGAGGTCGCCACCGCGATGACATGCTGTGCGCGCCGGACCATCTCGGCATTCACCCCGGACTCGTCCAGATGCGTGCACTGCGCCCCGCCCTCGACCGAAATGGCGTTGACGCCGAGAACCACCGTGTCCAAACGCAATTCGGCCAGTGAGCGCTCGGCCAGCGGCCCGTGCAGCTCATAGGATTCGCGCCGCGCCATACCGCCCAGGCAGATGGTGCGCAGGTACGGCCGCAACACCAGTTCGGCGGCGATATTCAGGGCATTGGTGACAATGGTCAGCCGCTCATCGGTGGCGGTGGCCAGATCCGGGCGCACCGCCAGCGCGCGGGCGACCGCCGTGGTGGTGGTGCCGCCGTTCAATCCCACCACCGCGTGCGTATCGATAAGTCCCGCGGCGTGTTCGGCAATGCGCTGCTTGGCCTCATCGCCGTGCCGGTACCGGGCGGGCAGATCGTAGGCGACCGAGGTCGCCACGATGCCGCCGTGCGTGCGCGTGGCCAATTGCTGTTCGGCCAGCGCGGTGAAATCCCGGCGCACGGTGGCGGGGGAGACGCCGAGTCGCTCGGCCGCCTCCTCCACCGAGAGTCGTCCGGCCTCGGCGAGTAACTCCAGCAGCCGATTCCAGCGCATGGGTCGGTCAGCCGCGGCGGTCACTTCACGCTTCCAGCGGTGAGACCTGCGACAAGACGTTTCTCGATCACGGCGAAGAGGATGACGACCGGCACGATACCGACCGTAGAGATGGCGAAGACGTATTGCCAAGCCGTGTCGTACTGGCCGATGAACTTGGTCAGGGCCACCGACAGCGGCTGGTTCTCCGGGGTGGTCAGAATGACCAGGCTGGCGGCGAATTCGTTCCAGCAGGCCACCACCGTGAAGATGGTCGCGGTGACGATGCCGGGCCAGACCAGCGGCAGACTCACCCGGGTCAGGATCTGCCAGCGGCTCAACCCGTCCAGCTGCGCGGCCTCCTCGATCTCCACCGGGACCGAGGCGAAGAAACTGTGCAGGATCCAGACGGCGAAGGAGAGGTTGAAGGCCGAGTTCACCAGGATCATGGCCAGCCAGGTGTCATTGATGCCGAGGGTGAAGAACTCCCGGATCAGGCCCGTCACCAGCACGGTGGGCTGCAACATCTGGGTGATGAGCACCAGGCCGAGGAAGGCGACGCGGCCCGGAAACCGCCGTCGCGCCGTGTAATACGCGGCGGGGATGGCCACCAGCAGCACCAGCAGGGTCGCGGCGGTGGAGATGACGATGGTGCTGACCATGTTGAACGACAGCGGTGTCTCCGGGGTGTTCCACATGGTGGAGTAGTTGTCCGGATGCCACTGCTCGGGCAGATAGGTTGGCGGGATGCGCAGGATCTCGGCGCGCGATTTCAACGAGCCCAGCAGCATCACGCCGTAGGGGATCAGGAAGACCGCCGCCAGCAGCACCCCCACCGCGGTGAGCTCCCAGCGTCGCCGTTTACGCCGGGGCGCACGGGATTCGGAGTCGGCGGGCGGTTCGTTCAACAGCACGGGAACGGTCGTGGTCACGAGTCCACCTGCTCGGTCGGGCGGATCACCTTCACATAGATCGCGATGATCACCACGATCAGCACGAAGTTCAGCACGCTCATCGCCGCGGCGGTGTCGACCTGCTGATTCTGCCTGATCAGCTTGAAGGTCAAGGTCGTCGTGGTGTCGGCGGAGAATCCGGCGATACTGCCGGTGAGCACCTGCAGGATCGGCAGTGAGTTGAAGACATTGATGATGTTGATAATGGTCGCGACCGCGATGGCGGGGCGCAGCTGCGGCAGTGTGATGTACCGGTAGCGCTGCCACGAATTCGCGCCGTCCACCCGGCCCGCCTCCTGAACCTCGGCCGGAATCGATTGCAGCCCGGCCAGAATCGTGTACGTGGTGAACGGGATCGAGACGAAGACGCCGACCACCACGGCCACCACGAACGCCGGTCCCGGCTGTTTGGTGAAGCCGTAGCCGCGATCGAGCACCCCGATATCGACCAGGAACCGATTGGCGATGCCGACATCGGGATCCAGCATGTAGTAGAAGATGGTCGTGGTCATCACCACCGACGCCGCCCACGGCACCAGGATCGCCATGCGCACCGCGGTCCGGCCCGGGAACTCCTTGTTCAGGAATTGCGCCAGCGCCGCCGAGAGCAGCAGCGTCGACCCGACCACGGCAACCACCCAGATCACCGTGTGCGCCAGGATCGGCCCGAGTTCGGGGATGGCGAAAAGCCTGCGGTAGTTGGCGAATCCGGCCGCACCCTGGTCCTGCCCGTACGGGCTCAGCGCCCGGGTGCTGGTCCACAGCATGTATCCGGCCGGGAAGACCACGATCGCCGCGATCAGCACCAGCACCGGGCCGATCCACGGCAGGGCGGCCAGCCCCGCCGTGAATCGTGTTGCGCGCCTGCTCAACTCGCCGCCTGCGTGATCTTCTTCAGTACATCGGCCGGATCCGCGCCCTGGGCGATGGTGCCCATCTGCTGTTTGATCGCGCCCTGCACCGCACCCCACTTGGGATTGTTGCTCGGGTAGAACTTGGCGACCGGGAGGGTGGCCGAGAAGATCTTGGTCACCGGATCGTCGGCGAGCACCGTGACCGCGCTCTTGGTGATCGGAATGAAGTGCTCGTTCTTGACGAAGTTGGCGTACACGGCCGCGGTGTAGAAGTAGTCGATGAACTTCCTGATCGCGTCCTGCTTCTTGCCGTCCTTCTTGAACGCCATCAGGTGATCGGCCACGCCGAGCGTGACGGGCGTGCCGGTCTCGGTGGGCGTGGGCGCGGTGGCGTACTTCAGCGCCGGGTTCTTATCGCTGATCATGCCGATCACCGGCGGCAGGCCCTCGATCATGCCGATCTTGCCCTGGATGAAGGAGTTGATCACGTCCTTGCGATCGGTGGCACCCGGATTCGGCTGGGTCACACCGGCGTTGGCGATGGCCTGCATGGCCTCGAGGCCATTGAGGTTCTGCGGGGTGTCGATGGTGAGATTGCCGCCATCGGACCAGTTGCCGCCCGCGCCGAAGGTCCAGATGGAGGTCTCGCCCTGCGCCTCCTCGCTGCCCAGGGGCAGGCCGTAGCCGGACACGCCGTTGCCGAGCGCCTGGATCTTCTTGGCGTCATCGGTCAGCTCGGCCCAGGTCTTGGGCGGGGTGGTGATACCAGCCTTCTCGAAGAGCTCGGAGTTGTAGAAGAGCGTGCGGGTGGAGGCGAAAAGCGGTAGCGCCCACTGGGTTCCGTCGATGGTGGCGTTCTGCGCGAAGGCGGGCTGGATATCGGCGATGGTGCTGTCGGAGGCGATCTCCTTGGCCGTGTAGAGCAGCTTGTCCTTGGCGAAGGTGGAGTAGGCGTCGATATTCAGGATGTCCGGGGTGCTGGACTGCGACTGCAGTTTGGTGCGCACCACGTCATTGATGTTGTTCCAGGATTCGATCTGCAGGTCGACCTTGATATCGGGATTCTTGTCGTGGAAACCGGCGATGATCGCGTCCCAGAGCGCCTTGGTGCCGTGCGCGCCATCGCTGTAGGAGGGGACCAGCATCTTGATGGTGTTCGGATCATTGTCGTCCGAACTCTTCGAACCGAAGCCGCAGGAGGAGGCGGCGAGCACCGCCGCGGTGAGCACCGCTACACCGGTGAGGGTCCGTTGGAGACGTCTTTTCACTTGTCGAACCTTTCGATACACACACCCGGGCCAAAGGGGGGATGATGAGGTCGACCGGGTGATCGTTGTCGAATCTAACCCAGCCGTGATTGATTGTGACTACTTTGGCTGTAAATTTGACATGAACGATCACTGGGCGCACGCTGGGCTGGTGCTGCCCTCCGCCGAACAAACCCCAGCCACTTTCCTCGCCTCCGAGATCGCCTCCCAGCCCGACAATTGGGCGCGAGCACAATCGATCGCCACCCGACATCGCGCACTGCTGCCCGGCATCGGTGAGCGTGTGGCGGCGATAGGTTGCGGTACATCGCTTTTCATGGCGCGTGCGTACGCCGCCCGGCGCGAGCTCGCGGGCTACGGTCCGACCGACGCCTGGCCCGCCGGGCAGATTCCGAACGGCCGCCGCTACGACCGCTACGTGGTGATCTGCCGCTCCGGCACCACCACCGAGGTGATCGCGGCGCTGCGCGCGCTGCCCGCCGAGACGCCGCGCACGATCATCTGCTCGAGTCCGGGCACACCCGTGCTCGCACTGGGTGATTCGATCCTCATCGACGAGGTGGACGAGCGCTCGGTGGTGCAGACCCGGTTCGCCACCACCACCCTGGCGATTCTGCGCTGGAGCCTGGGCGAGGACCTCACCCCGGTGATCGCGCAGGCCCGCGCGGTGCTCGCCGAGGATCCGGCCGAATCGCTCGCCGCGGTGCGCCGGGCGGACCAGATCACCTTCACCGGAATGGGATTCGCCGCCGCACTCGCCGAGGAGGCCGCGCTCAAACTGCGCGAAGCCTGCCAATCCTGGACCGAGTCCTATCTGGCCACCGAATATCGGCACGGGCCGATCAGCATTGCCGCGCCCGGGCGCGCGGTCTGGGCCTTCGGTCCGCTGCTGCCCGGTTTGGCCGCCGATATCGCCGCCACCGGCGCACACCTGGAGCATCGCGATATCGATCCGATGGCGGATCTGGTTCGCGTACACCGGCTCTGCGTACTGCGTGCGGCCGATCTCGGGCTGGATCCCGATCATCCGCGTAGCCTGACTCGCTCAGTGGTTCTCGATTCCTGAGCAGTCCTAGTTTTCCTGAGCGGAGCCCGATCATGAACCTGCAACCCGTCATCGGACTCGGCGCGGACGCGCTCGTACTCGGCCTGGACGTCGGCGGCACCACGGTGAAAGCCGAGATCACCGATGCCACCGGAGCGGTGCTGGCCAGCGGAGACCAGCCCACTCCGCGCGGTGCGGCGGCCTTCGACGCCATGCTCGAGCTCGGAGACGCGCTGCTGGACAAGCTCTCCGAGACCGATCGGGCGCGGGTGCAGCGGGCGGCGGTGCTGCTGCCCGGCGTGGTCGACACCGCAAATTCCGTCGCGGTGTTCAGCGCCAATATCGGCTGGCGCGATATCGAGGTGGGCTCGCGCTTCACCGACCGGTGGGGCATGCCGGTCCTGCTCGAACACGATGTGGCCGCCGCCGGCTGGGCGGAATGGCGCTTCGGCGCGGGCAATGACCGGGAATCGGTGTGCGTGGTGATCATCGGCACCGGCATCAGCGGAACGCTCTCCGTCGGTGGACGATTCGTGCGCGGCGGTATCGGACAGGCCGGGGAGTACGGCCATATCTCGGTGCGCCGGGGCGGACTGCCCTGCCCCTGCGGCAATGTCGGCTGCGTGGAGACGGTGGCCTCGGCCGCCGCCATCGCGCGCGCCTACACCCGGCGCACCGATATCGAATGTGACAGCGCGGCAATGGTATTCGACCGGGTCGGCTATGACGAGGATGCCCGCGCCGTGGTCGCGGACGCCGTCGACGCGCTGGCCGACGGTCTGCTCGGCGTCATCCACGCCGTCTGCCCCGAACGGGTCGTACTCGGTGGCGGGCTCGCGGGCGCGGGGGACGCCCTGGCCCAGCCCCTGCACCGCGCACTCACCGATCGGCTGCGCGTGGTGCCGGTCCCCGAGGTCGTGATCGGAACCTTCGGCGCGCGTGCGGGACTCACCGGTGCGGCCCTGTTCGCCAGATACGGGGTGCTGGCATGACGCGCCGGTCGCGCCGGAGCGCCGCGGCGCAGGCGGGCGGTGTCGCGGCGGCCGTCGGCCCGGATTTCGGCGTCGATGCGGGCGTGCACATCCGGGGGCGGATCTTCGCGCCGAGTCACGTGGTCGAGGATGGGGTGGTCTCGGTCCTGGGTGAGCGCATCATCGCGGTACGCACGAATGAGCAATGGACGGTGACGCATCCGGGATCGGGGGAACTGCCCTTCGAGGGGATGCTGTTGCCGGGGCTGGTGGATATCCACGTGCACGGCGGGGCCGGACATCGGTTCGACACGGTGGATCAGGCCGATGCCGCCGGGGCGGCCGCCTATCACCGGTCGCGGGGCAGTACCACCGTGCTCGCCGGGATCGTCACCGCCGCACCGGAGGATATGGTGGCCCAGGCGGGCGCGCTGCGCGAACTCGCCGACGACGGGGTGATCGGCGGGATCTACGCCGAAGGACCCTTTCTGTCCGAGACCCGCTGCGGTGCACAGGATCCGCGCTATCTCACCGATCCGGATCCGACCCTCACCCGGCGATTGATCGACGCCGCGGGCGGCCATCTGCGCGTCATGACCCTGGCTCCTGAACGCGCCGGATTCGAGCAGGTGGCGCGCCTGCTCACCGAGCACGGCGTCACGGTCTCGCTCGGCCACACCGATGCCGAGTTCGGGGTACTCCGGGACGCCTTGCGGCCCATCGGTTTCGCGAGTTCGGTCACCCATCTGGCGAATGGCATGCGGCCCATGCATCATCGCGCCGCGGGACCGGTCGCCGCCGCGGTCGCCGCCGCCGCGCGCGGTCACGCCACGGTGGAGCTCATCGGCGACGGCGTACACGTCGACTCCGGTTTCGGGGCGCTGGTCTTCGCCGCCGCGCCCGAGCGGGTCGCCCTCATCACCGATGCCATGGCCGCCGCCGGAATGCCGGACGGCAGCTATCACCTCGGTCCGCAGCAGGTCCAGGTCAGCGGTGGCGTGGCCCGGGTGGCGAGCGGCTCCATCGCCGGCGGCACCTCGCACCTGCTGCGCTGCCTGGCCTGGGCGGTGCGCGAATGCGATGTGTCCCTGGCCGATTCGGTGCGCGCGGCGACCATGACACCGGCCGCGTCCGCCGGGCTCACCGATATCGGCGATATCCGGCCGGGCGGCTTCGCCGACCTGATCGCCGTCGACGACGACTTCGGACTGCGCCGCGTACTGCATCGAGGGAAGTGGCTCTCGTGATCCTCACCGTCACGCTGAACCCCGCCTACGATCTCACCTATCGCCTACCGAAGTTCGAATATGGTGCGGTGCAACGTATTCCGGCCCTCGAACAGCGGGTCGGCGGTAAGGGAATCAATGTCGCCCGCGTGCTGACCCAGCTCGGACACGACTGTGTGGCAATGGGATTCGCCGATGCGGCATTCGCGGAGGAGGCCGGGCGGGAGTTGCCCGTCGACATCGTCACCGCGCTGCCGCGGGTGCGCCGCACCGTGGTCATCAGCGAGGCCGACGGCACCACCACCGGACTCTGGGAACCCGGTGCGACACTGGACGATCCGCATGCCGCCGACGTACTGCGGCAGCGGATCGCCGATCGGCTGCCGCGGGCGCGCGGCCTGGTCATCTCGGGGTCGCTACCCGGCGGGGTCGATCCACGACTACCCGCCGATCTCGCGAAACTCGCCATCGCCGCCGATGTGCCCGTCATCTGCGATGTGGACGGACCGGCCCTGATCGCGGCCGCGAAAGTCTCGGGCGTGGTGCTCATGCCGAATGAGGATGAGCTGCAAACGCTCACCGGTTTCCCCGCGCGATCGGCGCAGGATGTCGTCGATACCGTACAGCCCTCGCTGAAATCCGGTGTGGGCGCGATCATCGCCACCCGGGGGCGCGACGGCCTGGTCGGGGCCGTGCGCGGGGCGGCCTGGAGTGCCGCGCCGAGCGAATCGGTGACCGGAAACCCCACCGGCGCGGGCGATGCGGCAGCCGCGGCCCTCATTGCCGGATTGGCGGCGCTGCCCAAGATTCCGCGCGATTTCCCCGCACAGCTGGAATGGCCGAATGTGGTGTTGCCCGGCTGGCTCCGTGCGCCCGAACTCGATTGGCCCGCCCTGCTCGCCGACGTGGTCGCGACCTCCGCCGCCGCGGTGGCCCGGCCGGTGGCGGGCGAGATCGATATGGACCTGCGCACCGCGCTCATTCCCGAGGTGCGGTTGCTGCCGGTGCACAACTGGCTCTACTAGGAGAATTCATGCCCCTCACCCCGATTCCGAGGTTGATCGAGTTGGCCGGGCCCGGCGGTCTCGGCGCGTTCAATGTGATCACCCTCGAACATGCCGAGGCCATCGCGGCCGCCGCCGAAGCCACGCGAAGACCCGCGATTCTGCAGATCTCGGAGAATACGGTGAAGTATCACGGCGCGCTGAAACCACTCGCTCGCGCCTGTTTGCAGATCGCGGCGGACAGTTCGGCCGCGCTCGCGGTACACCTGGACCACGCCACCGAGACCGAATTGATCAGGGAGGCGGTCGAGGTGGGGCTCACCTCGGTCATGTACGACGGTGCGGCCCTCGACTACGCCGACAATGTCGCCGCCACCGCGGAGATCACCCGCTGGTGTCATGAGCGCGAGGTCTTCGTGGAGGCCGAATTGGGTGAGGTCGGTGGGAAGAACGGTGCGCATGTACCGGGCGTGCGCACCGATCCGGACGAGGCCGCCGCCTTCGTCGCCGCCACCGGAGTGGACGCGCTCGCGGTGGCGGTCGGGTCGGTGCACGCCATGCAGACCCGGGCGGCGACCCTCGACACCGAACTGATTGCGAGTTTGGCGAAGGCGCTGGCGGTGCCGCTGGTGCTGCACGGCTCCTCCGGGGTTCCGGACGAGGGGTTGCGGGCTGCGGTGCGGCACGGCATGGTCAAGATCAATATCGGCACCCGGCTGAATATCGCGCTGACCGAGGCGGTGCGTATCGCGCTGGCGGCGGGGCCCGGGATCACCGATCCGCGAAAGTATCTGGGTCCCGGACGGTTCGGCGTCCAGCAGGATGTGCAGCATCATCTGCGGGTGCTCAGCGCGCGGGCGCTGCGGGCGGTGCCGAACTGATCCGCTGGCGAATTGCTGACTTTGCGAATCTTTTCGCTGCCCATTCGCGAGGTTTGGGGCTTGCGCCCACCCAGCCGACATGAACTAGTTGTACGGGTGATCCTCACCGTGACCATGAACCCCGCCTACGACATGACCTATCGGGTCGAGCATTTCGAGCGGGGCCGGGCACACCGGGTGCGGTCGGTGGATCAGCGGCTCGGCGGCCGCGGGATCAATGTCAACCGGGTGCTGAACCAACTGGGCAAATACGCGCGCGCCACCGGATTCTCGGACCACTCCTTCGCCGCGGCGGCCGAACTCGAGATGCCCGTCGACTTCGTGCACGCGCTGCCGTGGGTGCGGCGCACCGTGGTGATCAGCGAATCCGACGACGGCACCGCCACCGCGCTGTGGGAGCCCGGACCGCGCATCTCCGAACCGCATGCGGTGGATCAACTGCGAGTGCGGGTGGCCGGGATGCTCTCGGATATGAGCGGCATGGTCATCGCGGGCTCACTGCCCGGCGGTGTCGATCCGGGCCTGCCCGCCGAACTCGCGCGCACCGCCGCGCGCGCCGGGGTGCCCACCATCTGCGATCTCGACGGTCCGGCGCTGGAACTCTCCGCGCGCGTGCCCGGCGTGGTGCTCACCCCCAATATCGAAGAGCTGGAACGACTTACGGGCCGACCCGCCGCCACCATCTCGGAGATCCTGGCGGCCGTGGAACCGCTCATGACCGCGGGGGCGGGCGCGGTCATCGTCACCCGGGGCGGTGCGGGCATGGTCGCGGTGACCGGCGAGCGGGCCTGGTCCGCCGCGCTGCCGCAGCCGCTGGCGGGCAATCCCACCGGGGCCGGGGACGCCGCGGTGGCCGCGATCATCGCGGGCCTGGCCGCCGGGCCGAATCCGAACTGGCCCGCGCTGCTCACCGATGCGGTGGCCACCTCCGCCGCCGCGGTGGTGATTCCGGTCGCGGGTGAGATCGATCGAGCCCTGCGCGATCGGCTCACCCCTACCGTTCGCGTCACCGAACTGGAGCCGGTGGCGGCTCGCCCGTAGCGGACGTGGCACACCGCACTCGTGCACGGCGGCGTGTTTCCGGGTTCGTGCGGCGTGGCGGGGTAAATTCGGCGGGATGTCGGACCTGCGAGTGCCGCCCGATCCGGGGTCGGGCGTGGACGACACGTATCGGATGCCGCAGGCGGTGCGCGCGGCGCAGGTGATCGCGGTGCTGCTGGCGCTGATCGGACTGCTGTGCACGCTGTCTTCCGGATGGTTGCTGGGCAGCCGGTCCGCGATCCAGACCGCCGTGCCGTTCGTGCCCGGCTGGCTGCTCGGCCTGGTGGCCCTGACCTTTCAATCCGAGGGACAGTCGGTGCGGATCGGCGCGATTCTGCTGGCCGTGCTCAATATGCTGTGGACCGTCCCGTCCATTACCGACGGGCATCCGCCCGGACCGCTCGGACCCGTCGCCTCACTCGTGATGATCGTGCTGCTGTTTCGCCGGGAAGCCCGCGACTGGTTCGAACCCTCGGGTTGGTGAGTCGCCGGTAACCGAATTCGACCGTCGCCGGTAACACGGTCGAAATCCAGTCTGCCGATTCGCAATCTCGGTGCAATTCCCTGCTCCTATCGTGACCCTATGAGTTCGGAAGTCGCGGCCGCGGGAACAGGCATTCATATCAGCGGTCTGAGCAAGACCTTCCGATCCGGGCGGCGCAGCGTCACCGCCCTGGACGCGGTCGAATTGCATACCGAGCAGGGCGCGTTCCTGTCGCTGCTCGGACCCTCCGGATGCGGGAAATCCACCATCCTGCGCATACTCGCCGGGCTCGACACCCCGGGCGCGGGCACCGCCCGCATCAATGGCGAGACCCCCGCCGAGCTGCGCCGCAGGCATGAATTCGGCATCGCGTTCCAGGATTCGGCGCTCCTGCCCTGGCGCAGTGTGGAATCCAATATCAAACTGCCATTGCAGGTCGCCGGATTGCCCGCCGATCCCGCGCTGATCGCGGACCTGATCGCGCTGGTCGGACTGGAGGGTTTCGAGAAGGCCAAACCCGCACAGCTCTCCGGCGGTATGCGACAACGGGTTTCGATCGCGCGGGCGCTGGTGGTCAAACCCAAGATCCTGCTGCTGGATGAACCGTTCGGCGCGCTCGACGATATGACCAGGCAGCGGCTGAACCTGGAATTACTGCGCATCTGGACCGAGAAGCCCGCCACCACCCTGATGGTCACGCACGGCATCGCCGAGGCGGTCTTCCTCTCCGACGTGGTCGCGGTCATGAGCCCGCGGCCGGGACGGGTGGTGGAGATGGTCGATATCGACCTACCCCGGCCGCGCATCCCGGAGATGATGCGCACCTCCGAGTTCCACAAACTCTGCGACTATCTCTCCGAACTGCTCTTCGGGCGCACCGGACACGGCGGGGTGGTGGCGGAATGACCGGCGCGACAACGGATTCCGTAGTAGAGGAACGGCGCAGCCTGCGCGGCGGCCTGACCGCCCTGCGCGCCGGACTGCACATCTCCACACTCGGCGGGCTCGCGGGCATCGCGATACTGCTGGTGGCCTGGGCCGTCGCGGCGGCCCTGCACATCGCCAACGGCACCGTGCCCGGACCCTGGCAGGTGCTGCATACCATGTACACCGACGGCTGGTCGCTGTACGGGCCGAACTTCAAGGTGACGGCCTGGGGCGCGCTCCAGGGCTTCGCCTGGGGCAATGCGCTGGCCATTGTGCTGGCCCTGCTCGTGGTGCTGATTCCGCCGATCGAAATGCTCGTCACCCAGCTGGCCATCCTCAGCTACTGCACACCGTTGCTGGCACTGGGGCCGATCATCCTGGTGGTGTTCGGCGGGCGCACGCCGACGGTATTCCTGGCCGCCATGTACTGCTTCTTCCCGACGATGGTGGGCGCGGTCTCCGGTCTGCGCTCGGCGGACGGCGCCAGCCTGGATCTGGTGCGCGCCTACGGCGGCGGTCGCGGGCAGCGCATGCGCCGGGTGCAGCTCATCTCGGCGCTGCCGAATACCTTGGCGGCGTTGAAGATCGCCGCGCCCTCGGCGGTGCTGGGCGCGATCATCGGGGAGTACCTCGGTGGCGTGGACAGCGGGATCGGGGTGGCATTGACCGCCGCGCAGAGCGCCTACAACGTGCCGCGTACCTGGGGTATGGCCCTGGCCGCCGCGGCACTCGCCGGACTCGGCTACGCGGTGGTCGCGCTGATCGCCCGCCTGGCCCTGCCCTGGACCCGAGCCGAGGTGCGATGAAAACCCTGAACGTCCTGCGACCCATCGGCAAATTCCTGCTGCCGCTGCTGGTTTCGCTCATCCTGCTGGTCGTGCTCTGGTACGGCTTCCTACAGCTCTATCCCCAGGTCGGGCTGGTCGGCAAGAGTCCGGGCGAGGTGTGGAAGTACCTGGTCACCGGGCCGACCTCCGGCACCGCCCGGCACGCCATCTTCGCCGAGATGCGAATCACCCTGCGCGACGCCGGAATCGGCTTCCTCGCGGGCCTCGGCGGCGCACTCGTGGTGGCGGCGCTGTTCGTGGGCGTCCCCGCCATCGCCCAGGCGTTCCTGCCGGTCGCCATGCTGCTGCGCTCGGTCCCCCTGGTGGCGCTCACCCCGATCATCGTGCTCGTCTTCGGTCGCGGTCTGCTCGGCGTCACCGTCATGGCCGCCATCGTCGTCTTCTTCCCCGCCCTGGTCATGATCATGACCGCGCTGCGCAACGCTCCCACCCAGGCCATGGAACTCGTTGCCGCCTACGGCGGTTCGCAGTGGACCGCCATGCGCATGGTCTCGGTCCCCGCCGCCCTGCCCTCGGTCTTCGCCGCCGCCCGGGTTTCGGTGCCGGGAGCCCTGATCGGCGCTCTGCTGGGCGAATGGCTGGGCAGCGGAACGGGTTTGGGCGCGGGCCTGATCCGCGCCATACCCACCTTCCAGTACAACCGCCTCTGGGCCTCCATCGCCCTGGTCACCGTCGTCTCCGTCTTCGCCTACGCGGTGGTCGGCGTCCTGGAGAACCTGGTCCTGGCCCGCTTCGCCCCCGAACAGGGCCGCGACTGACCGGAGCTCATACTCCGATGATCGGCGACACAGTGGTGGTTAGTTAACCTGGCGCACACAAATACGTCCGTGAAAGCAAAATAATTGAAACTGAAAGCCTTTAGATTCGGCGAATGAGTTCTTTGCACCGGCCGGGTTCGGCCTCTCCGCTGTCCATGGATCGGCGATCCTTTCTTCGGTATGCCGGGTTGACCGGGGCTGTGCTCGCCGGGGGTTCGCTGCTCGCCGCCTGTGGGAAGGATTCCTCGGGGGGTGGGAACGGGACCACCGATGACGGGTCGAAGTACGGGACCGTCGCGGTGCAGTTGTCATGGTTGAAGAACATCGAGTTCGCGGGGGAGTACTTCGCCGATTCCAAGGGATATTTCAAGGAGGCCGGATTCGGATCGGTGAATCTGGTCGCCGGCGGCGCGGCCAGCACCTCGGTGGAGGCCGGGCTCGGAACCGGGAAGATCTGGATCGGCATGTCCGCACCGCAGACCACCGCGCCCGCGATTCTCGAGGGCCTGGACGCCAAGATCGTCGGCGCCACCTATCAGAAGAATCCGTTCTGCATCGTGAGCTCGGCGGCCAAACCCATCAATTCGCCGCAGGATATGAAGGGGCGCAAGATCGGTGTGCAGGACACCAATCAGCTCATCTTCAACGCGCTGCTCACCGCCAACGGTATGACGCCGAACGACGTCACCATCGTGCCCGCGCAATTCGATCCCACCCCGCTCGCCAACGGTGAGGTCGACGGCTGGGTCAGCTATGTGACCAATGAGCCGATCACCTTGGCCAGCAAGGGATTCGCCAATACCAACTTCCTCTTCGCGGATTTCGGGCTACCGCTGACCGCCGAAACCCTCACCGTCAGCCGGCACACCATCGACAATGAGCGGGAGAAATTGAAGGCGTGGCTGGTCGCCGATATCAAGGGCTGGAAGGACGCGGTCGCGGATCCGGCCGAGGCCGCGCGCCTGGCCGTCGAGGTGTACGGCAAGGATCAGCGCCTGGATCCGGAAGAGCAGAAGAAGGAAGCGCTGGCGCAGAACACCCTCGTGGTGTCACCGGCGACCCAGGTCAACGGCCTGTTCCTGATGTCCGACGAATTGATCGCGCACAATATCACCGCCCTGGCCAAGGCCAAGATCGATATCACGGCCGAGAAGCTCTTCGATATGTCGATCCTCAAAGAGGTCTATGCTGAGCATCCGGAACTCAAGGCGGGCTGAACGCCCCGGGGTAGTGAACGCCCCGGGGTAGTGAACGCCCCGGGGTAGTGAACGCCCTAGGACACCAGCGTCGAGCGATGATGCAGCGAGTCCCCCAGACTCGACAGCGGCTCGGCGGTGGTGCCGTTCCGATAGGCCAGCAACTCCGCCGCGATCGATACCGCGGTCTCGGCGGGGGTGCGCGCCCCCAGATCCAGTCCGGCCGGGGCATGCAGCCGCGAGAGCGTCTCGTCATCGAAACCGCCCGCCTGCAACGCCTCCATCCGATGCGTGTTCGCGGCCCGGGATCCCAGTGCGGCAAGGAATCCCAGCTCGGGTAGTCGCAGTGCGATGGTCAGCAGCGGGATCTCGAACTTTGCATCGTGCGAGAGCACCACAACCGCTGTGCTGGAATCGATCTCACCCGCCGCAGCGATGGTGTTCAGATAGCGGTGCGGCCAGTCCACCACCACCTCGCAGCCGGGATAGGCATCGGCATTGGCGAAGGTCGGGCGGGCATCGCAGACGGTCACCCGATAGCCCAGCAGTCGCGCCTGAACGGCCAGCGCACCCGCGATCGCGTTGGCGCCCACAATGATCAGGCGCGGCGGCCGGGTGAACGAGGACACGAACACATCCGAATCCGGCAGCGAGACCAGTTCGGTGCCGTGCTTGCGATCGGTGATCAGATGCTGGCCGATCACATCCGGATCCGAATGCCACACCACCGTGAACACCGTGACCTGCCGCTGCGCCGCGATATCGGCCGCCACATCCGGGAATTCGGGAAAATGCCTGCGCGAGAACGGTTCGGTGAACACATCCAGGGTGCCGCCGCAATCCATTCCGGCATCCAAACCGCTACCGGGCGTGAAACGATTCAGGCCCCGGCGGCCGGTGCGCGCCGCCTCCACCGCGGCCTCGTAGGCGGCCGCCTCCGCACACCCCGCGGAGACCGAGCCGAAAGCCCGGCCGTCGGCATCCACCACCATCGCCGCGCCGATCGGAAGGGGAGTCGCACCGACCGTTCGCACCAGGGTGGCAAGTCCGCCGGTCCGCCCGCTGTGCCACACCCGTAGAAGGTCGTCGACGATATCGCGCATCACTAGCTCCCGATCACCGTGTGCCGCACGGGTAATCCCGATCGATACCCGTCGCAAGGTCATCACACGTGACGCACACCATATCCGTTCGGCCGCGTAAATAAGTCCCCGCCCCATAATTTCCCGATGCGTTCGCCATCACCTCGGCCCAATGCGCACGACCCAGCAACACCGGATGGCCCGGCACATTTCCGAAATAGGCGCGTGCCAAACCACTCTCGCTCGCCCGGGCCGCATCGATCACCCGGCGCACCACCTCCGGGCCGACATCGGGGGTATCCACCGGCATGATCGCGACATAGCCGGGGAGTTCGACGGTAATACCGTCGCGGGAATTCCTGGCGCGGGAAATCCCCGGCGCAATATTCCGTTCGGCAGTAATCCGTGCGGCGAGCTCATGGCTCGCCACCGCCGCCAATCCGGCGCGCAGTGAAGCGCTCAATCCCGTCGCCCATTCCGAGGCCCACACCGGATGCGCCCCGGCCGGAATCTCGATGCGAGGGGTTTGCGAGACCAGCCATCTCGGCGCCGAATCCGAATCCCGATCGGGCAGCGCCGGTCCGGTCGCCCCCAGCACCACGAAGACCCGCGCACACCCGCCCGCGCGCAGCGCGTGCACCGCCGTCCGCAGCCACACGCCATCCTCGGCCAGGGCTTTCGGCATGCCGTAGCGGGTGCCGGCGCCCGCGGCCAGCACCAGGCCATCGCAGCGTTCGGGGGTCATGCAGGGCAGGGTAACCGCGCGCGCTGATCTTCGCCCCTCGAGTGGCGGGCGTGGTTGCCATCGCCGATGCTGGAGAGGATGACCGAGAACCGGATCGACCTCGAGGAATTCGCCACGCTGCCCGAGGCGGCCGCGGTGCGACTGCTACTCACCTGCTGCGCCTCGCCCGCCTGGGCGCGCGCCCTGGCCGCGCGCAGACCCTTCGCGAGCATCGAGGAACTGCTGCGCGCCGCCGATGCCGAACTCGGCGTGCTCTCCGAAACCGAGATCGATCAGGCCCTGGCCGGGCACCCTCGTATCGGCGATCGGCCGGACAGCGCCGACTCCGCGCGCGAACAGGCCGCAATGGCCACCGCCGAGGCCGGGGTACGTGCCGCGATCGCCGCCGGTAACCGCGAATACGAGGCAAAATTCGGGCATGTGTATCTGGTGTGCGCCACGGGGCGGTCACCGGAGCAGCTCCGGGCCACGCTCACCGAACGGCTGGGGAACGATCCGGCCACCGAAAGGCGCATCGTGCGAGAGGAATTGACGAAGATCAATCGAATCCGGCTACGGCGACTACTGAATTCGGGAGGCACCCAATGAGCTCGCTGAGCACGCATGTTCTGGACGCGGTACACGGCGCACCCGCCACCGGCGTCACTGTGACGTTGTTCGATTGGAGCGGAGCCGAATTGGCCTCCGCCGTCACCGACGCCGACGGTCGCGTCGGCGACCTCGCCGAGATCGCACCCGGCGACTACCGCCTGCGCTTCGACACCGGAACCTGGTTCACCGCACAGGGCGTCGACGCCTTCTACCCCGAGGTGAGCATCGCGTTCAGCGTCACCGGGGAGCGGCACTATCACGTACCGCTGCTGCTCTCACCCTTCGCCTTCTCCACCTACCGAGGCAGTTGATCCCCATGCGCGATGCGGCGGAAGTCACCCTGGTCATCGACGGCTGCGCCATCGCCACCGTGGACGCGACCGGCGCCGAATACAGCGACGGGCATATCGTGGTGCGCGGCAATCGAATCGAGGCCGTCGGGGCTGGTCGCGCGCCCGAGACGCCCGGGGCCGTCCGCATCGACGGGCGCGGCTGTCTGCTCACGCCGGGCCTGATCAATACCCACCACCACCTCTACCAGTGGGTGACGCGCGGGCTGGCGCCCGATGCCACGCTGTTCGAATGGCTCACCACGCTGTATCCGATCTGGGCGGGTATCGACGCGGACGCCACCCGGATCGCCGCCACCGGCGGGCTCGCCTCGCTGGCGCGCAGCGGCTGCACCACGACCACCGATCACCACTACGTCTTCCCGCGCGACGCCGGTGATCTGCTCACCGCCGAGATCGATGCCGCCGCGCAGGTCGGGCTGCGTTTCCACCCCTGTCGCGGTTCGATGGACCTGGGTGCCGGCGCGGGCGGACTGCCGCCCGATTCGGTGATCGAAAGCCTCGACGACATTCTCACCGCGAGCGCCGAGGCGGTATCGCGCCATCACGACGACTCCTTCGACTCCATGCTGCGCATTGCGCTCGCGCCCTGCTCACCGTTCTCGGTCACGGCCGATCTGTTGCGCGAATCCGCCGCGCTGGCAAGGGAACTCGGGGTTCGACTGCACACCCATGTCGCCGAGACCCTGGACGAACAGGAGTACTGCCTCGAGACGCACGGTGTCACGCCCGCCGCATACCTGGAGCAGCTGGGCTGGATCGGCCCCGACGTCTGGTGGGCGCACGCCATCCACCTCGACGACACCGCCATCGCGACCATGGCGCGCAGCGGCACCGGTGCGGCGCACTGCCCCACCTCCAACGGACGGCTCGGCGCCGGAATCGCCCGCACCGCCGACCTGCTCGCGGCGGGCGTCGCGGTCGGGCTCGGCGTGGACGGCGCGGCCAGCAATGAGGCGAGCTCACTCATCGAGGAGCCGCGCAACGCTCTGCTGTTCGCCCGCCAGCGCGGCGGACCCCAATCCCTGTCCGTGCGTACGGCTCTCGATATGGCCACCATGGGCGGCGCGCGAATCCTCGGCCGCGCCACCGAGATCGGTTCCCTCGAACCCGGCAAACTCGCCGATCTCGCCCTCTGGAACCTGTCCACCCCGGCGCACGCCGGTATCGACGACCCCGTCACCGCACTCATACTCGGCGCGGCTCCACCCCTGGCGGCACTGGTGGTGAACGGGCGAATCGTGGTGCGCCACGGCGAGATCCAAACCATCGACGAAGCCGCCGTCGGCCGCGACGTCGCCCGCGCCCAAGCCGCCCTGATAGCCAAGGCCGGATAGGTCCCCGCACCCCGATGGTGAACCTCTCGTCCGGACAGTAGGCGTACGACCGCGGCCCCGCACCGCAGGTGCGGGGCCGCCGGAATTCCGAGGGGTCAGAACAGCGCGATGGCGGTGCCCAGCGCGGCCAGCGCGACGGCCTGCAGGCCGACCCGCAAGGGCAGGACGCTCTCCCAGCGATCCTGCAGCGCACGGGCATTCGCGGGAATCACGCCGGACCGCGCGGCCGCGGTCTGGGCGGTATTGATCGGCTTGGCGACCCGGACGTAGACGCCGAGCCAGCTCACCAGCGCCAGCACCGCGACACCCGCCGCGACGGCCGCACCGACCTGTCCGGCGACCGCGGCGACCACGGTCGTCAGCACCGCGGTGATGACGCCGCCCGCACCGAACACCGGCATCCGCCTATCGCCGTAGTAGTGGCCCCAGCCGGCGGAGACGGTCACGGCCGCATCGTCCAGATGCTTGTTGACCGAGCGGGTGATGACCGCGGCCGACATATCGGCGCCGTAGACCGCGCCATTGGCGAGCACGGCGGCGATGGCGAGGATCTGGCCGATGGTGATGAGCATGTCGTTGCCTCTTCCGTTTTGAAATCTAGCATCGCTAGGAGCTGAAGCAACCATAGCGGTGACGCTACTAGCTTGTCTAGCGATGCTAGATTCGTGCCGGAAAGGCGGCCCGATCAGCCGAAGAGATTGCGCACGAACGGAACCGAGTCCGGCAGCGAGGCATTCACCGTGCCATCGTGATTGGTCGGATAGGTATGCAGCGTGACCGGCTGCCCATCGGCCTGCAACTTGGCCGCGAACGCCAGCGTCGCCGGAGTGGCGACATCGGTGTCCAGCAGTCCCTGGCCCAGGAAAAGCGGCTTGTCATAACCCGATTCGGGCAGGCCCATCACCCGCGCCAGCATTCCCTGCAGATCCGGGATCTGCGCCAGCGGGCGCGCGAACAGGTCGCCGACCACCACATTGTTCGCGGTCAACTCCTCGCCGAGGGACTCCAGGCAGGAGGAGTTGGCGTGCTCGAGCCAGTACCGCCCCGAATCATTGAGATAGGACTCGATATTCAGCTCCGGATAGGTCGTGCGCAGGCCGTTCAGGATGTACAGCACATAACCGGTGGTGTGCGCGGGCAGCTTGATCGGCGGCACGCCCGGTCCCAGCGGCAGCAGAATGTCCTCGATATAGGCCGGTACGCCGGTTCCGACCGCACCCCGGTAATCGAGGCCCGGTCCACCGAATTCGGTCGCGTAGCGCGCGGTGAAGACCGCGGCGCCGCCGCCCTGGGACTGGCCGACCACCACCCATTTGTTCGACAGCGCGGAGTAGTGGCCGGTCGCGGCCTTGACCGCGTCCACGACGTTATGCGCCTCGACCGTGCCATTGAGGTACGGATGATCGCCGGGCGTGCCCAATCCCGCGTAGTCGGCGGCCACGATGGCGTAGCCCTGCTTCAGCCAGGTGCCCAGGTAGGCCCAATCCCGTTCGCGCGCGGCCGGTCCGGCGATGGAGTATGCGCAGTCGTCGCCGAGGCCGATGGTGCCGTGCGCCCAGGCGATCACCGGCCAGCCGCCGGCGGGTGCGTCACCGGGCGGGAAGTACACCGCCGCACTCGCGGTTGTCGGTTGGTCGTTCGCGGTGGTGCTGCCGTAGAGGATTCGCTCCGCGCGCGCCGATCCCGGGAGCGTCGCGGCCGGTGCGAGTGGTTCGACCGCGCTCACCGCCCCGATTGTCACGGCAGGCCCCGCCATTACGCTCGGCGCGCTGACCAGCGCGGCGAGCGAGGCGGCGGCCAGCGCCGTCGTGCACAGCATTCGTTTCCGCATCCATGTCTCCTTATGTCCTCTGACGTCGCACCTGCGCTGGACGCGTGCCCAGACTAGGGCCTTTCCGGTACCCCGGGTGGCCCGCCCCACATCCATCAAGATCACAATCCATTGTGAAGGTGCTCACAGCTCGCCGGACATCGGCGCGTCGCGTGCCGGTGGCCGTCGTCACCCAAACAGTACGGGCGTTATGCAAAACTGCACGTCAGAGCTACTCGCAAGTAGAAACCCCGACTGCTATTAGCAGGCAAATTTCGCAGGTTTAGCAAAAGCCTCGCGAAAGCTAGCCGGGATTCACACTTGCAACAGGTAGACGGACATTTTTTCCTGTGCCATCGTGTGGAAGTACACCTCGCGGGCATAGCAAGCCTGCAAATTGCCGCTCCAGCAGTGTCCGAATCATCGCGAGAGGGTTCGACCGGCGGGGCAACCGAGACCGAACGAAGAAGTGGAGTCAGAGATGTCGACTGTCGGCACCCCGAAGACCGCTGCGGAGATCCAGAACGACTGGGATACCAACCCCCGTTGGAAGGGCATCACCCGGAGCTACACCGCCGAGCAGGTTGTGAAGCTGCAGGGCACCGTTGTCGAGGAGCACACGCTCGCCCGCCGTGGTGCCGAGATCCTGTGGGATCTGGTCAACAACGAGGACTACATCAACTCCCTGGGCGCCCTCACCGGCAACCAGGCCGTGCAGCAGGTGCGCGCGGGCCTCAAGGCCATCTACCTGTCCGGTTGGCAGGTCGCCGGTGACGCGAACCTGTCCGGCCACACCTACCCGGACCAGTCGCTGTACCCGGCGAACTCGGTTCCGTCCGTGGTGCGCCGCATCAACAACGCGCTGCTGCGCGCCGACGAGATCGCCAAGGTCGAGGGTGACACCTCAGTCGCCAACTGGCTGGCCCCGATCGTCGCCGACGCCGAGGCCGGTTTCGGTGGCGCGCTGAACGCCTACGAGCTGCAGAAGGCCATGATCGCCGCCGGCGCCGCCGGTGTGCACTGGGAGGACCAGCTGGCCTCCGAGAAGAAGTGCGGCCACCTCGGTGGCAAGGTGCTGATCCCCACCCAGCAGCACATCCGCACCCTGACCTCGGCTCGCCTCGCGGCCGACGTCGCCGGTGTCCCGTCGGTCATCATCGCGCGCACCGACGCCGAGGCCGCCACCCTGATCACCTCCGATGTGGACGAGCGCGACCGCGAGTTCCTCGATGGCACCCGTACCGCCGAGGGCTTCTTCGGTGTGAAGAACGGCATCGAGCCCTGCATCGCGCGTGCCAAGGCCTATGCCCCGTACTCCGACCTCATCTGGATGGAGACCGGTGTGCCGGATCTCGAGGTCGCCCGCAAGTTCGCCGAGGCCGTCCGCGGCGAGTTCCCGGACCAGCTGCTGGCCTACAACTGCTCGCCTTCGTTCAACTGGAAGGCGCACCTGGACGACGCGACCATCGCGAAGTTCCAGCGTGAGCTCGGCGCCATGGGCTTCAAGTTCCAGTTCATCACCCTGGCCGGCTTCCACTCGCTGAACTACGGCATGTTCGACCTGGCCTACGGCTACGCCCGCGAGGGCATGACCGCCTTCGTCGACCTGCAGGAGCGCGAGTTCAAGGCCGCTTCCGAGCGTGGCTTCACCGCCGTCAAGCACCAGCGCGAGGTCGGCGCCGGCTACTTCGACACCATCGCCACCACCGTGGACCCCAACACCAGCACCGCCGCGCTGAAGGGTTCGACCGAAGAGGGCCAGTTCCACTGAGCTTGAATCGGTTCCGATGATTTCCCCGGGGCGGTAGTCGCATCACACCTTCCACCGCCCCGGGGGAGTTCGAAAACTGATGGCACAGAACGCGACAACTGATTTCGTGCGATCCGGGTAACTCCGGGGGTACGGCCAAAATTGTTGTCGCGCTTATCCGCCACTACGCGTTCATGACAGTAAACGGCTCTGAGCTGGGCGCTGAGGTCGCGGAGAGGCGGCGGAGCCCTTCCCGTCGACAGCCCCGGCGGGGAGGGCGTTGTCATATAGCTTTGAACAGAAGACCTTACGAAGGCGCAGGGTCGTACCGGGTTCGACGCCTTCACCCAGAGCCACGACGGCCAACTAACAGCAGGAGCGGGACGTGAGCAGCGAAAAGATTCAGCGCGTCGGCATTATCGGTGCCGGTCAGATGGGTGCGGGTATCGCGGAGGTCTGTGCCCGGGCACACGTCGATGTGCTCGTATTCGAACAGACTCGCGAACTCGCCGCCGCCGGTCGTGCCCGCATCCTGCGGTCGCTGGACCGCGCGGTGTCCAGCGGCAAGATCTCCGAGCGCGAGCGGGAGCAGACCGCCTGGCGGTTGCGCTTCACCTCCGATCTCGCCGACTTCGCCGACCGCCAGCTGGTCGTCGAGGCCGTGCTGGAGAACGAAGATGTGAAGACCGCCATCTTCTCCGAGCTCGACAAGGTCGTCACCGATCCGAACGCGGTGCTGGCCTCCAACACCTCCTCCATCCCGATCATGAAGATCGCCGTGGCCACCAGCAACCCGGAGCGGGTTGTCGGTATGCACTTCTTCAACCCGGTCCCGGTGCTGCCGCTGGTCGAGCTGGTCACCACGCTCAAGACCAGTGACTCGGTCTCCAAGCGCGCCGAGCAGTTCGCCTCGGACGTGCTGGGCAAGCAGGTCGTGCGCTCGGCCGACCGCTCCGGTTTCGTGGTCAACGCGCTGCTGGTGCCGTACCTGCTCTCGGCCATCCGCATGGTCGAATCCGGTTTCGCCACCAAGGAAGACGTCGACAAGGCCATGGTGCTGGGCTGCGCCCACCCGATGGGCCCGCTGGCGCTGACCGACCTGGTCGGACTCGACACCGTGAAGTCCATCGCCGACTCCATGTACGCCGAGTTCAAGGAGCCGCTGTACTCCGCCCCGCCGCTGCTCATGCGCATGGTCGAGGCCGGACTCCTGGGCAAGAAGGCGGGCACGGGCTTCTACCAGTACAGCTCCCCCGCCGCCTCGCGTAACTAGCGCCCGGCTGAGAGCCGTCACGCGTTCCACACGCGTGGCGGCGGTCTGGTGCCACACCGATTTGGACGTCCCCGGCGAGTTACCCCGACCTTGTGAGATCAGTTGTCGCGTTCTCGAACACAAGGCCACGCTCGAGACGCCCAGCGTTCTTTACCCAGGTGCGCGTCGCCGGGCATGTGGCGGCGTCCACCTTCGACGGGCATAAGCTGCAAATAGGTCGAGTCGGACCGGCAGCTCGGAAGGAGTGTCCCGCACATGGTCAATGTCAGCGATGGCTTCGGATCCAGCATTCTGGGGTATCCGAGAGTCGGCCCGCACCGGGAGCTCAAGCGTGCTCTCGAGTCGTATTGGCACGGAACGCTTTCCCGGGAAGCGCTGCTCGAGGTCGGGCGCGAGATTCAGGAGACCCAGTACCTCGAATTGGCCGCCACCGGCTTGACGCAGGTGCCCGGCAATACCTTCTCCTTCTACGACCACATTCTCGACAACGCACTGCTGTTCGGTGCGGTCCCGAAGCGGTTCGAGGCGCATCGCGAGGGTTTGCACCCCTTGGACTTCTACTTCCTGATGGCGCGCGGGCGGCCCGATCTGCCGCCGCTGGAGCTGGTGCGGTTCTTCAATACGCCGTACCACTACCGCCAGCCGGAGCTGGACGCCGATACCGAATTCTCTTTGCACCCCGAGGCTTTGCTCGACGAGTTCGACCGCGCCAAGGCCGCGGGCATCGAACTGCGCCCGGTGGTGCTCGGCCCGCTGTCGCTGCTGCTGCTCTCCAAGACCGGCCATGTCCCCGGTGAGACCGAATTCGACAAGCTGGTGCTGCTGGACAAGCTGCTCCCGCTGTACGAAGAGCTCTTCGAGATCCTGGCCAAGCGCGGCGCGACCTGCGTGCAATTGGATGAGCCCTGCTTCACCAGCGACCGCTCACCCTCCACCATCGAACTCTTCGAGCAGACCTACCACCGGCTCTCCAAGGCGTCGCTGCGCCCGCGTCTGCTCGTCACCGGCCAGTACGGCGATTTCGGCGAGGCCCTGGAAGCGTTGGCGCGCACCAAGGTCGAGGCCATCGGACTCGATCTGGCCAACCATCGGATCCGCCCGGAAGATCTGGCGAAGATCCCCGGCATCGGCCGTAAGCGGTTGTACGCGGGCGTCATCAGCGGCACCAATGTGTGGCGCGCCGACCGCGTGGTCGCCCTCGAATACCTGAACGAGCTGGCCAAGGTCTGCCCGGACATGGTGGTCTCCACCGGTGCGACCCTGCTGCACGTGCCCTACGACCTGCTCGTGGAATACGATCTGGAGGAGCACGTCGCGGACCGCCTCGCCTTCGCGAAACAAAAGGTCCTCGAGGTGGTTTCGCTGGCCAAGGCGCTCACCGAAGGACCTTCGGAGAAATGGCGCAAGCGCCCGACCTCGGTGCACTTCAAGCAGAAACACGCTGTGCGGCAGCGGGTTTACAACATCACGCCGGAAATGCGGGAGCGCGCGCCCTATGAGGTGCGACGTGTCGCACAGCAGGCCAAGCTGAATCTGCCGCTGGTGCCCGCCACCACGCTCGGCTCCTTCCCGCAGACCAATGCCGGTCGACAGGCCCGCTACGAGCTGGGCCGGGGCCGACTGTCCTACGACGACTACCGCAAGCGCATCGAAGCCGAGATCGAAGGCACCATTCGACTACAGGAGGACATCGGCCTCGATGTCTTCGTGCACGGCGAGCACGAGCGCAATGACATGATCCAGTACTTCGCGGAGCAGCTGGACGGCTTCGCCACCACCCGCTTCGGCTGGGTGCAGGTGTACGGATCCCGTTGTGTGCGACCGCCGGTGCTGTACGGCGATGTGTCCCGCCCCGCCCCCATGTCGGTCGAGTGGACCACCTACGCGCAGTCGCTCACCGATAAACCGGTCAAGGGTATGGTCACCGGTCCGGTCACCATGATCGCGCGCTCCTTCGTGCGCCAGGACCAGCCGCTGTTCGAAACCGCGGACCAAGTGGCACTTGCCATTCGGGACGAAGTGGTGGATCTGGAGAAGGCGGGCATCGCCATCATCCAGGTGGACGAGCCGTCCATTCGCGAACTGCTGCCGCTGCGGGTCAAGGGCCGCGCCGAATACCTGCGCTGGGCGGTCGGTGCGTTCAAGCTGGCCACCTCCGGTGTGCTCCCCGAGACCCAGATCCACACGCACATCGGCTATTCCAGCCGCGTTGACGTGGTGCAGGCCATCGAGGAACTCGATGCCGACGTGACCGCGATCGTGGCCACCCGCTCCATCGAATGGGTGCTCAAGGCCCTGGAAGAGGACAATGCCGAAGGGCGCGGCCTCACCCACGGCGTCGGCCCGGGCGTGTACGAATCCCGGTCGGCGCGCATCCCGGATATCGACGAACTTGACGAGGCACTCACCGCCGCGGCCAAAGCCGTGACGCCGCAACGCCTCTGGGCCAATCCGGACGGCGGGCTCAAGACCCGGCACCACTGGCAGCTGGACCCGTCCCTGCGCAATATGGTCGCGGCCGCCCGCCGCGTCCGCCGCCGGGCACTGGCCGCGGAGGCCGAAGCGGCCGAGTAGCGCACGTTCACGAACCTGTCACGAAAGCGGAATTAGCCTGCGGGCACAGTTCTTTCGAGACAGGAGACGCCGATGGATCCGACGGGCAAGGGTGATCAGCCGGAGCCGGCCGAGGATGTGAAGCAGTTCAGCGAGAGCGCCGAGCACAAGGCTGATCAGGAACATCCTGATCAGCCTTGGAAGAGTCTGCGCTGAGTCCCGGGCGCGCGCTGAGTCGCGCACCCCACACCCGTCGCTCACCGTCCGCCCGGTCCCGGCCGATAACCTGGGGGCCGAGGTTGATTCGAGATGAGGAGTTCGACGGTGGGTCTGTTCGACAATCTGAAGGAAGCGGCGGGCAAGGCCGCTGAACTGGCGAGCGAGCACGCGGACAAACTGGATCCGCTGATCGACAAGGTCGGCGATCTGGTGGACGACCGCACCGAGGGCAAGTACGCCGGACACGTCGACAAGGTGCAGGACGCCGCCAAGAAGGCCCTGCACGAGCAGGGGCAGAAGTAGAAAGAAAGCGCCCGGGGCAGTAGCGCGATGCTCATTCATTGAGATCCGGTAGCCCCGCTGCTCCCGGGTTCGCTACTGCCGCAACGTCATCCCGTCATTCCGGCATGCTTTCGGCCGGAATCTACCGAAATAGACTGTGTCGCTGTGGGTGTGGATCCCGGGCAAAAGCGCGCCGGGATGACGGGGATGGTGCTTCACCGGCCGCGGTGGTACCGGTGTCGGCGGGCATGGCCGCGGCCACGCCCGCGCCGAACGGGAGAATGAACAAGGGTCGCCGCCAGGGCGATGGTGATGCGCTTCGCGGTGGTGGTCATGTGATCGGCTCCCCTTGCCTGGTCCCGGGCGGTGTTTCTCGATGCCTGCAATGGTGCTCATCCGCGCCGGAATTCTCTGTCGCCGCATACACGCTCGGTGTGTAGCCGCGCCGACACCTCCGGCCCGCGCTCGGGTTCAGCCGTTATCGGGGGCCATTCCCTTTTTCCCGGGCATGATCCGGCCGAGTCGCTCGGACAGCGGTTTACGCGGTCGCGGTGCGGGCGGCTCGGGCGGCAGCTGTACCTCGTAGCGGCGGATGTACGCGCCGATGAACGCCTGTGCGGTGGCGGTGACGGGGATGGCCAGCAGCGCTCCCGTGGCCCCGAACAGGGCCGCGCCCGCCAGCACCGCGCCGAAGGCCACCGCCGGATGCATATCCAACGTCGTCGCGGTGATGCGTGGTTGCAGCACGTAGTTCTCGAACTGCTGATACAGCACGATGAATCCGAGAATCCACAGCGCGGTGCGCGGACTCTGCCCGAGCGCCACCACCACCGGCAGCGCACCCGCCAGATAGGTGCCGACAGTCGGAATGAACTGCGAGACAACGCCGACCCACAGCGCCAGCGCGATGGCCGACGGGATTTCGAGAATCCGCATGGCCACGAAATGCGCGATGGTCGAGCAGAGCGCAAGCAGCGCACGGGAATACAGGTAGCCGCCCGTCTTGTCGACCGCGATATCCCAGGCGCGCAGGACATGTCGCTGCCGCTGCGGCGGCAGCACCGAACAGACCGCGGTGCGGAAGCGCGGTCCGTCGGCGGCGAAGTAGTAGGTGAACAGCAGTACGCCCAGCGCCTGGAACAGCACGCCCAGGGCGGTGGTGCCGATACCCCACACATCCCCGGCCAGTCCGACCAGCCAGGACTCCAGCCGCGAACTCAATTGCGAGGCTCGCTCGGTGATATCCGCACCGGAGAGATCGGTGTGGAAGGTGCGATTGATCCAGGCCACCGCGTCCTCGGTGGTGTGCGGCGCGTTCTTGACCAGCGAGGTGATCTGATCGACCACCAGATCGCCCATGGCCCAGACGAATCCGACCACCGCGGCCAGCACCACGAGGAAGACCGCGCCGGTCGCCGGTCCGCGCCGCCAGCCATGCGCGGCCAGCCGGTTCACCGCCGGTTCGATGGCGAAGGCCAGGAACAGCGAGACCACCAGCACGGTCAGCAGACCCTGCAATTTCTGCAGGGACCAGAACGTGACGACGATCCCGGCCACGGTGGCCGCCGCCAGCAGATAGGCGCGCGGCAGCCAGGCCGGAATCGCCACGGTCAGCGAACGCGGCGCGGTGTGCTGTTCGGATACGTCGTTCTTCTCGGCCGCCGGGTCCGGCGCGCCGCCCACCTCTTCGGACACACCGCAAACGTAGCCGTGGCCCGCGGTTCTCGGAGCCAGCCCCCGTCATCCCGGCGCGTTTTCGGCCGGGATCCGCACGGTCGGCGCATTCCCTGCCCGTATGGATCCCGGCCAAAGCATGCCGGGATGACGAGGGGCCGGCTACATGGTGGCGGTGTCGATGACGAAGCGGTAGCGCACATCGCTGGCGACCACCCGGTCATAGGCTTCGTCGATGCGATCCGCGGAGATGACCTCGATCTCCGCGCCGACACCGTGTTCGGCGCAGAAGTTGAGCATCTCCTGGGTCTGCGCGATACCGCCGATCATGGATCCGGCGAGTGAGCGCCGATAGCCCGCGATGGTGAAAGGTTTGACGCTCAAAGGGTTTTCGGGCAATCCGAGAATGACCAGGGTGCCGTCCAGCGCGAGCAGCTTCAGATAGCTGTCGATCGGCAGATCCGCCGAGACGGTGTTCAGGATCAGATCGAATTTCCCGCGCAGGTCCCGGAAGGTCTGCTTATCGCTGGTCGCGTAGTAGTGCTGCGCGCCGAAGCGCTCACCGTCGGCCTGCTTGCTCAGCGAATGGCTCAGCACGGTCACCTCCGCGCCCATGGCGGCGGCGATCTTCACACCCACATGCCCGAGCCCGCCCATGCCGATGATCGCGACCCGCTTACCCGGACCCGCGTTCCAGTGCCGCAGCGGCGAATACAGCGTGACGCCCGCGCACAGCAGCGGCGCGGCCTCGTCCAGGCCGATGCCCTCGGGTATGCCGACCACGAACCCCTCGGTCACCACGACCTGGGTGGAGTACCCGCCCATGGTGTATCCGGCGGGGGAGACCTCCGGGGCCACGGCGGTGTTGTAGGTCATGGTCGCGCCGCGATCGCAGTACTGCTCCTCGCCCGCCACGCACGGCCCGCAGACGCCGCACGAATCGACCATGCAGCCCACGCCGACCCGATCGCCGACCCGGTGCCGGGTGACCTCGGAGCCGACCGCGGCGACCAGACCTGCGATCTCGTGACCGGGCACGCAGGGGTAGCGGGTGCCGCCCCATTCATCGCGCGCGGTGTGGATGTCGGAGTGGCAGATGCCCGCGAATTTCACATCGATCAGCACATCTCGGGGACCGAGCTCACGGCGTTCGATGGCGAGCTTGGAGAACCGGCCATCGGGCGCGGAGACGGCATAGGCGGCAGCGATGCTCATGGGTACATGCCTACCACTCGGCGCGGCGCGCCCGCGACGCACCGCCGCATCGGCATGCTGGGCCGGTGGCGATCCTGCTGGCACTGGTGTCGATGTGCTCGACCTTCCTCGGCGGACTGGTCGCGGACCGCATCGGCGATCGCAAACGCCTGGTCCTGGGCTTGGCCGCGGGCGTCATGCTCGGCGTGGTCGCCTTCGACCTGATGCCCGAGGCCCTCGAACACGACACCCGCGTCGCGCTCGGCGTACCGGTGCCGCTGCTGGCCGCGGTGGTCGGCTTCTTCACCGTGCACATCGTGGAGCAGACGGTGGCGCTGCACACCGGCCACGAGGACGAATTCGGTACGCACCACCACGATTTCGCGTCGGTGGGCCTGGTGGCCGCGGGCGGGCTGGTCTTCCACAGCTTTCTGGACGGACTCAGCATCGGATTGAGTTTCCAGGTCGGGGCGGCCACCGGCGCGGCCGTGGCCATCGCGGTCATCAGTCACGATTTCGCGGACGGTTTCAACACCTTCACCCTCACCACGCTGTACGGCAATGCGCGCACCCGCGGTCTGGCCATGCTGACCGCCGATGCCGTGGCGCCGGTCCTCGGCGCCATCGTCGGAACCTTCCTGAAGGTGCCCGCGCAATTCGTGGGCATGTACCTCGGCTACTTCGCGGGTTTCCTGCTGTATCTGGCCACCGCCGACATCCTGCCCGAGGCGCATGCGGGCACACCGTCCAAGGCGCCGCTGCTGTTCACCCTGCTCGGCCTCGGCGGCATGCTCGCCATCGCCGCGCTGGGTCATTGAACGCGCTGGGGTCATTGGACGCGCTGGGGTCATTGAACGCGCTGGGGTCATTGAACGCACTGGGTCATCGAAACCGTGCGCACGGTCCTCGAAACGCACGAAGAGCGGCGTATCGGCCCCTTGACCTGGTACACCAGGAGACACAGACCGCACAGCCGATGCGGTAGTGGAGGGATCGATGCACGACGACCCGCGTCGCACGAACTCGGCGGGTGCCGGGCGACTGCTCGCCCTGCTCTTCGCCGCGATCCTCGGCATCACCGCATTCCTCGGTTATCGAGGCGAACTGGCGCGCTGGCCCTTCCCGCACGATCCGCCCACCGCCGCCCTGCTCGGTCCGCCGCTACCGCCGCCGGACGCCGAACTCGTCTCGCGACTGGTGGATCCGGTGCTGGCGAATATCACCGCGAGCATCCGCCCGTACGGTCTGGGCGCGGCGGGGTCGGGCATTGTGCTCACCGCCGACGGGCAGGTGCTCACCAGCCATCACGTCATCAAAGGCGCTGACACCGTGACGGTTTCCGATATCGGCACCGGTGCGGTGTACCCGGCCACGGTGCTCGGTTACGACTCCTCGGCCGATATCGCGCTCATCGAACTCACCGGCGCGACCGGATTGCCGGTCGCGCGGATCGGCAGTTCGGCGAGCCTGCGGCTGGGCGATCAGCTGCTGGCCATCGGCAATGCGGGCGGCACCGGATCGCCCACCGCGGTCGGCGGCGCGATCACCGATCTGGACAGCACCATCGTGGCGCGCAATTCGGCGGATCTGACCCGAAAGTCCTTGCACGGCTTGATCGCAGTCGCCGCGGCCGTCACCGCCGGACAGTCCGGCGGGGCCCTGGTGGATCGATACGGCGCGGTCGTGGGCGTGGTCACCGCGGCCTCGGGGGAGTTGCAGAAGACCCTCGGGCAGGGACCCGAGGGCTATGCGGTGCCCATCGACACCGCCATGGCCGTGGTCCGCCAAATCCGTTCCGGCACACCGACGGATACCGTGCACATCGGCCCGACCGCCACCCTCGGGATTCTCACCTCGGACGCCCGGCCCGCCGGGGCGCGCATCGATGTGGCGGTGTACGGGCAACCGGCCTACGCGGCCGGGCTCACCGAGGGGGAGGTGATCACCGCCGTCGACGGGCGCGTCATCGCGAGCACCCAAACCCTCAAGGCCGCACTGAATCTGCACAAACCCGATGATGTGGTGCGCCTGGATCTGACCGAGCCCGGCGGCGGGCAGCGGACCGTGAGCGTGACGCTCACGGTCGGCCCAGCCAACTAGCTCATAGGTGATCGCGCCAGTAATCCTGGAATTGGATGTAGACGATCAGAATCACCACCGCGTAGTAGATGGCGACGACGGTCCAGCGCCACTCCACGACTATTTGCAGGAGCCCGCGGGATTTACCCCACAGCTGCCCGGTCACCACCGCCAGCAGCAGCGGCGTCACCGCCCACACCACCATGCACCACGGGCACAGCGCGTGAATCTGGAACACCGCCTGATAGATCAGCCAGCCGATGAAACCCATGCCCAGCGCCAGACCGGACCACAATCCGCCCCAAATCCAGCGCGGCAGACCGATATTGGCGACCGCCAGCACCCCGAGGGTGACCACCACCGAATAGCCGACCACACCGATGATGGGATTGGGGAAACCGAAGGCCGCCGCCTGATCGGACTCCATGACGGTGGTGCAGGACAGCGTCGAATCGATACTGCAGAGCGGTTTGAAGCCGGGTTCGGTGAAGAGTTTGAACTTGTCGACCAGCAGCGTCACCGACGCGCCCCAGCCGATCAATCCGCCCAGCAGCAGCGGCCAGGCGGATCGAGGCGGAGCCGAGATGATCACTTCGCCGCGGCCTCGATGACCGGCTTCAAGCCGTTCGGGGTCATCAGCGCCTGCGGATCGCTGACCTGCTTACCGGCCACGTACACCGACGGGGTGGACTTCAGGCCGGTGTCGAAGACCGCCTTGGTCTCATCCTTCACGTAGCCGACGTACTTCTGATCCTTGATGCCCTGTGCCACAGCGGGATCGGTGTAACCGACCGAGGCCGCGATCTGGATCAGCTGATCATCGGTCATGCCATTGCTGCCCTCCTGGGGCTGCTGGCTGTACATGGCCGCGAGCCACGCCTGGAACTTGGCCGGATCGGCGGCGGCGACCACATAGGCGGCGCTCGCCGCGCGCGTGGAGAACTGGTTGCCCTGCGAGGCGCGGTCCAGGAACGAGATGATGTTGTACTCCACCACCGCGGTCCCGCTCTTCACCTCGTCCTCGAGCGCGGTCGCGTTGTTCTTCTCGAACATCTGGCAGGCCGGGCACTGCAGATCGGCGACGACCTGCACCTTCACCTTGGCGTCGGGCTTGCCGATGCGGATCGCACCGCCCTCGGTGAGGTTCGGCGGCACCGCACCCGCGCTCGCGTCATGGGTGACGACCGGAGCGAACGAGCTCGACGCGTCCTTGCTGTCGGACTTGCGCATCGCCAACCCGATACCGATCGCCGCGATGAGGCCGACCAGGACCACGCCGACGCCGACCTGAATCATGATCTTGCGATTGCGATCAGCCTGTTGAGCCTTGGCCAGAGGATTCTTGCGATCACCCGGTTTGCTCACCGCGCGCTCACCACGCCTTTCCTAGTCATGACTTGTGCGAGCCTCATCTTCACCCGCAAACCTGAGAGAATGCTGTAACCATTGCCCTCCGCTGCGCCACGGGCGGGTTCGCGGCCCCGAAGTCCCGGTTCTTCCCTCCCTCCGGCTCCTGCGCTGCGCTCTCCCGCCTCCACTCGGTCCAGAACCGGGACGGCCGCAAACCATCGGGTCGGTGTCACGCCCGGGCGAGCTTCTTCTTCTCCGCCTCGACATCGAAAGTGGCTTGCGGCCAATCGAGTTTGAGGCCCTGCAGGGCGTCGATGAGCAGTTCGGTGACCGCCAGCCGGGCGTACCACTTGTGATCGCAGGGCAGTACATGCCAGGGCGCGTACTCGGTATTGGTCCGGTCCAGCACCGCCTGGTACGCCTCCTGGTACGCGGGCCAGTAGGCACGCTCGGCGAGATCGTTGGGGCTGTACTTCCAGTGCTTGTCCGGTCGATCCAGGCGCTGCATGAGGCGCTTCTTCTGTTCGTCGAGCGAGACGAACATGGCCACCTTCACCACGACCGTGCCGTCGTCGACGAGTTTGCGCTCGAACTTGTTGATCTCGTCGTAGCGCTTGCCCCAGACGTCCGGCGGCACCAGCTCGTGCACACGCACCACCAGCACATCCTCGTAGTGCGAGCGGTCGAAGACGCCGATCTGACCGCCGCGCGGGAGCTGTTTGCGAATACGCCAGAGGTAGTGGTGCTTTCGCTCCTCGGGGGTGGGCACCCCGAAGGCCGCGTGATCCACGCCCTGCGGATCCACCGAACCGATCACGTGCCGGACGATGCCGCCCTTGCCCGCGGTGTCCATGCCCTGCAACACCAGCAGCACACTGCGATTGTCACCGTGCCTGCCGTTCGCGTAGAGCCGTTCCTGTAGTTCCGAGAGCAGGTCCGCGCGCTCGGCCAGCAATTGCTCCCCGGCGCGCTTATCGCCCTTGAAACCGGGGGTCGCGGATGTGTTCAGATCGCTGACCCGCACACCATCGGCCCGCAGGGCCTTGGTAACCGGTTTCGACCAGGATGTCGCCTTCGCCATCCGTCATGCGTAACACGCCGGCGCGCTTCGCGTGGGCAAGCACGCCGAAATCGTTCCGGTGAACCCGAGGTGATCGGCTGCTGACGCACGGGTGTCCGGCGAGTTACACCCGCGCCAGGCGGACCAGATGTTCGGCCAGTTCGGCATCACCCATCGGGGTGAGGGTCAGATCGGTGGCGGTGGTCAGCAGATAGCGGCCGTCCCCGGAGAAATCCAGCCAGGTGCGATGCCGGGTCGGCGGGGAGAGCGGATTGGCGGGCTCCACGGTGACGGTGATGAAACCGCGCCCGTCCACCGGTTCGCGGAGTTTGCGGCGGAAGTGATCCGCGGCGAGATCTGCCGAATCCGGTGGGGCCACAATCTGATCCGCGTCCGGGTCGGTATCCGGATCCTGCGGCAGCAGGACCGCGCGCTGCGGTTCGCGCATCGGGGCGTGGCGACCGGGCGGTGCGGAGCCGATGATCTCCACCAGCTCCAGGCCGAGTTGGTCTGCGGGACAGATCATTACCGAGACCGCGTCGGGCAGCGCGACCAGAATGCCCGCGCGCTGCTGTGCCACCGCCGCGAACGCCAGGATGCGCCGGGGTGCGGGATTGCTGCATTCGCCGTAGAGAGTGACGGTGGTGGTGTCGGTGCGCGCGCACAGCATGAGCGCTGCGCTCAGATCCGGATCGGTGCGATAGCGGTGCCGCATTCGGGGTGCGGCGCCGGGGTTCTCGGTGCGTTCGATGGCGCGCGGCAGGGTGTCCAGGGGGTAGGGGCGGCGTTCCAGCTCGGTTTCGCGGGTCCAGACCAGCGCGAATTCCTCCGGAGTCAGCATCCATTTCATGCCGGGTACGGCCTGGTGTCCGATAAGGACGTGTCCGATAAAGACGTGTCCGATAAAGACATAGCGGGCGTCCCCCTTTCTTGCGGTACGACCCTCCATCCCGATCGCGACCCTACCGGAGGGTTTCCACACCCGCGTCCCGTCGCGTAAGGGGGCTTACTGTGACGTACCGCACGGTAGGGATCCGCTGCGGAATGTGCGATCATGCCACCTGGTCGTCCGACCAGAGCTTGTGTCGTCACGCAACAGGCGGAGGGGCGAGGATCCCGCCGACCCCTGGTACCGGACCGCACTGGACCACCGCACCGGAAACCTGGTGTGGCAGCGCCGATCCGGCCCCGGCCCGCTCTACAACAACAACTACGCGGGCCTGGCCCTCGGTCCGACGGCACCGCCTACCTCGGCGTCCTCATCGCCCTCCGCGACGGCGGGTAGCCCGGATCGGTCAGGCCAGGTCGACGTCGATGGTCATGCCCACCTTGCGAAGACGGTCGGTGAGGGCGTCGCCCATGGCCGAGGCGGGGGTGAGAATGCCCGCCAGTTCCGGCAATTGGTCGAAGGCCAGGGTGAGGCCGGACTGGCCGAGCATGACGGCGGTGGCCGCGTAGCCGGGATCGCCCTTACCGGCGAAGGTGCAGACGTACTTCGCGCCGGAGGTGGTGTGGGCGAAGGTGCGCATGGTGAACCAGCCACTGCGGCGGGCCTTCTCGCTAGGACCGGTACCGGGCTTGGGAACCAGGCGGTCCAGCAGTCTGCGGCCCACCGCGACGCGGGACAGCACCGCGCCCGCGGCCATGGTCGCCACGATGCCGCCCGCCATACCCGCCGCCACCAGCGGAGCGGTGGCCGAGCTGCCCGCGCTCATGACCTCGCGGTAGCGGAAGTTCTTACCGTAGGGCCAGCCCAGCAGGCCGTTGCTGCGGCGCACGATCTTGGTGTTGTGCGCGCCCATGATGAAGGTGGCGACCCAGCCGTTCAGGCTCGGATCGATATTCGAGGCCCGCTCCAGCGCCTGATCGGACTGGCGACCCACCTCCGGATCCATGGACCGGTCCGGGCTCAGCGAATACGGGTGCGACATGATCGCGCCCTTCTTCGGGTCCGCGGCAATGGCCTCCATCATGGCGCGGCCGGAGTCCACGGTGCCGCCGCTGACCCCGCCCTTGAGCCACGCCACCAGGGTCACATCGGTGAGTTCGCCGGTATGGTCCTCGACGCTGCGCTTGTACAGCTGGTACACGCTCAGATCCGACGGAATCGAGTCGTAGCCACAGGAATTCACGATTTTCGCGCCGGTCTCGGCCGCCCGATCGCCGAAGCGGTCGATGCATTCGCGGATGAAGAGCGGCTCACCGGTGAGATCGGCGTAGTGCGTACCGTTCTCGGCGCAGGCCCGCACCAGCGGCAGTCCGTAGCGCAGGTACGGTCCGACCGTGGTGACCACGACCTCGGTCCGCGCGGCCAGTGCGTCCAGACTGCCCTGATCGGTCGAATCAGCCTGTACCAGTGGCCATTCCGCCGCACCGGGCCCGAGTTCGGCGCGCACCGCGGCCAGCTTGTCGGCCGAGCGCCCGGCCAGCGCGATACGCGCCCCGGCGGGTGCGGCCTCGATCAGATACTGCGCCGTCAGCTTGCCGACGAAACCCGTCGCGCCGAATAGCACGAGGTCGAATTCCCTGTCTGCCATGGTCAATTCCCGTCCGGTGGGGTTCACGCCTTCGCGGCGCGTTTCCGAGTGGTCTTCTTCTTGGGTGCGGTGGTCGGGGTGGGCGCGGGCCGGGTGGCCAGCCAATCCCTGTGCGCGCGACCGAGTTCGGTGACCGGTTCGTCCCCGTACAGCCATTCCCGGGCGATCCGATGCCAATTGCCGGTCGCCTCCAACTGCCCGAGCATGCCGAAGGTGAGAAAATCCGCGCGTCGCGAGAACAGATGTTCCGGCGGCAGATTCTGCTGTTTCATACCGGAGAACTCACTGGCCCGCGGGTCGACGGCGAGAATGAACGCGCCCGAGGCCAGCTCGGGCGTAATGGTGAGATCCTCGTCCACCAGCGCCCATTCGCACGCCGCGAGAACGTATTCCAGGCATTCCTCCGGGGTGATCTCCTCCGGCGAATCGATGACACCGCGCTGAACCATCAAGTCGCGCAGCTCTTCCGCCCGATCCTCGGCGGCGGCGCGAATACAGGTGGCCTCGAACCGCACATGTGCGGGATCCATCCGGTTGTACAACCCGAAATCCAGGAAGGCCACCCGCCCATCCGAGCCCAGCAGCAGATTACCCGGATGCGGATCACCGCAGAATTCGTTGAAGGTGAACAGCGAACCCACATAGAACCGGTAGATGATCTCGCCGATCCGATCCCGCTCCGCCGCGGGCAGCGCCCGGATCTCCTCGAAGCCGCGGCCCGGAAAATACTCGCTCACCAGCACACGCTGGGTGGACAGCTCCGGAAAGGTGTCCGGCACCACAATGAACGGATGTCCGCGGTACAGCTCGGCGATCTGCTTCTGGGTATTCGCCTCGGCGACGTAGTCGAGTTCGCTCTCCAGGTTCAACCGCAGCTCATCCAGCACGGCCGGGGTGATCCACGGCATGGCCGATTGCAGAATGCGCCGGAACATGGCCAGATTCTTCAGATCCGCGCGCACCGCGGCATCGATGCCCGGGTACTGCACCTTCACCACCACGGTGCGCCCGTCACGCAGTTTCGCCCGGTAGACCTGTCCGATGGAAGCGGCGGCAATGGGTTCGGGTTCGAAATCGACGAACACCTCTTCCAGGGTGCGGCCGAAATCCTCCTCGATCACCGCGCGCATCACATCGAAGGAGACCGAGGGCGCGCTGTCGCGCAGAACGGCGAGCCGGCGCTGAAAACGTTCGCGATGCTCCGGCGGAACCAGGTCCAGGTCCAGCACCGAGAGCATCTGCCCGAGTTTCATGGCGACGCCCTTCATGGTGCCCAGCACCATGACCATCTGCTCGGTGGCCCGGATCATCGACTCCTCGGCCATGCGCTCGCGCACCGCCTCCGAGCGCCCGCGCATCGACCGCCGAGTCTTCTGGGCTCGCAAGGCATTACCGGCGACGGCCATTCCCAGCTTGGTTCCCCGCGCAAGCCTGGATGTGGGCAGCTCTTTCGCCATCAGTGACCCTCCATAGAACCAGCACCCCCATTGGCGCCGACGCTGTGCCGCCTCCCCGAGACTCTAGCGCGCAGCTAAGAGCCGTTACCGGTCGTGGACGCGTGCCTGCGGTTCGGTGCCGAACCGATTTTGGACGTTCCCCGGGAGTTACCCGGAGCGTACGAGATCAGTGGCCGACTTTCCATCCTCAGTTCTTGTTCTCCGGATCCGGCAATACATGCGGCTTGGAGTTGAACCACGTCCGGTCGCCGCCCGCGCGCACCATGCCCTCGATGGCGCTCCAGGCCATCATGGTCAGGTAGTCGAGCATCTCGTCACTGGACATGGTGCGGTTGGTGATCCACCAGTCGGTGGCCAGCTGGACGCCGCCGACCAGGACGTAGGCCCAGAGCATCGCGCCCTCGGTCTGCACGCCCCGGGAGAACGCCTTGTCGGTGATGACCGCCGAGACCACCTGCGCGAAGAGCTTCTCGAAATCGGCGAGCGTAGAGGTGTCGGTGGACGCGCCGTTGCCCATGATGAACCGGTAGACATCGGTATCGCCGTCGACGGTGTGCACGTAGGCGGCGAGCGTATTGCGCACCAGCTGATACTCGTCGAGATCATCGCTGATGGCCTCGTAGATGCGCGGCATGAGCGTGGTCTCGATGAACCGCTCCATGGTGGCCCGGGTGAGATCCTGCTTATCCGAGAAGTACCGGTAGAGCACGGTTTTGGAGACGCCGATCTCGGCGGCGATCTCATCCATCCCGGCATCCCCGCCGCGGGCACGAATGGCCGCGAGGGTGCCGTCGACGAGTTCTTCCCGGCGGTCGATCTTGTGTTGCTGCCAGCGCCGCTTCCGGCCGTCCTCGCGACCCGGTCGAGTGGTGGCGTCGACGGCTCTTTGGGTGGACAGCGTGACTCCCTGGTTCGTTCTGTGGGCTGGGCCTAACCAGCTTAAGCCTCGGATGCGCCGGATCGCCGACGTTCGGTACCGGCCCGGTGCCGACGACCCACTTCCCGCAAGCAGCAGAATGGAACATATGGAGCAACCTGCCGGCAGTGCCGGGGTCCTGGAAACCAGTGGGCGTGCGTCGCAGCCCGCCCCCGCACCGGGTGGCGCCTTCGCCGATCTGCTCGGTGATGAAGGCAAGGCCAAAGACCTCTGGCGGATGAAGGCCATCGCCACCGCGTTCCTGGCGGTGGCCACGCTGATCTACCTGTTCTGTCGCTGGATCGAATCACGTGGTGCGGGCGGTGATTGGGTCGGCTATGTGCGGGCCGCGTCCGAGGCGGGCATGGTCGGCGCGCTCGCCGACTGGTTCGCGGTGACGGCGCTGTTCCGGCATCCGCTCGGCCTGCCGATTCCGCACACCGCCATCATCCGCAAGAAGAAGGATCAACTCGGCGCGGGGCTCGGCGATTTCGTGCGCACCAACTTCCTCTCGCCCGATGCCGTGGTGGCGAAATTGAATTCCGCGCAGATCTCCTTCCGGCTCGGCCGCTGGATGGCCGATCCGGCGCACGCCGAACGCGTGGCCGCCGAGAGCGCCACCATTCTCAACGCGGTCATCGGCGTCCTGCGCGATGAGGATGTCGAGCAGATCATCGACCAGACGATCGTGAAGCGGGTCGCCGAACCGCTCTGGGGTCCGCCGCTGGGCAGGGTGCTCGAGGAGCTGATCGCGGACAACCGGCAGGCCCCGCTGCTGGATCTGCTGGCCGAGCGCGCACACCAGTGGGCGCTGGATTCGCAGGAGACCATCGATCGGATCGTGAACCGGGACGCACCCTCGTGGGCGCCCAAGTTCGTGAATTCGCTGCTCGCCGAACGCATTTACCGCGAATTGGTGGAGTTCACCTGGAAGGTGCGCACCCAGCCCGACCATGAGGTCCGGCTCGCCGCGAACAAATTCCTGGAGGACTTCGCGCACGATCTGCAGTTCGACGACGCCATGATCAAGAAGGCGGAGCGGGTCAAATCCGAACTCATGGGCCGCGACGAGATCACCGGTCTGGCGCACGCGACCTGGCGCGCGGCCAAGCGGATGATCCTGGAGTCGGCCGAGGATCCCAACTCCACCCTGCGCCGCAAGGTGGCGGAGAACGTGCGGAACCTGGGGGAGCGGCTGTCGGCCGATGAGGGCATGCGTGCCAAGGTTGACGGGTGGCTGGAGCGTGGCGTGCGCTATCTGGTCCTGAACTACGGCGACGAATTCGCCACTCTGGTCAGCGATACCGTTGCCCGGTGGGATGCCGACGAGGCCAGCCGCAAGATCGAATTGGCGGCCGGGCGGGATCTGCAATTCATCCGCATCAATGGCACGGTGGTCGGTTCGCTGGCCGGGCTGGCGATCTACGCCGTTTCAAATTTGCTGTTCCATGGCTGATTCCGGTACCGCCGGGCGTTTGCCGCTCGGGTGCTAGCAGAGCGCTTGCAAGAGTTAGCACCCCCCTTTAGAATTGACCGCACAACCGCCGGAAGGTCAGCGATGACACACGATCCCGAGGTTCCCGAATCGATCGACGGCACACAGGCGGAGACGTCCGCCGCCGACGAACGAGCGGGCCGCGTAGCCAACGCGGCGCACGACATCGGGGGCTTCATCCGAGCACAACGCGAAGCCGCCCAGGTCTCGCTGCGTCAGCTGGCCCAACTGGCGGGGGTGAGCAATCCGTATCTCAGTCAGATCGAGCGCGGACTGCGCAACCCGTCCGCCGAGGTGCTCGCGCAGATCGCGAAGGGTCTGCGGGTCTCCTCGGAGGTCTTGTACATGCGGGCCGGGTACCTCGAGCAGAGGCCGCACGGTCCGGTCCGGGATGCGCTGCTGGCCGATACGGAGATCTCCGAGCGGCAGAAGCAGGTCCTCCTGGACATCTATGAATCGTTCCGCCGGGAAAACGCGGCGAACGAGGACAGAGGGGACGCGACGAACCACATGGGGGGCGTTCCCGGGGGAAACAAGGGCGATGCCCTGAGGGACAACGAGGTTCCGAACCGTACTACCGAAGTTCCGCCACGCCAGGAGAACGAGACATCATGACTGAACCCACCATCACCGCCACCGTGACCAAGCCGCTCTACGCGACCGTCGGCGCGGGCGATGCCCTCTACGCGTCGGTTCTGGACACCATCGAGAAGGTCCGCACCCGCGCCGCCTCCGCCGATGTGACCGGCCGTGTCGAAGAGGCCCGCGAGCGCTTCGCGAACCTGCCCGCCGATGCCAAGGAGCGGGCCGAGGTCGTTCGCCAGCGCCTGGCCGCCCTGCCGTCCGAACTGCCGGAGGATCTGGCCGGTCTGCGCGAGAAGACCACCCCCGAGGAGCTGCGCAAGCTCGTCGACCAGTACTACCACCAGCTGCTGGACCTCTACACCGATCTCGCCGCGCGCGGCGAGGAGACCGTCGAGAAGCTCAAGACCGGCAACCCGGTCTTCGAAGAGCGTTTCGAGCAGGTCGAGACCCTTTACACCGATCTGGTCAGCCAGGCGCAGGATGTGATCGGCAAGGTCTCCGAGCAGGTCGCCCCGCTGCTGGGTGGCGCCAAGGAAGCGGCCGCCGAGGTCGAGGAGACCGTCGAGGCCGAGGTCGTGGGCGTGACCACCGAGTCCGCGCCCGCCCCGGTCGCCGAGGCCGCTCCGGCCCCGGCCAAGAAGGCGCCCGCCAAGAAGGCCCCTGCCAAGAAGGCCGCGCCCGCCACCAAGAAGTAAATTCCGCGGCACGCGAAACAACCTGTGGCCCTCGCACATTCGATGTGCGGGGGCCGCGTTCGCGTGCGCGGGCGCTGCGCGGCCCCGCGAGTGGCGCGAAGGGGCCGGGTTGTCCTCGTATGATGGGTCTGGTGATGGGAATTCCCGGATTCATTCTGTCTGTGCTGTTGCTGCTCGAGTTAGGCATGGTGGTGTTCGCGCTCGTTCATGCCCTGCGGCAGCGTCCGGACGCGTTCCCGGCGGTGGACAAACTGACCAAGCCGGTGTGGCTGGCCATTCTGGTGGCCTCGCTCGGTGCGTTGCTGCTGATCCGGAACCCGGTCAATTTTCTCTGCCTCGCCGCGGTGATCGCCACCGGCGTGTACCTCGCGGACGTGCGTCCCAAGGTGGATGAGGTACAGCGCGGCCCGCGCTGGTAGTGCCGCGAATACGACTGTTCGGCCGTCGTCCCTGCTCAGGGACGGCGGCCGATTTCTTTCGCCAGATTCGCGCGAGTGCTTGCAATGGCTAGCACGCTCCGGCAGAGTTACTGTATCTAGCAGTAACACAAAGGAGTGTGTCACCCATGCGAGCAATGCTGCGAGCGCACCGGGCGAGCCTGCGGACCAAGACCTACGCCAACGCGGATCTGAATCCCCCCGCCGGTCCCTACGAGGCCATCGAGGTCACCGGCACCGACGGCGCTCGCCTGCGGGTACACGCCTACGGTCCCGCCGACGGCAATGCGCTGGTGCTGGTGCACGGCTGGACCTGCTGCCTCGAATACTGGAATCCCCAGATCAATGCCTTCGCGGGCGAATACCGCGTGATCGCGTACGACGTGCGCGGCCACGGTGAGAGCGAAGAGGGCAGCGCCCCGCTCAGCACCGATCTGCTCGCCGACGATCTACAGGCCGTGCTGGAAGCCGCGCTGAAGCCCGGCCAGCGCGCCGTCATCGTCGGCCACAGCCTCGGCGGGATGACTGTGCAGGCGTGGGCCGGACGCCATCCCGATCAGGTGCGCGAGCGTGCCGCGGCGGTACTGCTCACCAATACCGCTGCGGGACAGCTCATTGCCGAGACCACCGTGGTGCCGTTCTTCAATCGCGGACTGCTGCGCCTGCCGTTCGCGGTGGGCCTGCTCGGTTTGAGCATGCCGATTCTGTTCCCGCTGGTGCCGCCGGTGCAGTGGCTGTTCCGCCGGCAGATCATGAGTCTGGCGTCGGTCGGTGAGATCGCGACCTTCGGGCAGAACATCGTCCGCTCCTGCCCGGCGCGGGTGCGCGGGCGATTCGGCACCCTGCTCTCGCATCTGGACGTCGGCCGCGGCGCGGCGAATCTGACCGTGCCGACCTCGCTGGTGGCGGGTTCGGCCGACGATATGACCCCGATCGTGCATACCGAGCGCATTGCCGAAATGCTCCGGGAGACGGGCAGTCTCGACGGCTATCTGATTCTGCCGACCGGTCATCTCGGGAATGTCGAGGCGTACCGGGACTTCAATGCCGAACTCGCGCGAGTTGCTCGCTCCGCCTTCGGAATTCCCGCGGCGGTCGTCGGCGCGTAGGTGTGGCTTTCACACCCCTGGGGTTCCTGTTCTCGGGCAGTAAACCGGCACAGGATGTGTTGTACCTAACAGCGGATACTCCGTTCCGCCCACCCGAATGGCGAATGTGGGCAGGCGGAGCGGGTATCCCGGGAAAGCGGGGCCGCATTGCGACAGGATCGAAAAAGCCTGCCGCTTGCTCTAGCAAGCACCATAGCTAGCGCGGTAGTGTGCCCTGGAACACAAAGGAGTGCTCATGTTGGTAAAGCTGCCTGAGGCAGGTGCGGACAGATTGACCGCGCCTTTTCGCGCCGCACTGCGGTCCCGCACCTACGCGACCGAGACGCTGAATACCCCCCGGCCCGCACAGGTCATCCCCGTCACCACCCGCGATGGCGCCATCCTGCGCGTACACGCCTACGGCCCCGCCGACGGCGAGGTCATCGTGCTGGCGCACGGCTGGTCCTGCGCTCTCGAATACTGGAATCCGCAGATCAACGCCTTCGCCGGCGAATATCGCGTGATCGCCTTCGATCAGCGCGGCCACGGCGAGAGCACGAGCGGCACACGGACTTTCGGCGCCGAACAGCTCGCCGACGATTTCGTCCAGGTGCTGGACGCGGTGCTGCGCCCCGGGCAGCGCGCGACCCTGGTCGGGCACAGCATGGGCGGTATGACCATCCAGGCGTGGGCCCGGTACTACCCGGAGCAGGTCGCCGTGCGCGCGAATGCGGTGCTGCTGGCCACCACCGCCGCGCGGCAGATTCCCAACCGCGCCACCGTGATTCCGTTCCTCAACGATCTGGTGCCCGCGCCGAGCTGGCTGGCCCGGGTGCTGTTCGGCACCCCGGTGCCGCTGCCCGGCGGGTCCGCCGTCGGCGCGATCGCCAAATATCGCCTGATGACCGGGGCCGCCACCGCGGATGAGATCGCCTTCGGCCTGTCCATCGTGCGGTCCTGCCGCCCGTCGGTCCGCGCCTCGGTGGCGCGTGGGCTGCTGAGTCTCGATTTGCACGGTGCGGCAGCGAATCTCACGGTGCCGACCACCGTCATCGCCGGTTCCGCCGATCGCCTGCTGCCCGAGATCCACTCGCGCGAGATCGCCGACACCCTCGCCGATGCGGGTCATCTCGACCGGTACGTCATTCTCCCCACCGGCCACCTGGTGAATATCGAAGCGCCCCAAGCGTTCAACGCCGAACTGCACCGGGTGATTCGAATGGGCCACCGCGGCATGATCGCCGCCGCGGGCTGATACTCACCCTCCGAAAGTCGCGGTGCCCCTTCCACAATGGCGTGGGAGGGGCACTTCGGCGTGCACCGGGTGCAGACGGTCCTCAGGAGAAGACGACGGTGCGGCGACCGTGCACCAGCACCCGGCCTTCCAGATGCCAGCGCAGCCCCCGGGCCAGCACCACGCGTTCGATATCGCGACCCTGGCGGACCATATCGTGCACGGTGTCGGCGTGATCGATCCGGCTGACGTCCTGTTCCAGGATCGGGCCCGCGTCCAGTTCGGCGGTGACGTAGTGGCAGGTCGCGCCGATCAGCTTCACGCCGCGGGCGAACGCCTGGTGGTAGGGGCGCGCGCCGACGAACGACGGCAGGAAGCTGTGATGGATGTTCAGCGCCCTGCCCGCCCAGTGCTCACACAGCTCCCGCGGCAGCACCTGCATGAAGCGTGCCAGCACGACCGCGTGCGGATCGTGCGCGTCGACCAGTTCGCGGACCTCTTCGAAGGCCGGACCGCGTTCGGCCGGATCCTTCGGGAAGGGCACGTGGTGGAAGGTGATGCCGTGCGCCTCGGTCATCTCGGCCAGATCCGGGTGATTGCCGATTACGGCCTCGATGGTGGCGGGCAGTTCACCACTGGCCGCGCGGCCCAGCAGATCGTGCAGGCAGTGCCCGTCCTTGCTGACCAGCAGCACCGCGCGACGGCGTTCGCCGGTGTCGAGCAGATCCCATTCGGTCTCCGGGCCGAGTTCGGCGGCGACGGCGGTGAAGCGGTCGCGCAGTTCGGCCAATTCGAACGGGACGGTGGCGGCCTTGATGGCCTGCCGGGTGAAGAACCAGCCGGTATCCAGGTCGGAGTGGTATCCGGCCTCCACGATCGAGCCGCCGAAGTCGGCGATGAACGAGGTGATGCGGGCGATGATGCCCGGCCGGTCCGGGCAGCCCAGGGTCAGCACATAGCGACGGTCATCAGGGTTGCCGGGGGTCGAACTCATGGGGCAATCCTCGCAGCAACCATGCGACCGCTCGGTGCCGGGTGGTATCGCCCCCGCTACAGCTCGTAGAAGGGGTCGGCGTAGCGGAATTCGCCCTTGATCTCGGCGTCGTAGGCGGCCAGCGGGCGAACCTGGAAGTGCGAGGTCCACTCGGGCTGATCGGGGACGATGCCGAGGCGGGCGCCGGGGACGAAGCCGAAACGCGGGTAGTAGTCGAGATGGCCGAGCAGGCCCACCAGGGGTTCGTCGAGGGCGTCGGCCGCGCCCAGCGCGGCGTGCATGAGGGCGGCACCGACGCCGTGCCCCTGTGCGCCCGCGCGCACCCCGATGGGGCCGAGGGCCAGTACCGGGAACGGTCCGATACCGGCGCGGGTGAGGCAGACGTGGCCCATGATGTCGTCGTGTGATTCGGCCACCATGGACAGGGTCGGCATCCAGCCGGAGCTGTCGCGGAGCAGCCGGACCAACCCGACCTCGGGCGGATCGGCGGTGGGTGCGGTGGAGCCCGGCGGGCGGTCGCCATTGGCGTTCGCGTACTCGCGTGCGAAGGCGCTGCGGTGCACCGCGTCGATCGCGGCGGCGTCGCCGGTTCGTTCACGACGGATCAGCACAAGTACGAGTGTGCGCGACAGCGGTGGTGACTCGCAACGAAATTCCGCATTGATGGCAAACTCACTGCTCATGGCTGAGATTTCCCGTCGAGACGTGGCCGCGATGATCGACCACACCCTGCTCGCCCCCGAAGCAACCGCTTCGGATGTCGACGCGCTGATCGATGAGGCACGTGAACTTGGCGTGTTGGCAGTGTGCGTCTCACCGTCCATGTTGCCGGTGCGTGCGCCCGGGCTCGTGGTGGCGGCCGTCGCGGGATTTCCTTCCGGCAAACATCATTCGCTGGTGAAGGGCGCGGAGGCGCGGCTGGCGGTGGATCAGGGCGCGAGCGAAGTCGATATGGTCATCGATGTCGGCGCGGCCCGCGCGGGCGATTACAACGCGGTGCTCGGCGACATCATCACGGTGCGAGAAGCCATGGGGGACCGCGCACTTCTGAAGGTGATCATCGAATCGGCCGCGCTGACCGATGAGCAGATCGTCGAGGTGTGCCGGGTCGCCGAACAGGCCGGAGCCGATTTCGTGAAGACCTCCACCGGTTTTCACCCCGCCGGCGGCGCGAGCGCGCACGCGGTGAAGCTTATGGCCGAGACCGTCGGGGACCGCCTCGGTGTCAAAGCCAGCGGCGGCATCCGCACCGCCGAGGCCGCGGCGGAGATGATCTCCGCCGGGGCGACCCGACTCGGCCTCTCCCGCTCCCGCGAAGTGCTGCAAGGCTTTCCGGCCTGAATCCGGACCGTCCTCGCGGTCCGGAGCCCGTCGTCCCGTCCTCGCGGTCCGGACCCCATCGTCCCGTCCTCGCGGTCCGGACCCGTCATCCCGGCGACGCGGTCTGGACCCCGCCATCTCGGCGACGCGGTCCGGATCCCGTCATCTCGGCGACGCGGTCCGGATCCCGTCATCTCGGCGACGCGGTCCGGACCCCGTCATCCCGGTGTGCTTGTGTCCGGGATCCACACCTCAGCAGGTGATATTCGCGGTCTTGCCGGTGGAATCGGTTGTCTGCAAGGTGGTTTTGCCGCCCTTCAGGCTGATGTGCAGTCCGTCCGAGGTGACCTCGACCTTGGTGGGCTGCAAGCCCATCGGGTAGTTCTGCAGGCTCTCGCTCATGAGATCCACGATGCCCGAGACCAGATCGGTGGGCAGGCCGAAGCCGAGCAGTGCGGCGGACTTGGTCTCCACCTCCACCTTGTCGCCGACGATCTTCGGTTTGACCTGCAATTGCGCCAGGCCGCCAAGCACATTGAAGTTCAGCGTGCCGGAGGACGGATCCGAGGTCGCGCCGGACACCAAGCCGCCCAGCGTCTTCACGATGCCGTCATTGCTCCAGGTGACCTCGGCCTCGGAGCTGCCGACGGTGCCGCCCGCGCGCCCCTGATCCTGTAATTCGATGTCGTGGAAGGTGGCGTGTACGACCATGCCGACCGCCGGGCCGAATTTGCTGTCGTCACTGTCGACGGTGACCGAGCCGACCTTGTTGTCGAACATGGTGAGCAGCATGGGTTTCGCGCCGAACGATACGTCGATCTTGGAGCCCATCTGCGCTTCGAACTGCGAGCTGATGCAGTTCTCGACGGTGCGCCGGGCATACGCCTCACCACCGGCCAGCCCGCCGACCACGATCAGCGCGAGCACCAGTCCGACGATCAGGAGTGTGCGCTTCTTGCGACCTTCGCCCATCGAACCACCCTGCCCGCCACCGGCGTTCGCCGTCGGCGGGGGAGTGAACGGTGGCTCCTGCGCACCGCCGGGCACCGAGGCGGCCCCGGCCGCGTAGGCCGCCGCCTCGCCGGGATCGAGTATTTCGGTGTGGTGTGAACCGGTGTTGCCGAGCACCTCGGTGGGGTGCGGGCCGGATTGTGCCGCGCCGCCCTGGAATCCACCCTGGGCCGCGCCGCCGGCGGCCCCCTGTCCGGAGAGGGCCCGGGTGCGCTGGTCGATGACTTCGGTGGCGGGTTCGGTTGCCTGTCCGGCATGCCACCACTCGGTGGCCTGCGGGTCCACCTCCGCCGAACCGGGTACGCCGCCCGGTCCGCCGATGACCTCGGTGGCGTCGTTCGCGCCGCCCGCGCCCGCGGGATAGGGCGCGCCGCCTAGAACCCGGGTCGCCGATTCGTCCGCGCCGGGCTTGTCGAGTCCGATCGGCCGCTCGCCGGATTCGGCTGCGCCGGAGGGGATCTCGTAGTTCGCCGCGCCCGGGTGGTCGGGTGTGGTGCCATTCGCGCGCGGAGCGTCGGCATCGGGGGCCGGGCGCTTCGCGTCGTCCGAGGTGGGATTCGAACTCATGCGGCCGATTCTTCCCGAGCTTTCTGTGTGAGTTCTGTGCTTCCGGTGAGGTGTCGGTGCACTCGCGGCGGATTGTGACATAACACACAGAAGGTCGGCGTAGCCTGAACGCATGGCTGGGAACCCCGCAGCGGAGCCGGACCCCGAACACGGCTGGCAGGCGCTGCAAGAGCTGGCCGGTCGGCACGCCGGATACTTCACCACCCGTCAGGTGCTGCAAACCGGCTGTGAGGCGCGCATTCGCGACGGCCTGCGTGACGGTGCGGTGATTCGCGCCGGGGTCGGCCTGCTGCGCCTGGGCCGCTGGCCGGACGGACCGCTGGACGAGTACGCCATGTGGTCGGCCTGGTTCGACGGCGCGGCCGCGGTCTCCCATCACAGCGCCGCCGAATTGCACGGCCTGGGCCGGTTGCGGCCCCGCTTCGTGCACATGTCCGCGCGCATCGGCCGCTTCCCGCTCTCCCCGCGCCTGGTGGTGCTGCGTCGCTCCTTCGCCCGCAAGGATGTGGAGTCCGCGGGGACCTTCCTGGTCACCACCCCGCTGCGCACGGTGCTGGATCTGGCCGAGGCGGGTATCGGTCAGGCCGCGCTCGACGAGGTGGTCGCCGACGCGGTGGCCATCCATCGCTGTGCCCGCGCCGAAATTCGTACCGCCAGTGACGCTCTTCCACCCGCGACCGCGGCCCGCCTGCACCGCGCGCTGATCCGCGTATGAACACCCCTCGTCCCGGGCTCGCGGCCGGGATCCGCGCCACCGCGGCACACCGTGTTTCGACGTTCGGCGGCCGAATGCGCCCGAGGCTCGTGAGATCGGCCGACGAGTCCCGGGCAGGCGTCCGGTCGGCGCGCTGTTCGAGTTTTGCGCGGGCCGGAATCGTGGCAGGGTGACCTGTCATGGGTACGGTCCGTAATGGTATGTGGGATCTGGCTTTTCCACCCGGACCGCCCGATCGGATCGGGGATATGTTCACCGCGGCCGTGGTCGCCGACGCGGTGCGCCGGTACGACGCGGATCTGGCGCAGTCGGTGGAGACCGGTCAGGATTGGCGACACGGGCATCGGCGGGTCTTTCGGGGGATGACCGCGCTGTCGGTGAGTTCGCCGACGATCTCGCGGGGGATCGCCGAGGAAGGACTGCGTTCGGTGCGCACCATGCTGCGATTCGCGGTGGGGCGCACCGTCACCGCGCTGGAGGCGGTCGATGTGACGGCGGCGGGCCGGGGGTCCGTACTGGAGACCGAGGTGGTCACCGGCACCGCGGATCCGACCCCGCGACTCGAGGTGCCGTGGCAGGGCAGGCTGCTGTGCGAGGACGAACTGCGGGCGCAGCTGAAGGTGTGGGAGCAGCGCGGCATTGTCGAACCCGGATTCGCGACGGCGGTCCGCCGGGTGGTCGACCATCCGGAGTGGTTGCGGCTGCCCGGCTTCCGGCTCGCGATCATCGGCGCGGCGGCGGAGTTGAGCCCGCTGCGACCGCTGCTGGCCTGGGGCGCGGAGGTGCTCGCGGTGGATCGGCCGGGCCGGGCGCGCTGGGATCGCCTGCGGGAGTTGGCGGCGACCGGTGCGGGCGTCATGCGCTATCCGATCGCCGCAGACGGTCCGGGCGTGGATATCACCCGATTCCTTCCCGTTCTGGTGAAATGGCTTGCCGCGCAGAACGATGCCCGGCCCGCGCTGGGCCTGTACGCGGGCCTGCCCGGTGCGGCCGGACTGCGTATCGCCGCCGCCTCGGATGTGCTCGCCGAGGCGTTGCTCGCCATGCGCCCGGATACCGCACTGGCACTGCACGGTTCCCCGACCGATTGCTACGCCGTGCCGGAGTCGGTGGTGCTGGCCGCGCGGGAGCAGCTGGCGCGGCGCGGGATTCGCGGCGCGGCGCAGGACATCCTGCATCGGCTTTCGCCGAATGCGCTGTACCGCTTGAACTATCTGCGTCCGATACTCGACGCGGAGGGTGAGCGGTGGGGTCTGTTCGACAATCTGCCGTATCTCGGCGGACCGGAGTACGCCCTGGCGCAGCGGATTCCGCGTTGGCGAGCGGTGCTCGCAGGTTCCGCCGGGCACCCGGTGTCGTACTCGGTCGCGCCGCCCGCCTGGACCAGTTCGGTGTACAAGAGCCCCTGGCGTACCGCCGCCTTCCGGGCGTCGGCGCATTTCGGGGTCGAGGTCTTCGAACCCGCCTCCGCTCGAATACTGCTGGCCGCCAAGCTGGTCGGTGATCTGATGGCTCCGGCCGCGCCGTCGCGCAATCCGGAAGCCCTCTTCAGTACCGGTGCGGCGCACGGCGGACTGTGGCGGCAGCCCTTCGCCCCGCGGTCGCTTGTCGCGCCCGCCGCCTTCTCGGCCTCGGTGCGGATGCTGGGTGACCGCGCGCGCTCGGTCTTCGGTGACCGCGACTGAGTTCAGCCGGGCAGCGGTGCGACGGCCTGCCAGGGGATGGTGAGCTGGTTGTCGCGGAGGCGGCGGCGCTGCGGGCGCAGCGGAAAACCCTGATCGCGCAGCATGTCCGCGGCATGTCGCCAGCGCACCCGGGGGCCGTACGGAGCCAGGGGCGCGGCATGCGACCAGGCGCGGTCGGCGGCGGTGAGCAGGGTGTGGATGGGCTCGCCGGGAATATTGCGGTGGATCAGGGCCTTCGGGAGGCGTTCGGCGATATCGGAGGGCTGGTCGACGGTGAACGGATCCCAGGCCAGGGTCAGCGACAGCGGCCCGGTCCGATCCAGGAGCACCCAGGCGCAGCGGCGGCCGAGCTCATCGCAGGTGCCGTCCAGCAGCAGGCCGTTCGGGGCGAGCCCGGCCAGAATGGTCGACCAGGCCTGCGGGACAGCGGATTCCGGATACTGCCGCAGGACGTTGAAGGCGCGCACCAGATTCGGGCGCAGGCCCGCGAGTTCGAAACCGCCCCGGGCGAAGGTGACACCCTGCTGCCCGGGCACCACCCGCTCGGGATCGATCTCCAAACCCACCACGCGCAGGTCGGGTCGAATGGTGCGCAGTCGCCCCGCCATTTCCAGGGTGGTGACCGGGCTGGCCCCGTAGCCGAGGTCGACCACGAGCGGCTCCGGGGCCTCCAGCAAACGCCGAGTCACCAAGGGGTCGTGCAGGAGCCAGCGATCCCCGCGGCGCAACCGGTTGCCGCCGGTGGTGCCGCGGGTGATGGTGCCGATCGGTTTGATCAGGCGGCGTGGTGCTGCTGATCCAGCCAGAGCTGTGTCACCTCGGCCTCGGCTCGGAACAGGTCGATCAGATTCACCAGCATGAGCTGTTCGAGCTTGCGTCCGAGGAACGGTAATTGCACGGTGGCGAAGGAGGAGGTGCGCAGGGTGCACCCGGTCTCGGTCGGAAAGAGCCGCATGGTCCCTTCCAGGGAGCCGGGGCCGCCGGGCATATAGGTGGTGTATTCGCCGGTCACCTCGGGTCCGAAGGCGTTCCACCGCTCGGTCCGGGTGATGGTCATATCCTTGCGCATGACGGCCTGCGCGAGATCGGGCAGGCTCTCGCGGGGTAGCACGTGCCGGGTCTCCACCTCGATGCCGTTGTCCCCGGCCTCGAGCCGGACGAGATCGTTGGGAGAGTGCTTGCGCATCTCCGCTATCCGCGCTTCCCAGTGGTCGCGGTTCTGGAGCGCCGCGTACACCTCCTTGGTGGTGTGCAGCGGATAGCGCGCGGAGTAGTCGAGTCGACGGGGCACGATCGGTCAGGTTACTGCCGCGAGGGCCGCGTCAGTGCGAACTCAGCCAATTGTCGGTGAACTCGGCTTCCCGCTCCAGCAGTTCGGTCAGGTGCCCCTGGATGGCCGCCTCGATCTTCTTGCCGAACAGCGGGATCTTCACCTCGATGGTGGCGTCCACCGCGAAGTCCGAGCCGGTGCCGGTCTCGGTGACCGTCAGGGTGCCGTGGACGGTGGCCGGTACGCCGTCCACATGCGCCTCGACGGTGCCGCCGCTGCCGTTCCAGGTCTCGGTGCGCGGGATAACCAGATCGCCGGGGCGGACCGCGGTCACCTGTGCGGGGAGTTCGGAGGCCGGGATGGCCTGGACCATCTCCACGCGGACATTGTCACCGGAGATCTGAATCGATTCGATGCGCGCGTTGGGGCCGCCGACCGCCTCGATGCGGTCCTTCCAGTACTGCTCATCGGCGAAGGCGGCGCGCACGGCGGCGGTGGAATGGGTCGAGTGCGCGCTGAAGGCCAGAGGTGTCGCCATGGTCGGACAGGCTACCGTCTGTGCCTGTGCGTACTTCTGGGGTGGTGTCCTTCGACGACGTGCGGGACCGACTGGCCGGGACCGGCGCGAGCCTGTCGGCCGCGGTACCGCTGGCCGAGCTGACGACGCTGCGGGTCGGCGGTCCGGCCGTGGTGGCCACGTGCGCGTCCACGGACGCGCTGGTGGCGACGGTGCGGGCGCTGGACGCGGCCGGGATTCCGGTGCTGTTGCTCGCCGGCGGTTCGAATCTGCTCATCGCCGACGCGGGCTTCCCGGGTGTGGTGGTGCGCATCGCCACCACCGGCGTCGAACTCGGCGCGGACTTCCTGATCGCCGAGGCGGGCGCGAATTGGGATGCGGTGGTGGCGACTTCGGTGGCGGCCGGTCGCGGCGGTCTCGAATGCCTCTCCGGCATACCGGGTTCCGCCGGTGCGACGCCGGTGCAGAATGTCGGCGCGTACGGCGTCGAGGTGGCGGCACTGCTGCGCCGGGTGCGCCTGCTGGATCGCGCGAGCGGTGCGATCCGCTGGGCCGAGCCCGCCGAACTCGGATTCGGTTATCGCACTTCGGTGTTGAAGCACAGCGAGGCCGCGGTCGTGCTGGCGGTCGAATTCGCGCTGCGCCCGGACGGTTCCAGCGCGCCGCTCGGCTATCGCGAACTGGCGACCGCGCTGGGTGCGCAGGAGGGCGAATCGCGGCCCGCGGCGGCGGTGCGGGCGGAGGTGCTGCGGCTGCGCGCGAGCAAGGGCATGGTGCTGGACGCGGCCGATCACGACACCTGGAGCGCGGGCTCGTTCTTCACCAATCCGATCGTCCCGCAGGGGCGGGTGGAACAGGTCCGCGCGGCGATCTGCGCACATGTCGGAGCCGATGTGGCGGTGCCCACGTGGCCGGTGCCGGGCGGGGTGAAGTTCTCCGCCGGGTGGCTCATCGAGCGTGCCGGTTTCGCCAAGGGGTATCCGGGCGCGGAGGCCCCCGCGCGGCTGTCCACCAAGCACACCTTGGCGCTGACGAATCGGGGATCGGCGACCGCGGCGGACATCGCGCAACTCGCCCGCGATGTTCGCCAGGGGGTTGCCGACCGCTTTCTGATTCGGCTCGAGCCCGAACCTGTCACAGTGGGAGTCACCCTGTAGGCGTGGCTGATCCCACGATTTCAGCGGCTGGAAGACTCGGTTTGCGGGGGTAACGTCGAGGAAGTGAGTAGACGAGGATTCCCGGTTCGGCGGGCGGCGGCGGTGCTGGCCGCGCTGCTGGCCGTGGTGGCGCTGGTGGCCGGATGTACATCCGACAGGGGCAGTAGTCCCGACAAACCCGCCACTCCGGCCGCGAAGGTGACCACCGAGCCCGGCAACGGCGCACAGAATGTGAACCCCACCGCACCCGCTCAGGTCTCGGTGACCGGCGGCCGGATCGACCAGGTGGCGCTGACCAACCCGAACGGTAAGCAGGTAACCGGCGAGCTCAGCCCGGACCACAGCAAGTTCGTGGTCACCGAACCGCTCGGCTACGGCATCACCTACACCTGGTCCGGCACCGCCACCGGGACCGACGGCAAGCCGGTGCCGATCGACGCCAAATTCAGCACGGTCGATCCCAAGACGCAGGTCTCGGCGACCATCAATATCGCCGACGGCCAGCAGGTCGGCATTGCCGCGCCGATCATCCTGCAGTTCAACAAGCACATCGAGAACAAGGCCGCCGTCGAGAAGGCGCTGACCGTCACCACCACCCCCGCCGCCGAGGGCGGCTGGGCCTGGCTGCCGGACGACAACGGCGGTTCGCGCGCGCACTGGCGGCCACGCGAGTACTGGCAGCCCGGCACTCAGGTGCATGTGGCGGCCAAGCTGTACGGGCTCGATATGGGCTCCGGCTCCTACGGCGGGGCGGATCTGACCTCGGACTTCAAGATCGGCCGTTCGCAGATCGTGAAGGCCGTCGCCACCAGCCACCGCATGCAGGTGATTCGGGACGGCCAGGTGGTCTTCGACTTCCCGGTCAGCTACGGCGAGGGCAATGAGGATCGCAATGTGACCCGCTCGGGCGTGCACGTGGTGACCGAGAAGTACGAGGACTTCGTCATGTCGAATCCGCCGTACTACACCAATGCTCGCGAACGCTGGGCCGTACGCATCTCGAACAATGGCGAATTCATCCACGCCAACCCGGAATCGGCCTCCGCGCAGGGCAATACGAATGTCACCAACGGCTGCATCAATCTGAGCACCGGTGACGCCCAGGCGTACTTCCCGACCGCGCTCTACGGTGATCCGGTGGAAGTCTCCGGCACCCGCATCAACCTGTCCGCGGCCGACGGCGACCTCTACGACTGGACCATCGACTGGGCCACCTGGAAATCCATGTCGGCCCTGCAGGGCGACCCGGCCCCCGTGGTCACCGCCTCCCCGGTCGCACCGCAGGCTCCCGGCGGCCGCTGACCTCCACGCTCACTGATCGGCGCGGGCACCCCTCCGGGTGCCCGCGCCGAGTCATCTGTGCGGGATGCGAACCGCGCCGCGGCGGACTAGTCTCGCCGACAGGCGCGGCGAGAGGTTGGACGGTGGTTGCGAGCAGGTCGGCAACGGCGGCAACGGATTTCGGCCGCGAGTTGAGCCCCTCGGAGCGCTGGTTCTGGATCATCGACCGCATCTCACCGGCGAACTGCGTCGGCCGCGTGCGCGTGCACGGGCAACTCACCCTCGAACAGTTGGAAGCCGCGACGGCGGCCGTGCTCACCGAATATCCGCTGCTGCGCATGGGCGTGGCGGACGGCGGCGACGGGCACCCTCGCGTGGAACCCTTGAAGAACCCGCGAATCCCGGTGCGGCAGAGCATCTCCGACGATCCCGAGGCGTGGCGTGGACAGCTCGATATCGAAATGACCACCCCGATAGCGGTATCCGAGGGTTTCGCCCGCGTGACCGACCTCGTGCACGCTCCCGGCGCTCCCGGCGAACACCATGATCTGCTGCTCACCCTCTCGCACATCATCGTCGACGGCCGCTCCCTGATGACCGTGCTGCGCAAGATCGTCGAGCACGCCGCAGCGGACGGGGCGGGTGATGCGCGCGCATACGGCGCAATCCGCCCGCCCTCGCCACCGTCGGATGCGTTGATTCCGGCTGCGGCGCGCGGTTTTCGGCGCTACGCGTACGCCACCTTGTTCGACCAGGCGGCGGCGCTGGCGCTGCGCCCGAAGCGGCTGCGCGGTGCGGCCTCCGTCGCGCTTCCCGAGCGCCGGACCCGCGTGGTGTATCGGACGGTATCGGCCGAACCACTGGCCGCCCTGGTCCGGGACTGCAAACGGGCCGGGGTGACCGTGCACGGCGCACTGGCGGCGGCGGTCGCCGGTGCGATCGGGACTACGCCCGGATCCGGCTCCACCGGAAAGGGATTCGCCGGAATCGGTTCGCCGGTCGATTTCCGATCGCTGCTGGAACCTCGGCCGGACACCGATGAGCTGGGCAATTACGCGCCGGTGTTGGCGGCATTCGTGCGCTTCGGCCCGCGGGTCACGCTGTGGGACGCGGCTCGCTCCGCTAATCGTCAACTGCGGCAAGGCATTCGGCAGCGGCGGCATCTGGCGACGGTGGCCGGTATGCGTTTCGGCACGCCGCGCACCATCGAATCGGGCGCGCGCATTGTCGAGATGGTGGATCGCCGCGCACCGTGGAATGTGTCGGTGACCAACCTGGGCCGCGTCGATATCCCGGAACAGGTTGGGGCGTGGCGGCTTTCGGGTCTCACCGTCGCCGCGACGAACTCCTGTGTCAGCGCGCTCACGGTGGCCATCGTGACCGCGCACGACGCTATGCGGATCGCGTTCTGCTATGTCGAGGGCGTGCTGAGCGCCGGTGAGGCGGAGGATTTCGCCGATCGAGCGCTCGACGCCCTACTGGACCGCCCCGCCCCCTGAACTCCGCTGTCAGTGGAGCTGTTTCGCGAGTACAGTGCGCAGCGCTGCCCGGTCGGGCTTGCTGGTCCGGCCGCTGACGGGAATCTCCTCGACCACCACGATGTCATCGGGAAGCGCGGAGATATCGATCAAGGCGGGCAATTCGCGGCGCAGCCGGGAAACGATATCGCCCGCGTCCGGATCGGCCACCACCGCGAGAACGATGCGCTCATCACCTATTTCGTCGGGAAGGCCGACCATGATGGCCTGGCGCACCCCGGTCACCGCATTGATGGCCGGTTCGTAGAGGCCGGGATAGATATTGGTCTTCCCGCGCAGCATCATGTCCTTCTTGCGGCCCATGAGTACCAGGGTGTCACCGTCGAAACGCGCCAGATCGCCGGTGCGTATCTCCGTCAGCGGCGGCTCACCGAGGTATCCGTGGCACAGATTGGGACCGGACAGAATCAGTTCACCGTCCTCGGCGATATCGGCGGTGACGCCGTGCACGGGTACCCCCAGCGGGTCGCCCGCCCCGTCGAATTCCAGTTTCGCCGTCCCGGATGTTATTGCCACGGGGAGGATTTCGGTCATTCCGTAGATGGCGAGGAAGTCGCAGTCCGGTAGGGCTCGGCGGGCCCGGCGCAACAGTGCGGTGGTCACCGGCGCACCGCCGAGCGAGATCTCGCGCAGGTCGGTCGGCGCGGTGAGCCTTCCGGTCTCGACGGCGGTCAGCACCACGGCCAGATCGGCCGGGGTGAAGAAGGCGTGCGTGGCCGTCGTCAGTCCGCGCGCGAATTCCAGTGGCTCGATGTGGGTTCCGAAGCGCGGATAGCTCGGCATGGACCACTGCGCGCCCGCGATCAGTGCGGGCAGTCCCATCATGAGCTGTTCGGTGTGCAGGTGTGTCCCGGGTCCGAGACTGCTGCGCCCGGACATGGCGGCCAGGCCCGCACCGAGCGAACCGCGGGTGTGCACCACGGCTTTGGGTGCGGCGGTGGTGCCGGAGGTGAAGACGATCAGCGCTTCGGTATCCGAGGGTGCGAGCGAGCGCGCCGTATCGGCGGAGACCGGGGCGTCCGCCAGCAGTTCCCGCAGGGGGATCGAGGCCGCCGGGGTGCCGGGTAACCGCGGTCCACCGTGTATGTGCCGCACCGGAAGTCGCCCGAACGCGGGCAGCGACAATCCGAGCATCCGGCCGATCCGATGCAATGGACCGCTGAGCAGATACAGCAGCGATTCCGTTGCCGCCCAAGCGGGTTCGGCCAATTCGATGCGCCGCGCGAACAATTCCGGCCCCACGCCCGGGTCCACGAACACGATGGTTCCGCCCGCCGCCATGGCGCCGAAGATCAGCACCACCGCGTCCACGCACGGCCGAATGGAGAACAGCATGCGGTCCCCCGGACGGAATCCATTGTGGTGCAGGCGTTCCGCGACCGCGGTAATCCGATCGTCGAGCTCGGCGTAGGTGAGCGGTCGCCCGCCCACCATGCCCAGCGCCGGATCGTCGGGCTTACGCCGGACGTGTTCGCGCAGCAGTGCCAGGAAGTCCGACGGCTCGGAGGCGTTCAACGAATATCCACCAGTTCCGGTTTGTATCGATGATCGGCGTACCAGGCGAGGGTTTTTCGCACGCCCCACGCCCGCACCCGCCGATTGGAGGCGTGCACCCGGACATCGCGGCGCAAGGCGTAATCGGTGGTGAGCATGCGGACCGCGTTGACCAGCGCCCGATCCTCGTGCAGATCCTCGATGGCGGTGCGCGGGAATCCGCCCGCCGCCGCATACAATTCGGCGGTGATCGCCATATTGCAGCCGGGCGTCATCACATACGGCCCGAGATAGCGCGGATCCTGATTGCCGGGCCGCATTTTCCCGAAGGCGGACGCCACCTCGAGCACGATCCGGATGACGGTCCGGTCGATCCATCGCACACCCTCGTCGGTGCGCGGAATGAGCTGGCCGCTCACCAGTCGCAGCCCGGAGTCGAAGGCGGCATTGATCCGTTCGATCCAGTCCGGATAGGGCAGGCAGTCGGCATCGGTGCGCGCCAGCCGGAGGGCCCCGGCGGCGATGGCGTGCCGCATACCGGTATCGGAGGCGGCCCCGGTGCCCTTGTGGGTCTCGGTGACGAGTTCAATGCGCATCTCGGGGTGCGCGGCGGCGAAGGCGCTCACCACGGTGGCGGTGCCGTCGGTGGAGTTGTTGTCCACCACGACCAGGGTGAAGTTCGGATCCCGCTGCGCCGCAAGCGCTTCCAGCGTCGCGGTAATGCCCTGCTCTTCATTGTAGGCGGGCACGATGACCCAGAGTTCGTTCATTAGCCGTCCTCCCGGCGTCGATTATGCCGGAGGCAGCCGATAGGCGATGGCCGCGGCGGTGGGGCCCGCCCCGGCCGCCACGAAGAGCGCGATATCGGCGTCCGCGAGTTTTCCGCTGTCCCGCGCCGCGAGATAGGCGGCGGGCAGTGCGGAGGTGTGCGCATCGCCCTCGACGGCACCGGCCTGGACCGCCTCGGCGGGCAGGCCGAGGCGTTCGGCCAGCAGGGCCGGGAAGTCCGGCGTGGGCCGCGAACAGATGAGCACGGTGCGTTCGCCGGCGGCCACCTCCAGCGCCTCACTCGCCGCCGAAACCGCGTGGTGCAGTAGGTCTTCCACGGTGGAGGCGGTGCGGTCCACGACAATGGTGGAGCGTCCGGTGCTGCCCATCTCGGGCAGTCGCACATATCCGACCGGCGCGGGCGGCTCGGCGGTGGAGCTGATGTGCAGTTCGCCGAATCCGCTCGGTCCGGCGCTCTTCTCCAGCAGCAGCGCCGCCCCGACCGGGGTGATGGGGAAGCCCTCGCGCGGTTCGGCGGATTTCGAGGGGTGCGCGTCCCCGCTCACCACCAGCACCCGGTGCACGGTCGGCCCCTGCAACAGCGCCTGACTCACCTGGATGGCATTGAGCACACCGCAGGCCCCGTTCATGAGGTCGAAGGACAGACAGGGCACATCGCCGCTGCGGTACTCCAGGCCGATGCCGACCCGCTGTTGAATCAGTGCGGACATGGCCGGTTCCACCATATTCGAATCGCGGTAGACCCCGGTATTGATCAGGGCGTCGATGTGTTCGGGGGTGCTGCCCGCCTCGGCGATGGCGCGTTCGGCGGCGGCCGCGGCCTGTTCGATGGAACTGCCGCTACCGGTTTCGACGGTCACCGCGGAAATAACGATGTTCATGCTCATCACACCCGTAGTTCTCCGAGAGTCACCGACAGGAATCCCGCTACCACACCGGAGGCCGCGGGCACCATCAGCACCTTCGTCCCGGACGCTAGCCGCTGCTGCTTCAGCGCGTCGTGCAATACCACGAAATGCGAGGTGGAGGCGGTGTTTCCGTATCGATCCAGCACCGCGATACCGGGCGGAACGGGAGCGTCGAATTCGCGTTCGGCGATCTTGTTGATCAATTCCACTGCGGGACCGCTGAATTGGTGATGAATGATGTGGTCGTAACCCTCGGCGGCGAAATCGCTGCCGCGCGCGCCGAGGAAATCCCGATGCCGCGTGGTCCACAGCAGATACCGGGATTCGTTGTGCATGGCGCGATTATCGGTATACAGCGCGATACCGGGACTGCGGTCGCTGGGCATGCCCAGGCACAGCTGCGCGAAGGCGGCGCTGGTATTGAGTTCGATGTAGTCGATGCCCTCGTCGGCGGTGCCCTCGCCGTCCAGCACCACCGCGGCCGCGCCGTCGCCGACGGTGAGTGAGGCGAACTGCGGGTCGTATTTCTCGGACATCTCGCGCACGGCGGTATCGGAGATGGGGGTGATGTACTCGCCCGACACCACCAATCCGCGTCGCACCATGCCCGCGCGAATCATGCGCTCCAGCACCAGGACTCCGGTCATCATGCCCGCGCAGGCATTGGAGAGGTCGAAGTGGACGGCCCCGGTCGCGCCGAGTTCATTGCGCAGCAGCAGTGCGAAGGAAGGCTCCACCCAGAAGTCGTCTTCGCGAATGCGGGTGATGGAGCAGGAGATGACGATATCGAGGTCCGCGGGCTCGTATCGCGAGTTGGCCAGGGCGCTCTCGGCGGCGGCCAGAGCGACGGTGAAGGAGTCCTCGCGCCGCCCGTGCGCATCGACGGTGCAGCGGCGGCGGTGTCGTACGCCGCTGACTCGTTCCAGGTCGATGGGGGATTCGATGTCGAGTTGCGTCAGCAGCTCGGCCGTAGATACTTCGAGGGTGGGCAGATAGGAGCCCACCGCCTCTATTCGTGCTCGCACCATGTGATCACTCCAAACTGCCCACGGTTGGCCGCGACGCTAGCAGTCTGCACATTGCCGTTATGAAAATTTCGTGATTCACAAATGTGAGGTGAACTACATTGCGGCGCAATACCGTTCGCAGAGAGTTCGGAGCATCATGATCAATGCCGCCACCCGCCACGAGCTGACCCTGCTGGCCGCCGGACAGCCCTGGCTGCCCGCCGTCCTGCTCGCGGGCCGCGCCGCCAAACCCCTGCGCAAGATCCCCAAACTCGGCTGGTTCGTCGCGGATCCGCTGGTCGCGCGCCAGATCTACAACGACAGCACGCACTTCAGCATCGTGTCCGAGGGCGCGGCCGGACACTGGTGGGCGCAGGTCATCGGGGATTGGGTGCAGGACCTCTTCGAAGGCCCCGGACATACCGAACTGCGTACCAAGGTCCGCGACCTGTTCACCGCCAGTCATACCGACGCCCTGGTCGACGGCGTGCTCGGGCCCGCGTTGAAACAGCTCAGCGCGGATCTGGCCGCCGGAAAGACCGTCGACATCGCCGAGCGCGCGCGAGTACTGGTCGGCCGCAGCGTCTCCGACCTGGTCGGCATGCGGCCCGCCGATATCGCCGCCATCTTCGCCGCGAACGGCGCGGTGCGCACCGACGAGGATCCGGATCAGCCCTTCCGCATTCTCTTCGGCCACGTCGAGGAGCTGGTCAACCTCGCCATGGGCACCATGGCCTCCACCACCCTCGACCCGGTGGCGGTGGCGCGTGCCCGCACCCTCGCGACCACACTCGCCGCTTCGGTGCCCGACGCCTACGAGCGCGCCGATCCGAGCACCACGCTGGGCCGCTGCCGGGAACTCGGCCTCGAGCTCGAACATGCCTCCGGCCTGGCCATTCTCATGGCCGTGGCGGGCACCGACACCCTCGCCAGCGCCATGACCCGGATGGTCGCGCTACTGCACGACAGCGGTGACCATCGGGAGCTGCTCGCGCATCCCGAGCGCATGCCCGATGCGGTGCGCGAGGCGCTGCGGGTCACCAGCCCCGCCTATCTGGTGGGGCGATCGGTCACCGCGGACGTGGAGATCGCGGGCCGCCGGCTGCTCGCGGGCGAGCACGTCAAAATCCTGACCTGGTCGATCAACAACGCCGCCGGTTCCTTCAACATCCACCGTGACTACAACCCCGAGACCCGCCAGCTCTGGTTCGGCGGCGGCCGTCACCTCTGCGTCGGCGTGCAGCTGGTGCACTCGGAGATGACGGCCCTGCTCGAGGCTCTGACCGCCGCCGGTCGCCCGTGGGAGATCGTCGAACGTCGTTACCGCCGAAAGGTTTTCATCCCGACCTATGAAACCCTGCGAATCCGTCTAGTCCCCTAACGGATTCAGCGGCGCGCGAAGCGGCCCGGCTCGGCCTGATCGCGCGGCTTCACGATGATGGTGTCCAGATTGACGTGCGCCGGACGCGAGGCCGCGAAGCCGACGATCTCGGCGATGTCCTGCGCCAGCAGTGGATCGATGCCCCGGTACACCTTGGCGGCGCGCTCGGCGTCACCGTCGAAACGCACCAGCGAGAATTCGGTCTCCACCGCGCCGGGGGCGATCTCGGTCAAGCGCACCGGCCGGCCGAGCAACTCCCCGCGCAGCGTGCGGTGCAGCACGGCCTGCGCGTGCTTGGCCGAGGTGTAGCCCGAGCCGTTGTCGTAGTGGTGGAAGGCCGCCACCGAGGTGATGGTGACGATGAGCCCGTCGCCCGACGCGATCAGCTTGGGCAGCAGCGCCTTGGTGAGCCGCAATGTGCCCAGCACATTGGTCTCCCACATCCAGCGCCAGTCATCCAGATCGGCCTCGGCGACGGTGGCCAAACCCTTTGCGCCACCGGCATTGTTGACCAGGACGTGCAGCTCGCCGACAGCATCGGTGAACGCGCGCACCGACTCCTCGTCGGTGACGTCCAGGGGCAGTGCGGTGCCGCCGATCTCCGCGGCCAGCTTCTCCAGCCGATCGACCCGGCGTGCCCCGACGAACACGTGATACCCCTGTTTCGCGAGCTCCCGGGCGGTGGCCTCTCCGATTCCCGAACTTGCTCCGGTCACGACAGCGGTACGAATGCTCATGTCCTGAGCTTAGGCAAGCACAACACCTCCGCACCCTCCACCCTGCGCCCGCCACGGGCACCTCGGCGGGCGCGAGATTCGGCAGAGCTGCCCGTTAGCCTGGCGGGTATGGCGATCAGGGAAGTAGTCAGCGCGGATGGCACGAATATCGTTTACCGGGTCACCGGCTCCGAGAGCGCACGTCCGTTGGTGCTGCTGCACGGCTGGTCCGGAAATCTGCGCTGCTGGGGTCGCGCCGCCGATGAACTGGCACAGCGCTTCCGGGTGATCGCCGTCGATCTGCGCGGCCACGGCTACTCCGACGCCCCCGAATCCGGATACGACGATCCGAAGAACTGGGCCGCCGATGTGGCCGCGGTGCTGGCCGCCGAACAGATCACCGGGGGAGCGGTGCTGCTGGGCTGGTCCTACGGCGGCATCGTGCTCTCGGACTACCTCGCCGCCTACGGCACCGCCGCCGTTGCGGGCGTCGTCTACACCGGTTCCCAAGCCGGTATCGGCAAGAACGTCCCCGGCGCGCAGACCGGTCCGGCCATGCAGAAGGCCATTCCGGACGTCTTCGAGGAGAGCGCCGGTCGCGCCGGCCGCGGTTTCGCCGCCTTCGGCAATGCCAATATCGGTCGCGGCGCCGATAAGGGCGAAGATGCCCAACGGCTCTTCGGCGGCAGCATCGCCACCCCGCCCCGGGTGCGCAAGGCGCTGTTCTATCGCACCGTCGACAACACCGAAACCCTTGCTCAGCTGCCGGTTCCGGTCCTGGTCATGCACGGCCTCGCCGATCCGGTGGTCCCGGTGGAGAACGGGCGGTACATCGCCGAGACCGTCCCGAACGCCACCACCTCCTACTGGCCGGACGCTCAGCACGGCCTCTTCATCGAGGATCCGGACCGCTTTGTGGAAGAGCTCACGACCTTCGCCGCAACCCTGCCCTGACCGGGGCGTCGGCTGTGAGTCGAGTCACTAGGTCGGGTAACCCACGTATATTCACTTACCGTCGGCGTGCACACTGGTGTAGTGAGTCAACGTTCCGACCTACGGCCCAATCGGATAGCCGTGCTATCGGTGCACACCTCACCTCTGGCCCAACCGGGCACCGGCGATGCCGGCGGCATGAATGTGTACGTCCTGCAGACGGCCATCGAATTGGCCCGCCGCGGTACCCAGGTGGAGATCTTCACCCGCACCACCTCCTCCAATGACGAACCCCTCGTGGAGGCCGCACCGGGCGTACTGGTCCGCAATGTGGTGGCCGGACCGTTCGAGGGTCTCGACAAACACGATCTGCCCACCCAGCTCTGTCCGTTCGCGGCCGAGGTGCTGCGGCAGGAGGCCCGGCACCTGCCCGGGCACTACGACCTGATCCACTCGCACTACTGGCTCTCGGGCCAGGTCGGCTGGCTGGCCCGGGATCGCTGGCAGGTGCCGATGGTGCACACCGCGCACACCCTGGCCGCGGTGAAGAACGCCTATCTGGCCGAGGGCGATGTGCCCGAACCCGCCGCCCGCGTTATCGGCGAGAAACAGATTGTCGCCGAGGCGGATCGGCTCATCGCCAATACCGGTGAGGAGGCGCGGCAGCTGGTCGAGCTGTACGGCGCGAATCCGGACCATATCGATGTGGTGCTGCCCGGTGCGGATCTGAGCCGGTATCAGCCCGGTTCACGCGCCGCCGCGCGCGCCGAACTCGGCCTGCCCGACAATGAGCGAATTGTCGCTTTCATTGGGCGGATTCAACCGCTCAAGGCCCCCGATGTGCTGGTTCGCGCGGCCGCGCAGGTGCTGGCCGAGGAGGCCGCGCTACCGCGGCGTCCCGAACGCCCGCTGCGCGTCCTGATTGTCGGCGGACCGTCGGGCAGCGGGCTCGAACGCCCCGACGCGCTGATCGAATTGGCTGCCGCGCTCGGCATTTCCGATCGCGTCACCTTCCTGCCGCCGCAGCCGCCGCATCGCCTGGTGCAGGTGTACCGGGCCGCGGATCTGGTCGCGGTGCCCAGCTACAACGAATCCTTCGGCCTGGTCGCCATCGAGGCGCAGGCCAGCGGCACCCCGGTACTGGCCGCCGATGTGGGCGGGCTCGGCACCGCCGTGCGCGACGGGGTCACCGGTCTGCTGGTGCCCGGGCATCGCACCCCGGACTGGGCCGCCGCCCTGCGCTCGCTGCTCGACAATCCCGGCCGCCTGGATGTGATGGGTGTGGCCGCGGTCGAGCACGCCGCCAATTTCTCCTGGGCGCATACCGCCGACGGCATGCTGGATAGTTACGCCGCCGCCCTCGGCCAATCGCGGGATCGCCGCAATCGCACCGGTAGCGTGCATGCGGACAGTAATCACGCCAGATCTTTGGGGTGGCCGGTTGGTAGCCCGAGGTCGAAACATCTGGAGGTCGCGCCGGCATGGCGACGCAGGATGGGAGTCGTACGCCGATGAGCGACGCCGTGCAGGACGAATCCGCCCGTACGACAGCGCAATTGATCGACGAGACACTGCGCGAGCGCGAGATCGAATACTCGCGCGAGGGCGACGGCACCTTCGTGGTGGTGCTGCCCGGCGAGCGCAAACTCAAGACCGTCATCGGCGTCACCGTCGGCAAGCACGGCATTCGGATGGAGTCGTTCGTCTGCCGCAAACCGGACGAGAACTTCGAGGGCGTCTACAAATTCCTGCTGCGCCGCAATCGCCGCCTCTACGGCGTGGCGTACACCATCGACAAACTCGGCGATATCTACCTGGTCGGCCGCCTCTCCAACCACGCCGTCACCGCCGATGAACTCGACCGCTGGTTCGGCCAGATCCTCGAGGCCGTCGACGCGGACTTCAACACCCTGCTCGAACTCGGATTCGCGGAATCCATTCGCAAGGAATGGAAGTGGCGGGTCTCGCGCGGCGAATCACTGAAGAATCTGCGCGCCTTCGAACATCTCGTGGACGCCGAGGACAAGGCGTAGCCTGCTCCGGAACCCCGAGGCGAAGGAGACGGCAAATCCATGGTGGCGCTGGCCCTTGATATCGGTGCGACGAAATTCGCCGCGGGCATTGTCGATTCGGACGGCGGCGTCAGCGCGGTGCGCCGGATCCAGGTCCCCGAGACCAAGGTGTGGACCGCCTGCCTGGAACTCCTGCTGACCGTCGCCGGTACCGAGGAGGTGTCCGCGGTCGGCATCGGCGCGGCCGGACCCGTGGATGTGCGCACCGGATCGACCGGGCCGCTCAATATCCCGGAGTGGGTGCACGGCTTCGGCCTGATCGACGCCGTTCGAGAGTTGTTCCCCGAGGCGGAGATTCACTTCGCCATCGACGGCGTCTGCCTGGCGCTGGCCGAACAGCGTTTCGGCGCCGCCCGCGGCGAATCGAACGTGCTCTGTATGACGGTGTCCTCGGGCATCGGCGGCGGGGTGATCTCCGATGGCCGAGTCGTCATGGGCCGCACCGGAAATGGCGGCCATATCGGCCATATCATCGTTCCGGATAACGAAGAACCCTGCGCCTGTGGCGGTTTCGGCTGTGTCGAGGCCGTGGCGAGTGGCAAATCCTCGGTGCGCTGGGCGCGTCGACAGGGCTGGACCGGTGCGACCGGCATAGAACTCTCCGCCGCCGCGCACGCCGGGGACGAGATCGCCCTGGCCGCCATGCACCGTTCCGGTACCGCCCTGGGCACCGCCATCGCCTCGGCCGCGGCCCTGCTGGACACCGATCTGGTGGTCGTCGGCGGCGGCTTCGCGCAATCCGGTGAGCCGCTCTGGGCCCCGCTGCGGGCCGCCGCGGCCGCACACGCCCGGCTGTCCTTCCTGCGTGAATTGCGGGTGGTCCCCTCCGAACTCACCGACCAGGCCACCCTCGCCGGGGCCGCGCTACTGGCGAAACAGGGCGTGGAAAGATGACCCACATGACGTACACCCTCGTGCTGCTGCGCCACGGCGAGAGCGAATGGAATGCCCTCAACCTGTTCACCGGCTGGGTGGACGTCCGTCTTACGGACAAGGGCGTCGCCGAAGGCAAGCGTGCCGGTGAATTGCTGGCCGAGCACGGGATTCTCCCCGATATCGTCTACACCTCGCTGTTGCGCCGTGCCATCAGCACCGCCAACAACGCATTGGACGCCTGCGATCGCCATTGGATTCCGGTCGTGCGCGATTGGCGTCTGAACGAGCGTCACTACGGTGCGCTGCAGGGTAAGAACAAGGCGGAGATCAAGGATCAGTACGGCGATGAGCAGTTCATGCTGTGGCGTCGCAGCTACGACACCCCGCCGCCGCCGATCGAGGCCGGCAGCGAATACAGCCAGGACGCGGATCCGCGCTACGCCGATATCGACGTGCCGCTGACCGAATGCCTGAAGGATGTCGTGGCGCGCATGGTGCCGTACTGGGAGGACACCATCTCCCGGGATGTCACCGCCGGTAAGACGGTTCTGATTGCCGCGCATGGCAATTCGCTGCGCGCGCTGGTCAAGCACCTCGAGGGCATCTCCGATGACGATATCGCCGGGCTGAACATCCCCACCGGCATTCCGCTCAAGTACGAGCTGGACGAGAACCTGCGCCCGCTGGGCCCGGGTGAGTACCTGGACCCCGAGGCGGCCGCCGCGGGCGCCGCCGCCGTCGCGAATCAGGGCGGCAAATAACTCGTAGTAACGCGAACGCGCTGTCATCGAATAATTCGGTGGCGGCGCGTTTTTCATTTATCGAGCGCGTGTTGTGATCTGGATCTCAGTACGGCACCGTAGGGTATTCACCTGTGCCGCAATGCAATTTGCCGAAATTTTGCCCATTAAAACGGGTAACTGTAACCGGGCTTTGCAACTTACTTCCGAGTAGATATGCTTCCGGACGTTCGACCATTTGCGAGAGGTAGATCACGTTCGATGAAGCACGCGCTACGGGTCACGGTGCTCGCCACCGCGACCGCTCTGCTCATTCCTCTGTCCGCCGGCAATGCTGATGCGGCCCCCACCCCGATCGGCCCCGACGGTGGCGCCGCGGGCGCGGCCTGGACCGCCACCGAGGACGGTCAGCAGCAGTACCCGAACGTCTTCATCGAATGGGACGTCCCCATCACGATGAGCGACGGCACCGTGCTCAAGGGCAACGTCTACCACCCGGCGGACGCCTCCGGTCGTCCGATCGACACCCCGACGCCGACCGTGCTGAATATGACGCCGTACACCAAACTGGTGTCGAACGTCGCAGACAGCGCCTTCGCCATTCCCGGCCTCGGCGACGCGCTGGTCAACGTCTTCCGGAACATCAACCTCACCGGCACACCCATCTCCGGCTTCGGCGAATTGCTGAACGCGGCGGGCAACGGCGAACTCCGCAACTTCTCCGTCGACCGCCAGCTCATCAAGTCCGGTTACACGCAGGTCGTCGTCGACGTGCGCGGTACCGGATTCTCGCAGGGCGAATGGGACATGCTGCGCCGGCGCGAGCAGCAGGACACCGTCGAGACCATCGACTGGGCCTCCAAGCAGAGCTGGTCCAACGGCCGCATCGGAATGAACGGGCTGTCCTACAGCGCCATCAACCAGGTGCAGGCGGCGGAGAAGAATCCGCCGGCACTCAAAACCATCTTTCCGATCGTGCCCGGCAGCGACCTCGTCGACGATGTGCTCGCGCCCGGCGGCGGCTTCGGCTTCAACTTCATTCCGCTGTGGCTCAGCGCCATCAACGGTCTCAAGTGGGTGCCGGACCTGGCCTCGATCGCGCAGGGCAAGTTCGACTTCAAATGGTTGCGGGACCGCGCCGACGATCCGTTCACCTATCTGGACGTGCTCATGTCGGCGTACACCAGCACCGATATGAACACCCTCGATCCGCGGGTGAAGAACATGCTCAACGATCTGTCCTCGGAACGCCAAGCGTGGCTTGGTGATCCGAGCCGGATCAGCATCCCGACCTTCGTCACCGGTGGCTGGCACGACCTGTTCACCTACTCGGAATCCAAGATCTACAACGAGATTCCGCTACCCGCCGGGCAGAAGCAGCTGCTGATGGGCAACACCTATCACGTCACCTCCGGCTCCGAGGCCGGTCGCCCCGGTCTGCCCCCGCGCCTGGACGTACTGCAGCGCGCCTGGTTCGACAAGTGGCTCAAGGGCATCGACAACGGCATCGACAAGTACGGCCCGGTCACCCTGCGCCAGCAGGGCGGCGGCTGGATCACCCAGGGCGGCTTCGGTGAATCCGCGCCCTCGGAGGAGGCCGCGCGCTACCGCCGCATGTACCTGTCCGCGCAGCGCAGCGGCACCGCGAACAGCCTCTACGACGGTTCGCTGACCGCCGAGGCCAATGGCGATACCGACCGGCTCAGCGTCGCCATGGGGCTGACCACGCTGTGCTCCAATGACGCCGCACAGGGCAGCGCCGGGGTGCTCTCCATCATCGACGGCTGCGCACTGGACTCGCGCATCGCCGAGACCAACGGGCTCACCTTCACCAGCGCCCCGGTCGCCGAGCCGACCACCGTCTCGGGTCCGATCGCGGTGCATCTCAACACCATTCAGGACGCGGCCGACGGCTACTGGACGGTCACCGTCAATGATGTCGCGCCCGACGGCAAGTCGACCGTGCTGACCTCCGGCCAGATGATGGCGTCCATGCGCCAGATCGACGAGGCCAACAGTTCGCGGTCGGACAGCGGCGATTACACCGATCCGCGCGCCTTCACCTCGCTCGACAAGAGCGAGCCGACGGTGCCGGGTGAGGCCACCACCCTCGATATCGCGCTCAGCGGTACCCAGGCCCTGCTCCAGCCGGGGCACCGGCTGCGGGTGGACGTCTTCGCGGGCAACTTCCCCAAGGGCCTGCCGATCCTGCCGATGCTCCTCGATACCGGTCTGAAGCCGCAGCATGTGCAGCTCGACCCGAATCGTCCGAGCTTCGTCAATATCCCGGTTCGCGGTAACACCGGTTGGTGATTCCGTCCCACCGGGCATGAGATCCGGGTGTGCACAATGGCGTGCACACCCGGATTTCTGCCTTTTGTGCAGTTTCACTAACTTTCGGGGAAGCTGTCCCAGACTGTCCCGGCTCACCTAGTTTGACGAGCTATGCCCCTCCTGCTGCGAGTCGCGGTGGCCATGACGGCCGCCGTGGTACTGACACAGTTCGTCCCGCCCGCCGCCACCGCCGATCCCGTAGGCCCGGACGGCGGCGGCACCGGTGCGGAATGGGCTGCCACCGAAGACAATCCACAGGTTTATCCCAATGTGTACATCGACTGGGATGTGCCCATCACCATGACTGACGGCACGGTGCTGAAGGCGAACGTCTACCACCCGGCCGATGCGTCCGGACAGCCCATCGCCGATCCCACGCCGACCATCGTGAACCTCACGCCCTATACGAAACTCGGCTCCATGATCGCGGATTCGGCCATGTCGGTGCCGGGACTCTCGGATCTGGTGGTGCAGGCGTTCCGGAACTTCGATCTGACCGGGACACCGATCTCGGGGCTCACCGATCTCACCAAGGCGCTGGGCGGCGGACTGCTGCGCACCTTCACCGTGGATCGGCAGTTGATCAAGTCCGGATACACCCAGGTGGTCGTCGATGTGCGCGGAACCGGTTTCTCCCAAGGAGATTGGAATCTGCTGGGGGAGCGGGAGCAGCAGGACACCGCCGAGGTGATCGACTGGGCATCGAAGCAGGGCTGGTCCACCGGGGATATCGGAATGTCGGGCGTCTCCTACTCCGGGCTGAACCAATTGCAGGTGGCCGCGAAACAGCCGCCCGCGCTCAAGGCCATCTTCCCGGTCGTACCCAGCCGCAATCCGTTTCGCGATCTCGTCGCACCCGGCGGGGCCATCGGCGCGGCGTTCATGCCGATGTGGCTGGCGGCGGTGAACGGCGGCAAACTCGTCCCCGATCTGACCGCGCTGGCGCAGGGGCGCTTCGATATGCGCTGGCTCGCGGACAGATTGGCCGATCCGTTCACCTTCGTGGACGCGCTGCTGGAAGTGTTCCTGCAACCGAATATCGACCAGCTGAGCCCCAAGATCCGCGCACTGCTGGACTCGGGCAGTCCGATGCGGCAGGCGTGGGAGACCGATCCGTCACGAATCACCGTGCCCGCCTTCATCACCGGCGGCTGGCACGATGTCTTCGTGGCCTCGCAGGCCGACGTATATCGCCGAATCCCCTTGCCGCCCGGGCAGAAACAGCTGCTGGTGGGCGACGGATACCACATCTCGAACGGTAACGAATCCGGTCGCCCGGGGCTGCCGCCGCGCATGGATGTGCTGCAACGCGCGTGGTTCGACAGGTGGCTCAAGGGGATCGACAACGGTATCGACCAGTTCGGCCCGGTCACCGTGAAGGAGCAGGGCGGCGGCTGGATCACCGCCCCGTCCTTCCCGCAGCCGGGTATCGAGTATCGGCGCATGTACCTGGACGGCGCGCCCAGCGGCACCGGCGGGCACAGCGTGCACGACGGCTCACTGTCGACCGCGCCCGGCGGCGGCGACCTGCTCACCGTCGCACCCGGGCTGACCGGGCTCTGCTCCCGGGACGCGGCGCAGGAGACCATCGGCATCATCTCGCTCATCGATGCCTGCGGAAAGGACTCCCGCATACAGGAATCCAACGGCCTGACCTTCACCAGCGCCCCGGTCGCCGAGCCCACCACCGTCTCCGGTCCCATTGCCGTACACCTGAACACGGTGCACGACGCCGCCGACGGCTACTGGGTCGCCACCGTCAATGACGTTGCCCCGGACGGTCGTTCGACCGCCCTGTCCACCGGCCAATTGGTCGCCTCACTGCGTGCCCTCGACGAATCCCGCAGCACCCGCGGATCCAACGGTGACTACACCGATCCGGTCCCCGATCTGTCCCTGGACACCCGTCAGCGGACGGTGCCGGGACAGCCTGTGGCACTGGATATCTCGATCGCGGGCATAGACGCCGTCCTGCAACCCGGCCACCGCCTGCGTGTGGACGTCTACGCGGGCAACTTCCCGAAGGGACTGCCGCCCACCGCCATAACGGTCGACACCGGCCTGCTCCCGCAGCATCTGCTGCTCGATCCGGCCGAGCCCAGCTATGTGAACCTGCCGGTCCGGGGCAACCCCGGCTGGTGAGCCATTCCCGTCATCCCGGCCGAAAGCATGCCGGGATGACGAGAGGTGCATGGCCTCGATGTGGAAAGCCAGTCAGTCCGCGTCGGCGAAGGTTGCCTCGAGTGGCGGGAACATGGCGCGAGAATCGTTGCCGCCGAACCACTGTCCGACCACGAAGGCCGAGGTCGCTTCGAGGTATCTGGCCTGGGCGAGACCGCCCGCGTGGAATGGCTTCAGCTTCATGTCCTCAACCAGGGCGGCGACGCGGGCGACGGCGGCCGCGTTATCCCCGCACAATGGGACCAGCAGGGTGTGGCCCTCGAATTCGCGCGCCGGTCCCGCGTACACCTCGGCGGCGCAGACGTTGAACCCCTTCACCACGTGGGCCGCCGGGACGGTTGCCGCAATACGTTCGGCGACAGCGTCTTCGGAGAGCACGAACGTGCCGCTGTCCGGCAGGAACGCATTCGTGCAGTCGATGACAATGCGCCCGGCCAGCGCCTCCCCGATGGTCTCCAGTACTTCGGTCAGCGCCGAGACCGGCAGGGCCAGCAGCACCGCCTCGCCGAACTCGGCCGCCTCGGCGACGGTCACCGCGTGCGTCCCGTGCCCGATAACCGTCGAGGCCGCCCGCGCCCTGGCCGTATCCCGGGCTCCGATCGCGATGTCATGTCCGGCCGCGGCCCACTGTCCGCCGAGCGCCCGCGCCATGGCTCCGGCGCCGATGATTCCGATTCGCATGTGAACTCCTAGGTCGTGATTGCGTATTCGACGTTAGGAATTCCGATACGCACCCCCGGGTGCGCTTCGGCACTGGCAGGCTGGAGTCATGACGATCGAGGCGGTCACCCCCGAGGCCGTGGAGTTCCCGGCGTACGGCGATTACGAATCCGACTGCCCCGCACGCCTGGCGGTGGACATCTTCGGCAACTCCTGGCTGACGGTGATCGTCTACACCCTGCGCGAGGGCCCCATGCGCCCGGTCGAGTTGTGCCGCGCCATCGGCGGTATCAGCCAGAAGATGCTCACCCAAACCCTGCGCCGGATGGAGCGGATGGGATTGCTGGAACGTCGCCGCTACGCCGAAGCGCCACCGCGCGTGGAGTACGAGTTGACCCGCGCGGGCCGCGATCTGCTCCAGCCGATCCTGGCGCTGGGCGTCTGGGCGGATCGGCACGGCGACGCGGTCCGCGAGGCCCTCTACGGCGACCCCGGGGACTGACGAGCGCACTACACGGTGGTTGCCACAAAAATGCCGAACACCGCCCCCGGCCAGTCGAAACATTGCGTGAACGCCGGGCCAACTCCCGTCGAAGCCCCTGTGACCTGCGTGAAACTTCCTGCACCCGGGGTCGGACCCGGCTGAGACGACCGTACGATTCAAAGTGTGAGCGTTCCACAGGCCGTGCTGTTGGCAGTCCTGGCGGCCGTCGTTGGACTGGCAGTCGGTGGATTGCTCATCCCCTATGTCAATGCCCGGCAGGAGCGGCTGCGCGCCGCCACCGACTCGGGCCTGACCATGTCGCAGGTCCTGGACCTGATCGTGCTCGCCTCCGAGAGCGGTATCGCGGTGGTCGACCAGTACCGCGATGTGGTGCTGGTGAATCCGCGCGCCGAGGAGCTGGGCATAGTGCACGATCGGCTGCTCGACGAACGCGCCTGGTCCGCCGTACAGCAGGTGCTGGCGGGCGGTACCGATATCGAATTCGAGCTGACGGCGAAGATCCCCATGCCGGGCCGGGCGCGGCTGGCGGTCCGGGGTGTTGCCAGGCCGCTGTCACAGGAGAACCCGAACTTCGTGGTGCTCTTCGCCGACGACGATTCCGAACAGGCCCGCATGGAGGCCACCCGCCGCGATTTCGTCGCCAATGTGAGCCATGAGCTCAAGACCCCGGTGAGCGCCATGAGCCTGTTGGCTGAGGCATTGCTGGAATCGGCGGACGATCCGGAATCGGTGCGGCACTTCGGCGAACGCCTGCACGGTGAGGCCCGCCGCATGGGCAAAATGGTGACCGAGCTGATCGCACTGTCCCGGCTGCAGGGCGCGGAGAAGCTGCCCGAACTCGAGGCCGTCGATGTGGACAGCGTGGTCAATCAGGCCATTGAACGCTCCCGCACCGCCGCCGAGGCCGCCGGCATCACCGTGAGCACCGACTCCACCAGCGGTCTCGAGGTGATCGGCGATCAGACGCTGCTGGTGACGGCGCTGTCGAATCTGGTGGAGAACGCCATCGCGTACTCGCCGCGCGGTTCGCAGGTTTCGGTGTCCCGCGCGCTGCGCGGCGGTCATGTGAATATCGCCGTGACCGATCGCGGTATCGGGATCGCCAAGGAAGACCAGGAACGCGTCTTCGAAAGATTCTTCCGGGCCGACAAGGCGCGCTCGCGCGCCACCGGCGGCACCGGGCTCGGGCTGGCTATCGTCAAGCATGTAGCGGCCAACCACAGCGGTGAGGTCACCCTGTGGAGCAAGTTGGGTACCGGATCCACGTTCACGCTGCGGATCCCGTCCCACCCCGTCGACGGCAACGGCGTCGACAAGAGACTTTCCGCCGGGCTTCCGGCGGCGAAGAAGGAAACCGGCCCGCGCCCCCTCGGGCGGGCCAGAACCAACGGTGTGGAGGCAACCCGATGACGAGTGTGCTGATCGTCGAGGACGAGGAGTCGCTGGCCGATCCGCTCGCATTCCTCCTGCGCAAGGAGGGGTTCGAGGTCACCGTGGTCGGTGACGGCCCGTCCGCGCTGGCCGAGTTCGACCGGTCCGGGGCGGATATCGTCCTGCTCGATCTCATGCTGCCCGGAATGAGCGGCACCGATGTGTGCAAGCAGCTGCGCGCTCGCGGCAGCGTCCCGGTCATCATGGTGACCGCGCGCGACAGCGAGATCGACAAGGTGGTCGGCCTGGAGCTGGGCGCCGACGACTATGTCACCAAGCCGTATTCCTCGCGTGAGCTCATTGCCCGCATCCGCGCCGTCCTGCGCCGTGGCGCGGGCGAGGAGGCCGACAACGGCGGCGAGACCAGCGTGCTGGAGGCCGGACCGGTCCGCATGGATGTGGACCGCCACACCGTCCAGGTGAACGGTAAGGCGGTGACGCTACCGCTCAAGGAGTTCGACCTGCTGGAGTATCTGCTGCGCAACTCCGGTCGGGTGCTGACCCGCGGTCAGCTCATCGACCGCGTCTGGGGCGCCGACTACGTCGGTGACACCAAAACCCTCGACGTGCACGTCAAGCGCCTGCGCTCCAAGATCGAATCCGATCCGGCCAAGCCCGAGCACCTGGTGACCGTCCGCGGCCTGGGCTACAAACTCGAAGCTTGACCGCCTCCCCGACCCCGCAGCGCCCGGCTCAGAGCCGCCGGCGGTTGGGCACGCGTGGCGGCGGTCGGGCGCCGAGCCGATTTCGGGGGTGCCCCGGGAGTTATCCGAGACTCACGAAATCAGTTGTCCCCGAACGTAAAAACCCGCGCTAGCTTCGGATTCCGAAGCGGGCGCGGGTTTTCGGATGTGACTATGCGTTCGGGTCGGACTGCATGGTGTAGACCCAGCCCGGGCCGAGGCCGGGGATGTCCTGCTGGGCCAGGTTGATCCAGCCCAGGTCGTCCTGCTGCTTGCAGTCGTACCAGGCGATGTCCTGGCCGTTGCCGCGGCAGGCGATGGTCCGGCTGGTGCCGTACGGGCTGACGATGATCAGCTTGCCGCTGTCCTTCGCGCTGAGCACGTTCAGATCGTTGTACGGCACGAAGTTGGCGGTCACATCGGAGAACTTGGCCGGATCGGTGTTATCGGCACCGGCGTGCGGCGCAAGGGTGAGAACAACACCGGCGGCCAGCGCGGCGACGGTGAGCGATTTCTTGATCATGGGCACGATGTCTAACACGTTCCGGTGAACCATCAGTAGCCAACCGGTGTCACGCATACTTCCCGCAACTCACAATCCGAGGTCGCCGACCTGGTAGGACTCCGAAACAGACTTGGGCGCAGCCTGATTCGAATGTCGCCGCCGAGTGATCCGGTTCACCTGCTGTACACCTGTCGCCGTCGCCACACCCGCTAGCTGCCCGCGCTGCCGCTGAGTCCGCCGAGCAGCCCGCCCAGCGCCTTGCCCGCGCTGCCGGAACTGCCCGAACCGCCGCTGCCACCGCCGGGCGTGCCCGGGGTGCCGCCGCCGGGCGTACCCGGAATGGCGGGATCCACCACGGTGATGGCGATGGTCTTGGTGCTGCCGCCCTGCGAGCAGGTGAGCAGATGCCGTCCGGCGGTGGTGGGCTTCCAGGTGATGCTGGAGTACCCGACCGGCCACGGCACCTTCGGTCCGCTCAGGTCATTGCCGTTGTCGGTCCAGTACACAAGTAGTCCGATACCAGCACCGCTGAGATTCGCGGTGAGCGTGTACTCGGTGTTGATCGTGTGCGGATCGCCGCCGGTGATGGTGATCGAATCGACCGTGGCGCTGGCCTGCGGCGCGGCGAGGACGACCACCGCGGCCGCGGTGGCGATACCGGCGACGCCCGCGCCGAGGCGCCGGGAAATGCTGCTCATGCTGTTTCTTCCATTCACTTGCCGGTGGTGCCGCTGCTGCCGCTGCCGAGCGGCCCGGCGGGCCCGAAGCCGCTGCCGGAGCTGGAACTGCCCGAGCCGATCGGCTTGTCCGCCACGTTCACGACGGTGGACCGGGTGCTGCCGCCCTGTTCGACGGTGATGATGTGCTGCCCCTTGGTGGACGGCGTCCAGCTGATGGAGGCGTGCCCGACCGGCCACGGCACCTTGGGGCTGCCGATGAATTCACCGTTGTCACTGAAGTACACGAGCAGCCCGGCCGATGCGCCGCTGAGCGTGGCCGAGAGGGTGTACGTCGAATCGACCTGGAAGTTCGATCCCTCCACCGTGACCGTGTCCACCGCCGCGCAGGCGGTGGGCGCGGCCAGGATCGCGGCGGCGGCCACGGCCGCGAAGCCGGTGATGCCCACACCGGCTCGGCGGGCGGCGGACCGCGGTGATGCGATGCGCATGCTCTGGTTCTCCTGATCCATGACCTACGAGCTGCCGAACAAGCCGCCGGACAGACCGCCGAGGATCTTGCCCGCGCTGCCGGTGCCGCCGCTGCCGGTGCCCGCGCCCGGGTTGGTGGTGGTCGGGGGTGTGGTGGGCGGTGTCGTGGGCGGTGTGGTCGGCGGTGTCGTGGGGGGAGTGGTCGGCGGGGTCGTGGTGGAACCGCTCGCCACATTGATCACGATCGACCGGGTGTGGCCGCCCTGCGAGGCGGTCAGAATGTGCTGTCCGGCCGTGCTCGGGGTCCAGTCGATCGAGGCGTGCCCGACCGGCCACGGCACCTTGGGTCCGCTGAAGTCGTTGCCGTTATCGCTCCAGTAGACGAGCAGGCCGATCGAGGCCCCGCTCAGATCGGCGCCGAGGGTGTAGGTGTTGCCGACCCGGAAATCCGATCCGGTGATGGTGACGGTGTCGACATTGGCCTGGGCGGTCGGCGACAGCGCGAGGACGAGCCCCGCACCACCGGCGACGGCCGCCGCGGCCATGCCCGCGCCGATGCGGCGGCGAGAAGTGTTGTTGCGCATGAAGTCTCCTGTGCACACCTGGGGACAACTCTGAGCCCCGGGCAATTTCGGAAAGAAGGGTTCGGCGTCAGAGGCCGAACGGGAGCAGACCGTCCGCGCTGCCCGTACCGCCGTTGGGCTTGCTGGTGGTCGGCGGGGCGGTGGTGGTCACCGGCGGAGTGGTGGTCGGCGGCACCGTGGTGGGCGGCACCGTGGTCACCGGCGGTTCGGTGGTCGGCGGCACGGTTGTCGTCGGCGGCACGGTGGTGGTGGGCGCGACCGTCGTGGTGGGCGGCACGGTCGTGGTCGGCGGGACCGTCGTGGTGGGCGGCACGGTGGTGGTGGGCACCGATCCGTCCGTCACGGTCACCACGAGCGATTTGGTGCTGCTGCCCTGGGAAGCCGTGAGCACGTGCTGCCCAACGCTTTTCGGCGTCCAGTCCAGGCTGGCGTGGCCGACCGGCCACGGCACCTTGCCGGCGGGGGTGAGGCTGTCGCCGTTATCGCTCCAGTAGATGAGCAGGCCGATGGAGGCGCCGCCGAGGTCGGCATTGAGGGTGTAGCTGTTGCCGACCTTCAGATCGGTGCTCGAAATGCTGATCGAGTTGACCGCGGCATTGGCCCGGGGTGCTTCGGGCGCGGCGAGGACGGCGATGATGCCCGTCGCGACGGCGAGCCCGGCAAGTCCGGCGCCGAGGACGCGCCGGTTGGGCGGAGTGTTGCTCATGTGTGCTCCTGTGCTGCGGCCCACGAGGGGGTGTGGGTCCGTCGCACAGTAGGTGAGCGGTGAAGTGAAACGGGGCACTTTCAGAAAGTTACCCGCAAGTTAATTAACCCCGTTTATTCCCGGTGGTCTTCTTCGCCCCGGTCGCGGCCTCGTCCTGGGCCTTCTGCTGGGCGATGACCGTCGCCGGATGCACCGCCACAATCCCCAGCCCCTGCCGCCGCCGACAGTGCTGCGCCAGCTCGTCATAGGCGGGCTTGCCGATCAATTCGATCAGTTCCGGGGCGTACGCCTCCCATACCGGCCGGGTGCCGACATGCGCGTCCGGCGACCCGGTGCAGTACCAGTTCAGATCCAGACCGCCCGGTCCCCAACCCCGCCGGTCGTATTCGCCGATCACGGTGCGCAGGATCTCCACCCCGTCCGGCCGGTCCACCCAGTCCTGGGTGCGGCGGATGGGCAGCTGCCAGCACACCTCGGGCTTGACGGTGAGCGGTTCCAGTCCCTTGCGCAGCGCCATGGTGTGCAGCGCGCAGCCGATGCCGTTCTCGAAGCCCGGCCGATTGAGGAAGATGCACGCGCCGTCCACCCGCCGGGTGCGCAGGGCGGGCTCGTCGTCGAGATCGTCCTCTTCCAGATACAGCTTCTTGCGGACCTTGCCCTCCTTGTCGAGGGCCCTCGGCATGAGCTGCCAATCCTCGGGTGTGAGCATTTTCACAGCCTTGGCGAGTTTCTTGCCGTCCTCCTCGTCGGAGAGGAACGCGCCGTGCGAACAGCAGCCGTCGTCCTCGCGCCCGGCGATGATGCCCTGGCATGCCGGAGTGCCGAAAACGCACGTCCACCGCGACAACAGCCAGGTCATGTCCGCCGCGATCAAATGCTCGTCATTAGCCGGGTCGACAAACTCGATCCACTCGCGCGGGAAGTCGAGCTCTACTTCGGGAGCCGGGTCGATCTTCGCCGCTGGTCGCAGCCCGGTCGGGCCACTCGCGGATGCACCTGCCGTCACAGTGCGGAACGCTAACAGCTCAGTCGCCTGGCCTGAAGTCGTGACGCACCCAGTACCGTGTTCTTGTGCGGCTAGGTGTACTCGATGTGGGAAGCAATACCGTTCACCTGCTGGTGGTGGACGCGCATCGCGGTGGCCACCCGATGCCGATGAGCTCGACGAAGGCCACGTTACGGCTTTCCGAGAGCATGGACGATCAGGGCCGGATCACGCCCGCGGGAGCCGCCAGGCTGACCGCGACTGTGGCCGAGTTCTCAAGTATCGCAAAGACTTCCGGCTGCGCGGAGTTGATGGCATTCGCCACTTCCGCGGTGCGTGAGGCCGCCAATTCCGAAGAGGTCCTGGCGCGCGTGCGCAGTGCGACCGGGGTCAATCTGCAGGTCTTGAGCGGAGCCGAAGAGGCGAACCGCACCTTCCTGGCGGTGCGCCGCTGGTACGGCTGGAGCGCCGGGCGGATTCTGAACCTGGATATCGGCGGCGGCTCGCTCGAGATGAGCAACGGCGCGGACGAACAGCCCGATGTCGCGCTCTCGTTGCAGTTGGGCGCGGGACGACTCACCCGGGATTGGCTGCGGCACGATCCGCCGGGCAAGCGCCGGGTGGCGGTGCTGCGCGATTGGCTCGACGCCGAACTGGTGCTGCCCTCCAAGCAGCTGCTCGAGGTGGGTCGCCCGGATCTGGCGGTGGGCACCTCCAAGACCTTCCGGTCGCTGGCCCGGCTGACGGGCGCGGCCCCCTCGGCGGCGGGTCCGCGGGTGCGGCGTACCCTCACGAGTTCCAGCCTGCGGCAACTGATTGCGTTCATATCGAGAATGACCGCCGCGGACCGTGCAGAATTGGAAGGCGTGAGTTCGGATCGGTCACAGCAATTGGTGGCCGGCGCGCTGGTCGCGGAGGCGAGTATGCGGGCATTGTCACTGGATACGCTGGAAATCTGTCCCTGGGCACTGCGTGAGGGATTGATCCTGCGAAAACTTGATACCGACCTGGGTAGCGAACCGATAACTGGCGGCTCCAACGGCGGCCAGCCGGGCACGATCGAAACGGTGTCTCGATGACCGAGGATATTAGTCAACTGTCCGTCGCCGAACTGCTGGCGCGAAACGGGCAGGGCGCGGCCCCCAATACGGGGGGTGGCGGGCGCAGACGTCGGAGTGGGCGCGGCATTTCGGTCGCGGATCTGACCGGCGATATACCGATGGTGCGGAACGGTTCGTCCTCGCACGCGGCCTCGGACGATGGGGACGGCGGCCACGAGGAGAGTGCTCCGGCGGTCCCGGCGCCCCAACCTAATTCGGGCGAATCGGACTATTCAAACCTTTCGAACTACTCGAATAATTCTGACTACTCAAACTTTCCGGATTACTCGGACTTTTCCTACAGCTCGCCCACCCCGCAGGCCGACTATCCGGACTATTCCGGCTATACCGCGCCCGCCGAGCCCGAACCCGCGTACTCCCCACTCTCCGGCCCGATTTCGTACTACGACCCGCTGGCCACCCCGGAACCCCCGTCCCTACCCGAGCCGTCCGGCTACCAGTGGTCGGGCGGCTCCGACCGTCTGAACGGCCATGCCGCCCCCGGCCTGGAACCGCCGCGCTCCGGCCGGCGCCGCAAGCCCGATCCGCTCGACGCCGAGGTCTCGCTCGCCGAGATCGAGGACCCCACCGCCGCCGTTCGTGAAGAAGGCGGCCGGCGCCGCCGCTTCGATCCGGAAGAGGACACCACCGACGAGGTGCGCCCCTTCCGCGGTACCGGCCGCACCCCCGGCGGCAATGACAGCGCCATGGGCGCTCTCGACAGCGCCGGTCGCTCCCGCCAATTCGACGCCGCCCCCGCCTGGTCGCCGGAGCCGC
>NZ_BDAW01000027.1 GCF_001625085.1 Nocardia acidivorans NBRC 108247
AAGAGCCCGAACCGGTTCCGGACCCCTCGACGTCGAGGCTGTGACCACTACATGAAGCTGGACTCCATGGTGGGGCCGAGAGCGGCGTCGCCGCCGGTGATGATCGGCTGGCAGTTGCCGTAGCCGGCACCGCCGCCCACCGGATCGGTGACGCGCACGACGGTATCGCGGATCTGGTGCAGGTGGATGCCGTACCGGCTGCCGTCGGCCCGTTCGAGCAGCGCGGGCACCAGATCATGCGGACGGGCGCGTCGGGGACCGGATGAAACCGCTGGTCCTCCCTACTGGCCGGAGCAGCAGTCGCCATCGCAGCAACTCGGCACGGCGGGTTTGACGGCTTTGACGATCGCCGAATGCATACCGTCCGCCACGGCGTGGGTCGTCGTGATCTCGATATCGCTGAATCCCGCGGCCGTCAATTGGTCTCGGTACTCGGTGAAGGAGAGTGCGCCCGCGATGCAGCCGACGTAATCGCCGCGTTCGGCGCGCTCGGCGGGGGAGAGGGTGTCCTCGGCCACGACATCGGTGATGCCGATGCGCCCGCCCGGCACCAGAACCCGCGACATTTCGGCGAAGACGGCGGGCTTATCGGTCGACAGGTTGATCACGCAGTTGGAGATGACCACGTCGATAGTGCTGTCGGACAGGGGAATCGCCTCGATGGTGCCTTTCAGGAACTCGACATTGGTCACTCCGGCCTTGGCGGCATTCGCATTGGCCAGGGCCAGCATCTCATCGGTCATATCGACCCCGAACGCCTTACCGGTCTCCCCGACACGGCGCGCGGACAGCAGTACGTCGATGCCGCCACCGGATCCGAGATCGAGTACGCGTTCGCCCACCCGCAGGTCGGCGACCGCGGTCGGATTGCCGCAACCGAGCGATGCGGCGACGGCCTGGATGGGAAGCTCATCGCGCTCGGCGGCCGCGTACAGGCTCGCACCGAAGTTCTCGTCGAGCTCCATGGCATCGGTCGCGCAGCAGTCGCTGCCGCCGCAACAGTCTTCGGCGGTGCCGCCCGCGGCCACCGCCGTCGCCGCCGCGGCGTAGCGGGATCGCACGGTTTCGCGCAGTGCATTGTCGAGTTCGGACATGGGGATCACCCTTTCGGAGCACCCTCAACCGGAGTATTTGCCCTGCTGACCGTGCTGTATTGACGACTGTCTAATCAAGTGTGGTGGGCTGGATCGACATCTGTCAATATAGAAATGTGTCGAAACAAGAACTCCCGGCGATCGCCCTGGCGGATTGCTGCTCCACCGCGCTGTCCGAATCCCTCGATGCGGACACCGCGATCACCCTCGCGGGAGCCTTCAAGGCCCTCGGCGACCCGGTGCGCCTGCGCCTGCTATCGCTGATCGCGGCCGGCGGCGGCGACGACGTGTGCGTCTGCGAGCTGACTCCGGCCTTCGACCTGTCCCAGCCCACCATCTCCCATCACCTGAAAGTGCTCCGCGAGGCGGGCCTGCTCACCTCCGAGCGACGCGGCACCTGGGTGTACTACCGCGTGATTCCCGCTGCGCTGCAACGACTCTCCGACGTGCTCGCGCCCACCGGCCTGACCGCCACGCCCGCGTGAGCGACACCATCGCGCCGCCACTCGCGCGCCGGTTGGCGGCCGAGTGCGTCGGAACCGCGGCGCTGGTCGCCGTCGTCGTCGGTTCCGGTATTGCCGCGCAACAACTTTCGCCCGCCGATGGCGGTCTGCGACTACTGGAGAATTCCACCGCGACGGTCTTGGGTCTCGCGGTGCTGATTCTGGTGTTCGGGCCGGTCTCCGGCGCGCACTTCAATCCGGCCGTATCCCTGGCCGATTGGCTGGCCGGGCGTCGCACGCGGACCGGACTCACGGGTTCGCAAGTCGCGGCGTACTCGGCCGCGCAGATCGCCGGGGCCATTGTCGGCGCGATCCTGGCGAACCTCATGTTCAACCAGTCCGCCGGCCAGATCTCGACTCATGATCGAGTCGACAGCGGTCATCTGATCGGCGAAATAGTCGCCACCGCAGGGCTTATCCTGCTCATCTTCGCCCTGGCGCGAACCGGGCGATCCGCGCTCGCCCCGGCGGCGGTCGCGGCCTGGATCGGTGCGGCCTACTGGTTCACCAGCTCCACCTCCTTCGCGAATCCCGCCGTCACGATCGGACGGATGTTCACCGATACCTTCGCCGGTATCGCACCCGCCTCCGCGCCCGGATTCATTGCCGCGCAATTGATCGGCGCGCTGCTCGGACTCGGCGCGGTCGCGCTGTTCCATCCCGCGCCACCCGTCGCGGCCGATGATGTAGTCGTTCCGCACTGATCCGTGACACCGATGAGTTTTCCGCTCGCGCACCGTCGACAGTCATAGCCAGACGACTCACCCCGGAGGAATCAGATGACCGCTGTACCCGAACTCGTCACCCTCGATCCGGTCGTGACGGCCGCCGTCCGCGCCACGGTCCCGCTGTCCGGGCTCCGTGACTTCTTCGATGCCTCGTTCGGTGCGCTCGGGGGCGCGGTGGCTGCCCAGCGGCTCGACATCAAAGGGCCCGCCTTCGGTCTCTATCGCGGAGCCGGTGGTGACCCGCTCGACGTCGAGGTCGGGTTTGCCGTCGGTGGTCCGGTCGAACCCACCGGTGCTGTCATCGCGAGTTCGCTGCCCGGCGGTCGGGTCGCGCGTGTCATTCACTTCGGTGGATTCGACGGACTCACCTCGTCCTGGACCGAACTTCAGGCGTGGATCGAATCGCAGGGCCTGGTGCCGGCCGCCCATCGCTGGGAGGTGTACATCACCCAGCCCTCGCCCGATATGAATCCCGATGACCTGCGCACCGAGCTCAATTGGCCGATAGTCGACTGATCTTCGGCGCTCGGCGACCACCCTTGACTTTCCTACCGGGAAAGTGGGACGCTTGACTTTCCCGGTAGGAAAGTGAGGGGGTTGTCATGGAAGACATTGCCGCGGATCAGGCTCGGGCCGCATTGGATGCGGCGGAGCGGGCTCGGCGTCGGGTGGCCGACGAGGTGGGACTGCCCCGGGGTTACTGGTGGGGCATGGCGGCCGGATGGCTGGTTTTGGGGGTGATCGGCGATGTGGGGCCGGGGTGGTTGGTGATCGCCGCGACGCCGGCCTTCGGCGCCGGGCACTCGTTCGTGGCTTCGCGTCTGCTCGATGGGCGGCGGCGCACGGACGAGGTGCGGGTTTCGGCCGATACGGCGGGTCGGCGGACGCCGTTCGTGGTGATCGCCATGCTGGTCGGATTGGTCTGTGTCACGGTCGGTCTGGCGCTCGCGCTGCACGCCGACGGGGCCGGACATCCGGGGATCTGGGCGGCGGCGGTGGTCGCGGCGATCATCGGATTCGGGGGACCGGAAATGCTGCGGGTGCTGCGGCGGTGGGTGCGGGCATGACCCGGGCGCGGTTCGACGAACTGATCCATCCCAGTACCAGGCTGTCGCTGGTGGCGACGCTGGCGGCGGCCGACTGGGCGGAGTTCGCGTTTCTGAAAGACCGTCTGGCGCTCTCGGATTCGGCCCTGTCGAAACAGTTGGCAACGCTCGAGGATGCCGGATATGTCAGCACCGAGCGTCGCCTCGACGGCAGCCGCCGCAAAGTCCGGGCGCGGCTGACGGACACCGGCAGGAAAGCCTTCCTGGGGCATATCGCCGCACTGCGGGAGATTGTGGCGGCCGCCGCGCCGCCATCGGATCCGATCTAGCTCGAGGAATTCAGCGCTTGTCCCGATACGTTTCGAGGATGCGGCGAATCGACGGCGTCACCGGGAGGTCGCCGTCGAGCGGGATCCACCGGTAGTCGTTGTAGTTGCTCAGCCGGATCGGCCCGACACCGGCCACCTCGACCGCGAAATGTTCGCGGCGGACCGGTTTCCCGGCATTCGACAGATAGTCGAAACCGCCCAGATGCGTGCGGATGTCGACCACCGTCAGTCCGGTCTCCTCGAGGACCGCGCGCGCCACCGCGACGGCCAGCGCCTCACCCGGGCGCACCGTCGTGCCGGGTAGGTTCAACGGTCGAGTACCGGCCACATACTCTTGTCGCTCCAACAGCAGCACCGCGCCGTTGTTCTCCAGGACGACGCCGAGCCGCAATGCCACGCCATCGGCTTCGGCCTTCGCCTGTAGTCCGGTCAGCACCGACTCGCCGATCGACTGCCGGGGCGAAACCTCGAAATCCCACACTTGTGCACCCACATCCCGTACCGCCGGACACCGTCGACCGGCACAGTTTCTACGCTACCGCTGGAAAACCACTGGAGTGGAAGGAGATCCGCAAGTTTCGGCGCATCTCCACGGGACGGTCGCGTATGCCGGAAAGTTTTACGCATCCGATACCGACTGTCACAGTGTCCACGAGGCTGAATCCCCGCGCCAGTCAGGGCGCACTTCGGCCGAATTCAGGTGAGCACTGCGGCGAGTCGGTCGGTGATTCCCAGCGCCCGGCGGCCAATCTCGACGCGAACCCGAGACGGGCCCTCGCCGCCTCGTCACTCGCGGAGCTCGATCAGGTTCGGCGTCGGGTCCGTCCGATGGGGATCCTGGATCGCGGATCCTGGATCGCGGAAGTCTTGAGGCGGAATGGAATTTGTCACTCCGGGTGGGGGTGTGCTGGACCTTGTCGGCGCGAAAGGCAGAGACTGGGGTTATGAATGATCTCGCGGTGCGGCGGGTCGGGAATGGTCCGGAGATAGTGCTGGTGCACGGTGGGGCCGGGCCCAGTACCACGTGGGCGGGACTGGCGGGGCTGGCCGCGCGGTGGACGCTGGTGCAGGTGTATCGGCGGGGGTTCGAGCCGAGTCCGCCGGTGCGGGGGCGGCATGACTTTCTGGTCGATGCGCAGGATCTGGGGGTGTTGTTCCGGGCGCAGCGGGCGCATGTGGTCGCGCACTCCTATGGGGTGCTCGGGACATTGCTGGCCGCGGTGGCGGATCCGGGGAGTGTCCGGTCGCTGACCTTGATCGAGCCGCCGCTGTACTTCCTGGCCGGGCAGGATGCGGATGTGGTGCGGCTGAAGGAGTTGGGGGACATGGTCCTGTGCGATGGACTCGACTCCGAACCCGAGGCGCTGCGGGAGTTTCTCACTCTCGCGGGGGCTCCCGGCATCGGTGCGGGCCGACTTCCCGAATCGGTGGCGGTTGCGGTGCGGCGCGCGCAGTTCGCCCGGCTGCCGGGGGAGATCACGCTGGATCTGGAAGTGTTGCGTACGAAGGAGATTCCCGCGCTGGTCGCCTCCGGTGCGCATCGGCCGGGGATCGAGCGAATCTGTGACGGGCTCGCCGCGGCCTTGGACGCACAGCGGGTGGTGGCACCCGGCGCGGGCCATTTCGTCGCGGCCGCACCGGGTTTCGCCGACACACTGGAGCGTTTTCTGTCCGGAACCGACGCGCTCGGCTAACAGACCATACCGTGGCGCACCGCGGATTTGACGTCGAAGTTGTCCGGATCGACAGCTGTTCTGACCACCGTCTGCTTCGGCACATCGACCAGGAAGGTCCAGCCGCCGGACAGCGCGACACCGGCGGCGTCGACTCGATTGACCTGAATGTATTTGTCGCTGTTCGGAATTGGACGGGCGGTCAAGCGGCCGAACCGCGTCTCGGGCGCCTTCGCGCGCACCAGTTCGATGGCCGAATCCATAGCCGTGCGCGAAGCGACATCGGGTGCCGTCGACTGCTGTGCTTGCATGATGGTCGTTCTCCTCGCGTTTCCAACCTGTCCGCGTAGTCATACCGGTTTCGCGGCCGGAGGGCACCCGATATCGTTTCTCCGGCCGCGGAGCAGACCGCGCGGTTGACTATTGTGCCGCGCCGAACCAGGTGGTGAGCGCCGCGCGCAGGTCGGCGGGGTCGGCGGGCTCGTCCACGCCGGCGGCCCAGGCGACACAGGCGTCAGGGCGGATCAGCACGGCGTCTGCGGGGCGGTAATCCGTTTTGCCGCTGTGGATTTCGATGCGGTGCGCCCACTCCTGCGCAACCTCCCGCAGTTCGGGGCGATCGGCCAGATCGAGGAATACCGGCCGCGCCGTCCGCATCAATTCCGCGATACTCGTGGTGCCGTCGTCGGTGTGCAGGGTCAGGTCGGGGGCGAACCCGCCGATGAGATGATGATCACCGGTGAGCGGGTAGCGAACATCGCTGCCCGCGATGAAGGCTCCCATCCGCTCGAGTGCGGGCCTGTCCGAGAGCAATTCCCGGAAGACCGCGCGGAGAGCATCGGCGGCGGGATCCTGCGCACGACGCAATGCCACCTGCGCCTGGGTGTGCAGCATGGTGCGGACCCCGGCGAAATGCCGTTCGCGATGGTAGCTGTCCAGCAGTCCCTCGGGGGCCCAACCCTGCACGGCGGCAGCGAGTTTCCACGCAAGATTGACCGTATCGAGCATGCCCGCGTTCAAGGCCACGCCGGTCGCCGGGAACAGATGCGCCGCATCGCCCGCCAGCAGAATCCGCCCGGCACGGTAGCTTTCGGCTTGGCGCGCCTGAAAGGTGAAGCGCGACAGCCGAGTCGGCGATTCGATCGGCACGTCCACGCCGAGCACCCGGCCGATGCTGATCCGCATCTCTTCCAGGGTCATCGGATTGTCATCGTCGTATTCGGTGAGCTCGTCCTCGGTGGTGAAGACGCTGAGGGGCCTGCCCTCGACGGCCGGTCCGAAGGCGAAGACGCCGCGATCGGTGCGCGTGAATCCCCACTCGACCCGGCCGAGCCCGGGAATGTCGAGCGCGCCGTTGTCGAGCACCCGCACTCCGTCGCCGACCATCACCGTGGCGAACCGGTTGATCTCCGGATAGGTGGTGCCGGGGAAGGCGAGTCCGGCCATGGCGCGCACCGAACTGCGCCCGCCATCGCAGGCCACCAGGTACGGCGCGGTCACCTGATAGGCGCCCTCGGGTCCGCGCACCTCGGCGGTCACGGTGTCATCGTCCTGCCGCACCGCGACGACCGCATGTCCGCGCAGCACCTCGGCGCCGAGTTCGACGGCCCGCTGTTCGAGCACGTCCTCCACGAGCGCCTGCGCGATCGGCATGGCGTGCATGGGCGACTCCGGCAACGGCGTGAAATCGAGTTCCACACCGCCCCAGGGCAGACTGGCCGGGACCAGATTCTTGCTGCCCACCGCCTCGAACCGATCCAGGATCCCGCGATAGCCCAGCAGTTGCAGAATCTGCCCGCCCAGCCCACTGGCCTTCGGAGTCGCCCGGCGCTGCGAATGCCGTTCGAGCACCAGCGGGCGCACCCCCGCCAGACTCAACTCCGAGGCCAGCATCAGCCCGGTCGGTCCGGCACCCACGATGATCACGTCGGCTTCCACACGCATATTCGTCACTCCCAGTGCCATGGATACTTGGTTCGAGGAGTGATTCTGCGCGATGACCCGGGGGTTGCCGCAACCTAGGGGATGCGATATATGTTGAAAGGGGAAGCGAGACCGACCATTTGGATCAGGTCGGGAGACGCCCCCGTTCGGCCGGTCGTGCGAGCACTCCGCCACCGGCCGGAATCTCCCGGATCAATGACGGCGGGGGCGTGGCCTGCCCCGACGAATCAGGCTGAGGCCGTACCGGTTTCGGCGATATTGTGATCCACTCCGTCAGTTCGGGCCGACCCGGGCTTGGTGAACCGCAAGGCGAGTCGGGCTATTCGATGCCGAGGGTGACCTCGGTCGACTTGATCAGGACCTTGACCTGGGTCCCCTCGGCCAGACCGAGGTCGTCCACGGCATCGCGGGTGATAGAGGAGGTGATCTCATCACCCCCGTTGAGCCGGATACGCACAACGGCCATGGCCTCGCCGCGCGTTACCGAAATGACCGTGCCGTCGAGTTGATTACGGGTGCTCAGTCGCATAGCCGGGAGCCTACGCAGCGGTGAAACCGATCGCCGGTATTTGCCGACCGAGGCCCGAGTGGCATTTCGGCAACATATGAGCATCGGCGGCGCGGACGGGGGGCATGATGTGGTGATCGCAAGGGATTCGGCCAACGACGGGAGGCACTTCGTGTTCGGTCGCTCCATTACCGCACCACTGTTCGCGCTGGCGGGAACGCTCGGCTGCAGCGGCCTCGTCGCCGCGACCGCGACCGCGCAGTCACCCGCTTCCATCAGCGTCGATTCCGCGCTGACCTATCGGATGACCACGCTGGCCATCGGCGGCAGCGCCGACTGCTCGGGCGGCGGCACCGCCGGAATCCAGGTCGTCGACGGTTCGCTGGAGCAGATGTTCTCCGGCGGCATCGGCGGCCCGATCGCGATCACGCTGGACGGACCGGTCCGGATCGACTGCGATGGCATCGCGCACCCCTGGTACGGCAACCTCATAGCACCCGGCCGGGCGCTGCCGAAAGACTCCGGCGGAATGCTCACCGTCAACCTCTCCCAGGGCTCGACGGTCATCGCCACCACGGGATCGCGACCGATTCATATCGTGAGCTGACCTGGACGCTCGAGCGCCCGGCGGGCCGCCCGGACGGCCGAGATCTCCTCCGGTGTCCACTTCTCCATGGGCACGTCATTGACCGCGCTCGGCGCGCCGCGATAGTGCTCGAGCAGCAGGTACTTCGCCATGATGTCTTCTCCTGAGTGCCGGGTGCGATCCGGTTCCGGGCCGCTTCTACTACGAGGACGGAGCCGATCCGGAGTTCTCGACATCCGGGGCCGGAATATTTCGAGTGACCACCGCGCGCTGCCCGTCAGGCGATCCGGCCGCGGCGCTGATGCCAGGGGTGCAGCACCCAGACCGCCGCGAAGAGGCCGGCGAAGGCGGTGCCCGCGATGGCGGCGGGTATCGGCCCGGCGACCGTATCGAATATCAGCACCGCGGTACCGATCAATGCCAGGCCCAGTAATCCGAGGCCCGCTATCGCGTAGCGGTGCGCCGCGGTCACCACATTCTCGATTCGATGTCGCCGGAACAGGATTCGATGCGCGGCCACCGGTGCGATCAGGCAGACCGTGGCCGCGATGGAGGCGGTGACCACCGCGAGATAGAGCACCCGCATCGCACCCGAGAGCACTTGAAAGCGATTCTGGAAGGGGAGCGTGAGCAGAAATCCGGTCAGGAGCTGCACGCCCGTCTCCACGACGCGCAATTCCTGAATCAGACTGCTCCAATTGCGGTCCAGCCGTTCGATTCCCGTCTCATGCCGCCCGTCGGCCACGCAGTCCGCGCAGAGCCAGCGCTCGCTCTCGGGTACGGCGGGCTCCTGGCCGGGTCCGAGGTGCCGCGCCCAGGTCTCGGACACGATGCTCTCCCTTCGTTGCTCACTATGTGCCGCATACCCGCTCGGACGCGCACGACACTCGCGTGAGCCCCGCGACGCGCACTGGGAACTCACTGTGGAAATGCTGAGATTCGGGTCGAATACCCAGGTCGCCCGGGTGTGGACGGCAGGATCGAACGAAATTCGCGATCCGCCCGCGACGCGACTTGCCCCTCGCACCCCAACCGGGTGCGGCGAACGCGCCGGATACCTGGAATAGTTGGGGCGGAACGCACAGGACCAATGCGAAAGCGGGGATTTTGGTGACTTCGACTGATGGTGTGAGCGGAGTGAGTACGGTGAAGGACGCGCCGCCGCCGAACACCCTCGAGCGCGATGTCCAGACCCTGGAAAAGGCGATCTACGAAGTCAAACGGGTGATCGTCGGGCAGGATCGGCTGGTCGAACGGCTGCTGGTAGGTGTGCTCGCGCGCGGCCATGTGTTGCTCGAGGGTGTGCCCGGTATCGCCAAGACCCTGGCCGTGGAGACCTTCGCAAAGGTGGTGGGCGGCAGCTTCTCCCGCGTGCAGTTCACCCCCGACCTGGTGCCCACCGACCTCGTCGGTACCCGTATCTATCGGCAGGGCCGTGAGGAGTTCGATACCGAACTCGGCCCGGTGGTCGCGAACTTCGTACTCGCGGACGAGATCAACCGCGCACCCGCCAAGGTGCAGTCGGCGCTGCTCGAGGTGATGGCCGAGCGGCACGTCTCCATCGGCGGCAAGACCTATCCGATGCCGAATCCGTTCCTGGTCATGGCGACTCAGAACCCCATCGAGAGCGAAGGCGTGTACCCGCTGCCCGAGGCGCAGCGCGACCGCTTCCTGTTCAAGGTGGTCGTGGACTACCCCTCCGTCGAGGAGGAGCGCGAGATCATCTACCGGATGGGCGTCACCCCGCCCGAGGCCAAGCCGGTGCTGGATCCGGACGAGGTGGTACGCCTGCAGAAGGTCGCCGCCAATACCTTCGTCCATCACGCGCTGGTGGATTACGTGGTCCGGGTCATCGCCGCCACCCGCAAGCCCGCCGATTTCGGTATGCACGATGTCGCAGGCTGGATCTCCTACGGCGCTTCGCCGCGCGCGAGCCTGGGCATCATCGCCGCCGCGCGTGCGGTGGCGCTGATCCGCGGCCGCGATTACGTGGTCCCGCAGGATGTGGTCGAGGTGATTCCGGATGTGCTGCGGCATCGCCTGGTGCTCTCGTACGATGCGCTCGCCGACGAGGTGTCGCCCGATGACGTGATCAAGCGCGTCCTGCAGACCGTCGGTCTGCCGCAGGTGGCCCCGCAGGCCGTCGCCCCGGGTGGCGCGCCCGCGCCGATGCCCGCCGCGCCGCCGGTCATGGGTCCGCACGGCCAGCAGTCCGCGCCCGGCATTCCGCAGCCGCCGCAGGGCCAGCAGGGTATTCCGCAGCCGCCGCAGGGGATGCCGCAGGCCCCCAACGGTCAGGTGCAAGGGGTTCCCGGCCAGCCGCAGCCCAAGTGAGGCGGGCCTCGGATTCGGTTGCGCCCGTGACGATCTCAAATCCCAGCGGCTCCTCGCACGCCCCACCCTCGTTCCGGCAGGGCGAACTGACGGACCCGCGTCTGGCGGCGGCGTTGAAGACCCTCGAACTCACCGTGCGCCGACGTCTGGACGGCGTCCTGCACGGTGATCACCTCGGTCTCATCCCGGGACCGGGTTCCGATGCCGGTGATGCGCGCATATATCAGCCGGGTGATGATGTGCGCCAGATGGATTGGTCGGTCACCGCCCGCACCACGCACGCGCACGTCCGCCAGACCATCGCCGACCGCGAGTTGGAGACCTGGCTGGTGGTGGACCTGTCCGCCAGCCTCGACTTCGGCACCGCCTTGTGCGAGAAGCGCGATCTGGCGGTGGCGGCCGCGGCGGCGGTCACCCATCTGACCAGTGGCGGCGGCAATCGCATCGGCGCGGTCATCGCCAATGGTGAAGAGCTGGTTCGCATTCCGGCCCGCAGCGGCCGGGTGCACGCGCAGACCATGCTGCGCAAGATCGCGACCACCCCGCACGCCCGCGACGGCGTTCGCGGCGATTTGCAGGGCGCGATCGAATCGCTGCGCAGGCCGCAGCGCAAACGCGGTCTCGCCGTGGTCATTTCCGATTTCCTCGGTGATATCGATTGGCAGCGGTCGCTGCGCGCCATCTCGGGCCGGCACGATCTGCTCGCGGTCGAGGTGCTCGATCCACGCGATATCGAACTGCCCGAACTCGGTGATGTGGTGTTGCACGATCCCGAGACGGGTCGCACCCGCGAATTCAGCGTCACCGCCACACTGCGCGCCGATTACGCGAAGGCCGCGCAGCGCCACCGCGGGCAGGTGGAATCGGCGCTGCGCAGTTGTGGCGCGCCGGTGATGGAATTGCGTACCGATCGGGACTGGATCACCGATGTGGTCAGGTTCGTGTCCACCCGGCGCCATACCTTCGGCGCCTCGAATGCGGGACGGGTGCCGCGACAGTGAGCCTTTCGAATTTCACCCATCAATGGTGGCTGGGTTTCCTGGCCGTGGTGGCGATTATCGCGCTGATCTATGTGCTGGTGCAGCGGCGTCGGCGCAGGCATGTGCTGCGTTTCTCCAATATGGAGATGCTGGAGAAGGTCGCGCCGAGTCAGCCCGGTTGGTTCCGGCACGCGCCGGTGGCGCTCATGCTGGTCGGCCTGATTCTGCTGACCTTCGCCGCCGCCGGTCCGACCGCCGCGAAGAAGGTGGCGCGCAATCGCGCGACCGTCATTCTGGTGATCGACGTCTCGCTGTCCATGGAGGCGACCGATGTGCCGCCGAGTCGAATTCAGGTGGCCAAGAAGGCCGCCAGGGAATTCGCGGACGGACTCACCCCGGGAATCAATCTGGGTCTGGTCACCTTCGCGGGGACCGCGTCGGTGCAGATGTCGCCGACCACCAATCGCGAGGCCGTCAAGGCGGCCATCGACAATATGAAGCTGGCCGAGCGCACCGCCACCGGTGAAGGGATCTTGACGGCTCTACAGTCGATCGACACCTTGGCCTCGGTGCTCGGTGGCGCCGAAACTCCGCCGCCCGCACGGATTGTGCTCATGTCCGACGGTAAGCAGACCGTGCCGGACGATAAGGACGTCGACAATCCCCGCCACGGTTTCACCGCCGCGCGACTGGCGAAGGAGAAGGGCGTCCCGGTGTCGACGATCTCGTTCGGCACCACCTGGGGCACCGTCGAGATTCCGGATCAGGACGGCAAAGGCTCACAGCGCGTACGGGTTCCGGTCGATGACGATTCCCTGCGCGAGATCGCCAAGCTGTCCGGCGGCGATTTCTACACCGCCTCCAGCCTGGAAGAGCTGACCCAGGTCTACGACACCCTCGAACAGCAAATCGGGTACGAGATGACGATGGGCGATGCCAGCCGGCCGTGGTTGCTGCTGGGCCTGGTGGTGACCGCCGCAGGCGTGGTGACCGCGCTGCTCTATCGTCAGCGTCTGCCGTAAATCGGTACCGCGCGCCGAGTCCCGAACACGAACAGATAGGTTTCCCTCTATGTCGAACATCACATCCCGATCGGTACTGGTGACCGGCGGTAACCGCGGCATCGGTCTCGCGGTGGCTCAGCGCCTGCTCGCCGACGGACACAAGGTGGCCGTCACCCATCGCGGGTCGGGCGTGCCCGAAGGGCTCTTCGGCGTGAAATGCGATGTGACCGATAGCGAGTCCGTCGATCGCGCCTTCACCGAGGTCGAGGCGCATCAGGGTCCGGTCGAGGTCATCGTCGCCAATGCGGGCATCGTGGAGCACGCGCTGTTCATGCGCATGAGCGAGGACACCTTCACCAAGGTCATCGACGCCAACCTCACCGGTGCGTGGCGAGTGGCCCAGCGCGCCAACCGCAATATGCTCAAGGGCCGCTGGGGCCGGGTGATCTTCCTGGGCTCGGTGATCGGCCAGGCGGGCGGTCCCGGTCAGGTCAACTACGCGGCGGCCAAGGCAGGTCTGGTCGGTATGGCGCGCGCCATCACCCGTGAGGTCGGCAAGCGCAATATCACCGCGAATGTGGTCGCCCCCGGCCTCATCGACACCGATATGACCCGTGAGGACATGACCCCCGAGATGCGCGAGAAGGCACTCGAATTCATTCCCGCCGGTCGCATCGGCCAGGCCGAGGACGTCGCCGCGGCGATCAGCTTCCTCGCTTCGGACGACGCGTCCTACATCTCCGGTGCCATTATCCCCGTCGACGGCGGAATGGGCATGGGCCACTGAGCTTGTCGCTGTAAGACACTGTGCTCGGCTCGACCCCGAACGCACCGACTCCCAGAACTTTGAACGAGGAGAACCGAACAACCCATGAGTGGATTGCTTGCTGGCAAGACCGTGCTCATCACCGGCATCATCACCGATTCCTCCATCGCCTTCCACGCGGCCGCGGTCGCGCAGGAGCAGGGCGCGAAGGTGATCATCACCGGTATTCCGGAGCGGCTGCGGCTGATCGACCGGATCGCCAAGCGGCTGCCGCAGGAGGTTCCCCCCGCCATCGGCCTCGATGTCACCAATGAGGAGAACCTGGGCGAGCTGGCCGACAAGGTCCGCGAGCTGGCTCCCGAGGGCATCGACGGTGTGCTGCACTCCATCGCGTTCGCACCGCGCACCCTGATGGGTCCCGAGGCCATGCCGTTCCTGGACGGTCCGGGCCCGGATGCCGCCAAGGCGTTCGAGATCTCGGCCTGGTCGTACGCCTCGCTGGCGCGCGCGGTCCTCCCGGTCATGAACGAGGGCGGCTCCATCGTGGGCATGGACTTCGATCCGCGCACCGCCATGCCGTACTACAACTGGATGGGTGTGGCCAAGGCCGCGCTCGAGTCGGTGAACCGGTATGTGGCGCGAGAGGTGGGCGAGGCCAAGCGCATTCGCTCCAACCTGATCGCCGCGGGCCCGATCAAGACCCTGGCCGCCAAGGCCATCGCGGGCACCGCCACCGATGACGCGAAGCAGCTGAATATGCTCAACACCTACTGGGACGGCGCGTCGCCGATCGGCTGGGATGTCGACGACCCGACCGTGGTGGCCAAGTCCGTGGTGACCATGCTGTCCGACTGGCTGCCGGGCACCACCGGTTCCATCATCTACGTCGACGGCGGTGCCAGCCACAACACCTGGTTCCCCGCCGACGGTTTCAACAACTGAGCTGAAGGAGTTGGCCGTGGCCGCGGATGCCGCTGCTGAACAAGTGGATGCGCTGCTACTGCTGTCCTTCGGCGGTCCCGAGCGCCCCGAAGACGTGATGCCGTTCCTGGAGAACGTCACCCGGGGCCGGGGCGTACCGCCCGAGCGTCTCGCCGAGGTCGCGGAACACTATCTGCACTTCGGCGGGGTCTCGCCGATCAATGCGCTGAACCTCGACATCATCAAGGCGGTCGAGGCCGAATTCGCCGCGCGCGGAATCGATTTGCCGGTGTACTTCGGCAACCGGAATTGGCATCCGATGGTGGAGGACACCGTCGAGGGGATGCGGGTGGACGGAATCCGTTCCGCCCTGGTGTTTCCCACCTCCGCGTGGGGCGGGTACTCCGGATGTCTGCAGTACCACGAGGACATCGCGCGGGCGCGGGCCGATGTGGCCAATGCGCCCGATCTGGTGAAACTGCGCCAGTATTTCGATCACCCGCTGCTGATCGAGTCGGTGACGGACGGGATTCGCGCGGCCGTGGCCTCGCTGCCCGCCGATCGGCGGGAGGGTACGCGGCTGGTGTTCACCGCGCACTCCATTCCGGTCTCCGCCGACAATGCCTCCGGTCCGCCGGGGGAGCAGCGGCTGTACAGCCGTCAGGTCGCCGAAGCCTCTCGATTGGCCGCCGCCGCAACCGGTTTCGAGGACTACGACCTGGTGTGGCAGTCCCGCTCGGGTCCGCCGCAGGTGCCGTGGCTGGAGCCCGATATCGTCGATCACCTGGATTCGCTTGCGGCACAGGGCGTGAACTCCGTCGTGGTGTGCCCGATCGGATTCGTCTCCGATCATCTCGAGGTGATCTGGGATCTGGACAACGAGGCGAAACAGCGTGCCGCCGAACTCGGTATGGCCTTCGCGCGCGCCGCGACCGCCGGTGGTGACGCCCGCTTCGCGCGCATGGTGGTCGACCTCGTGCAGGAACGACTCACCGGAGCCGAACCGGTCAAACTGAGCGATATGCCCAGTCTGGGTTGCACTCTCAATGGCGCATCCTGTGTCCCCGGATGCTGTGCTCTGCCTCCACGCCCCACCACGCACTGACCAGGTAACGCCCCGTGATCCCGGGCCATTCCTTCCCGTCACCCCGGTGCATCCCCTCCCGTCATCCCGGCGTGCCTGTGGCCGGGATCCACACGGGCACTGGCGAGTCGGGGAATATGTCGCCGCCTCGCATGCTTGGATTCGGTCATGACAAGTGCTGATTTGCTGGTCGACGCCTTCGGTCGGGTCAAGGAGAATGTGCACGGCGCGGTCGAAGGGCTGACCGTCGCGGAGCTGTCCGAGCAGGTGGAGCCGGGCGCGAACTCGATCGCCTGGCTGATCTGGCATCTGACCCGGGTCCAGGACGATCACATCGCCGATGTCGCGGGCCTGGAACAGGTCTGGACCGCGCAGGGGTGGGCCAAACGTTTCGACCTCGTCTTCGATGACGCCGCAACGGGATACGGGCAGGACGCCGCCGAGGCGGCCGCGCTGTCCGGTGTCTCGGCGGAGCTGCTGCTCGGCTACTACGACGCCGTGCACGAGCAGACCCTGGAATACGTCTCCGGTCTGGTGGACGCCGATCTCCCGCGCATTGTGGACACCCGCTGGGATCCGCCGGTGACCCTGGGCGTGCGCCTGATCAGCGTGGTGGACGACGATATTCAGCACTCCGGTCAGGCCGCGTTCGTCCGCGGCGTCCTGTTGCGTCGCCGCTGACCCCCTCACCGCCCGCGATGGCGCGGTGAAATGTAGTGTGTCGCAGGTGGACAGGGCTAATGATGGTCGCGCACAGCGTGACCGAGGTGTCGGTGCCGGTAACTCCCGCGGCGCGGTCGTCAAGAAGCGCGCCCTAGGCGCGCCCGACTACTTCGTGTGGGCGCCGGTGCTGAGCCTGTTCCTGGCCGCCGGCATCTGCATGACCATCGGCCAGTCCATGTTCCTGGCGGTGATCCTGGTCGTGGTGGCCGTGGTCATGGTCGTGCTCGATATGTGGTTCAACCGCTAGCTATTTCAGTACGTTCACCGCGCGGGCGATCACCAGGCTCACGGTGATCAGCGAGATGCCGGACTGCATCATCATGGTCAGCTTGGCCCAGCGCGACATGGGCATCACATCGGTGGGGCTGAACGCGGTGGCATTGGTGAAGGACAGATACAGGTAATCCAGGAACTGCGGCTCCCATTCGGGATCGGCCAGGTCGGGATTCTGCATCTGCACGAACAGGAAATCGGGATAGGGCTTGCGCGCATGCGCCCGCGCCGCGGGCCCGCCCCGATCGAATTCCCAATACCAGAGCGCGAATACCAGGAAATTCGACAGCCATACCGCCGCCCCCGCGGCGAGCAGCCCGGCGGCATTATTGCTGACCTCCCCGTCGATCAGCCCGTGCACCAGATGCCAGACGCCCCAGACCATGGCGAACCCGAGCAACCCCATCAGCCCGAGTCCGACGCGCCGCAGCCGCATCTCCTCCCGATCGAGTCGATACGGACTGGCGATGACCAGCACCACCAGCAGGACGAACCCGATGGCCGGCACCACCCACCGCGGCCCCGGGGTCAACTCATCGGGCAGGAAGAACTGCAAACCCAGCAACACCACCATCGCCGCGGTGGCCCACCACCGCGATTCCCCCGCGGTCCGCCGCGCCCACGCCGGCACCTGATCATCACCCGTCTGATTCTCCGACCCACTCACCGCAGCAGTATCACCCGCGCCCGCCCTCCCCGCCGGGACCGACGCAACACCACCGGTCGCCGATCCGGGCACGGTCGCGATTGTGGCGCATACCCTTTTCATCCGCCGAACCGGATGCCAGGCTCACCGGGTGAACCTCGACAGGCCGCCACTCGTGCTGCTGCACGGCATCACCATGTCCGCCCGGGCGTGGCAGGACGTGATTCCCCTCCTCGAACCGCATCACGAGGTGGTGGCGCTGACGGCGCTCGGCCATCACGGCGGTCCGTCACCCGCTCGGCGTCCGGCGCGGGTCGCGGATCTGGTCGATGCGGCGGAGCGTGCGCTGGACGGGCTCGGGCTCGAACGGGTGCATCTGGCGGGCAATTCGCTGGGCGGCTGGATGGCCATCGAGCTCGCCCGGCGCGGCCGCGCCCTGACCGTGTGCGCACTGTCGCCCGCGGGCTTCTGGGATGCGGGCGGTCACGACCAGTCCGGCGGCGTCGCGAAACTGCGCAGGATGATCGCGATGACCCGATGGACGGCCCCGGTGCAACCGCTCGCGCTGCGCGCACCCCTCGTGCGGCGGCTGGCCCTGCGCGATATCGCACGCCGGGGTGACCGCCTCTCACCCGCACAAGCGCTCGACGCGGCACGAGACCTGCTCGGCTGCACCGTGCTCGACGACCTACTCGGCAACCACGAACAAATAGCGCCCCTTGACCCGCCCCCATGCCCCATCACCTTCGGTTGGTCCGAGCACGACGCCATCCTCCCCGTCGCGGTCAACGGCACGATCGCCCGCGAACGAATCCCGCAGGCGCACTTGGAGATCCTGCCCGGCGTCGGCCACGTGCCGATGATCGACAACCCGGCCCTGGTCGCCGAGACGATCCTGGTCAGGACGCGGTGCTCGGATCCCAACCGGTGGTGAGGCCCTCGTCGAGGTCGTCGAGCTCGCGCATATCGGCGGGGCTCAACGCGAAGCCGTCCAGCTCGAGGTTGGCGCGGATTCGATCGGGATTCGATGACCGCGGCAGGGTGATGAAGCCGTGCTGCAGGCACCAGCGCAGCAGCACCTGGGCGGTGGAGACACCGAGGCCGTCGGCAATGCGAACCAGTACCGGATGGCGCAGTCGCGCCCCCTGGGTGAGGGGGCTGTACGCCTCGATGGCGATGCCCCGGTCTCGGCAGTAGCGCACCGTATCCGCGCGGGTGCCCAGGAGGAAAGGGCTGAGCTCGATCTGGTCGACGGCCGGGGTGACCTCGGAGTGCTGTGCCAATTCGGTCAGGTGCGGCACCAGGAAGTTGCTCACCCCGATCGAGGTGGCCAGCCTCTCGTCCCGCGCCCGCACCATGGTGTCCCAGGATTTCAACCGCTGCGCGGTCGGCCAGTGCATGAGCCACAGATCCACATGATCGAGACCGAGTTTGGTCAGGCTGGTCTCGAGCGCCTTCAGGGGGTCGCCGTGATCGCCGTTCCACAGCTTGGTGGTGACCCAGATGTCTTCGCGCGCGATACCGGACTCCCGAATCGCCGCCCCGACATCCTGTTCGTTCCCATAGATGGTGGCGGTATCGATATGCCGATACCCGGCTGCCAGGGCACCCGACACCGCGGACTTGGTAATCCGTCCGGGCCGCAGCTGATAGGTGCCGAATCCGACCGCGGGGATGCGGCGTGCGTCATTGAGCTCGAAAGCTGTCATCCGCACTGAAACCCGGCCCGGCGCTCCAGCATTCCGCCCGGACCGCTTTCCGCTCTCGGTGAACGCGGCCGCGGCTATCGTTCCGGGCTGGTCGGGGCCAGTGCTCGATACCTGGTCAGGACCTCGGGAGTCGTTGGTGCGGTGTAGGTTTCGGTCTCGCCGTGCGTCCAGGGTGGGGGATCGGCGGTGCCGGACAGGGTCCATGCCGCCTGCCGCGCCGCGCCGCCGGCCACGTATTCCCCGGGAGCGGGGACCGCTATCGGGACGGCGAGCAGGGCGGGGGCCAGCCGGCGGAGCGCGGGGGAGCGCGCGCCCCCGCCGATGAGGGTGATGCGGTCGATGGAGATGCCTTGGGCGCGAACGGTGTTCATGGCTTCGGCCATCAGGCAGAGCAGGCCCTCGAAGGCCGCGCGGGCGAGGTTCTCCGGGGTCATCGCGGCGGCGGTCATCCCGTGCAGACTGCCGGTGGCATGGGGGAGGTTGGGGGTGCGCTCACCGGCCAGATACGGGATATGGGTGAGTCCGCCCGCACCGGGGGCGGCTTTCAATGCCAGGAGGCTGAGCCGGTCGAGGGTGACGCCCAGGGCGGTGGCCATGGCGTCGAGTACGCCGGTGGCGTTGAGGGTGCAGGCCAGCGGGAGGAAGCGACCGGTGGCGTCGGCGAAACCGGCCACCGCGCCGGTGCGGTCGGCGGCGGGGGTGTCCGATACCGCGGCGATGACGCCGGAGGTGCCCAGGGAGAGGAAGACTTGGCCGGTGGTCAGGCCGAGTCCCAGTGCGGCACCGGCATTGTCGCCGCAGCCGGGTCCGATCAGCAGGTGGGACAGGCCGAGTCGGGGGTCCGCGGTCCCGGCCGGTTCGGCGGGACCGCGCACGTGTGGGAGTACGAGATCGTGGGTGTCCTTGCGGCGCAAGGCCAGTGCGAGCAGGTCGCGCCGGTAGGCGTTGGCGGCGGCGTCGAAGTAACCGGTTCCGGAGGCGTCGGAGCGGCCGGTGGTCAGGGTGTCGAGGGATTCGGCACCGCGCAGTCGCCAGGTGAGCCAGTCGTGGGGCAGGGCGATGGCGGCGATGCGCCGGGCGTTCTCGGGTTCGTGATCGGCGAGCCAGCGCAGTTTGGTGACGGTGAGCGAGGCGACGGGGACGGTGCCGACCGCGTCGGCCCAACGGCGCGCACCGAGATCGCGATCGCCGTCGCCGAGTTCGCGCACCAGGGCCTCGGCCGCCGCGGCGGAACGGGTGTCGTTCCACAGCAGGGCGGGGCGGATGACTTCGCCCCGCGCGTCGAGGCAGATCATGCCGTGCTGTTGACCGCTGATCGAGAGCGCGGAGATATCGTCGAGTCCGCCCGCTCGGTCGCACGCGCGCCGCAGCGCACGCCACCAGTGGTGCGGGTCGATCTCGGTGCCGGGCGGGTGCGCGGCGGTGCCGTGCCGGAGCAATCGGCCCGAATCCGCGTCGCGCACCACGATTTTGCAGGATTGGGTCGAGGAGTCGACACCGGCCACCAGCATCGCGGTACCCCTCAGCCCAGCAGATGTTCGAGTGCGAGCTGTTGCAGGCGCACGAATCCGTAATCGCGTTCGGCGGCACTGTCCGGATCGAATTTCTCGTCGGCGGACAGGAAGGATTCGATGGTCTCGCCCGGGTCGAGGGTGGGGTTCGCCAGGTCCAGCACCCCGGCGTATTCCATTGCCGCCGCGACGCGGGCATCGTCGCGGAACGCGCGCGCCTTCTCCGCCAGCATCAGGTACGTCGTCATACACGCCCGCGCCGAATCCCACACGCCCGCCATATGTTCGGTGCGCGAGGGCTTGTAGTCGAAATGCCGCGGACCGGTGTAGCGGGGGCCGTCGGGGCGGCTGGGGAAGCCGTTCTCGAGCAGGTCGACGGTGAAGAACGCGGAGATCAGGTCACCGTGTCCGAAGGCCAGATCCTGATCGTATTTGAGACCCCGCTGACCATTGAGGTCGATATGGAACAGTTTGCCGCTCCACAGCGCCTGCGCGATGCCGTGCGTGAAGTTGAGATTGGCCATCTGCTCGTGACCGGTCTCGGGATTCACCCCGACGATATCGCCGTGGTCCAGTTCGGCGATCAGTGCCAGCGCGTGTCCGACGGTGGGCAGGAAGATATCGCCGCGCGGCTCATTGGGCTTGGGCTCCAAGGCGATTCGCAGCGCGTACCCCTGCGATTTGATGTAGGCGGCGACCGTGTCCACGCCCTCCCGATAGCGATCCAGCGCCGCGTGCGGATCTTTGGAGCAGTCGTATTCGCTGCCCTCGCGACCACCCCACATCACGAAGGTCTCCGCTCCTGCCCGCGCCGCCAGATCCACCGCGCGCAGGATCTTGCGCAGTCCGAATCGGCGCACGGCCCGATCGTTGGCGGTGAGCGCGCCATCCTTGAAGACCGGATGGCCGAAGGTGTTCGTGGTGACCATCTCGATGGTCAGTCCGGCGCGCTCGGTGCAGGCCAGCAGCCGGTCGACGATCCGATCCTTGACGGCGTCGTCCGCGTCGAACGGGAACAGGTCGTTGTCGTGGAAAGTGATTCCCCAGGCGCCGATTTCGGCCAGACCCTCGACATAGTCCCAGGGTTCGAGGGCGGGTCGGGTGGCCACGCCGAAGGGGTCGATGCCGGTCCATCCGACCGTCCAGAGTCCGAAGGAGAACTTGTCCCGGGGGTTCGGCAGGCGAGTCATGGCGCATCCCTCCATTTTGTTTATCGATTGAACATAAAGTTATCGCGGGATAAGGTCAATGGGTGAATCACCGCTCCCCGCGGCCGGAGGCCGATCGGACCGTCGCACGGCAGTCGACCCTGCGCGAGAGCAATCTGGCCCTGGTCATCCGCACGTGCTTGACTGCGGCGCAACCGATCTCGCGCGCGGGTGTCGCGGCGGCGACGGGGATGACCCGCGCCACCGCCGCCCGCCTGGTGGATGAGCTGATCGCGGCGGGCGTCCTGGCCGAATCGCAACCGACCGCGGCGGGTGGGCGGGGAAGACCGGGCATGTCGATCATCGCGGGGCGCGGATTCGCCGCCCTCGGGTTGGAGGTCAACGGAACCTGTTTGGCCGCACGCGTTATCGCGTTGTCGGGCGAGATCCTCGCCGAGCGAATCGAGGGCGGTGACTTCAGGGCGAGCGAACCCGCACCCGTGCTGGCCCGGCTCGGCGCCATCGCCGAGGCGCTCTTGGCCGGCACACACGGCGGGACACACCTTGTCGGCGTCGGCCTGGCCTTGCCGGGCCTGGTGTCCACGGAGTCCGGCCGTCTGCTGATCGCGCCGAATCTGGGCTGGTCGAATGTCGAGCCGCGGCGCTATCTCGCCCTCGAAATCCCTGCGGGCCTGCCGATCTCGATCGGCAATGAAGCGGATTACGCGGCGCGCGCCACCGCCGAACTGGCCCCGGGCCGCCCCGAGGAACTACGGGACTTCATTTACCTGTCCGGTGAAACCGGTATCGGCGGCGCGGTGGTCCGCGATGGCGTGGTGATGCGCGGCCGACACGGCTGGGCGGGTGAAATCGGCCATGTCACAGTCGATCCCGGTGGCCCCGTCTGCCGCTGCGGCTCCACCGGCTGCCTCGAACTCTACGCGGGCAGGCATGCCCTGCTCGCCGCGGCGGACCTCCCGGAGACCGGCGCCGTCGACCTCACCGCCCGCGCGCTCGACGGCGATCCGGCGGTGATCCGCGCCCTCGAACGTGCGGCCTGGGCGCTGGGCGTGGCCCTGGCCGTGGTGATCAATATCGTCGACATCCCGGTGATCGTGCTGGGCGGACATCTCGGTGAACTCTCGGAATTCCTGATCCCGCTCATGAAAGGCCATCTCCAGGATCGGATGCTGTCCTCGCACTGGGTGGCCCCGGAGATCCGGGCGGGCAGCCCGGACCCCGTCCCCGGCGCGACCGGTGCCGCGTACGTCGAACTCGGCGAACTGATCGACAATCCGGCGCGGTGGATCGGCTAGCGGCCGGGACGCGGTGTCATCGATGATCCGGGCGGCGTGCGCCGACTATGCGCAGGGCCAGGTCGACGTAGTATTCGCCGAGATCTTCCGGTGTCCAGGGACCATTGTCGTGGTACCAGCGGGCGATATCGATGCCCAGGGACAGGATGGCGACCGCGGCCATATGCGGGTTCGGATTGTCGAAGGAGCCGTCGGCGACGCCGTGTTCGATGAGGGTGCGGACCTCGGTGTCGATGGTGTGGCGGATGTCCTTGATCTCGCGCTGATGGTCGGGGGACAGGGCCGCGAGCTCATAGTTGATGACGCGGGCGACGGTATGCGCGCGGGCATGGTGGATCGCGAAGTCCCGCATGAGGGCGATGAGCTGTTCGGTCGGCTCGGCCGACGAGGCGATCGCCGCCCGCACCCGCTCCAGGGTGTCCAGGTGCCCGGTGCGCGAAATCTGGTAGAGCAGTTCCTCTTTGGAGCGGTGGTGCACATAGATCGCGGCGGTGCTCAAACCCGCGATCGAGGTGACGTCCCGGGTGGTGGACCCGTGGAAGCCGCGTTCGGCGAAGGCGATCACGGCGGCGTCGAGCAGCCGTGCGCGAGTGTCGTCCGCGCGCGAGCGGTCCGCTGATTCGATCACGTGGCCAGTCTCCCATCACTCGGACCAGGATATGTCAGGCGGCCGCGCGTCCCCGGCCGCGACGGGAGCCGGGGACGCGGCCCGGTGTCAGAGCGCCAGCACGAGCTTGCCGGTGTTCGCGCCCGTGAAAAGCATGTTCAGTGTGTCGCCGAATTGCGCCACACCGCCTTCGACGACGTGCTCGCGGCTCTTGATGCGCCCCTCGGCCAGCCACCGCGCCAGTTGCGCACCGGCCTCGGGGTAGCGGTCGGCGTAATCGAACACCACGAACCCGATCATGGACGCCCGGAACACCAGCAGCGACATATAGCGCGAGGGCCCCGGCGGCGGCTTCTGCTCGTTGTAGGCCGAGATCGCACCGCACAGCACGACGCGCGCACCGCGGCGCAGATTGGCCAGGGCGGCATCGAGGATCTCACCGCCCACATTGTCGAAGTAGATGTCGATGCCGTCCGGGGCCACCTCGCGCACCTGCCGCAGCACATTGCCCGCCCGGTAGTCGATCGCCGCGTCGAAACCCAGTTCCTCGGTGAGCATCCGGCATTTCTCCGCACCACCGGCGATACCGATCACGGTGGCGCCCTTGGCCTTCGCGATCTGCCCGGCCACACTGCCCACCGCACCCGCCGCCGCCGAGACCAGCACGGTATCGCCCGGTTGCAGTTTCCCGACCTCGAGCAGACCGAAATACGCTGTCATACCGGGCATTCCGAGCGCACCCAGCCAGGTGGGGCCGGACGCGGCATTCAGATCGACGCGTTGCACACCGCGGCCGTCGCTGATCGCGTACTCGGTGACCCCGAAGGTGCCGCTGACCGTATCGCCGACGGCGAAGTCCGGATGCCTGGACTCCACGACGGTGCCGATATCGAGCGCGCGCATCACCTCGCCGATGCCCACCGGCGGCAGATACGAGCGCACATCATTGAGCCAGCCGCGCATGGCCGGATCCAGTGAGATGAAGGAGATCTTCACCAGCATCTGTCCCGCGGTGAGCGGGGGCAACTCGGTGGTGACCACGCTCCAGGTGTCCGCGGTGGGCAGTCCGGTCGGCCGTTCGGCCAGCAGTACCTGCAGGGTTTTCGTCATGCGGGGCTCCTTGTCGTCGAATTCACTGGGGCGGCTGGGTCTTTCCGGTGGGCGGCTCGGTCTTTCGGATGGGCGGCTCAGGCTTTCCGGCCCCAGGACGGATCCCGGCGCCGCAGTTCACGCTGTGCGATGGTGCGCTTGTGCACCTCGTCCGGCCCGTCGGCCAACCGCAGCGTCCGCACATGCGCGTACATGGCGGCGAGGGGGAAGTCACCGGAGACGCCACCGCCGCCGTGCACCTGAATGGCCCGGTCGATCACCTTGAGCGCCATCTCCGGCGCGGCGACCTTGATGGCGGCTATCTCGGTGCGCGCGTTCTTGTTTCCGACGGTATCCATCAGATACGCGGCCTTGAGAGTCAGCAGCCGGACCATCTCGATCTCGATGCGGGATTCGGCGATCCAGTCCTGGATATTGGCCCGATCGGCCACCGGCGCACCGAAAGTGGTGCGCGCCTGGGCGCGATCGATCATCAGGTCCAAGGCGCGCTCGGCCATGCCGATGGCGCGCATGCAGTGGTGGATGCGGCCGGGACCCAGTCGGGCCTGGCTGATCATGAACCCGTCGCCCTCCCCGGCCAGCAATGCGGTACGGGGCACCCGGACATTGTCGAAGACGACCTCGGCGTGGCCTTCTCGATCCTGGTAGCCGAACACGGTCAGGCCGCGCACGACGGTCACCCCGGGCGTATCGATCGGGACCACCATCATGCTCTGCTGCCGGTGCACCGGTGCGTCGAGGTCGGTCTTGCCCATGACGATGAGCACCTTGCAATTGCGGTGTAATGCGTTGGAGGTCCACCATTTACGGCCGTTGAGCACGTAGTCGTCGCCGTCGCGATCCATCCGCAACTGGATATTGGTGGCATCGGAACTGGCGACCGCGGGTTCGGTCATGGCGAAGGCGGAGCGGATCTCACCCGCCAGCAGCGGCGTGAGCCATTCCCGCCGGTGTTCCTCGGTGCCGAACAGGGTCAGCACCTCCATATTCCCGGTGTCGGGGGCACTGCAATTGGTGGCCTCGGGCGCGAGATGCGCACTGCGGCCCATGATTTCGGCCAGCGGCGCGTATTCGGAATTGGTCAGCCCCGCGCCCAGGCCGGGGTGCGGATGGAACAGGTTCCACAGCCCGCGCTTGCGCGCCTCGGTCTTGAGTTCCTCGAGGATCGGCGGATGGTAGTGCGGGTCACCGGATTCGGTCATCTGCGCTTCGAAGATCGGTTCCGCCGGATAGACGTGCTCGTCCATGAAGGCGAGCAGATCGTCCCGGTACCGCTGGGCCTTGCCCGAGAGTTCGAACATCGCTACTCCTGATCGTCGTTGGTGGTGCGGCGCATGCGGTGTCAGTCCCGGCCGAGTGGCAGGTCGATCAGCCCGGCGAGCACGGATCGATGGTGTGCGGGAGCGCCCAGCCCGATCTGATCGGCCTTGGCCCGCTTGAGGTACAGATGGACCGGATACTCCCAGGTCATACCGATGCCACCGTGCAACTGGACCGCCTCCTCGGCGGCGTGCACCGCGATCTCGGCGCAGTACGCCGCCGCCACGGCTCCGGCGATCGCGGCGTCCGGATCGTCGGCCGCGAGCGCACCCGCCGCGTATCGTGCTGTCGCACCGGCGGATTCGAGCTCGACGTACAGATCGGCGAGTCGGTGTTTGAGCGCCTGGAAGCCGCCGACCGCGCGCCCGAACTGCCGCCGCACCTTCAGATATCGCACGGTCGTGTCCAGGCACCACGCCGCGATCCCGACCTGTTCGGAGGCCAGCAGCGCCGCGCCGGTCGCCAAACCCGTACGCAGCGCGGGCAATCCGGCCCCCGCCGCCACGACCACCCGCCCGGGCGCGGCATCGACGGTGATATCGGCCAGGGGCCGGGTCATATCGAGCGAGACCACCGGTTCCACCGTCGCCCGCGAGGTCGCGAGGGCATGCACCTCGGTGCCCTGCGGGGTCTGCACCGCCGCGAGCAGCACCTCCGAGTCGAGGGCTCCGGCCACACTCGTCACCCGGCCGGACAACCGGCCCTCGGCGTCCTGGACCAGGGTGGGGATCTGCTCGACGGTCGCGGCCGAGAACGGTGCGAGCAGGGCCGCGGTGCACTCACCCGTGGCCAGGCGGCCGACGAGGTCGGAATCGCCCGCCAGCAGTACGGTCGCCGCGATCACGCCGCTGGTCAGAAACGGCACCGGCGCGGCGAAACGCCCCAGCTCCTCCAGCACCACCGCGGCATCGCGTGCGGAACCGCCCGCACCGCCCCGGTTCTCGGGGATGTAATCCGGCCAACCCCAATTCGGCGGTGATTGTCTTCCACAGCGAGCGCGTGAGCGACCGGTCTCCGGCATAGGCCGCCAGCACCGCCGCCGGATCGCAGCGGTCGTTCAGCAGAGTTCGCACCGTCGCGCGCAGCGCGGACTCGACATCGGTGTCGAGCAGCAGGATGTCCTCGCTCATCGGATCAGGTCCTTCCAGGCGATGTCCTTGTCCGCGCGCGCTTCACCGGGCAAACCCAGCACCCGTTCGGCGACGATATTGCGCATGATCTCCGACGTCCCGCCCTCGATGGAATTGCCCTTCGCGCGCAGGTACCGGTAGCCCGCGTCCCGGCCCGCGAAGTCGACGCGATCCGGGCGCACCATGGTCCAGTCCTCGTAGCGCAGCCCGTCCTCACCGAGCAGTTCGAGTTCGAATCCGCTGAGCTGCTGGTTGATTCGGGCGAACGACAGCTTCAGGGCCGAGGTCTCCGGACCGGGCTGCCCGCCCGCGACGCGCTGGCGCAATCGGGTGGCCGCCAGGCGCGCGGCCTCGGCCTCCACCCACAGGCGCAGCAGCCGATCGTGCAGTTCCGGGGTGTGCCTGTCGGCATGCGCGCGCCAGGTGCGGGTCACCACGCCCAGGATCCCGCTCTCGTGCGGCATCGGGCGTCCGCCGATGGAGACTCGCTCGTTATTGAGGGTGGTGGTGGCCACCCGCCAGCCCTCGCCTTCCCGGCCCAGGCGATTCGCATCCGGGATGCGCACATCGGTGAGGAACACCTCATTGAATTCGGCCTCGCCGGTGAGCTGGCGCAGCGGTCGCACCTGCACGCCCGGGGCGGTCATATCGCAGATGAAATACGTCAGTCCAGCGTGTTTCGGGCGATCGGGATCGGTGCGCGCCACCAGGATCGCCCGCTGCGCCTTATGCGCCACCGAGGTCCAGACCTTCTGCCCGTTGACGATCCAGTCCTCGCCGTCACGCACGGCGCGGGTGCTCACCGCGGCCAGATCCGATCCGGCGCCCGGTTCGCTGAAGAGCTGACACCAGATCTCCTCCCCGGCCCACAGCGGCCGCAGATAGCGGTGGCGCTGTTCGGGTGTGCCGTAGGCGAGGATGGTCGGCGCGGCCATACCGAGCCCGATGCCATTGAGTTCGGGATTGTTGCCCGGCGCTCCGGCCTGCTCGAACAGGGCGTCGACGAAGGGTTGCAGTTCCCGGTCGACACCGAGACCGCCCGCGCCTAGCGGGTGGTACACCCACGCCAGCCCCGCGTCGAAACGCGCGCGGTGGAAGGTCACCGGATCGGTGGTGGCCGGATCATGGTCGGCGAGCAGGGCGCTCACGCGCCGGCGCAGATCCTCGCGTACCGCTTCGGGATTGGTCATCTGCCGTTCTCTCCGAGCGCGGCGATCCCGGCACGCAGCAGCGGGTCCACCATCTCGCCCATCTTCTCGAAACCCGCGCCGACGGTCTGGCCGTGCAGATAGCGGTAGTGAATGCCCTCGGCGATGACCGCGAGCTTGAATGAGGCCAGCGCGACATAGAACCCGATATGCGTCAGATCCAGATCCGCCAGCCGCGCATAGCGTTCGAGCATCTCCGGTTCGCTCAGAAAGCCCGGTGCCGCGGCGACATCGGTGACACCGGGGATGCGATGCATGCCCATGCGCTGGTAGACCAGCAGCAGGCCGATATCGGTGAGCGGGTCACCGAGCGTGGCCATCTCCCAATCCAGCACCGCCGCAACCTGATCGGCCGCGTCGACGAGCACATTGTCGAGGCGGTAGTCGCCGTGCACGATCCGCGTCGCCGATTGCGCCGGTTGCGCCGCGGCGAGCAGCTCGTGCAATTCCATCGCGGCGGGCAGCTCCCGGGAGTACGAGGCGTCGAGCTGTTTCCTCCAGCGCCGCACCTGTCGTTCCAGGAAGCCCTCGGGCCGCCCGAAGTCCCCGAGACCCACCGCGGCCGGATCGACCGAATGCAATGCGGCGAGGGTGTCGATCAGGCCGGTCGAGATCGCGGTCGTACGCTCCGGACCCAGTTTCTCGAGTTCGGCGGCGGTGCGATACGGCGTGCCCGCCACCAATTCCATCAAATAGAAAGGCGCACCGATGATTTCGGTGTCCTCGCAGAGCGCGTAGGTGGCGGGCACCGGAACATCGGTCGGGGCCAGCGCGCTGATCACCCGGTGTTCCCTGGACATATCGTGCGCGGTCGCCAGCACATGGCCCAGCGGGGGCCTGCGCAGCACGAATGATGTTGTGCCGGTAGTGATCGCATAGGTGAGATTGGACTTCCCCCCGGCGATCACCCGGCCGCGCAATGGCCCCGCGGCCAGGTCCGGTCGTTGTGCGGCAAGCCATTCGGTGAGCCGGTCGAGGTCCAGGCCGGGCAGGGCGGTATCAGCGGAATTCATCGTGGCACCGGGATCGATCAGACGCCGCCGGTCAGCGTGACGCCGCCGTCTACGACCACGAGTTGTCCGGTCAGCCAGCTGGCGTCCTGGGAGAGCAGGAACGCCACCACGCCGCCGATATCCTCCGGTACTCCCAGTCGCTTGAGCGGATAGTTCTCCGCCACTTCGGCTTCGTGCCCCTCATAGAGCGCACTGGCGAATTTGGTCTTCACCACCGCGGGGGCGACCGCGTTGACCCGAATCGTGGGGCCGAGTTCGACGGCGAGTTCCTGGGTGATGTGGGTGAGCATCGCCTTGCTGGCACCGTAGAACCCGATGCCCGGCGCGGGTTTTGTGCCCGCTACCGAGGAGATGTTCACGATCGCGCCGCCGTGCTCGTGCATCCACCCCTTGTAGATCTGCTGCACCCAGGACAGGGCGGCCAGGCAGTTCACCTCGACGATCTTGCGGGCCGCGGCCAGGTCGAGCTCGACCATCGGCCCGAAGACCGGATTGATGCCGGTGTTGTTGACCAGCAGATCGGCGCTGCCGAAGGTGTCGATGGCGCGGGCGATGGTCTCGGCCTGATGGTCGGCGTCATCGGCGCGCCCGGCGACGGCCAGCGCGTGGGCGGGTCCGCCGAGCGTGGCGACCGCTTCGTCGAGCGCCTCTTTCTTGCGCGCGGTGATCACGACCTGCGCGCCCTCGTCCACCAGGCGCTGCGCGATCCCGAGACCGATACCCCGGCTCGCGCCGGTGACAATCGCGGTCTTGCCGTCGAATCTGTTCACAGAGTGGTCCTTTCGGAGTACGGGCGATCCGCGCGAGATGCTTACTAAGCGCTTGGTAAGTACTGGCCACGATGCGTGACGCGGGCCTCATCGGTCAAGGGTGTGCGGTGCCGAGACCAGTGTGACTCGTGACACATTCGCATCAGCCTAGCGCTCTCACCAGTGCTGATGCTCCGAATGTCGAATCCGGATTCGGGTATTCAGGACTTGGCGTCCTCCAGCAGGCGGCGCTGGTACTGCCGCATCCCGGACAGCCAGCGGTCGTAGTCGGCGCCCTTGCGCCGGTACATCTCCAGCACCTCGGGGTGCGGCAGAATCAGGAACCGCTCCTCGTCGAGCGCGGCCAGCACGATCTCGGCCACCTCGTCCGGGGTCAGCACCGCGCCCGCCGAGGTCACGGCTCGGGTCGCGGCCGCGCCGAGCGCATCGCCGGAATTCTCCCCGGCGCGCAGCAGGGCGGTCTCGACGCCCATCGGGCACAGGCAGCTCACCCGGATGCCGCGATCGCCATAGGTCACCGCCAGCCACTCGGCGAATCCGACGGCGGCGTGCTTGGTGACCGAATAAGCGGCGGAACCGATTTGGGTGAGCAGTCCGGCGGCGGACGCGGTGCTGACGAAGTAGCCTTCGCCGCGTTCGAGCCAGCCCGGCAGCAGCAGGCGCGCGGCGCGCACATGGGCCTGGAGATTGACGTCGAGGGCGGTCGCCCACGGACCATCCTCGCCGAGCCCGACCGGCCCGGCGACACCGGCATTGGCGAAATACACATCGACCGGGCCGAATTCGGCCTCCGCGCGGGCGATCAGCGCTTCGAGCTGCGCGATATCCGAAACATCCGCACCCACCGCCACCGCCGTTCCGGGGTGCTCCCAGGTAATCGCGGCCGCCACGTCCGCAGCGGCGTCGGCATCGAGATCGGCGATGACGACCCGCGCCCCGTCCCGTACCAACCGCGCCGCGAGCGCTCCACCGATTCCGCCGCCGCCTCCGGTCACCACCGCGATCTTTCCCGCGACCTGCACGAGTACTCCTCTTCGAGTCCGAATGATCCCGCCTGTCTACCCGCCTCCGCGCCCGCATTCAAGGGCGGGAATCCGGGGGAGTGGCGGAACAGGATATGAAAAGGGCTGCGGCGCAGTATGTCTCAGCGCATAGTTGAACTCGGCGTCAATTTTGCCTACCGTGTGTCCCACCCCGGACCGGTAGCGCAGCATGAAGGGCAACGTGACCACACGAGATCTACGCGAGGATTGGCAGCGCCTGGGCAGCCGTCAGGTGCGGGCCAATGGCATCGAATTGCGGGTCGTCGAGCACGGCGACGGCGTGCCGGTGGTGTTCTGCCACGGCTTCCCCGAACTCGGATTCTCTTGGCGGCACCAGGTTTTCGCGCTCGCCGCGGCGGGCTTTCGCACCCTGACCCCGGATATGCGCGGTTACGGCGGCAGTTCGCGACCCGAGCGGATCGAGGATTACGACATCCTGACCGTCTGCGCGGATCTGATCGGCCTCCTGGACGCCACCGGCATCGAGGACGCGATCTTCGTCGGCCACGACTGGGGCGCGTCGGTGGTCTGGCAGCTCGCCCGCGCCTATCCGGATCGCGTGCGCGCGGTCGCCGGGCTCAGCGTTCCGGCCACACCCCGCTCCTGCGGCCCGCCGGTGGCGATTCTGCGTGCACGGCTCGGCGACGACTTCTACATGTGCTGGTTCCAGGAACCCGGGGTCGCGGACAGGGCGCTCGCCGCGGACGTGCGCCGCACGCTCCTGCAGGACGAGGTACTCAGCGCACGAGCATTCCTGGACACCGACACCGCCGAACCGCCCCTGCCGCCGTGGCTCACCCCCGCCGAATTCGACTACTACGTCCAGACTTTCTCGGCCACCGGATTCACCGGCGGCCTCAACTACTACCGCACGCTCGACCGCAGCTGGGAGCGCACCGCGCATCTCGCCGACACCACGATCGCCCAGCCGTCCCTGTTCATCGCAGGTTCGGCCGACCCCGTCATCCGCTTCACGCCGCTGGCGAAAATGCCCGCCGTGCTGACCGATCTGCGCGGCTCCATCATTCTCGAGGGCGCGGGCCACTGGATTCAGCAGGAGCGCCCGCGCGAGGTCAATGCCGCCCTCATCGACTTCGCGCGCGAGATCGCCTAGTCGTGCGCGGAATCCTCGTCCGTGGGCTCGGCCGGTGTCAGCTGTAACCCGTTGATCCACAACTGGTTCAGCGTCGTCACCAGTTTCTCGAACGAAATGCGCTGGTGCTGCACGAAAACCGTGTACGCCATCCGGCTCACCATCGCCGACAGCGCATGCGCGGTAATGCTCGGATCCAACTCGGCACTGGCCTGCCCCGACTCCTGCAATGCGCGAATCATCCGCGCGTTGCGCTGCACGAACGCCTTCCCGCGCTCGACCCGCATCCGCCGAAAGTTCTCATCGACCTGCGCGACCTGTTCGAACAACCCCATCAGCCGGGCATTGCGCCGGTACGACTCCAGATAATCCCGATTCGCCGCCTCGATCAGGCTCCGGGCATCGGTGATCCCACTGCGCTCCCGCAGATGCGGATGCAACATCTCCTCCCGCACCTGCTCGACCAGCGCCGCGAAAACCTCTTCCTTACTGTCGAAGTACGTATAAAACGACCCCGACGCCATCCCCGCGGCCTTCGCGATATCCGAGATCCGAGAATCGATATACCCATCCCGCTCGAACACCTCCCGCGCCGCCGCAACCAACGCTTCCCGAGTCCGCACCCCCCGCCGAGTCCGCGGCCCCACCCGCCCCGATCCCCCCTCTCCAACCCCGTCTCCGCCCACCACCCACGCACAACCTGTCGATCGACGGACATTTTCGAGGTGGTCACAGTATCACCGCCCCGAACCCGCCCTGCTCAGCCGTGCCTTTCGTGCGTTGAGCCGAGCCCTTCGAGGGAGCGTATGTCCAACAACTCTTCCTGGCGCGCTCGTGCCGAATGGAGTCACTAGGCATGTCTCCCGCGAGCCACTCGCGGTGGTCGCTTATGGCACGCGAACACCTGGTTCCAGTCGGATCACGCCGCCCGGCCTGTCGTGTCGGTGCGGCACAGTGAGGGACTGCTGCAAGATCAGGTGACAGGTTGACCTGCCCCTGCGGCAGTCCCCGGTTCAGTGCACGCACACGGCGAGCTGAGTGTGGTGGATTGAAGCCGTGCACTGTCGAATGCGTTTGGCTCACTTGACAATCCGGATCGTGTGTCAGAGGTTGTCGATCGCCGAGCCCAGGTCATCGCCGTAGCTTGACCAGCACAGGATCGGCTCGTGCGGAGAGGTCCGTTGGCCCATATGCCACTCGCCGTCGTCGACAGAGCGTGCGAGATATAGGCCGGAGAGGTCCACGACGAGGTCGACATTCAAAGGCGCGCCCTGCTCGGGTCTGCTGGGAGTTCGATATACCAGCGTGCTCGGGTCCGCCACCGTGCGGCGTCGTCCTGAGAACGTTGCCGCACACCGTCAATCGTCCAGGAATCTGGAAGTGACGTGTTGTCGGTGAGGTTCTCCATACTCACCGTGAATACCCTGTCATGCCGCTGGCCGCGCCGACCGTGCACCGCGCCACCTTCGGCCAATCCAATCCCGGTAACAACACCTACGCCATTGTCGAGGGCCTGCCCCACGGTGACATCCTGTTCCACAGCATCGGCGGACCCTTCCGAGTCAAAATCGCCAATAGCCCCTGGTCGGCCCGCCGCACGATCGAAACAGACGGCGGGCCGACCCGGTGACCACACGATCCGCACTCCGCGATCCGCACACCTTCGGCCCGGTGTGCGAACGGTACGACCGCGGCGAATCAATCGTTCGCCAGGCTCCGGGCGATGACCAAACGCTGAATCTGGTTGGTGCCCTCGAAGATCTGCGTGATCTTGGCTTCGCGCATGTAGCGCTCGACCGGGAAGTCCTGGGTGTAGCCGTAGCCGCCGAAGACCTGGACGGCGTCGGTGGTGACCTTCATGGCCGCGTCCGTGGCGATGAGTTTGGCGACGCTGGCCTGGCGGGAGTAGGGGAGGCCGGCATCGCGGCGGCGCGCGGCATCGAGGTAGGTGGCGCGGGCGGAGTCCACGGCGGCGGCCATATCGGCCAGGACGAAGCCCAGGCCCTGATGGTCGATGATGGGGCGGCCGAAGGCTTCTCGCTCCCTGGCGTAGGAGACGGCGTCGTCGAGGGCGCGCTGGGCGATGCCGGTGGCCACCGCGGCGATGCCGAGGCGGCCGGAGTCCAGGGCGCTGAAGGCGATCGAGAGGCCCTGGCCGGGAGCGCCGATGAGACGGTCGGCGGGCAGGAAGGCGTCGTCGTAGGCGGCGGTGGTGGTGGGGACGGCGCGCAGGCCCATCTTCTCCTCTGGCTTGCCGAAGGACAGGCCGGGGGTGTCGGCGGGAACCAGGAAGCTGGAGATGCCGCGCGAGCCCTCACCGGTGCGGGCGAAGAGGGTGTAGTAGTCGGCCTTGCCGCCGTTGGTGATCCAGGCTTTGGTGCCGGTGACGCGGTAGCCGCCCTCGGTTTCGGTGGCGCGGCAGCGCAGGGCGGCGGCATCGGAACCGGCGTGCGCCTCGGAGAGGCTGTACGCGCCGATCAGGTTGCCGGACAACATGTCCGGAAGCCAGCGCTGCTTCTGCTCATCGGTGCCGTAGACGAACAGCGGATGGCACGACAGGCTGTGCACGCTCACCGCGACGGCGACCGCGGCCCAGCGCGCGCCGAGCTCCTCCAGGACCTGGAGGTAGACCTCGTACGGCTGACCGCCGCCGCCGAACTCCTCCGGATACGGCAGGCTCAGCAGCCCCGCCTGGCCGAGCGCGCGGAAGGCCTCGTCGGGATAGCGCTCCTGCTTCTCGTACAGCGCGGCGTTCGGTTCCAGGACCTTGTCCGCGATATCGCGGGTCAGCTCGATGAGGTCGTGGGCTTCGGACGTGGGGAGCAGGCGGTCGACGGGCATGGCTTCCATTCTCCGGTGGGTGCGGGCGGGGCTGTCGTCGCCGGTCGACCGGCATGAGCCCGTGCCTGCACAGTACGTCCAGCATCCAATTGCGTGCAAGGGTGCACGCAATTGCCGGGTGTGGCTAGACTGACCGGGTGGTATCCGCCCTGCCCCCGAACAAACATCAGGAGAAGAGTCTGCGTACGCGGGCGCTGCTGCTGGACGCGGCCGTCGACAGCCTCGCCGAGGTGGGGTATGCGAGCGCGTCGATCGCGGATATCACCGCGCGGGCGGGGGTCACCCGGGGCGCGCAGCTGCATCACTTCCACACCCGGCAGGAGTTGTTCGCGCAGACCATCGAACATCTGACGCAGCGGCAGCACGAGGCATTGCAGCGGCGGATGCGCACGCTCGGGACCGCCTCGCGCGGTGAGACCCTGGTGGAATTGGTGACCGCGCCCTTCGCGGGCAAACTCGGCAAGGCTTCGGTCGAACTGTACGTCGGCATCGCCAATGAGAAAGAGTTGCGCCGCAATATGTTACGCGTGCAGCACGAGCTGACCGTCGAACTGCTCGACGCCTGCGCCGCGCGCATCGACATCTCCCGCGACCGCCTCGAATCGGCCTTCTGGCTGACCATCAACCTGGTGCGCGGCGCCACCCTCGACGAGATGGTGGGCCGGGATCGGTTGCGGCGCAAGCAGGTTCTCGCCGAATGGGCGCGCCTGGCCGACGGATTGCTTGCCTGAGAAGCGAAACGGGACTCTCGGCGGCCGCGATACACCGGTGGTAGGGACTTTCTGAACAGTGCTCGGCGGGTCGCGAGCGCGAGCCTCGGGGGAGGACATCGCCATGGCGATGAATCGGCGCAGCCTGCTGCGCACCGCCGCAGTGGGTGCGGCCTATTCGGCACTGGGCGCGGGTGCGCTCTCCGGGTGTATGCCGGAATCGGTTGCGGGGCAGGTGGATTGGGCCGCACTGCGGCGGCGGCTCACCGGCGCGCTGAGCCTGCCCGCCGATGCCGATTACGCGACGGTGAAGCGGGCGTACAACCCGGGCTTCGACACCCGGCAACCGGCGGCGGTCGCGCGCTGCGCGAATGCGGCGGATGTACAGGCGTGCGTCGGCATGGCGTCGCAGTCCGGCACGCGGATCGCCGCGCGCGGCGGCGGGCACAGCTACGCCGGGTATTCGACCCCCGATGGTGCGCTGATCGTCGATGTGGGGCAGCTGAATTCGGTCGAGGTCGGCGCGGCCGGGACGGCGGTCATCGGTGCGGGCGCGCGATTGATGGATGTGTACTCCGGGCTGGCGCGGGCCGGTCGCTGTCTGCCGGGCGGCTCGTGCCCGACCGTCGGCATCGCCGGGCTGACCCTCGGCGGCGGGTTGGGCGTGCTGTCCGGCAAGTACGGATTGACCTGTGACTCCCTGATTTCGGCGCAGGTCGTCACCCCGGACGGCGTCCTGCGCACGGCCTCCGCCGAGTCGGAACCGGACCTGTTCTGGGCGCTGTGCGGTGGCGGCGGCGGAAACCTGGGCGTGGTCACCTCATTCACCTTCGAGACCGTCGCCGCGCCGCAGCTCGCGGTCTTCCAGGTGAAGTTCCCCGCGGGCACGCTCACCGAGGTGTTGGGCGGCTGGCAATCCTTCACCCGGTCGGCTCCGGACGAATTCTGGTCCACCCTCGGTACTTCCGCGGGTAATCCGCCGACCTGCCGGATCAATGGCTGCTATGTCGGCGGTGAGAGCACGCTGAATGCTCTGGTCGACAAGCTGGTCGCGGCGACCGGCGTGCAGCCCTCGAATCGGTATTCGCTATCCAAGGATTACCTCTCGGCCATGATGTATTTCGGGGGATGTTCGAATTACACGGCCGAACAGTGCCGGCCGAACTGGAATGGCGGGGGAGCGCTCGGCCGGGAATCATTCACAGCCTCGTCACGAGTGTTGAATCAGCCGCTCTCGGATCCGTCCGAGCTGACCGCATTACTCACCGGACGCACCGGTATGGATATTCTGCTGGACAGTATGGTCGGCGCTCCGAGTCGAATCGGGGCCGCGGACACCGCATTCCCGCATCGCGGAGCACTCGCCACCGCGCAGATATACGTCGGCGCGACCACACCCGCCGCACGAAACGCGGTGAACGAGGTCCGGGACGCGCTCGGCGATCTCGTCGGCAATACCGCGTACGTGAACTACATCGACCCGGATCTGAGCGACTGGTCCACCGCCTACTACGGCACCAATGCACCCCGGTTGCGCCGAATCGCCCAGAAGTACGATCCGCACGGGCTTTTCACCTTCGACCAGTCGGTCACCAAATGCTGAAGTCGGAACGGGGCGGGCAGGCGGGTGTACACGCCGGGATACCCCGGCCGCGCCGCACCGCGACCCCATGAGGTGATCCCGACGAGTTTGCCCTCGGCGAGTAGCGGCCCGCCGCTGTCGTATTCGCCGGTATCGGTCTCGGTGGAACCGGCGCACACCATCTCTCGTACGCGTTCGCCCGCGCCTCGCCGCCGCCGATGACGGCGTGCGCGGCCAGCGGAGCCGCACAGCCGAGGAACACCGCGGTCAATGCCGCGATACGGCGGGGAGCGACACCATCGCACCTTCCGGAGCCGGGCTCGAATGTCCCATTCGAACAGATCACGGCCGGTCGTTGCGGGTTCAGCCTGTCGGTGCCGGTGAGTATGGTCGGGGTATGACGTCTTGGATCGAGTTCGCCGGGGCCGCACCCCGCATCGCCGAGATCTTCACTCGCCGTCACGCCGCTACCGGCAATCTGTGCATGCTCGCAACCCTGCGCGCGGACGGGTTCCCGCGCATCAGTCCCATGGAGCCGCGGTTCTTCGAGGGCGAACTCTGGCTGGCCGGTATGCCGCACACCACCAAATTCGATGATCTGGCTCGCGATCCGCGCTTCTGCCTGCACACCGCCACCGTCGACACCCATGTCGCCGACGGTGATGCGAAGCTGTTCGGCCGGGTCCGCGATGAACGGGATCCGGCGTTGCATCAGCGCTTCGCCGAGGCGCTCTATGCCGAAACCGGGTTCGATATCCGCGGGTCAGACCTTCGACCACTGCTACGCGGCCGAACTCACCGGTGCGTCCTCGGTCGAGGTCGGTGACGGTCATATGGATGTGACAATCTGGAAGCCGGGGCAGCCGGAACGCGTCGTCCGCAAACACTGATGAACAGCCCCGAGCGATGGCAGACCATGCAAGAGTGCAGCGAATGCAATTGTGCGCGAGGTGCATTCACGCACGACGTGCCGAACAGGGGCGGTTTCGACGGGTCTCATTCACTCCGACCGGGTGATTCGCCGGATATTGCTGCGCCGCAGGGCTATCGAGAACGCCCGTCCGCCATCCCGGGCGCGATCGTCTGGGTGCGCGATATGTCGGTCGACACCGCGATGCCGGTGCTACCGGACGGATGTATGGACCTGCTCTGGATCAACGGCAAGCTCTCGGTCGCCGGTCCCGACACCCATGCGTATCACCCGCCCGCCGATCTGCCCGCCCGCATCGCGGGCATCCGCTTCCCGCCCGGAGCGGCCCCCGCCCTCCTGGGCGTGCCCGCCGACGAACTCCGCGACGGCCGACCGGATCTGGCCGACCTGTGGTCGGTCCCGGATACCCGCAACGCCCTTCGGCTCGTGGAATCCGCGTCCTCTCCCACCGCCGGGCTCGAGGCGATCGCGCACCGGCGCGCAGCCGACACCGACCCCGTCGACCCGATCCTCACCCGTATCGTGACGGAACTCCAGTCGGGCACAACCACTGTCGGGGCACTGGCCGCCGGCCTGGGATTGGGCCCGCGCCGACTGCACCGCCTGTCGCTCACGGCCTTCGGCTACGGCCCGAAAACCCTCGCGCGCATTCTCCGCATGCAACGAGCCCTGGCCCTGGCCCGCACCGGCGTCCCACCCGCCGAGGTCGCCGCCCGCACCGGCTACGCCGACCAGCCGCACCTCTCCCGCGAAATCCGGGACTTCGCGGGGGTGCCCCTCTCCGAACTACTGCGCGGGTAATCGCGATTATCGATTCGCGATCCCCTCAGCCAAGGGCCGCGAACAAATCCACCCCATTCCCATCGGGATCGAGCACCGTCGCATACCGCTGCCCCCAGAACGCATCGAACGGCGGCAATTCGCCCCGATACCCCGCTCCTACCAATTCCTCGTATTTGGCATCGACCTCGGCCGGTGATTCACACCGGCAAGCCAACCCCATCCGCCCCGTCCCGCCCCGCCACTCGGGATGAAACGACCGAATCGTCTCCTCGGTATCCAACAACAATCGAACCCCACCCCCGAGCGAAGCCTCCACATGCGGCTCCCCCTCCGCCCCCGCCCCGATCTCCACCCCGAGCCGCCGATAGAAATTCACGGCTGCCCCCATATCCGAAACAACAATCCCGACCGCATCAATCCGAAATGTCATACCCCGAACCGTAATCCCGCCCACCCGCCCGGGTCTTGATCAAATCGGACACCGGCATGGCCGCTGCCTCGCTCTAGCCGCGGGCGTGGACCGCGGCCAGGCGGGCGGAGCGGATGGCGTTCCAGAGGGGGCGGAGCAGGGATTCCTGGGCGGCGATCGCGGTGGCGGAGGTGGGGGCTGAGGCGGGGGCGCGTTCGGCGACGGTGAGGATGGCGGCCACCTGGTCGGCGGTGTCGAGGATGCGGCGGGCGCGCAGGGGGAGGGAGTCGGGGTAGTGGTGTTGGGAGAGGGCTTCGAGTTCGTCTTCGATCAGGTCGCGGGGGCTGGGGCCGGTGGGGTCGACCTGGGTGGTGTGCAGTTGTTGGAGGGCGTCGGCGGCGTCGCGGACGGCCTGGCGCATGGCGTATTCGGCTTCGCCGAGGGGCATATCGGGTTCGATGGCGTAGGGGATGGGGGTGGCGTAGACCCGCCACTGCAGGGTTTCGTCATCGGTCCAGATCGGGACCAGGCCGGTGCCGTCGCTGCCGGGGGCGCCGATGAACAGGCCCTCACCCGCTTCGGTTGCGGCGGAGGCGAATTCGGTGCCGACGGGGACGCCACGGACATCGCCGGGGATGGGGAGCACCAGGCGCAGCTGAGCGGTGGGGGCGGTGAAGGCCTCCCGAATGAGTTTGAGCAGCACCATGATTCCGGCCCCGGTGGGTTCCTCGGATTCGTCGGCGGCCCACGGTAGTCCGGTGTGGCCGCCGGTGACGGGATCTCCGGCCGCGACGGTTTGGCGGGGCGCCCAGGCGCGCAGTGCATCCAGCACATCGTCGGGGGCGCTGCGACCCGCCAGCCAGGAGCTGGCCCAGACCGTCAGCGTGGCGCTCGGCGTACTCATGATTTCAAGAATAGCTGGCGAGCAACTATGGGCTGGATCGGAAATCGATCAACCGTTCGACGGCGTGATCACCTCCGGTTCGGGACAATGGGTCCGGTGCTCGACGATCGAAGGCCGGGGAGATGAACGATTCCATGGTGCTCGGCCTGCTCTCATCCCTGTTCGGCGGGTTATGCGTCGCCCTGGTCACCTACCTGACCACGCGTAAACGCACCGCCGCCGAAACCCGCAAGCTCGAAGCCGATACCGAACGGGTGCGCATCGAGACCACGAAGGTATTCCTGGAGACCAAGGCGCTGCCCGGTTTCGCCTCCTCCGAAGGCCGTCTGCTCACCGGATGGGTGCTGAGCGAAAGCGATCCGGGCAAGTACGAGATCGGCATCGACCGCACCGTACGCGGCCGCCACAGTCCCGCGGGCTACCTGCGCTCGCGTCCGAACGCGAGTGGCTTCGGCACCCTCATGCAGATGGTCAAGGCGGAGCAGTACCGCGGCAAGCGCATTCAACTCTCGGGCAATATCAAGACCACCGCCCCCGACACCTCGGCTGTCGGCCTGTGGATGCGGGTCAACGGCCGCAAGGGCGAGATCCTGGTCTTCGACAGTATGGAGAACCGCCGCATCCACGGCACCACCCGGTGGACGCATCATCAGATCGTCTCCGATGTCCCGGAAGCCGCGCACTACATAGCCTTCGGCCTACTGCTGGAGGGATCGGGCGAGGCCCGCATCAGCGATCTGGACCTGGATCTGGTGGGCGCCGATATCGCGGCCACGGCCACCGAACTGCTCAATGCCGACGAATTCCCCGACCGCCCGGTGAATCTGGATTTCACCATCGACTGAACGGCTCTCCGCGCCCGGGTGAACCGCGGCCCCGACACCCGATGACAAGTTCGAGAGTCTTTGGTCGGCAGGGTCTTTCGCTCTCGGCCGATCGATTCCGGTAGTGGCACGATGAAGTCGAACCGGGCGCGGCCCGATCGCGCTCGAGTGAGCAACGCGCCCAGGGTTACTCGGGTTCGGTGACGAAATCGATGAGGCGTTCCACCGCGCCGATGAGGTGCGGTTCCAGGTCCCGGTAGGAGTTGACGGCGTTGTAGACGCGCCGCCATCCCTCCTGCGGGGTGCCCCAGTTCAGCCGCCGGCAGACGCCGGTCTTCCAATCCTCACCGCGCGGCACCTCCGGCCAGGCGGCGATACCCAGCACCGCGGGCCGAACCGCCTGCCACACATCGATATACGGGTGCCCGGTGACCATCACGTGCGGGCCGAGCCCGGTGGTCAGCCCGGTCTCCTTGGAGCCGGTGACCAGATGGTCGACCAGTACGCCGACCCGGCTGCCGGGTCCGGGCTGGAATTCGGTCAGCCGCGCGGCCAGATGGTCCAAACCCTCGAGCTGTTCCACCACCACACCCTCGATGCGCAGGTCATGCCCCCACACCCGCTCGACGATCGCCGCGTCGTGCACGCCTTCGACCCAGATTCGGCTGGCCCGCGCGACCCGGGCGCGCGCACCCTCGACGCGGGTGGATCCGGAGGCCGAGCGCGTCGGCTGCTTCGGTGCGACGGCGGTCGGCCGGATCAGCGTGACGGGTTCCCCGTCGATCAGGAACGCCGCCTCGCGCATGGCGAACAGGCGCACCCGCCCGCGCCCGTCCTCGAGTTTGACGAAGTCGCCGTCGTAGGTGCGGTCGAAACCGACTACCGCGCCGCAGAATCCGCTGGCGGCGTCCTCGGCGACCAGGTCGCGTTCGGCGATCACCTGCGGTATTTCGCGCTTTCGCGTCCGCGCATGTCCGGAGAAGATGTCGCCGCCATAGTTGTCACGCCCGTTCACCGCATCGAAGGTACCGGCAGATCCGGGAAACGCCCCGCTCCGACGCGCGTTTTCGGGGCAGGTACCGATTCGGGGGTCGGCGCGCTCGATCTTGCGCAGGGTGTGGCGAGAGCGATTACTGTGGTGTCGTGGCCGCAATCGTTTGGCTGGTCGCGGGGATACTCCTCGCGGCGGCGGAGATGCTCACGGGTGATCTCACGCTGCTCATGCTGGGTAGTGCCGCGGTGATCACCGCCGGTGTGAGTGGTCTGGCCGGTACCCCGCTGGTGGTGGATGCGGTGATCTTCGGTGTCACCGCCATCGCGCTGCTGCTGCTGGTTCGCCCATTTCTGTTGCGCCGCTACTCGATTCCGCCGCCGACGCCCACCGGCATGGACGCGCTGCCGGGTAAGACCGCGCGCGTGCTGGAGGCGGTCGACGAGCATGGTGGCCGGGTGAAGCTCGATGGTGAAGTGTGGAGCGCGCGGGCCTTCGATCCGGATGAGACGTATCCGGAGGGTTCGACCGTCTACATCATGAGGATCGACGGCGCGCACGTCGTCGTGTGGAAGGGGCCCTAGATGGCTGTACTCATAGTCGCTCTTGTTCTGGTCCTATTGGTGGTGGTGATCGTCTTCAAGTCGGTGGCGCTGGTGCCGCAGGCCGAAGCCGCCGTCATCGAACGCCTGGGTCGCTATTCGCGCACCGTCTCCGGACAGCTGACCTTCCTGGTGCCCTTCGCCGACCGCGTACGCGCCAAGGTGGATCTGCGCGAGCGGGTGGTGTCGTTCCCGCCGCAGCCGGTGATCACCCAGGACAACCTGACCGTGCAGATCGACTCGGTGGTGTATTTCCAGGTCACCAGTCCGCAGGCCGCGGTCTACGAAATCAGCAATTACATTGCCGCCGTAGAGCAATTGACCATCACCACACTGCGCAATGTGGTCGGTGGGATGACCCTCGAGGAGACGCTGACCTCCCGCGATCAGATCAACCATCAGCTGCGCGGCGTACTCGACGAGGCGACCGGCCGCTGGGGTCTGCGCGTCTCGCGGGTCGAACTCAAGGCCATCGATCCGCCGCCCTCGATTCAGGAGTCGATGGAGAAGCAGATGAAGGCGGACCGCGAGAAGCGCGCCATCATCCTCACCGCCGAGGGCCAGCGCGAGGCCGCCATCAAGACCGCCGAGGGCCAGAAGCAGGCGCAGATCCTGTCCGCCGAGGGCTCCAAACAGGCGTCGATCCTGTCGGCCGAGGGTGAGCGGCAATCCCGTATCCTGCGCGCCCAGGGTGAACGCGCCGCCGCGTATCTCCAGGCCCAGGGCCAGGCCAAGGCCATTGAGAAGGTCTTCGCCGCCATCAAGAACGGCAAGCCGACCCCCGAACTGCTGGCCTACCAGTACATGCAGACCCTGCCGCAGGTCGCCAAGGGCGATGCCAACAAGGTGTGGCTGGTGCCGAGCGATTTCGGCAAGGCCCTGGAGGGTTTCGCCCGCAATTTCGCCAAGGAGGGCGCGGACGGCACCTTCCGGTATGAACCGGCCGCCGACAGCGAGGTCACCGAACGTCCCGAGGATGACGCCGACGAGGTGGCCGACTGGTTCAATACCGCCACCGATCCGGCCGCCGAACGCGCGGTCCGCGCCGCGGAGGCCGATGCCCGAGCTCCGGTCGACGCGACCGCGATGCCGCCGACGCGTCCGCGCGCGGAAACCGCACCGCCGCAACAGCGTGCGGTGCCCCGGCCGCCGGAACAACAGCGGCTCGGCCAGGATCCGCAGCAGCCGCGCCAGGATCCGCCCGGTGATCAGCGCTGGCAGCAGCCCCCGCCGCCGGGACGCCCACTCGGGCGTTGACCCCTCGCATGCGGGCTCGGTGATCATCGATCACCGAGCCCTCGGCATGTCCGGATCAGGCGATCGCGCAGGCCACCGCGGTCACCGTGCCGGAGAACCGATCATTGGTATCGGAGGTGTTGATGCTGATCGCCGCCGCGTTGCCCTGGGGCGTGGCGATGGCCAGGGTGGTGAATCCGGGAATGCCGCCGGAGTGCCCCCAGAGCTCCTTGACGTCCTTTCCGGCTGTCCCGCAGGGTATCTGGAATCGGATCAGTCCCAGTCCGTAGTGCATCGCGGTGGAGGGTGACATCGGCACCGTCGGTTCCATCTGCACGAGTTGCGGTGCGGGAAGCAGCTTTCCGGTGACCAGCGCGGTGAAGAACCGGTTCAGTTCCGAGCCCGTGGAGATGATCGTCCGGCACACGGCGGGAATGTCAGTCCGAGCTCACGCCCGGCTTACCGTCCTCGATCCGTCCGGTGACGCGCCGCCGGAACTCCGCGTCGGCGACGGCGGTGATCTCCAGGTCGTACCAGCCGTCGTGGGTGGGCCACTCCAGGCGCTGTGCACTGCCCGCCGCCAATTCGACCCGCCGCGCATCGCCGCCGCCGCGACGCGGGGTGATGGTCAACACCACTACGCGCCCACCATGATTGGCGAGTGTGAGCACCAGGGCCGAACGAGCACCGGGTTCGGTGCCGACCCGGACCCCGGCCGCGACTCCCGTGGTGTCCCCGCGCAATTCGTGCCAGAACCGGTTCGGCCCCTGGACGACGAGATCGTATTTCCCGGTGACCGCGAACTGCACCGTCGTCTTGCCGTCCACGTCGTAATGCCGTGGATCGCCGCCGACGCCCGCGAACGGATAGAGGGTGAAATGCGCGTAGGCCCTGCCGGTATCGATGAGCGTCACCGACAGTGCTGACCCGTCCACCGTGCTGGAGACCGCGGGTTGATAGGGGAGCGGCCGGGCTTTGCGCGTGCCCGGCTCCTGGATCGGCAGTGATTGCGAGGCGGGCGGTTCGGCCTTCCACCGCGAGACCGCGGCCGGAACCGGTCCGGGTCTGCCCAGTCGCGGCCGCTTGCCCTTGGCGGCGAAGTCGAAGACCGAGGTCATATCGCCGCAGACGGTGCGCCGCCAGGCGCTGATATTCGGCTCGCCGACCCCGGTCCAGAGTTCGAGGAAGCGCAGGACCGAGGTGTGGTCGAAGACCTCCGAGGAGACGAATCCGCCCATGGTCCAGGGTGATATGACCGTCATCGGCACCCGCACGCCCAGTCCGATGGCCTGTCCGTCGTACCAGTCCTCCCCATTGCCGTCGGCGGGTCGCGGTGGCACCGGCGGCGGGACGTGGTCGAAGTAGCCGTCGTTCTCGTCGAAGGTCAGGAATATCGCCGTCTTGGACCAGGTGTCGATATCGGAGCCGATGATATCGAGCAGTCGGTAGATGAAATCGGCGCTGCCCACCGGGGTGGACTCCGAGGGATGTTCGGAGTACCGCGCGGGCGGCACCAACCAGCTCACGGCCGGAAGCCGGTCCGCCGCAATATCATCGGCGAAGCGCTGGAGCAGACTGTCGGGTTCGCCGCGGTACATGGCGCGATCGAAGAGGCTGCGCTCGGCGTCGGAGAGCTTGTCCCGCCCGGCCCGCAACTGGTTCAGCAGTCGCCGCTGATCCGCGAGCGGTCGCCCCGCGAGCGATTCGTAGAACTTCTCGGTGGTCTGATAACGCCCGTCCACCTCGGCGAGCACCTTATGCCCGATGCGCTTGAACGGCAGGAAGTATTCGACCGGGTTGTCGGTGAAGTTGTCCCACTCCTGATAGATCTGCCACGACACCCCCGCCGCCTCCAGGCGTTCGGGATAGGTCCGCCAGTCGTATCCGCGATGCCGGGCGTCATAGGCGGCGTTGTCCACCGCGCGCTTGCTCCCCCACGGCTCGAATCCCGTTGTCCCCGTAAAGAAGTAGTTCCGATTGGGGTTGGTTCCGCCGAACATCGAACAGTGGTAGGCGTCGCAGATGGTGAAGGTGTCCGCGAGCTCGTATTGCAGCGGCAGGTCCCGGCGCTCGTAATAGGTCATGGTGGCCGGGGATTTGGCCTCGATCCACCGATCCCACCACCCCTGCCCCCACGCCTTGGTGCTGCCCTTCCATTCGTGATCGAGACTGTCCAGATACTGGATATCGCTGTCCGGCCGTCCCGCGTGCGCCGCCGCCGCGCGTGCGGAGAAGGGCAGTACCTCACCGCCGGGTCCGCCCGGTTGCCGGAAGGCGTTGGCGCCGTTGCGCAATCGTAGCGGGGTCTCATCGCCGAACCCGCGCACGCCCGCGAGCGACCCGTAGTAGTGGTCGAATGACCGGTTCTCCTGCATGAGCAGGACGACATGCTCGATGGCATTCAATCCGCCCGCCCGCACGGGCGCGGCCATGGCGCGGTGCAGCGAAGACGGCAGGAGTGAGCCTGCCGCCGCACCCGCCGCGATGGTCGTCGCCGAGCCGAGCAGCCGTCTGCGGGAGACGTTGACCATATGTCGAAGTAGAGCAGCCGGACCGGAACTCCGGGTGATCGCCGAATGATCGCGGGATGAAAGCAAATAGGGCAAAGGTGGCCGTAGCTGGTCGAGTGCGTGCCGCAGATGTGTCGCGCATGAACGGCAGGCGGCGTATCCGCGCGCGGCGCAGGCCCGGCACAGGCCGAAGGCCCTCGACGGGGTGTGGTCGAAGGCCCTCGGCATAGGTTCGGAGCGTATCAGCCGGTTACCCCGGCGAAGCGTTCTCCGGAGATGGCGCGCGAGGGCTCTCCGGCCACGCCGACGCTAATATCGTCTGCGGTACAGCACCCGGGTGACATCGAGATGGTTCAGATCGCCGGGCGCGAGGTGTGCGGTGGCATGATTGTCCCAGAACGCGAGACTGCCCTTCTCCCAGCGGAATCGGACCGTGTACGCCGGATCCGGCAGCTCGGCGTAGAGCAGCTCCGGGAGCGCGTCGTTCTGGCGCGGGCTCGGCCCGACGATGCGGGTGGTGAAGCCCGGGTTCACGAACAGCACGCGCTCCCCGGTCACGGATGCACCCACACCACCGGATGATCGGTCACCAGCGGCGCCTTGGCAACCTTCTTGGCGTAGTCGCTATTGGCATCCCAAGCGGCTGCTTACCGCCGCCCCAGTGCAGGTCGATCCCGCTGAAGTAGCCCAGATCCGCCGCGGGTTCGAAGTGCGTCACCTGTCCGGTCTGACCTTGGTAGCGCACAACGGTTTTCCCGTCTGCGGTCTTGGCCGGCTCGGGCTTACCGCAACCGGTGAGTACGCCCACCGCACCGGTAATGGCGAATGCGGCCGCGAGGATTCGCAATGCCCGTGACGATCGAAAAGGAGAGCCATAGTGATTCTTTCGATGAATGCGTTTGCCGCAACGCGTATTCAGGAATGACCGGTTGATCAAAGAGTGCGGTGCCCGGGGGAACCGGGCAACCGGCTTTTCACGATATGGAAATCAGCGTGTTTCCAATTCGGCGGCGGAATTCGTTGCCGCGCCGACGGTTTGGAACAGGGGCGCGATGCGTCCGGCGGTGATTCGCATGGCGGGCAGGATGCTTCGCATCGAGCCGCGCCGAGCGCGCCTGCACCGCGAGCGCGCCGCGCACCCGTTTATCGGTCCCGACACTGGGTACCGCGATCGCGCGAATCGGATCGTCGGCGGGACGAGTCCGGTCCGGCGCACCCGATCGAGTTCGCTGTGCAGCTTGCCCGGACGCGCCGGGCGGGTGTTCTGCCGGGCCGCGTGCTCCTCGGCGATGGTGGTGAACGGCGAGAACGCGAGCAGGGCGTGCCCGGCCGCGCCGGTGCGCAGCGGCTGCCGGGCTCGCGGCACCTGATTGGGGCGGAAGAACACCGGTGGCCTGGCCTGGAACACCGTGACCGCATCCCGGTCCTGCGCCACGCTCACGCTCACGGTGATGCGAATCCCGGCCGCCGGCGCGGATAGGTAGGGCGCGGCGGACTCGATGCCCAGACGGCCCAGGGCGGGGCGCGCAAGCGACGCCAGACCGTGACCTATTCGGTAACGGTCGGTGGTGTCGTCCTGTTCGAGCAGTCGCCCGCGCACCAGCGCCCGGGCGAGCCGGTGCACGGTGCTCACCGGGAGGTCTGCCAGCTGCCCCGGCACGCTCACCGACAGCTCGGGATCACCTTCGAAGCAGCTCAGCACCTGGATCGCCCGATCGACGGCACGGGCGCCGGAACGTGGTTCCTCGGTGGCCATGGTTCCTCCGGTGGGGAGTGCGACGGTGTCGCGGGAACTACGGTCATGGCTCTGACCGGCGGCAATGGTTCCGCGCAGCGCGATCTCAGTTCACCGGAAACCCACCGGAAAGGGGGCGGCCGGAGTCGTCTCGCGCAGGTCCGCATCGCGGAAATTCGATGGGTATTACGCGACTCGGATCACTATTTTCCAGTGGCGTCCGTCACATTATCGGCGCTGAATTCGAATAATGTAATTCACCATTCGCCCGGCACTGTCTGCGCAAACTCGAGGAGTGCGGCCGACATCAATTTGTCAACCGACCGTGATCGCTCCGTGATTAGTTGTGATTGTTCCGTTACCGTCGTTCACGGCTCGAATCAACGAGTCCGAAATCGAACCGCCGAACACCGGCAACTCCGTCCCGCGGTTCGAACGAAACCGACATCCCTGGGGACGGGGACCCGCAGCCATAGGGCGCGGGCCGGAAGGGCGCAGGCAGGGAATTCCTCTATGACTCGCAAGTTCAGCACCCGCATGCTCGTCGCCACCGCCGCCACCGGCATTCTGGCCGCCGTTCCGTTCGCGCTGACCACCGCGACCGCCTCCGCCGCCTCGGGCGACTGGGACGCCGTGGCGCAGTGCGAGAGCAGTGGCAACTGGGCCGCCAACACCGGTAACGGCTTCTACGGCGGTCTGCAGTTCACCCAGAGCACCTGGAACGCCTACGGCGGCCAGGGTAACGCCGCCAACGCCAGCCGCGAGGAGCAGATCCGCGTGGCCGAGAACGTGCTCGCCGGCCAGGGCCGCGGCGCGTGGCCGCACTGCGGCGCGTACCTGTAAGGCACCGCTTGCCTCCGGATGACCGGCACGGATAGCTGACGATGGCCCCGGATCACTGGGGATCCGGGGCCATCCTCGTGTGCTCAGGGGTTAGCGGTGGGCGTCGTAGATCGCCTGCGCCAGTTCGGATTTCACCGCCTGGAACTCGGGGGTCGCGGTGACCCGCAGGTCGCGCACCCGGTCGGCGTCGTCGCCGGGCAGGTCGATGCGGCGATCGACGATGATCCGGCCCGGCCGCGCGCTCATGACCAGCACCCGGGTGGACAGGAACACCGCCTCTTCCACCGAGTGCGTCACGAAGACCACGGTCTTGCCCGCCTGTCGCCACAGGCGCAGCAGTTCGACCTGTAGGCGTTCGCGGGTGAGCTGATCCAGCGCGCCGAACGGCTCGTCCATGAGGATGATGCGCGGGTCGTTGGCCAGCACCCGCGCGATCTGTGCCCGCTGCTGCATGCCGCCGGACAGCTCGTACGGTCGCTTTGCGCCCACATCGCCGAGCCCCACCAGGTCGAGCAGTCGATCGGACTCCGCGCGCCGGGTCCGCTTGTCCACGCCCCGGCACCTGGGGCCGAACTCGATATTGCCGCGCACCGAAAGCCACGGGTACAGGGTCGGCGCTTGGAACACCACGCCCCGATCCGGGCTCGGACCGTCGATGCGATCCTCACCGACCAGCAGCGCGCCGGAGGTCGGGGCGAGGAAGCCGCCGAGCAGTTGCAAGAGTGTGGTCTTACCGCAACCGGACGGTCCGACAATGCTCACGAACTCCCCGAGTTCGATGACCAGATCGGTGGGGGACAGCGCCACCGTGGCGCCGGTCGCGGTGTCGTAGGTCTTGGCTACCTCGGTCAGCACGACCCGATCACGCTGTGCGACAGCGGTACTCACTTCGCGCTCGCCGCCGTGGCCGCCTCGGCGTAAACCGCCCCGCTGTACTTCTCCGGTGCGGCCAGGCCCTGAATCTCGCCCTGGCTCAACAGGAATTGCGCCGAACCCTGGAGATCGGTGCCGAGTTGCCTGCCCAGATACGGCGCACCGGCCTGGGTCGCGGCATCGAGGTAGACGTATCCGCTCAACTGCCGGCGGACCGCGTCGACCGGAATGCCCAGCTGTGCGGCGATATGGGTGGCCGCGCCCTGCGGATCACCCGCGAGCTGGTGCACGGCCCAGTTCTGCGCCGCCGTCCACACCGTCAGGAACTTCGGATTCTGCGCGACGAAATCGGCGCGCGCACCCTCCAGGTCGAAGGTCGGCTTACCCGCCTTGGCGGTCTCGGCGGCGGTGGTAACGGTATGCCCGTTCTTCAACAGTTCGGTGAGCGTGGGCTCCCAGATGAACGCGGCGTCGACTCCGCTGTCCCGCCACGCCCCGAGAATCGCGTCGGGAGAAAGGTTTACGAGCGTCACATCCCGTTCGATTCCGGCGGCGGCGAGTGCGCCGAGCAGGCTGTAGTGCGAGGTGCTGGCGAACGGCACCGCGATCTTCTTCCCGCGCAGGCCCGCCACCGAGGTGATGGCCGGATCCTTTACCACGAGCGATTCCGCGGACCCGATCACATCGTGGATCCACACCACCTTCATATCGATATTCAGCGGAGCCGAAATCGCCCGTGCCGCAGCGGCACTCCCGAGCAGGCCCAGGTCGAGGGAGTTGGATCCGAACGCCTGAATCACCGTCGCGCCCGAGGCGAACTTGCTCCAGGTGATCTTGGCCTTGGGCAGGCAGGTCTCGAGCAGCCCGGCGTCCTTGACCACCAGCGCGCCATTGGGAATGTCCTGATATCCCAGACGCACCGCGCCGGTGAAGGATTCGTCGATCGGAACCGGGCATGCCACCTTGTCGCCGCCCGCCCGCGATTGATCGGTGCGCCCGGACTCCACGCACCCGGAGAGCGCCGCGGCGAGGACTCCGGCCAGCGCCAGGGCGACGAGCTTGCGTTTCATGCTTTGCCTTTCCACGGAACGGCGAGATCGCCGATCCTCTTGATCACCGCGTCGAGAGCGAGCGCGGTGAGACCGATAACGATGACGCAGGCCAGGGTCAGCGCGGTGTCGAGGCGCTGACCGGCCAGGTAGGCGAGACCGCCGATGCCCGGAATGCCATTGTCGAGTTCGGCGGCGACCACGGTGGTCCAGGCGAACCCGACCGCCACCCGAATCCCGCCGATCACCTCGGGGAGGGTGGCGGGCAAGAGGATTCGGGTGATGACCTGTCGCCGATTCGCGCCGAGCGAGCGCGCGGAATTGATGCGATCGGCCGAGACGCCGTGCACACCGGTCATGGTCGCGATCACCACGGGCGGGAAGGCGGCCAGGAACAGCAGCCAGATCTTCGAGGTGTCGCCGATACCGAACCAGACGATGAGCAGGCCGATATAGCCCAGCGGCGGCAGGGCGCGCAGGAAGTTCAGGTAAGGCTCGACAATCGCCGCCAGCGTGCGCGAGGTGCCCAGCCCGAATCCGGCCAGGGGACCGAGGATTACGGCCGCGCCCGCCCCGAGGCCGATGCGCTGGAGGCTGGCCAGCAGATGTTCCCAGAGGAAATAGTTCTGCTCACCGCGCACCTCGCGCGGTACGCCCGGGGCGAGTTCATGCCAGCTGTTGGCCCGCACGAAGGCGCGCCACACCGCACCCGGCGTCGGCAGGAATTGCTGGTCGACGACCTTGGCCGCGCTGGCGGCCCACCACAGCAGCAGCAGTCCGGCCAGCGATCCGGCCCGCACCGCGATCCTGCGCAGTCCGCGCGGCGACCCGGTGGAATCGGCCTTTCCGAATTCCACCGGGCGCGTGCCGGTTCGGGTCGCCCCGATGCTGATCATGCCGTCCATCCTCCGATTCGTTCGCGGTCCGAGGGCGTTCTCCGATGCGTCCGCACCGGGGCCAAGACCGTCCGGTCCGATCCTGTGCCCTCGCCTCCCCGCCGCACAGATCCACGATCACCGTGATTTGAAAGCAAAGGCGGCCGGACTGCGCGCCACCGACTCGTGGGATCGATGCGCGAAGTGGATGCCCACCGAGCGGTAAGCATGATCGGTGGAGCCGCGGCCCGGGAATCGGGGCGGTTCGTGGGCCGGGCGGCGTGGGTGTGCGGCGCGGGCGCGAAGCCCCCGTCATCCCGGCATGCTTTCGGCCGGGATCCACACAGGTTATGACTCAACAGATTTCGATGGATCCCGGCCAAAAACGCGCCGGGATGGCGGAAAGGTTCTCCCTCATCGAGGCTCGCGCGGAACCGTGATTCGAAGCACCCCACCCCTTGTGCCATGAGGGTGCCACTCGCCCGAGATGAGAAGGTTGCCCCATGGAGAGTGCCGAATCCACCAGGAGCGCCGAGTCCCGAGAAGGCGATTCCGCACCCCACGAGCGCGCGCCTGAGTCGGAGCCGGATTCGGTATCCGCGCCGGAGTTGGCCTCGGGTGCGGTCCCGGTGCTCGAGCCGAGCCCGAGGGCGAAACCGGTGGACGAGTCGAGCCGCACCGCGGGGCCGGTGGCCGAGCGAACTCCTCCCGTGACGATTCTCGGTCTCGACTTCGTGGGTTCGGTCTTCGCATTGGGTTTCTTCGCCTGGAGTCTGAGTCCCTCACTTCTGCCGCGCGACTGGATATTCCAGGGCATCGTCACCGGCGTCACCAGTGTGACGGGTTACGGAGTCGGTGTGGCGCTGGCGTATCCGGTGCGCCGATGGGTCGCGCCGCGGTTCTCGTGGTGGCGGCTGCGGTATCGCGTGGAATTGGCGGCGGAGATCGTGGTGGCGGTGCTCGCGGTGTCGGCGGTGATCAGCACGCTGCTGGCGGCGGCGAAGTGGCAGCGTCACGTCGACGCGCTCATGGGTATGCCCCCGACCGCCGGAATCGGCTATCTGCGTACCGGATTGATGATCCTGGCCATCTTCACCCTCATCCTGCTGATCGCGCGCGGGCTGCGCCGGGCCGCACGCGGACTGGCGAATGTGCTCGCCGCGCGGCTGCGGGTGCCCATGCCGGTCGCCCATGTGCTCGCCCCGATCACGGTCGCGCTACTGGTGGTGCTGTTCGTCGACAAGGTGCTGCTGGCGGGCAGTTCCGATGCCGCGCGAGTGGTCTTCACCGGGCAGAACAGCGGCACCGAACATGGTGTGCTGCAACCCGTTCAGCCCGAGCGCTCGGGGAGTCCGGCCTCGGCGGCGCGCTGGGACACCCTGGGGTTGCAGGGCCGCACCTTCGTCGCGGGAGGTATCGGGTCCACCCGGCTGGCGCAGATCAACGGTGCGCCCGCGCGCGAACCGATCCGGGTCTACGCCGGACTCGAGTCCGCCCCCGACCTCGATGCCCGCGTTCGATTGATCGTCGAGGAACTCGACCGCGGTAAAGCCTGGGACCGCAAGGTTCTGGTCGTTGCCGGCACCACCGGCACCGGCTGGGTGAATCCGGCCGCCGCGCAATCCCTGGAGTTGATGTACAACGGCGATTCCGCCATTGCCGCCCTTCAGTATTCGTTCCTGCCGAGCTGGATCTCCTTCCTGGTCGACCGTTCCGCCGCCGCCTCCGCGGGTGCCGCGCTCATCAATGGAATCCACGACCGCTGGGCGCAACTGCCCGCGGATCACCGTCCGCGCCTGATCGTCTTCGGTGAAAGTCTCGGATCGCAGTCGGCGGAGAGCGCTTTCGACAACCTGTCCGACCTCCGCCGCTCGGTGGACGGCGCGCTGTTCGTCGGCCCGCCCAACTCCAACCGCATGTGGCGCGAGATCGAGGACCGCCGCGACCCCGGCACACACGAAGTCCTGCCCTCCTACGCGGGTGGCCTGATCGTGAGATTCGCGGCGGGCAAACAGGATCTGGGCATCCCCGCCCCGGATTCGCCGAACTCGGCCACCGATCCCTGGTCGGCTCCGCGCGTGCTGTACCTCCAGCACGCCTCCGACCCGGTGGTCTGGTGGAACCCGAATCTGCTGTTCACGCGCCCGGATTGGCTCACCGAACCCCCGGGCCGCGATCGCACCGCCTCGATGCGCTGGTTCCCGGTCGTCACCTTCTGGCAGGTCAGCGCCGATCTCGTGCGCGCCCAGTCACCGCCTTCGGGCCACGGGCACAACTATGAGGACCTGCTGCCCTACGCCTGGGCCGAGGTCGCCGCACCCCCGAACTGGACCCCGGCCGACACCGACCGCGTCGATCGGGCCCTGAAAACGCTCCAGGAGGAGCAGAAGCGCGCGAACGACTAGACGGTCTCGACGGCGGGTTCGGGCACCGGGACCCGCGCATCGATGACGAGTCCGAGGACGCCGACCGCCAAACAGGCTGCGGTGAGCGCCAATTGGCCCGGTGAGGTTTTGCCGGTGAGCGCGTTGCCGAGCAGCACCGTGCCGATGGTGCCGGGCAGAATCCCGAGCACCGTCGCGGCGAGGTACGGCTTCATGCGCACCGAGGACAGGCCCGCGCAGTAGTTCACGATCGAGAACGGCGCGAAGGCGATGAGCCGCAGCGACCCGATGGCCAGCCACCCGCGCCGCGCCAGGCGAGCATCCACCGCACGCACCGCCGGATGGGTCAGGCGCGCCCGCACTCGATCATGATCGAGTGCCCGGACCAGCAATAACGCCAGTACGGCACTGAGCGTGGTCGCGCCGACCGCGATGGCCAGACCCTCGGCCGGACCGAAGAGCATGCCCGCGCTCAATGTGAAGATGGTGCGCGGGAACGGTCCGATACAGACCAGGGTGTGCACCGCGAAGAACACCAGCGGGAGCAACGGCCCCACCGAATCCGCCCATGCGCGAATCTGCTGCGGAGCCGGATGCGGGGCGAAGGCGGCCACGCCGAAGAGCAGTACGAGGCCGACGATCGTCAGCAGCACCCGGGGTTGGCGAAGCCGGCCGAGTAGTCCGGCCAAACCGCCCAGTCGTTCGCGAATGCCGCCATCCTCCTCGTGCACACCCTGCGTTTCCGCTCGGACATTACCGACCCGGGCGGTATCGGTGGGCATCGCCTGCCGCCTCGACCCCGCGACTACGTCGACTCCCGTTCGGGTCGCGCGCGGATCCCGATGTGTGGGAAGGCATTGCGTGTGTCAGTGGCCTCGCCGAGTATTTCCCGGGGGCGCGTCGATCGCCGTCGTGTCCCCGCTGACCTGCCTGGACTCCGGTTCGCGGGGCCGCGGGGGCGTTGTTGGCGCATTGCCAGGTTACCGGCGGGTAGTGAGAGTCAATGGACGGGAATCACAATCGTCCCGCTAGCATCAGGGGAAAGACGAGGAATGCTCGTTAACCGAAATGACCTCTGAGCAGTGCGGATGTACTACAAACCGGTCGTTTGGTCAGTGAGTGGAAGAAGGAACAGCAGCTATGCCGATTGCTTCAGACCCGGACACCGATCCGGTGCCCGGGTACGCCGCCTGGCGCAAGGGTGTTGCCGGAGTGCTGGCCAAGGCCCGCAGGGTCGAGGTCTCCGAACTTCCGGACGAGCCGGAGAAGCTGCTCGCGGTCACCACATATGACGGCCTGACCGTCAACCCCCTCTACACGCGTCGCGATGAGCTGCCCGAACAGCCGCTGCCGGGCGCTTTCCCGTTCGTGCGCGGCGGTGACGCCACCCGCGATGTACACCGCGGCTGGTTCGTCAGCCAGCGCTTCGGCGGATCCGACGGGGCCACTGTAAACCGCCACATACTGGACGCGCTGGAAAACGGCGTGAGTGCGGTGTGGCTGGGCGTCGCCGACCGCGGCGTACCCGTGGATCAGCTGCCCGCGGCCCTGAACGGACTGCTCTTCGAACTGGCCCCGCTGGCCCTGGACGCCGGTCCCGCCGCGGCGGAGGCTGCGGCCCAGCTGTTCTCGGTACTCGACGGCTACGAGGTCGCCGACCGCACCGGAATTCGCGTCTCCCTCGGCGCGACCCCGCTGACGAGTCTGTTCGCCGGTTCCTCCGCCCTCGACCTGGACGGGGCCGTCGCCCTCGCCCAGCAGGCCGTGGCGCGCCCGGAGAGCATTCGCGCGATCACCGTGTGCGGCATCGCATTCCACAATGCCGGCGCCTCCGCGGCCCAGGAGCTGGGCGCGGCCGTCGCCGCCGGACTCGAATACCTGCGCGCGCTCACCGACGCGGGCGCGGATATCGCGGATGCCCTGGACCAGTTGAGCTTCCGCTTCGCGGCCACCGACGACCAGTTCGAGTCGATTGCCAAATTCCGTGCCGCCCGCCGACTCTGGGCGCGCGTGGCCCAGGTGGTCGGCGCACCCGACTACGGCAATGCCCCGCAGCAGGCGGTCACCTCGGCCGCCATGATGACCCAGCGCGACCCGTGGGTGAATATGCTGCGCACCACCCTCGCGGCCTTCGGCGCGGGCGTCGGCGGCGCGGATATCGTCACCGTCCTGCCCTTCGACGACGCCCTGCCCGCCGGGGAACTCGGTGTGTCGCAGGCGTTCACCGAGCGCATGGCCCGCAATACCCAGCTGCTGCTCCTGGAGGAGTCGCACCTGGGTCACGTCCAGGACCCGGGCGCGGGCTCCTGGTACGTCGAATCGCTCACCGAGGAACTCGCCGCCAAGGCGTGGGAGTTCATGCGGGAGATCGAGGCCGCGGGCGGTTACCTCGCCGCACTACAGGCGGGTCTGCTCGCCGAGCGCATCGAGGCGACCCGCGTCCAGCGCGATTCCGATGTGGCGCACCGCAAGTCGGCTGTCACCGGCGTCAACGAATTCCCGAACCTGAGCGAGGAGCCGCTGTCCGAGGCTGCCCGCGCGGCTGCCCCGATCGCCCGCTACGGCGCGGCTTTCGAGGCGCTGCGCAATCGCTCCGACGCCTACCTCGCCGCCAATGGCGTGCGCCCCAAGGCGCTGCTGGTGCCGCTGGGCCCGGTCTCGGAGCACAATGTGCGGGTCACCTTCACCGCCAACGTATTGGCCTCGGGCGGTATCGAACCGATCAACCCGGGCGTCCTCACCGCCGACGGAATCGGCGCGGCGGCAACCGAATCCGGCGCCACCGTCGCGGTGCTGTGTGGTTCGGACCCGCGCTACGGCACCGATGCCGCGGCCGCCGTCGACGCCCTGCGCGCCGCCGGCGTGACGACGGTACTGCTGGCCGGAGCCGAGAATGCGGTAGCCGACCTGACCGGAGCGCAGCGTCCGGACGGATTCCTGACGGCACGGATGGACGCGGTGACGGCACTGTCCGGCCTGCTGTCGAAGCTGGGAGCGTAGCGATGAGCGATATCAAGCATCTGATCGGCAGTTTCGCCGAGGTTCCACTCGGCGAGCCGGAGACCGCGCCCATCGAGGCGGCGCAGGTCCAGAAGTTCGTGGCCGAGGCCGCGGCGGCGAATCACTATGCGCCCGAACAGCTCACCTGGGCCACGCCCGAAGGTATCGACGTGCCACCGGTATTCACCAAGGCCGACCGCGATGCCATTGTGGCCGAGGGTTATCCGCTCGACACGGTGCCGGGTATCCAGCCGTTCCTGCGCGGTCCCTACCCGACCATGTACGTGAATCAGCCGTGGACCATTCGCCAGTACGCGGGCTTCTCCACCGCCGCGGACTCCAATGCCTTCTACCGCCGCAACCTGGCCGCGGGTCAGAAGGGCCTCTCGGTCGCCTTCGACCTGGCCACCCACCGCGGCTACGACTCCGATCATCCGCGCGTCACCGGTGACGTCGGCATGGCCGGTGTCGCCATCGACTCCATCCTGGATATGCGGGAACTGTTCGATCAGATTCCGCTGGACCAGGTTTCGGTGTCGATGACCATGAACGGCGCGGTGCTGCCGATTCTGGCGCTGTACGTCGTGGCCGCCGAAGAGCAGGGCGTCAAGCCCGAACAGCTGGCCGGAACCATTCAGAACGACATTCTGAAAGAGTTCATGGTCCGCAACACCTACATCTATCCGCCCAAGCCCTCCATGCGGATCATCTCGGACATCTTCGCGTACACCTCCGCCAAGATGCCCAAGTTCAACTCGATTTCCATCTCCGGCTACCACATTCAGGAAGCCGGAGCCACGGCCGACCTGGAACTGGCGTACACCCTCGCCGACGGCGTTGAATACATCAAGGCCGGTATCGAGGCGGGTATGGAGGTCGACAAGTTCGCCCCGCGCCTGTCGTTCTTCTGGGCCATCGGCATGAACTTCTTCATGGAGGTCGCCAAACTCCGTGCGGGCCGCCTGCTCTGGAGTGAACTGGTCGCCAAGTTCGAGCCCAAGAACGCGAAATCGCTGTCGCTGCGCACCCATTCGCAGACCTCGGGCTGGTCGCTGACCGCGCAGGACGTGTTCAACAACGTCCCGCGCACCTGCGTCGAGGCCATGGCCGCCACCCAGGGGCACACCCAGTCGCTGCACACCAACGCCCTCGACGAGGCCCTGGCGCTGCCGACCGACTTCTCCGCTCGGATCGCGCGCAATACCCAGCTGCTGATTCAGCAGGAGTCCAACACCACGCGTCCGATCGACCCGTGGGGCGGCTCCTACTACGTGGAGTGGCTGACCCATCAGCTCGCCGAGCGGGCCCGCGCCCATATCGCCGAGGTGGAAGCGCACGGCGGTATGGCACAGGCGATTTCGGAAGGCATTCCGAAGCTGCGCATCGAAGAGGCCGCCGCCCGCACCCAGGCGCGCATCGATACCGGCCAGCAGGCCGTGATCGGCGTCAACAAGTACCAGGCGGTCGAGGACCAGGAGATCGAGGTCCTCAAGGTTGAGAACTCGCGCGTGCGGATCGAACAGAACGAGAAGCTCGTGCGCCTGCGCGCCGAGCGCGATACCGCCGCATGCGAACGCGCCCTGGCCGACTTGACCCGTGCCGCGGCTTCTTCCGAAGGCGGTATGGAGAACAACCTGATGGCCCTGGCCATCGCCGCCGCCCGCGCCAAGGCCACCGTCGGTGAGATCTCCGACGCGCTGGAGAAGGTGTACGGCCGCCATCAGGCCGAAATCCGCACGCTCTCCGGTGTTTACCGCGAGGAGGCCGGCAAGGTGAGCAATATCAGCAGGGCCATCGAACTCGTCGACGAATTCGCCGAGGCCGAAGGCCGCCGCCCGCGCATCCTGGTCTGCAAGATGGGCCAGGACGGTCACGACCGCGGCCAGAAGGTGATCGCCACCGCCTTCGCCGACCTCGGTATGGACGTCGATGTGGGCCCGCTGTTCCAGACCCCCGAAGAGGTGGCCCAGCAGGCCGCCGACAATGACGTGCACATTGTCGGTGTGTCCTCGCTGGCGGCGGGCCACCTCACGCTGGTGCCCGCCCTGCGGCAGGCACTGGCCGATGTAGGTCGCTCCGACATCATGGTCGTGGTCGGCGGGGTCATCCCGCCCGGCGACTTCGCCGAACTGTACGAGGCCGGCGCGGCGGCGATCTTCGCCCCCGGCACCGTCATCGCCGATGCCGCCATCGACCTGATCAAGAAGCTGGCCGATTCGCTGGGCCATGAGATCGGCACCGGCGCGGCCGAATGAGCGACGCCGTGCGCCCGGCCGCGGGTGAACCCCACCCGCGACTGGGCACCACCGCCGGAGTGGGCGGGACCGGGGGACCCCGGCCCGCCGCTCGCGCCGCCCAACGCACCATCGATGTCGACCAGCTCGCGGCCTCCATTCGCGCGGGGGAGCGGTCGGGTCTGGCGCGCGCCATCACACTGGTCGAATCGAATCGCGGCGATCATCGCGAGCTGGCGCAGCAGTTGCTGCTGCGCCTGACTCCGGCGGCCGACGCGGTCGTCTCCAATCGTGTGGGCATCACCGGGGTTCCGGGTGTGGGCAAGTCGACCTTCATCGACTCGCTCGGCATGTCGCTCATCGAACAGGGGCATCGGGTGGCGGTGCTGGCGGTCGACCCGTCCTCCACTCGCACCGGCGGTTCCATCCTGGGTGACAAGACCCGAATGGCCCGACTCGCGGTCGAGCGCAACGCTTTCATCCGGCCGTCGCCCACCGCGGGCACCCTCGGCGGCGTGGCGAAAGCGACCCGCGAAACCATCGTGCTGCTCGAGGCCGCGGGCTACGACGTCATCCTGGTCGAGACCGTGGGTGTCGGGCAGTCGGAGGTCACCGTCGCCAATATGGTCGACGTATTCTGCTTCCTGACCCTGGCCCGCACCGGAGATCAGTTGCAGGGCATCAAGAAAGGCGTGCTCGAGCTCGCCGATCTGGTCGCGGTGAACAAGGCCGACGGCACACACGAACTCGAGGCCAAGGCCGCCGCCCGCGAACTCGCCGGCGCCATGCGCCTGATCCACCCGCGCGATTCCCTGTGGCACCCACCGGTCATCACCATGAGCGGACTCAATGGTGTTGGCCTGGACAAGTTCTGGGATACGGTCCGCACCCATCGCAAGGTGCTGACCGAGGCGGGCGAATTCGCGGAGAAGCGCCGCCGCCAGCAGATCGACTGGACCTGGACCATGGTCAACGACAGCCTGCTCCGCCGACTCTCGGACAACCCGAACGTGAAATCCGTTCGTGCGCAAGTGGAGAAGCAGGTCCGGGACGGGTCACTGACCCCCGCCCTGGCCGCCGAACAACTGCTGCAAGCCTTCGATCGGCACTGACCTCGGACCGCGGCGAGCACGGTCACGCCCGGTCCGGTGAGGTCGTCGGAGACGGCCCGCCGAGATGTAGAGCGCGACACCGCGCAAGCGCTCGGCGTCGACGACCGGATCATTCGCGATCCAGGCGGGGTCACCCGGTGACCACATATTGTCCGCGTTCGCCCCGAACAGTCGCGGCTCCGACCGCGCCATCGCCCGCGCGAACGCGTCATTGGTGCGCGTGCACCCACTGAATGCCCCACCACCTGATATCGGCCGGGTGCCTGATGCGCCAACGCCGAGGCCGCCGACATCGATGTCCCCGCAACCGCATTGCGGCCGGTCAACCCACCGCGGACCCAGCACCGGGATCGGCCTCCGACGTTCCCGGCATCAATACAGTTATCAGAACGGACAGGATGATCAGGACTATCGACCTGCGGCGCATCACTGGATTATTCACCCGCTGCCACCGTATTCCCGTGATCAGCGCGCGAGCGTCGCGTCGGAATCCGCTCGCGTATAGCCCTTCTCGAGTGCCACTGGCTATTTTTCGCCACCCAGTGCGGCGACATGATGCCGCCAATGAAGATCGGAGAGGATTTCGAACTGCTCGAACTCGAAGACACCTCACCGGTCGCCCGCGAATGCCGAACCGCGTCAGACCCTGTTCGATTTGTCGATGAGCAGGAAGGATGTGGCGACTCCGGCGGCGACGACGAGTGCGTAGTGCCCCGCGGTCGTGGCGTAGTGGAAGGTCGATACGACGGCGATGAGCGCCATGATCAGGAACAGGTTTCGCTTCACGGTCGCTCCCTCGGCAGGTTCCCAGATTACCGGCTGAACGCTCTTGAACCACAACGGAATTCGGTCGAATGGCAGTAATCGGTCACCGGAGGGTCGGGGGATGGGCAGCGGATCTGCCCTTGGTGATGCGCTGGGACGCCTTCAGAGACCGGTGGACTTCGGATACACTCTGTATTTGTAGCAAAAATCGTTTCGGTGGCAGCTCAGGAGGCCCGCGTGGCGCGTCCCACCAGATCCGAGAATCGGGAGCGGACGCGGTCGGCGATCGTCGGCACCGCGCGGGAGCTCTTTCTCGCCCACGGGCTGGCCGGGGTGCCGATGGAGCGCATCGCCGAGGAAGCCGGATACACCCGCGGGGCGGTGTACTCGAACTTCGGCGATAAGGCCGAACTCGGGGTGGCCGTGCTGGAGGGCGTCTACGCCGAGCGCCTGCGGGATGCGGGCGCGGCCGTCGCGGGAGCGGCCGATGCGTCGGAAAAGCTTGCGCGCCTGCGGGAATGGGCCGACCGGGCGCTCGGCGACCCGGCCGTGACGCTGCTGGAATGCGAGGTGGTCGCGGCCCTGCGGCACCGGGATGCGCTGCGCGAGCGCCTGGCGGCCTCGCTGCGCGCGGCGCGGTCGAGTTTCGCCGCCCTCGTCGGCCCGGAAACGCTCATCGAGGCCGTGTTCGCCCTGGCCATCGGCGTGGGCGTGCGGCGCGCGGTCGATCCGGCCGACCCGTCCGCCGTCCTCGGCGCTGTGCTCACCGCGATCGGCGCGGACGGGCGGCCCGGAAATCAGTTCTTGAATTCCGTTCAGAAACCTGGATATCCTGCCGTCGTGCAGGAAGTTGAACGCGATTCAAAAACTGGTTCGGGGGGTCCTTCCGCGAACCGGCGCGGACAACGCTCCCGCGGCACGATCCTGGCCGCGGCCCGCGCGGCCTTCGCGATCAAACGCTATGACGAGGTGTCGATCGCCGATATCGCCACGGCCGCTGGGGTGGCCGCCGGATCCATCGGCTATCACTTCGGCGGCAAATACGAGCTGTATCTCGCGGTGCACGAGGCCGTCTTCGACGACTTCTGGGACCGGCTCCAGCAATTGCGCGGCCCGGCCATGGAACGCCTGATCGGCGGCTTCGGCATCTATCTGGATTTTGCGCAGCGGGAAGGTCTTTCGTTCGTCATGACACCCCGCACCGGGGTCGACGAGCGATTGGCCGCCCAGCATCAGGGCCACCGCGACCGACTGACCTCGGCCCTGCTCACTGAAATCGTCTCCAGCGGAGACGGTTCGGCGCTGCGCATCGCCATGGACGGCTGGCTGGCCTTTGTCGAGGGCGCGACCGCGCGCTGGCTCAATGAACCCGAGCGCAATCGGGAGCACCTTCAGAGCCTGGTGCTCGCCGCCGGATTCGCCACCATCCAGACCGCCCTCGCGCTGGATCCCGGCATCACTCTCACCTCCAGAACCATTGCGGCGCTGCTGGATATCGATCACGCGCGCCGACCCGAACGAAACGAGACCAGCTAGTGGATACCGTCCACCGCCCGTCCAACGGGCTCGCCGCGGGACCGATCGGTCGGGCCGCGGCCCGGCTCATCGGCCCGCGCGGTATCGCCGATCCGGCGCGTCTGCGCCGGGAGGTCGACGGCAAGATCGCCGTAATCACCGGCGCGTCACACGGTGTGGGCGCGGAGTCGGCCCGGCTGCTCGGCGCGGCCGGGGCCACCGTGGTCCTCGGGGCCCGCTCCATGGACGAGCTCGAGGCAATCGCCACCGAGATCAAGGCCGCCGGCGGCACGGCCGTGGCCATCCGCCTGGATTTGGCCGATCCGGCGTCGATAACCGACTTCGCCGACGAGATCCTGCACCGGTTCGGACGGGTCGACTACCTGGTGCACAATGCCGGGAAGTCCCTGCGGCGATCGATTCACCTCTCCTACGACCGGCCCAAGGATCTGACCGCGACCGCCGGCGCCAACTATCTGGGCCCGATGCGATTGACACTGGCCCTGCTGCCGAGCATGCGGGCGCGGCGCAGCGGGCACATCGTCAATGTCTCCACGGTCGGCGTACTGTTCCCGGTCGCGCCGAAATGGGGTTTCTACCTCTCCTCCAAGGCCGGGTTCGATGTCTGGATGCGCGCGGTCGGCATGGAGGCGCGACCCGACGGGGTCACCCTCACCACCATCTACGCCGGGCTCATGCACACCCGGATGAGCGCGCCCAGCCGCTGGATGTCGGCGCTGCCCGGTCAGACCCCCGCCGAGGCCGCGACCGTCATCGCGCGGGCGCTGATCGCCAAGCCGCGCTTCATGATTCCCGCCTACGGCTACCTCACCTCGGCGGTGGTGCCGCTGGCCAGGGTTCCGCTGGAGATCGCGTTCACCAGCGTGTACCGCCGCCTCGGCGATACCGACGCCGCTCTGCGCGCGGTCAACGGCACAGGGTCGTGCGATGCCGAATAGCTCCGTAATCGGCTGGCGCACAGCGCTCTCCGCCATCACCACTTCCGGTGCGCTGCGACCGGTCGGGCCGCGCGCGGCGCTCTCGATCGCGCGTGCTTACCACTCGTACGGTCGATCACTGGGCCTGCTCGTCGCGGTCAGCGCGGCGCGTCATCCCGATCGAATCGCACTGATCGACGATCTCGGCGCGGTGACCTACCGCGATCTGGTGCGGCGCTCGGAGACCATCGCCGGTGCGCTGCACGCCATCGACCCCCGGCTGCGCTCGATCGGGATCCTGTGCCGCAATCACCGCGGCTTCGCCGAGGCCGTGATCGCGGGCAGCCGCCTGGGTTGTGAACTGGTCTTCCTCAATACCGAACTGCCGCCCGTGCAGCTGGCCCGCATTCTCGAACGGCACCGGCCCGAGGCGCTCATTCACGATGACGAGTTCCTCGGCGCGCTCACCGAAACCGGCTATACCGGGACACGGGTGCGCGCCTGGTGCGAACCGGATACGGAATCGGCGCTGCCGACGCTGGATCAGCTGGCCCGCCAACGACATTCGGCACCGCCGCCGGTGCGACGCCCGGTCCGGATCACCCTGCTCACCTCGGGCACCACCGGTATGGCGAAGGGCGTCGGCAGAAATGTCGGCCTGCGCCCGGCGTTGGAGGCCGCCGCCTCGCTCGCCGCCGCCAGCCGCCTGCGGCGTCAGGATGTGGTGGTCGTGGCACCGCCGTTCTTCCATGGATTCGGCGTCGCCGCGCTCGCCGGACAATTGGCCTTGGGCGCGACCGTCATCGCGCGCCGCCGCTTCGATCCCGAGATCACCCTGGCCGATATAGAGCGTTATCGCGCAACGGTTTTCATCGGCGTGCCGGTGATGATCCAGCGCCTGACCGCGGTGCCGGACGATATCCGCCGCCGCTACCGGACCGGCTCACTGCGCTTGGCCTTGACCGGTGCCGCGCCGATCCCACCGGCGGTCATCGCCGCTTTCCTGCGCGACTTCGGCCCGCTGCTCAACGGATACGGCTCCACCGAGGCGGGCGTGGTCGCCCTCGCCACCCCGGACGATCTGGCGTACTCCCCGAAGACGGTGGGCCGACCCATTATCGGCGTGAGCGTGCGAGTCCTGCGTGCGGACCGCACACCCGCGGCTACCGAGGAGACCGGTGCGATCTTCGTCCGCGGCGGAATCGGATTCAGCGGCTACACCGCCGATCCGACCGGATCGGCACCGACCAAGGAGATCGTCGACGGCTACGTCAACACCGGCGACATGGGCCACCTCGACACGCACGGGCGGCTCTATATCGACGGCCGCGACGACGAGATGATCGTCTCCGGCGGCGAGAACATCTACCCGCGCGAGGTGGAGAACGCCCTCGCCGAACATCCGGCCGTCACCGATGTCACCGTCATCGGCATCCCCGACCCCGAGTACGGGCAGGTGCTGCGCGCGTACATCGTCACCGGCGCAACCGAACCCGCCGACGACGAACTCAAACAGCACGTCCGCGACCGGCTCGAACGCTACAAAACGCCCAAACAATTCATTCGCCTGGCCGAGATTCCGCGCAACCCAAGTGGAAAAGTGCTGCGGCACCGGCTCGACGACCACCCAGCCCCCCGACAGGACCGGCCATGACCCTCGACCGCGAACCGGAAGTACTCATCATCGGCGCCGGAGTCGCCGGTATCGCCACCGCTGTGACCCTGCGGCAGCACGGATTCGAGAACTTCACGATTCTGGAGAAGGGCTCCGACGTCGGGGGAGTGTGGCATTGGAACCGGTACCCGGGACTCACCTGCGATGTGCCGTCGAACCTCTACCAGTTCTCCTTCGCCCCGAAACCGGACTGGCCCGGGGTATTCGCCGCGGGCGAGCAGATTCAGCGGTATCACCGCGAGGTGGTCGAGCGCTTCGACCTGGCACCGCGGATCGAATTGAACGCCGAGGTCGTCGATGCCGAATTCGATTCCGGGCGTTGGCGAGTCACGCTCGACGATGGGCGCGAGTACACCGCCGACTTCCTGATCGCCGCCACCGGTGTGCTGCACACCCCGAATACGCCGGACATCCCGGGCCTGAACCGATTCGCCGGGGAGATCGTGCACACCGCGCGGTGGGATGATGCGGTCGAAACGGCTGGAAAGCGCATCGCGGTCATAGGATCCGGCTCGACCGGTGTGCAGATCGTCTCCGCGCTCCAGCCCACGGCCGCACACCTGACCCAGTTCGCCCGCACCCCGCAGTGGGTGCTCTGGGCTCCGATGAACCTACCGCAGCCGCGCATCGTGAGCGCCGCGCTGCGGGCCGCACCGGCGGTGAATGCCGCGCTCTACGACGGATTGCTCTGGGGCTCGGGGATTCTCGCCGATATCGTGACCCGGCCGAGCTGGCGGCGCTCGCTCGTGCAGTCCTATGCCCGGCTGTGCCTGCGCGTGCAGGTCCGCGATGCCGAACTGCGCGAGAAGCTGACCCCCGACTATCAGCCGCTGTGCAAACGCCAGGTGATCTCCGGCTCCTACTACCGGGCGATCCAGGCCCCGAACGCGGAGCTGGTGACCGAGGCCGTCACCGAGATCACCGAAACCGGTATCCGCACCGCCGACGGCCGCGAGCACGATATCGATGTCCTGGTGCTGGCCACCGGTTTTCAGACCCACAACTACATGCGCCCGATGCGGCTGCGCGGCCGCGACGGCCTGACCCTCGACGATGCCTGGAGCAAAGGCCCCCGCGCCTACGCCATGACCGCGATTCCGGGCTTCCCGAACCTGTTCACCGTGCTGGGCCCGAACTCACCCACCGGCTCCATCTCCCTGCAGTACTCCGCCGAACTCACCGCCCGCCACATCGTGGAATGGCTGCGGCGATTCCGCACGGTGACCTGACCACCGTCGAAGTCACCGAGGAAGCCACCATCCGCTTCAACGACGAAGTAGCCGAAGCCCTCGGCCCCACCGTTTGGAATACCGGCTGCAACTCCTGGTACTTCACCGAAGGCGGAGCCATCGACCTGTGGCCCTTCAACCGCAAGAAGATGACCGACATCCTCACCCACCCTCACGACGAGGACTTCCTCATCACCCGCTAGTGCGGGCGGGTCGAGCTGATCGGGGTATCGGCGATCAGGTCCCCGATCCATCCCGTCCACTGATCGGGCGCGGCGTCCGGCGCGCTGTGCCCACCGGGGATGACGACATCGTGGACGGGCGTGCGCAGCGCGCACATCTGGGGCGATCGCCTCGGTCGACCACGCGGTGCTCACGGGTTTGTCGTCGTCACCGCGCATGATGTACACCGGCAGCGTGGTCGCCGCCTTCGGCAGATCGGTGCGTGCCTCGAAGTCCGCGGCACCTGTGCGGCGGCGTCATCGGTGAACCGTGCCTCGGCGGGTGTGGCGGCCATACCGAGCGCGAGATCGGCGGCGCCCTGCTGTCCGGTGCACTGTGCCGCCAAACGCGGGGCTCCCCGGAATCACCGGAGCCCCCGCACCCCGTCGGGGCCAGCACCGCCACCACAGCCACGGCAATTCGCGCTCGCATGCCGCCCCTCGAGAGTCGGACCTGCTCACTACCCACCCGAATATGAACGACCTGCTCCACCGAACACGTGCGCGGGGCACGTCGCCGCGCCCTGAACGGAACGGTGGTGAGGTGGTCGAGTCCATACAGCCGGATTCCGGGCACTGCCGCCGGGGAGCGCCGCTCTGTAGGGTCGGCTCTCATGATCGTCTCCGCGGCCGGGCCCGCGACCATCGGACAGGAACGGGTTTGGGGCGCACCCATATTCGTGCTCGGCGGGCTGCAACTTCTGGTGGTGTTGGACGGGACGGTGGTCGCGCTCGCGCTGCCGAATATTCGGCGGGCGCTGGGGTTGTCGGAGGCGGGCGGTAGTTGGATCGTCACCGCGTACGTGCTGGCGCTGGGTGGACTCATGCTGCTGTGCGGACGGCTGGGGGACACCTTCGGGCGCAAGCGGGTGTTCACCTTCGGGGTCGGCATGTTCACGCTCAGCTCACTGCTGTGCGGAATCGCTTGGGACCCGGCGGTTCTCGTCGGGGCACGGGCCCTCCAGGGGATGGCGGCGGCTATTGCCGCACCCACCTCGATGGCCTTGGTGGCCACCACCTACGCGCCGGGCAAGGCGCGGAGTCAGGCGTTCGCGGTCTTCGCCGCGCTCACCGGGGTCGGATCGGTCGCCGGGCTCATCGCGGGTGGCGTGCTCACCGAGATCTCCTGGCGGCTGGTCTTTCTCATCAATGTGCCGATCGGGGTGCTGGTGACCGTCGGCGCGCTGGTCTGCCTGCGCGAATCGACCGGTGCGCGCACCGCGCTGGATGTGCCCGGCGCGATTCTGGGCACCCTGGGCGTGACCCTGGCGGTCTTTGCCTTGAACGAGGCCGGGAATGGGCTGACCCGCCCGCTGGTGACCATTCCGGCGATCGCGGCGGTAATTCTGCTGGCGGCCTTCGTGGTGGTCGAGCGCCGCGCCCCGAATCCGCTGCTGCCATTCACGCTGTTCCACAATCCGAATCGCGTCGCCGCGCTGGTGGCCGTCGGGCTCTCCGGGGCGATCATGATGTGCCTGTCGGTGTTCATCTCCATGTTCCTGCAGGGTGTGCTGCACTATTCGCCCTTGCAGAGCGGTATGTCCGTTCTCCCGTTCGCGGTGTCGCTGGCCATCGGTGCGACCATGTCGTCCCGACTTGCGCTGCGGGTGCCGCCCCGCTGGCTGGTACTGATCGCGTGCGCGGTCATTCTCGCCGGATGCGTCTACGCCGCAACGATTGTCGACACCCGCCCCGCCTACTTCCCGGTCATCGTCATCGCGGCCGTGACCATCGGTTTCGGCTTCGGCTTCGCCGTCATCCCGCTGACACTGTCCTCCATCGCCGGTGTGCGCCCGGCCGATATCGGCCCGCTCACCGCACTCGCCCAGGTGGCCCAGAGCCTCGGTGGCGCACTGGGTCTGGTGGCGGTGGGGGCCGCCGTCTCGGCGCGCGTCCGTACCGAGGGCGGCACCACCGACCCCTCGGCCCCGGCCACCGGCTCCCAGGTGCACGCCCTGGCCATGGGCTACGGCATCGCCTTCCTCTGCTCGGCCGCCATTGCCGCCGCCACCGGCCTGGTGGCCCTGCGCATGCGTTTCACGCCCGAGGACATCGCGGAGGGTCAGGCCGCGCAGCAGTCGGCCAATGCGGGCTGAATCGACTCACTTCGCCCGACCGGCGGCCGAACCCGAGCGCAGGCGCGATGCCAGCACCGCGGCCTGGGTGCGCCGCTCCATCCCGAGTTTGGCCAGCAATCGAGACACATAGTTCTTGACTGTCTTCTCCGCCAAGAACATTCGTTCGGCGATCTGCCGATTGGTGAGTCCGTCACCGAGCAGATCGAGCAGTCGCCGTTCCTGATCGGTGAGCCCGGCGAGCGGCCCGTCGGGCCGGGTGCTGCGCCGCAGCCGTTCCATGAGCGCCGCGGCCGCCCGATTGTCCAGCAGTGATCGTCCCGCCCCGACTTCCTTGATGGCGCGGGCCAATTCCATCCCCTTGATGTCCTTGACCACATATCCGCTGGCCCCGGCCAGTATCGCGTCCATCATGGCCTGTTCATCGGTGAACGAGGTGAGGATCAGGCACCGCAGATCGTCCAGTTTGTCGAGCAATTCGCGGCACAGTTCGATGCCGTTGCCATCGGGTAGTCGCACATCGAGCACCGCCACATCGGGCCGCAGCGCGGGAATCCGGGCCAGCGCCTGGGCCACATCCCCGGCCTCCCCGACAACGGTCAACTCCGGATCGCCCTCGAGAAGATCGATCAGTCCGCGCCGCACGATCTCGTGATCGTCGACGAGAAAGACGTTGATCATGGCCCGTCCAATCTGTCGGGGGTCCCGCGATCAACATAGCCCCGGACGCGCCGCCCGGGGATGGCCCAAAGTCCCTTATTCGAGCCCGAAAACCCGCGCGGCATTGTGATGGCACACTTGCCGCAGCCAGTGGTCGCCGAGTTCGAGCCGCTCCAGCGAGTGCAGGGCGTGCCCGTAGGCGTACGGGATATTGGGGAAATCGCTGCCGAACAGAATGCGATCGCCCAGGTCCCGCAGCCGCGGACGCTCATGGACGGGGAACGGGTCGGCGGCCTCGAAGAAATCGGTGAAGTTCATGGTGGTGTCGAACAGCACCTCATCGTAAGTCTCCGCCAGATCCAGGAATTCGCTGTATTCGGGCGCGCCCATATGCGCGATCACCAGGCGCAGCCGCGGAAACCGGCGCAGCAGTTCGGCAATCGGCTCGGGACCGGTGAATTCCCCTGCCGCGGGACCGGATCCGCAGTGGATGACGATCGGCGTGCCCGAGTCCTGGAGCATGCCCCACACCTCGTTGAGCAGCGGATCACCGGGGTGGAAATGCCCGACCTGCACGTGCACCTTGAAAATGCGCGCACCCGCGCCGAGCGCGGCCTGGACGTAACTGTCCGCGCCGTGTTCGGGATAGAACGTCGCGGTGTGCAGGCAATCCGGTGTGCGCGCGGCGAAATCGGCCGACCACTCATTGAGCCAGGCCGCCATATCCGGCCGATGCGGGTACACCAGCGAGGTGAACGCGCTCACCCCGAAGCCGCGCAGGGTCTTGAGCCGCACCTGCTCCTCATCGCGATAGGTGATCGGCCATTCCCGATGCCCCAGCAGCGGTCCGGCGGAGTCGAAGTACCCCCACACCTTGCGCAGCACCTGCTCCGGCATGAAATGCGTATGCACGTCGATGATCGACGGGAGTCCGAGCCGAGCCCGGAATGCGGTCACAAACGCCTCGCTCATGCGCCGGCCTCCGGATACACGGTGCGGGCGTAATCCCCGACCCGGCTGATCAGCCGCTCGAAGAACACCTCCGGATCGGTCCCGATCACGATGTCGGCGTTGGGTTCCCGCTCCCACATCCCCGCCCAGTCCGCGACGGTGGTGGCCCGGGTGATGATGCCGGCCAACTCCACATCGACGGTCGCGGGCTTGGTGACCGCGAGCGCGTGGTCCAGCGCCACCGCCGCCGCGAACGGATCGTGCATATGCGCCAGATACCCCTGGTCGTAGAGTTTGTGGAAGTCGAAGTAGAACCGGATCGCATCGGTCAGGAAGCGCACCAGCGGATTGCTCGCCGCCGACCGCGCCTCGGGCGGATCGGTCTCGCGCACCAGCTCGACGGGCGTACTCCCGGCCCGTTCCGCAAGCAGCGCAAGGTGTTCGGGCCGCATCTCGATGGTCTCGGTGATATCCAGAGCGCACACGATCGGCCGCCGGTCCGCGGGCGCGGCGGAGAAGGCGTCGAAGACCTCCTTGGCGGCCTCGGGGTCCACGTGCACATTCCACTCATTGGTGGGCGTGGTGTTGCCCGGATGGTTGAACGCCCCGCCCATGATCACCAACCGCCGCAGCAGTCGCGGCAGTTCGGGCTCGATGCGCAGTGCCAGCGCCAGATTGGTCAGCGGCCCGGTGCACAATCCGACGACCTCACCCGAATGCTCGCGGACCAGATCCACCCACAGCCGCGCGGCCGTCCGCTCCGACAATGCCCGGGCGGAGACCGGCAGCTCCGCATACCCCACGCCCTGGGGTCCGTGCGTGTCCTCGGTGGTCCGCAGCGGAATCGCCAGCGGCTCCGCCGCCCCGAGCGCCACTTCGAGCTCGGGGGCCCGGCACAGATCCAGCAGGGCGAGATTATTGGCCGCCACCCGGGGCGCGGGCACATTGCCCGCGCTGGAGGCGATTCCGATGATCTCGGCCTCGGGGGAGGCCAGGAGGTAGAGCAGTCCCAGGGAGTCATCGATGCCGGTGTCGTTGTCCATGATGATCTTCTGCCGCACCGTTCGAGCCTAGACCCGCGTGTTCAGTAGGTCGGCAGCACGTAGTCCTGGGTGGAGTCCAGCATCTTCATCATGATGGGGCGGAACAGCTTGGTGGTCATGAGTCTGCCGACCTGCTGCATCATCTTGAGCCCGATCTTGGAGGTCGGGAGCATCAGCTGGATGCCGCCGCCCGGGATCTCCTTGGCCTTGTCCAGGAAGGGGGTCACCTGCTCCTGATAGCGCACCAGCGCCGCGTCCAAATCGGCGGGGGTGGCGGCGATTTCACCGGCGAGCAGGTACGCCCCCACAATCGCCATGGCCGTGCCCGTACCGGTCATCGGCGAACCGCAGAAGCCGGAATCACCGAGCAGGACCACCCGGCCCTGGAACAGCGAGGGCATATCGACGCGCACCAACTCGTCGAAGTAGAAGTCCTCGGCGGTCTCCAGGTGCGAGAGGGCCTCGGGCACCACCCAACCCGCCTCGGCGAGCATGTCGCGAATCAGCTTGTGCTGGGCCGCGATATCGCCGCGCAATGCCGGATTCTGCTCGGTGCGCAGGGTGAGAATCGCCTTGGAGGTGGCGGGATCGTAATCGGGCCGGACGCCGAGTGAGGCGCGCGGCACCACGTGCATGGACATCCAATCCTGCTCCGCGCCCGCGGGGGTGGGGATGGTGTAGAAGGACATGTAGCCGCCCAGATAGGTGGTGAACTGCTCCTCGGGTCCGAAGACCAGTTTGCGGGTGCGCGAGTGCACGCCGTCCGCGCCGATCACCAGGTCGTAGCGTTCGCTCGTCCCGGAGTGGAAGCCGACGGTGACGCCCTCGGAATCCTGATCGATGGTCTCGATCCAGTCGCCGTAGCGGTAGTCGAGATCGCCCGCGGTTCCGGCGAGTTCGGTGAGCAGCACGTCATTGAGGTCGCCGCGGGTGATCTCGATATCGGCGACCGGGCCCTTGCCGTCGAACATCTCCATCGACATGCGGTAGACGGGGGAGCCGTCGGCCTTGACGATGCTCATGCCCTTCTCGTGCAGCAGGTGTTTGGTGATGCCCTCCATCAGGCCCATGCGCTCGGCCACCTCGCGACTGGGACCGCGCAGGTCGACGGCCTGGCCTCCCGGCCGTGGGGAGTCCGCCCGTTCGACGACGGTGACCGCGATACCGGCCCGAAGCAGTTGCAGGGCAACGGAGTTCCCGGCGATGCCGCCGCCGGCGATCAGGATGCGGAGGGTGTTGGCGGTGGTGCTCATGATGTCTCCCGTGTGGTGAAGTACGTTCGTCTAAGACATATGTCTAACAGACTTTGGCACGTGTGTCTAGAACATTTGTCTAAGACGCTGGTAGGCTGGGTTTATGGGAAATCGAGAAGACCTACTGACGGGTGCTCGGAAGGCCATCCTGGAGCGCGGCCTGGCCAAGGTGACCGCCCGCGATATCGCCACCGCCGCCGGTGTCAGCCTCGCCGCCATCGGCTACCACTTCGGCTCCAAGGACCACCTGGTCATGCAGGCGCTCACCGAAGGCGTCGGCACCGAGATCGGTGATGCGATCGAGCAGGCCATCAAGGACGCGGCACAGGGGCGCTCACTCTGGGACGCGGTCGGCCCCACGTGGAACGGCCTGATCGATGTCATCCAGCGCAATCGCGACAATCTGCAACTGAGCCTGGAGAACGGCATCCAGATCGCCCGCGATCCGGAAATGCAGCTCTTCATGGCCGAGGCCACCGGCCAGGCATACGACGATATGTCGCGGCACGTGCGCGAGGCGCACCCCGATCTCACCGAAGCGCAGTCGCGTGCCGTGGCCAAAACGCTGTTCGTGCTCTTTCAGGGCATGGTCATGCAGTGGATGATCGCGCCGACCGCCGATCTGCTCGACGGCGACGATCTCGCGACCGCCATCGCCGCCATCCGGGGGATGTAGACGGACTCAGTTCGCTTCGATATGTCGCAGCCGCACCAGCGCGGCGACCGCCAGCAGCAGCGCCGCCACGGCGGCGATGGCGGAGGTGAGATGCATACCGGTGAGGAACGCGTGCTTGGCCGCCTCGGCGACGGCCTCGCCGAGCTTGCCGGGCAGCGCGTGCGCGACCTCCATGGCCGCGCCCAGCGTGTCCCGCGCGTTGTGCACATCGGCATCACGCAAACCGTAGGGGAGCGTATCGGCCAACTGCCCGCGATACAGTGCGATGCTCAGACTGCCCAGCATGGAAATACCCAGCGCCCCACCGAATTCCGCACCCGTTTCGGCCAATCCCGAGGCGGCTCCGGCCTGTTCGGGCGGCGCGGTGCCGACGATCAGCTCGGTGGTGATGCCGAAGACCGGGGCCAGCCCGAACGACACCAGCAAGGAGGCGGCGATGGTGATTCCCACCCCGCCCTGTTCGGTGACCCGGGTCAGCAGCAGCAGTCCGGCCGCCGCCATGGCCATGCCCACCCCGATCAGATAGGCGGGCCGCACCGCCCGGCTCAATCGGGGCGCCAGCTGCGAGCCGATCATGAAGCCCAATCCCGCCGGGATGGTGGCGATTCCGGCACGCAGCGGTGACATGCCCAGCACCAGCTGGAAGTACTGGCCGACGAACAGGAAGTACCCGAACGCGGCGAAGATCGCGACCATATTGATGGTCAGCGCGATGCGGAAACTGCTCAGCCGGAACAGGCGCAGATCCAGCATGGGATCGGCGGCGGTGAGCTGCCGGCGCACGAAGGTGGCGCCGACGACGATCCCGGCCGCCACCGCGCCGATGGCGACGGGTACCGGCCCGTCCTGGGCGACCTTCTTCATACCGAAGACCACGAGCAGGACCGCGCTGGTGCACATCAGCGCGCTCAGCAGATCGATCTTGCCCGCGTTCGGATCACGGAACTCGGGCAGCACCCGCGGGGCCAGAATCAGCAGCAGCGCCATGACCGGCACCGCGAGCAGGAATACCGAACCCCACCAGAAGTGCTCGAGCATGAGCCCGCCCGCGAGCGGTCCGATCGAGCCGCCCACCGAATACGACCCGACCCACACCCCGATCGCGACCGAGCGCTGACCGGGATCGGGAAACATGGTGAATATCAACGAGAGTGTGGACGGTGCGAGCGTTGCCCCGGCTACCCCGAGCACCGCGCGGCAGCCGATCAGCACCGGAGCCGAGGGCGCGAACGCCGCGATGAGCGAGACCGCGGCGAAGGCGGCCGCACCGGCCATGAGTAGTCGCCGCCGGCCGATCCGATCGCCGATGGTGCCCATGGTGAGCAGCAGACCCGCCACCAGGAAACCGTAAACGTCGATGATCCAGAGCAATTGGGAGCTGGTCGGTCGCAGCTCCGCGCTGATCTGGGGGACGGCGAGATGTAAAACCGTCAGATCCATGGAGTACACCAGACAGGCCAGCGCGAGTACGGCCAACCCCGCCCATTCCCGGCGACCCACTCCGCGGGTGGGATCTACCGCTGCGTTGGTCAGCAGGGGGCCTGGTGTGTCCACGATGACTTCCTCCATCCGCACGCCGACGCAAGTGCCGACAATATCGATGTCGGTCCCAGCATCTCACTTATTAACGACACAAAAACGATATGGACGAAGGGAATTCGCACTATTCGCGGATGTGTTTGCGGGTGTGCGTGCAGGCGATCGTGAACCCGGAAACCTAGTGAAAACCGGCCGGTCGGAGTGTCCAGTTCGGGCCATGTGTTCCGTACTGCGAAGCGGGCCAGGGGTAATCCGGATATTCGCTGAGCGCGGGCGCGGCCGTCACCACCCCGTCATGCTCGACCGTGTACTCAGATCCCGGGATATTCGCCGGTCCGTGCTCCGGAGCGCGGCCGGGCGCGCGCAACAGCCAGGATGCGGTGCGGGCCAGCGCAACTCGCACATCCCGGCCCAGCCCGTCCTGTTCGCGGGCGGTGAGCGCGTCCAGCACCCCGGCGGCGAGCAGATACCCGCTGCCGTGGTCCAGCGCCTGTGCCGGGAGTGCGCCCACCGGGGACGCATCCTGCGAATTTCCCAGCGTGCCTTCGATCAGCGAAATTCCGGATGCGGCCTGCACAATACTGTCGAAACCGCGTCGTGCCCCCCAGGGGCCGCGCTCACCCCATGCCGAAACCCGGCCGTGCACAATTCCTGGCCGAATTTCTGCCGCATGTACACCGAGTTGTTCCAAAGCGCCCGGTCGGTAACCTGTTACGAGCACATCCGCGGTGCGCAATAGCTCGGTGAAAACGGGTAGTTCGGTTCGCAAATCCAAGAGCGTGGAGTGCTTGCCCTGACACGTGTCGAGGAACTGCCACGGAATCTCCGGCAGCTGTGGCGGATCCACCCGCAACACCTCCGCACCCAGCAGGGCGAGCGCGCGCGTCGCCACCGGACCGGCGATCACCCGGGTCAGATCCAGCACCCGCACACCGCGTAGCGGCAGCATCTGCGTTGCGGCGGCTGGGGATTCGACCGGTCCGCGATCCGCGCGCGGCTCCACCGCCACCAGCGGTCCGTCGGCCGCGGCCCCGCCCTGCGGGCTGTCGGCCCACTCCCGCTCGGTGCGCACCCGCACCGCGATGGCACCCGATACGCCCGCCCGATCCTCGATCTCGGCCGCGGGGAGCTCGGCCATCCGCGCCACGGCGGTCGCGCGCTCGGCGTCGGCGGGCAATCCGAGTACGGTCAGCAACCTTTCGCGGTGATGCGAGTAATTGGCATGCGTTCGCACCCAACCGTCCGCGGTCGGGAAGAAGCCCGACAGCTCCGCGAAGGCATCCGGGGGCGTGCCGTCGACGCGGAACAACCGCTCACTCGAGAACGCCGCGGCGACCCGGGCCGGATCCAGGACGCTCTCGAGCGGTGTGAGCCCGTGCGCCACTCGCCGCCGATCGGCCGCCGCCGCGAAACTCGCCACCGCACCCCCGGCCAGCGACCACACCGGCAGCGTCGCAGCCAAATTCGTTCCCGGATCGAGGGCGGGCATACTCGATCCGGAGATACCGACCCCGGACTCGTACTCGCGGACCAGCGCTTCGTAGGCACTCATCGGTCCGACCATAGTCGTCGAAGGAGCATTGCTGTGGTGGCACCTCTCACCGGCACCGACTGGCTGCGCGCCCTGCGCACCGACGCCGACCCGCGCGCCGTACTGGTGTGCTTCCCGCCGGGCGGCGGCTCGGCCGGTGCGTACCGGGCGCTCGCGCAGCGGTTCGGGGCGGGGACGGCGGTCTTCGCGGTGCAGTATCCGGGACGCCAGGATCGTATGGGGGAGCGGCAGATTCCCGAACTCACCGAACTCGCCGAGCGGACCGTGCGGGAAATGCTCAACTGGCCCGCCACCACACCGGTCGCCATCTTCGGGCACAGCATGGGCGCGACCATCGCCTTCGAAGCCGCTCGCCGCTGGGAGGCCGCCGGTCGCACCCTCTCGCATCTGTTCGTATCCGGCCGCCCCGCACCCGATTTCGCGGAGCCGGGACGCCTGCACCTCGAATCCGATGCCGCGCTCATCGATCAGCTGGAACTGCTGGGCAATGACCCGGCGCTGCTGAGCATGCTGCGCGAGGACGCCGGATTCGCGGATCTGGTGCTGCCCGCGGTGCGCAACGACTATCAGGCGGTGGAGACCTACCGGTATCAGCCGGGCGATCCGCTGCGTGCGCCGATCACGGCGCTGATCAGCACCTCCGATCCGACGACCACGGTGCGGCAGGTGGGGGAGTGGGCCGCGTACACCAGCGGGGGCTTCGACTCCGCCACCTTCCCCGGCGGGCACACCTACCTCGACACACCCGAAAACACCTCTGCCATAGCGGATCTGGTGACCGATCGGCTGCGTGTCGGGTAGTTCAGCCCAGGTACTCGGACTCGAGCACGAGATCCTCGAGGATGGACTGATACTCCACATGGGTGTTGTGCTCGACGGTCCGCCAGCTCCTGCCCTCCTCGGCCTTCATGTAGGCGCGATAGTCCGGGACGCCGGGTACGCGGACATTGTCCGCGACGACCACGGTTCCGGGGTGCAGCCATCCGGCGGCGAGGATCGTCCGCAGATCCGCCAGATAGGCCTTCTTCGCGTGGTCGAAGAACATGAGATCGACCGTGCCGGAGTCGAATCCGTGGTCCAGCGCGAGCCGGTGCATGGTCTCCCCGCCGTCACCGATCGTCCCGACGACCACGCTCACCCGATCGGACAGCCCCGCGTGCGCGATGATCGCCCGCGCCACTTCGGCATTGGCGGCACTGAACTCCACCGACACCAGCCGCGCGCCCGGCTGCAGCAGCCGCCCGATCCGCACCGCGCTGTACCCGCAGTAGGTTCCCAACTCCAGCAACAGCTTCGGCCGCGTCCTGCGCACCGCCGCGTCCAGCAGCAGCCCCTTCTCATCCCCGACATTGACCAGCATGCTGCGGGTACGCGCGAATTCGTCGACCGTACCGAGCACACTCTCCGGATCCCCGGCCCTGGCGTGCGTGAGCACATATTCCCGTGCCGCCGCCTCACGCCCATCGCCGACCTGCCCCGTCCGCTCGAACCGCCGCAGCCCGATAGCCAGCCGGGCCATGGACCACAGCTGATTCCCCCGCCCCCGAACCGTCGCCCCGATCCCCTTGCCGCCCATACCGTCTCCCGTACTCGCAGGATGAACCGTCGCCGAGATTATCCCCGGACCCCACGCCGACCGCGCATCGCCAGACCGCGATTCTCCGGCGTCTGAGGTAAGGCCCCGGGCACTCCAACCTCGGCAGCGACCCAGATCCGTAATCCGCCGATTGGCGAGCACCCATGACTAACGGCTGCGGCCAAGTCTTCGCCTCGCTCATATCCGACAAATGCTGCGCCCCGGCCACGGCAGGGCGACCGTGCTCGAACACTCCGCCCACGCATCCTCGGCTGCCATCCCCTTCGACCACGGATCACAGCGTGACACGGCGAGATCGCTACGGTCAGCCCGTGGTGGACCAAGAGCCGCGGCATTGGCTGAGCATCAACCCATGCCGACAAAGATTGCGCATCGCAATATCAACTGGCCGTGTCCATCCAGTTCCGGACGTCGGACCCACACACCCTGGGCCACCGCCGAGCTCGAAGTCTCCGATCCCGGCCGAGCGGAACCGCTCCGATCGGGTTGCGCAGGTTCTTCGGAGGGTGAACAGCGAAGGCGACCCCACCGAGGACGGCTCTGCTGCGGCCTACGCATTGGAAAGGACGGGCCGAGGTTGCACCGGTTTCGAGTACCCCCGGCGGGGCTTGAACCCACGACCTTGACGTTATAAGCGTCCTGCTCTAACCGGCTGAGCTACGGGGGCATGTGCACGACGAAGCCCCGGGGCGGGTGGCCCCGGGGCTGGGTATGCACTGACCCAGCAGCTCGAGCATGAGGGCAGTATGGCATCGGCCGGTGACAGTGGGCCAGTGGGTCGCGGTGCCACCCGACACATCTTCGGCGTCCAAAACAGTGACACGGCTTGGCATCTCCGACAAATGTCCACCGGACACGCCCTGTGACTACCCCTAATCGGCATCGGGCCCTCTCGGCACTGATGAGCCGGGTTGCGGAAACGCACCCTCCTGCCGCGACCCGGGTGTCCCGAAACGCACCGCCAATCTCATTCTCACGCTTTATCACCGGCCGGTATCCGGTTGCGGAAGCGGTCGGATTCGCCGGGGCCGTTCGGCGTGAACGGGTCGGATTCGCGGTGGTAGGGGCCGGGTTTCGGGCGGGGTTCGCCGCCGGGGAAGGCGAGGCGGGCGATGGTGCGGTGGACCATGGCCCACTGGCGGGTGAGGGGGCCGGAGTTGTATGGGAGTTGGTAGCGTTCGCAGAGATCTTTGACCCGAGGGGCGATTTCGGCGTAGCGGCTGCTCGGCATGTCGGGGAACAGGTGGTGCTCCACCTGGTAGCCGAGGTTGCCGCTGATGATGTGGAACAGGGGGCTGCCCTCGATGTTGGCGGCGCCGACCAGTTGCCGGGCGTACCAGCCGCCGCGGGTCTCGTTGTCGACCTCGTCTTGGCTGAAAGTGTAGGTCTGGTCGGGGAAGTGGCCGCAGAAGATGATGGCGTGCGCCCACACGTTGCGAATGATGTTGGCGGTGAACGTCGCGGCGACGGTGGCCAGGAAGGTGCGTTCCATTCCGGGGAGCAGCCTGTCGAGCAGGTGTGCGGTCGTGCCGATACGGCGCTTGCCGCTGATTGCCTCGAGCCCCTTGCCGATTCGTGAGGTCGAGGGCTGTGGCAGTCGCCCGCGGAGTACGAGCTGGGCCGCGCCGAACGCCGCCGCGCTCACCAGTGGCCAGCCGAGGTAGTCCTTGGTGATCTGCGCTCGCGCTTTGCCGGCGATGCCTTTGAGGTCCCGCCAGACCTCGGCCATCGGTTTGTCCCCGGCGCGGATGGCCTCGATGTCCAAGTCGTGCACGGCCACTCCCCATTCGAAGAAGGCCATGAGCAGCACGTTGTAGAACGGCTGGGCGAGATAGACGGGACTCCACTTCTGGTTCGGGTCGATCCGCATGATCTCGTAGCCGAGATCCTTGTCCTTGCCACGAATATTGGTGAAGGTGTGGTGAATGTAGTTGTGGGAGTGCTTCCATGCCTCCGCGGTGGAGGCGGTGTCCCAATCCCACACCGTCGAGTGGATGTCGGGGTCGTTCATCCAATCCCATTGGCCGTGCATGATGTTGTGGCCGATCTCCATGTTCTCCAGGATCTTCGCCATGCCCAGGCAGGCGGTGCCCGCCAGCCAGGCCGGGGGAGAGATCGAACCCAGCAGCAGTGCCCGGCCCGCCACGGCGAGCTGGCGCTGGGTGGTGATCACGGATTTGATGTAGCGGCGGTCGCGATCGCCCAGGTCGGCGTAGACCTCGGCGTGGATGGCGTCGCATTCCTCGGCGAGCTGTTGCAATTGCCGATCACTCAGGTGCGCAAGGGGATTGGGTGCGGTCTTCATGTCGGTCCTTTCAGAGTTCGATGTCGATGTCGCCCTCGGCGGTGTTCACGCAGATCCGTACCGCCTGGCCGGTGGGTTCGCCGATCTCGCCGGTGCGCAGATCGCGCAGCTTGCCTGAGCGCAGCACACCGACGCAGGTATGGCAGATGCCGATGCGGCAGCCGTGACGCAGGTCCAGTCCCGCCTGTTCTCCGGCGACGAGAATCGGTGTGCCGCCGTCACATTCGGCGTCGATGCCGCTGCGCTGGAAGTGCACGAGCCCGCCCTGCCCGCCGTGTTCCGCGCCGCCGATGATCGGCTGAAAGCGTTCCATATGCAGGCGGTCCGCGATGCCGTGAGCGTTCCAGTGCGCGGTGAGCGCATCGAGCATCTCCGGCGGGCCGGAGCAGAACGCCTCGCGTTCACGCCAATCCGGGCACAGGACGCCCAGATCGCCCGGTGTGAGCCTGCCGTGTTCTCCGGTCAGCCGGATGTCCAGCCGCAGACCCGGATGGCGGCGGTCCAGATCCCGGAGCAGCGCATCGAACATCACCTGCGCGGGCTCGTGCGCGGAGTGAGCGACGACCACGTCGTCGAGGGCCCCGCGACGGTCCAGGCTGCGCAGCATGGCCGCGATCGGCGTGATGCCGCTTCCGGCACTGAGGAACAGCAGTTTCGCGGGGGTCGGTTCGGGCAGGGTGAACATGCCCTCGACCTCACCGAGCCGGACCACCTCGCCCGGCTGGATCTCCCGCACCAGGTAGGGCGATACGACGCCGTCTTCCACGACCTTCGGTGTCACCGATATCAGCCCGTCGGCCGCGTCCGGATCCGAGGTCAAAGAGTATGCGCGCCAATGGAAAATGCCATCGATGAGCACGCCCAGCCGAACATATTGACCCGGCCGGTGCCCACCCCACTCGTACCCGGGCCGGATGAACACCGACGCCGCCTGTGACCCCTCCGGCACCACCTTCTCGACCCGCCCGCGCAACTCCCGCGTCGTCCACAGCGGATTGATCATCTCCAGGTAGTCGTCGGGCCGCAGCGGTGTGAACAGATGCCTGAGAGCCCGCAGGAGCAACCGTCTCCCACGCGATACCTTCGGTCGAGCGCCCCGTTCCGCCATGTCCTGAGACGTAACACCCGTGCACTGAAGTAAACGCCGGTTGTGAGATCTCCCTACAGATCGCTGAAATTATTGCTACAGGTTCCAGAACAGTTGTTCACTCATGCGGTGAGGTCGGCAGCGCTCGAACGAGTTACTCGACGGAGTCCACGAGTGCCGGGTTGTCCTGTGCCGCCGGCGAATTGGATTCGGTCGCTGATGATCATCCACGCCGCGCCCTGAACGCCGTAGAGCGCGCCGAGCGGCGCGCTCTACGATAAGGCGAAGCTTCCGTTCGTGTCCTACACCGCGGTCGACGGAAACCTGGTCACCGGGCAGAGCCCGGGATCGGCCAAGGCCACCGCGCGAAAAGTCGACGAAGCCCTCACCGGCGACACATCGCAAGCTCGCCCCGGAGAGGCCTTCGTTCCGTGGAACACCACGTTTTCGGCATTGCCCACACCATGATTGGGACACAGTCGACGCGGCTATGCCCGGACCACACGACGACCGCGCAACGCGAGACCGGCCCAGGAGACGGGGACGGTGATCGCGGCGGTGTCCTCGGGCAGGACCGGCACCTCAATTTGCGCTACGGCGCGCGAGAGCGACCCGCCGGTAGGCAATACCCGGAACATTCCGCCCGCGAGGTTCCGAGCGATGCAGTCGGGGTTGGTACCGCGGAATCTGCGGTACCAGCGAGTCCTTGTTTCCGGGATGCGGGCGGTGCGTCGACCATTTCCAGATCGGGCGGCGTGTCCGCGGGCCTCAGTGTGGGGCGGGTCCCATCGATGCCTCGATGAGTGGCGGGAAGTAGGTTTCGGCGAACCAGCGGGCGCGAGCGTCGGTGTCGATGGGCAGCATTTCGCTGGGCACCACGAGCATGGACGCGGTGACGCGGATGAACATTTCGGCGGCGCGGAGTGCGCCGTCGAGGGGCAATGCGTCGCCGACGATGGCCATGGCGATGGCCGCGCGGACCGGTTCCAGTGTGGTGACGTGGTCGGTGAGGAACGAGGTCAGGGTTTCGGGTTCGTACTGGCGCAGGGCCGCGACGAGCGGATGACGGCCGCATTCGCGCACTCCGAGCACGAACGCCTCGACGGCCTTTTCCGACGGTGTGCTCTTGGTGAGCACCTGGGCGCCAATCGTGACGAAGAAGGTCACTACCTCGCGCACCACGACCTGACGCACGATTTCGTCCTTGTCACCCAGACGTCGGTAGACCGTGGGGCGGGAAACCTTTGCTCGGCGGGCGATATCGCCGACCGAAGTGCGCCGGAATCCGTGTTCGACGAACTCGGCTCGGGCTGTGTCCAGCAGGCGAGTCTGTTCCGCGTCGAGGCTGGGTAACCCTGCCCCGAACAGTTGGTCGACGTCGATGCCTGCGTGGGTCATGCCTGCGAGATTATCTTCCGGTGGACGATCGAGTGACCAGGGCGCGTGAAACGGTGAGAGTTGTTTGAATCATTGCTCGCATCCGATCGGACAACAGGTAATACTCGGCCCATGACGAAGATGCCGCGATCACGGGCGGGCCGGGCCGCGAAGCTGGGTGGGCTGGTCGGCGCGGAAACGGTGAAGTTCGCCGCGCACCGCACCGCTGATCGCGTCCGCTCCGACGCCCGCGCACGTGCCGCCGACCAGGCTCGTAATGCCCTGATGGCCGAAAGGCTGGTCGCGGTCCTGGGCGGTATGCGCGGTGCCGCGACCAAGCTCGGACAGGTGTTCTCGATGATCGACCCCGGCATCGTGCCTGCGGAGTTCCGCGAGCATTTCCAGCTGGCGCTGGCGACTCTGCAGGACAACGCCCCGCGAGCGCCGTGGGACCGGATGTGCGGACTGCTCGAGCACGAGCTCGGCGCGCCCGTCGAGGCGGCGTTCGCGAAGTTCGATTCGGAGCCGGTGGCCGCAGCGTCGATCGGTCAGGTGTACAAAGCGCGGCTCGCCGACGGGCGGTCGGTCGCGGTGAAAGTGCAGTACCCGGATATCGACGCTGCCCTGCTGGCGGATCTGCGAAACCTGCGCACGGTGCTGAGCGTGTACAGGTTCGTCCATTCGGCCTTTGATGCGACGGCGTTCCTCGACGAGTTCGAGGCCCGTGTCCGGGAAGAATTGGACTATCGGATCGAGGCGCGCAATACGCGATTGCTCGGGGACGCGTATCGAGGACACCCTTTCATTCGGATTCCGGAAGTCGTCCGGGAGTTGTCGAGCCGACGAGTGATCGTGACCGAATGGCTGGACGGGCAGCCGCTGCGGACCGCGTATACCGCGCCGCAAGCCGAACGAGATCGCCTCGCGGAGATCCTTTCCGCTTCTATGGCGGTACGCCCTACCTGCTGTACCACTACAGCGGCGATCCGCATCCGGGCAATGTTCTGCTGCTCGACGACGGCGCTGTCGGCTTCTTGGATTTCGGGCTGTGTAAGACCGTCGCCGCGAGCACGGCCGATGCCGAATTGGCCGCGCTGCGCGCAGGTATCGACGGCGACACCGAACGCGTCTTGGATCTGATGGAAGCCCGCGGCTTCGCCCGACGCTCCGACATTTCGCCCGACGCAGCCTATGTCTTGTTCACCACGGTGTTCGGCTGGTACCTGCGCGACGAACCGGCATGGATCACCCCTGACCTCGCGAACGACGTCGTGGCTCTGCTCGGTATGAGCGGCTCGACCGGCGGTGCACCGGCGCGCGCGTTCAACCTGCCGGCCGATCATGCGTTGCGCGGGCGCGTCGAACTTCAGTTGGCGGCGATCCTCGGCCAACTCCGGCCCTGCACGAATCTGCATCGGGTCGCGAGAGAGTGGATTTTCGGCGACGACCCGGTGACCGAACTCGGTCGCGCCCAGCGTGCTTGGCATGAGGGTCAGCGTGTGGGCAGCGCACCGTCGAGGCCGCCGACGTCGGTGATCTTCCAGTCCGACCCGCGGTCCACGGTGACGTGATAGGTAACGGTGGTGCGGGCACCGTCGGGGGTCTGCGCACTGGTGGAGTTGACGTCGAGGAAGACATCGACCTGATAGATGCCGCCGGATTCGGATCTCACCTTGGCGGCGATCGCGGTGGCGGTGGAGGTCCAGCGCAGCGGCGTCAGCAGCTGTTGCAGGGCCGGACCGGTCGCGTCGAATTTGGTGGCCAACTGCGCGGCGGTGCCGTTCTTGAGCTTGGCCAGCCAGGCGGGCAAGTTCTGATAGTCGACCGTGGAAGCGCCGAGGGCGTACTCGGCGGCAACCTGTTCCGCGCGAGCGGTATCGGCGGCAGTCGCCGCATTGTGGTCCAGATCCCGTTCGGCGGACCACCAGAGCAGACCGAAAGTTGTTGCGGGAGCGATAAGTCCGACGGCGATGGCACCGCGTAGGACAGTGCTGAGGCGAAGGGAGACGGTGCGCGCGGACGGAGCAGCGGGCTCGGCGGTTTCCGGGTCCTGGACTTCGAGTGGGTTGTCGATGATGTCGGTCATGTTGTCCTCCAATGGATTCGATTGGTCAGCGAACGGCGATCTGTAGCCGAAGGGCGCCGTCTCCGGTGCTGCCGAGTGCCTGCGTGATGAGGGCGCTGAGGTCCAGTCCCCGCATCGAGTCGCCACCGCTCGCGGCCAGTGGAGCCAGCATCGGTGCGAGTGGACGCAGTTCCGGACCCATCTGGTCGAGCCTGTCCGAGAACTGATGCAAGAACGGCACCAGGCCGGATCCGGTTAGATAGTCCTCGGGAAATCCCTTGCCACGCGTCAGCTCTTCGAGCGCGTTGACGACATCGCGGACCTTGCTGCCGAACCGTCCCCATTCGGGACCGCCCTTGGTCAATGCCGGTCCGAGCCATTCCATATCGCCGCCCATGGTTTGCAGGTCGATGAGCATCGTGCGCAGCTGTGGCAGCCGGCTGAGCAGCGTCGCGGCCAGTAGGTCCGCTGACCGGCTCAGCTGCGGGAAGAGCGATTCGCTGCCGGACAGTCCCTCATTGAATGTGCGCACCAGATCGGTGAGCACCTGCGGGTCGAACTGCCCGATCAGATCGGTTGCCGCGGTGGCCATTTCAGGTACAGAAAGCGGCAGCAGGACCTGACGAGCCTCGATCTGCGCGCCGTCCGCCAGGTACGGCGCCCCGCCGTTCGGGGTGATCAGCACGTACGGTTCGCCGAGCGCGGAGAGGTTCTCGATGCGCAGGGTGCTGGCGACCGGGATGCGATAGATGTCCTCGATGCGCAGGCGTACTCGTGCCGACTGCGCCACGGTCTCGACGGCGGTAATTCTGCCGACCGGCACACCGGACAGCAGCACCGGAGAATTAACCTGTAGCCCACCAGAATTCGGCAGCATCAGGGTGGCGTGCGTGTAGTGCTGGAACCAGTCGACCCGCACCACTCCGAAAGTGAGGTAGCCCGCTCCGAGCACGAACACCGTGGCGATCGCACCCAGCGACAGCACCGAACGCCACCTCATCGCACAGCTCCGACCACGCGCAGGGCCGCGACGATGGACGCGATACGCTCGTCCCGGGGCACCGTGTCGGCATCGGAAGTCGTTCGTATATCGGTGATATTCACCTTCGGTCCCTGTTCTACGAAGGGAAGCACCCGGTCACGGAGCAAGTCGACCAGCCGATTCAGATTCGAGGGCGCGGTGGTGTCCAGCGGACCGTCGGTGAACAGCAGCGGGAGGAACGCAGCCGCCGCGGCATCGCCATCCCGGGCCAGCGGCGCGAGCCACACAATGGCGTGTGCGAAGCCGCCGATAGCGCCGAAGACCCCGAACAGATGCGCCAGTGAGATGGTGGCGTCGGTGACCTGCCGCGCACCGTCTACGGAGAACAGGTCCTTCAGCGCCTCCGCGTTGTTGCGGATGATATCGACATCGGCCTGCGCCGCTGCGGCGAACTCGTGCACCCGGTCGAGATTGGCGGCGACATCGATGATGTCGGCTGCCACGGTCCGCGCTATGCGGGCGGTGTCGCGCCGGTCGGCGGGTAGTGCGGCATTGACCTGGTTGAGGATGTCCTGGATGCGAGTCACCGCACCGCCTTGCACGAAGGTCGCGATCGCGGCCATGGTGTCCTCGACTTGCAAGGCGGGGCGGGTGTGCGCGAGCGGGATGGTCGCATTGTCGGCGAGGTCCGGACCGGTGCGAGCCTCGGAGGCGCTGAGGGCGATGTAGATGTCGCCGAGCACGGTGTTCTGACGTAGCTGTGCGATCGTTCCGCCGGGCAGCCTGGTCGCGGTCGCGATGTCCACATCGGCGACGACGTAGCCGGGCCGGTCGGCGTCCGGGTCGATCATGGAGACCGCGGCCAGCACGCCGACCCGTACCCCGTCCAGGACCACGTTGGCGCGCGCGGGCAGGTTCAGTGCGGTCCCGAACTCGATGTGCACCCGATAGGTGGGTCCGCCAATGGTGCTGCCGGGCACCGGGATTGCCGACGGATCGAATCCGCAGCTGCCAATCCCGATGACGACCGCCGACATCAGGCCCAGTACCGGGAGGAGGCGCGAGGGTCGTCCGGTGCTCATCGTGCTCCCGTCGTGGCGATCAGTTCGGCCAGGTTCAGCCGTGGCAGGCTGTCCGGTCCAGCGCATCGACCCGGCATTATGGAGTTCGCAGCGACGCACAACTGTTCGGAAACCGGTTGCGGTAGTTCCACTTTCGGTGGCGACCAGGCCAGAACGGGCACTCCGTCCGGATCTGTGGCACGGGTGAACGCGGTGGCCAGGGCCGGGAGGCGGGCGATGGTCTGCTGTAACGGTTCACCGCCGGTGGCCAGGGTGCGGACATACGGCACGACCGCATCGAGGCCGCCGAGGATCGCTCCCCCGTATTCGCGCGTCAAGTCGTTGACCATGGCCAGGATTACCCGCAGGCTGTCGACGAGTGCGGTGAGATTGGTGAAGATCTCGTTGTTGATCTGTTCGAAGACCGCGGGGAACCGGGTGAGGACCTGTTCGAGATCGGCCCAGTTGGCCGAGGCACCCGCCGCCAGCACACCGAGTGCGTCGATCAGACCGCCGATCTGTCCGGTCTCGACGTCCGGGGAGCGCAGTGCCGAACCGAGGCTGCCGAGAATCTGCTTCACTTGCGGACCGGTTCCGGTTGTGGCCGATCGGAGTGCCTCGAGCGTGTGGCCGATCAGCTGCGGATCGTCACCGGTGCGTAGTTGTTTCACCAGATTGTTCGCGGCTTGCAGGGTTTCGGTGATGCTCTTGGGTGTGAGCGTGCGGGTGATACAGCGACTCGGATCCCACCGCGGCGCCGTGGACGCTCCGGGCAGTACGGCCAGGTCCCGGTCTGCGGCAAGAGAAGGCGCGGCGGTCGCGGCCGAGACATCACCGTGCAGTCCATAGTCGGCATCGATATTGAAATCGACTCGGACGGAGCCATTCTCAGGACGCAGACCGGCGACGGTGCCGACCACGACTCCACGCACCCGCACGCTGCTGCCCGGGTACAGCCCGATCGAATCGGGCAGCTGCGCGCAGTACCGCTGCATCGGTTGCATAGGATTCGCAATGACCACATAACCGGCGACCACGGCGACCGCCGCCACCAGCACGGCGAGCACCGACATGAAGCCACGCGCGGCGAACAGGCTTCGCATACTCAGCATCCCTTCCCCGGCAATGGAATACAGACCGTGGCGGCTGATTGATCGACGCTCACGCCGTGCTGTCCGATACGCGCGCTGAGATCACCGATGGTGGCGACCATACCGTTCAGGTGTTCGCCGAGCTTCTGCAAGTCGGGCAGGGCTTTGGCGAATTCGTCGACCAGCGGCTGCAAGTTGTTGCGGTAGGTCGGTTCGAGCGCCGCGACCCGTGACAGCAGCTGAATGGTCAGCGGCACAGCGGCATTGATCTCGTCGCGCTTGCCGATCAGGATCTTCTCCACCCCACCGATGCGCCCCATCAACCGCCCGATGGTCGTTTTGGCCGAGCCCACCGCGTTCAGGTACTCCTCGGCCATGGTCAGGGTGGCCGCAATATCGGTGCGCTGCTGGTCGAGGATGCCGACGACCGTGCTCAACGCGTCACTCAGGCGTCGAATACTGTCCGGGTTGTCGCTCAGTGACTTTTGCAGGACGGCCAGATTACGTTGCAGCACATCACCATTCACCTGGTGCAGTGGCGTGGCCGCGTCCTGGAAGACCTGCATGAGGCTGTATGGCAAGCGCACCCGGTTGGCTGGAATCACCTGCTTCCCCAGTGGCTTCACCCCCGCCGGCAGCACCGCGACGTAGTTGCCGCCCACCGCGGTGAGCATGCGCACCTCGAGCGTGGTATCAGCACCGACGAAGACCTCGTCGGCGAGGTCGAAGCGCATGCGCGCCTCGTCGGGCAGCAGTTCGATCGAGGTGACCGAACCTACCGGGATGCCGGCTACCCGTACGTCGTCGCCGACCCTCACCGAACCGGCCTCGGAGAGCAGTGCGGTGTAGGTCCGAGTTCCCAGCGGCAGCGCGTAGATCACGCCACAGACAATCAGGAGCGCCACTACCGACAGCGCACCGAAGACGCCCCAGCGCAGTTCGCGTTGTTCCTCGTCCTGGGCGGAGCCACCGCCCGACTGCTGCACGAAAAGCCTTGTCAGCGCTTGCATATCGTGATCCTCTGTCCGGCGATAAGGATGGCCAGCGGCGTCGGCATCGGCGCGGGCCCATTGCCGCAGTAGGTGGTCGAGGCGTCGGCGGGACCGGTCGTCAGGGTGTCGAGCGACTGCAACAGACCGGGCAGCCGGGAAAGCACGTCCCGGGCCGCGACAGGGTCGGGGAGGGCAGCGCGGATGATTCGATCGAAATCATCGTTTACACCTACGGTGAGGCCGAGCCGGGCGGCGAGAGCGTCCAGCGGTTCCAGCACCGGCGGGATGGTGTCCACGAAGTCCACGACACCCTGGAATTGCTGTTCGAGAATACCGAATACATCGGCCAATCCACCGAGGATGGCGACCAGGTGCGGTGACCGCCCGACCAGCACGTCCGACATCTGACGCAGATTGCGGACCAGCGTGGAGATCACCACCTGGCGGTCGCTGACGTACCCGGCCAGCTGGTCGACCGCGTCGAGTGCCCGGCCCATTCCGGAGTCGTCACCGTCGAACACGGCCAGCATGTTTTGGGCGAACCGATCGAGCGACTCGGGCGACGCCTCGGCCAGCACCGGTTGCAAGCCGTTGAACAGGGCGGTGATATCGAAAGCGGGGACCGTGTGCTCGATTCCGACAGTCGTTCCGGGCGCGAGCCGCGCACCGGTCCGTGGGGGCTGTCGCACATCGACATACCGCTGCCCGGCCAAGGTCTGGAAGCGAATGGCCAGCGTCGCGCCTTCATAGACCGGGTGTGCGCGCTGCACGGTGAAGCGGACTTTCGCCACCGCGCCGTCCAACGCGAGAGATTCGACCTTGCCGACCGGCATCCCGTACATACGCACGTCGTCACCGGCCCGCAAGCCATTGGCGTCGGCGAACAGTGCGGTGTAGCCATCGAGCGCGCCGGAAACCGGGCGCCGGATGACCTGGATGATCAACACCAGCATCACGAGCATGACAGACGCGAAAAGAGCTATCCGCCAAAGGAATCGGGCTGAGGAGTTCATCGACCTGCCTTCCGATCGACAGCCGCGCCGAGCAGTGGCGCAGCCACCGCGGGCATGCCGCGCAGCATGATCTCTACATTCAGCACCGTGCCGCCGGGACTGTCGGCAAAGGCGCCGTCGATGCGGTCGAGTAACTCTCGTAGTTGCGCGCCGGACCGCTGGGGACCCGGCACGGTCGCTGCGACAGCTCGTAGCAGCGGACCCAGCAGGTCGGCGAAGTCGGCGAGTTGGTGTTGCGCGGTGAACCCGGTGCGCGATGCCGCCGGGAGAATGTCATTGCTGATCACATCGACCGCACGATCGAACATGGCGCGGTCCGTACGCAGCACTGGAATGTGGGAGAGGCCGTCGAGCAGCGTGATGCTGCCGTCGAGCAGCGACGCGGCTCCTTGCAACCCCGAGGCATATTGCCCGATGAGAAATGCCGGCGGGAATCGCTGAGTGTCGGTGACGACCCGGGTCACCTCGACGACCGCCCGCAGCAGTGGTCCGACGGCTTGCAATCCCTCGCCGAGGCGATTGAGCACTTGGGTGAGTTCGGGGGTCAGCGTGCGACCGGCGGTGGTCGCCAACTGTTCGAGCAGCCGCCCCATGGTCGCGTCGACCACCTGACCCACGCCGGAGAGATCGATGACCGCGCCGTCGCGCAGCGGCACACCGCCGGTCCCCGGCCGCAACGTGATCTGACTGATGCCGAACAGGTTGCCCGGTGTGTAGTCCAACGCCAACGTGTCGGTCAGTTGGGCTGCGACCCCGGATTCCAGTGCGAGAGTGAGCAGTTGGTGATCGGGCGTACTGCTGTCGATCCGTTCCAGCTGCCCCACCGGCACCCCCGCGAGCTCGACGGCCGACCCGTCGGTGACACCCGCGCCGATCTGAGCGGTCATCACCTGGAAGTGGAGGCGGCCATCGGTGCGGGTGTGCTGGTATCCCACCGCGCCTGCGGCCAGGACGGTCGCCGTCACGACCGCAGCGATACCGCGGCTGTAGGCCGTGCGTCGATCTGTTGCGGCGCCGGGCATTCCATAGTTCGGCATCACGTCACCCCGTAAACTGGATAGCGGAATCGACGCCCCACAGCACAATGGTGAGCACCATGTCCAGGGCGATGATCGCTACGAAACTGGCACGTACCGCGCGCCCGGCGGCGATTCCGACGCCTTCCGGGCCGCCGGTGGCGAAAAACCCTTGGTAGCAATGGATCAGGATGATCGCGGTGACGAACACCAGCACCTTGATCACCGCGGCGATCATGTCCCAGCCGGCGACGAACTGGAAGAAGTAGTGGTAGTAGACCCCGCTGGACTGGCCGTGGATCGCGACGACGACGGTGGCGCAACTGAGGTAGGCCAGGATCAACGCCACCAGGAAGGTGGGCACGATCGCGACGGCTCCGGCGATCACCCGGGTGGTCACCACGAATGGAATCGACCGCAACCCAAGGGATTCCAGCGCGTCGATCTCCTCGGAGATACGCATCGCGCCGATCTCCGCGGTCATTCGACATCCCGCCTGCGCGGCAAATCCGATCCCAGCCGCGATCGGGGCCAGTTCCCGGGTGTTCGCGAAGGACGAGATGATCCCGGTAAGTGGACCCATGCCGAGCAGGTCGAGCATGGCGAACGCCTCGATTCCGGTGCCCGCGCCCATGACGACGCCGAGCACCATGAGCATCGGCACGGTGCCGCCGCCCACGATGATCGAGCCCTTCCCCCAGGTGATATCGGTGATCAGCCGGATGGTTTCGGCGCGATATCGGGTCAGCGCCACGGGAATCGAGCGCAGCACCTGCCATCCGAAGTCCAGCACGAAGCCGGTGTTCTCGATGGTGCCGGCGATGGGCGCAGCACGCCTGACCCAGCGCAGCGATGCGGGCAGGTATCGAGAGGCCATCACGCCAGCCGCACCGGCAGGAACATAGCGACCACCTGCGTGATCACCAGATCGACGACCGCGATCGACACCACCGAGAGCACCACGGCGGCATTGACGCCGTCCGCGACACCACGCGGGCCACCACGAGCTTCGAGCCCACGCTGGCAGGCGAGGATCACCACCAGAAACCCGAACAGGACCGACTTGCCCAGCGACACCCAGACATCGGTGACGACGGCGAAGGCGCCGAAGGTCATCCAGTAACTGCCGGATGTCACGCCCTGCGCGGTGATGGCCACGATGTATCCTGCGGTCACGCCGACGAACATGATCAGGATGTTCAGCAGCGGCGCGACCAGCACCATGGCGGCCGCCCGGGGGATCACCAGCCGGTGAACAGGGCTGAGCCCCATCACTTTCAACGCGTCGATCTCGTCCCTGATGGTGCGCGCGCCGAGGTCCGCGGCAATCGCCGACGCACCCGCCCCGCCGAGCAGTAGTCCGGTTGCCATCGGTGCGCCCTGCTTGATCACCCCGAGGCCGCCGGCCGCGCCGATCATCGAATCCGCGCCCAGCTGATGGATGAGATTTCCGACCTGGACCGAGACGATCACACCGAACGGCACCGCCATCAGCACTGCGGGAATCGCGGTGACCGTGATCAGATACCAGCTCTGCTGCCACATCTCCCCCGATTGGAAGCGTCGTCGCACCAGGTCATTCCCCCCACCGCGGATGACCGCGACCGCTAGCAGCACCGATCGCCCGTACGTTCGCAAGCTCACGATCACCGTGTCGGAGAAGTTGTTTCGAAGAATCCGGCCGAGCGACGGCCGCTGCGCCGCCTCGGTTGATGTGGTTGTCGCCATGTATGTCTCTATCTCTTTTGTCGCCCACCGAGCGACACAGTGAGACTGTAACGGCAATGTGTCCGGCCGTCTCCGGTTCGGGAACAGAAAATTTCTGGCAATCGCAATAACCCGTGTTTATCTCTGAACAACGTATCAATCGGATCACTGCGCGATAGCCACATCGCACAGATCATTCCCTGATGACAGCCGGTACGCACTCGCCCTTGACTCTGAGTGTTACATTCATCTAGTTGTGTAACATCGTTACACCCGGCAGCGCTGCCACGCACTCGGCTGCTGGGATTCACCTCGAAAGGCATCCGATGAGGACCTTGCACCATCTCGGCCCGTCTCCCGAACACGCCGCCTCACAGGCCCTGCTGCCGGAATTCTGGAAGAAGGTCGAGCAGCAGGAGAACGCGGCAATCGAACGAGGTTTTGCGATCAAGGGCTCCCTGGAATTCGGGCAGCGCTGGTTCGACGCGTGGGGCACTCAGAGCGTGGACAAGTTGCGCGAATGCATGGCCCCGGACTGCGGTTTCATCGACAGCACGACCTTCCAAAACATCAGGGGAGGCCGCGAGGAGACCCTCGCCAACTGCGCGGCATGTTTCGAGGCGTTCCCGGACATGGCGTTCTACCCACAGGACGACAGCCTGCGATCGTTGCCCTTCGTCGACTATTCCCACGAACAGCTGCGCATGCTGATCCCGTGGCGGGGCATCGCCCGCTGGACAGGTCCGTTGCGGGTCCCCGGCACCGATATCGTCATGCCGCCGACCGGGCGCTGCCTCAACTTCATCGGCGTCGACCGCTACCTGCTCACCGATGACTTCAAGGTCACCCATATCGACACCGACTGGGATCTCGTCTATATGGGAATTCAGCTGTCGCCGTTGGGTATTCGAGTGCCGCGGCTGGGGTATCTGAAGGCGGCGGCAACGGCCGCGCGAGTGGTGATGCCGCTGCTGTCACGGATTGGGCGCACCGGGATGGACGGTCATCGGGGATTCGATCTGCCGATACCCGCTATCGAGTCGGTCGATCAGTGGCAGGGACGCAACGGCGCGGAGGTGAACGCGTGACCCCGCAGCCCCACCGCGAAGGCACGCCGGCGACCGGTGCTTCTCGTGCGAGGAACGCTGCGGCGGTGCCGTTTCCCGGTACCCGCACACTGCCACTCGCGACACCACGACCTCGACGCCGGATGAGCACCTTCGGCCGCTCCCTGGACCCCACGATTCCGGGCCCGAAAGGGCGTCCCGTGATCGGTGTGCTGCCCGAATTCCGCAGGGACCCTTTCGAATCCGTACGCGGGTGGGCGCGCGAGCACGGTGACGTCTTCAATGTGCCGATCCCGATATGGAACCTGGTGATGGTTAATCACCCGGATCTGGTCAATGAGGTGATGAACAACCGTGAGGGCCGCTACAGCATGATCGGCCCCGGCGAGAAACCGATCGAGAAGCTCATCGGTTCGGCACTGCCGATGATGGAAGGCGACCGCTTCCGGCAACGGCGACGCATGCTCACCCCGATGTTCGGGCGCAAGCATCTGGCCCGGATCGCCGACACCATCGTCGATGAGTTCACCCGGCGCATCGATCGCTGGGACCATTACGCCGACACCGGTCAGACCATCGATCTTCAGCACGAGATCGCCCAGGTGACACTGCCGGGCTTCCTGCGCGCGATGTACTCCACCCACCTCACCGACGCCCAACTCGCTCAGGTCGATGTGGACATGCGCCTGTTGATGCGCACCGCCGCCGCCGCCGTATTCCTCGCGAATCCGCCCAACCCACTTCCTATTCCCGGCACCGAGAACCTGCCGCTGGCGGCGTTGCGGCTGACCAGGCTCGTCGGCACACTCGTCGATGAGCGCATCGCCCGGCCGACCGACGACACCGATCTACTGGGCCTGCTCGTGGACAGCCGATACGAAGACGGCACCTCGCTGTCCCGCCGTGACCTGCGGGCGGAACTGATCGCCCTGATGGGCGGCGGCTACGAGACCGTGGTCGCCTCGCTGTCGCATACCCTCGCCCACCTGTGCGTCAATCCCGAACCCGCGCAACGCTTGTACGCCGAAATCGACGAACTCGACGGTGCTACACCGGCGCTCGACGACCTCTCCCGATTGACCTGGGCAAAAGCGTGTTTCGACGAGGGCCAGCGCTTGCAGGGCCATCCGATGAACCCGCGCCTGGCCATGCGGGACAGCGAGCTCGGCGGCTTTCACATACCCCGGGGCACCCTCGTCGGTACCCCGGTCTACACCGTTCACCGCGACGAACGCTGGTGGGCCGAACCCGACAACTACGACCCCACCCGCTTCACCGATCCGTCGCACCCGGCGCGACCGAACAACACGTTCATCCCCTTCGGCGCGGGCCCGCATCATTGCATCGGCTCCGGCATGGCCTATATGAACGCCCAATTCCTACTCACCCTGATCTTCCAGCGCTACCGGCTCGAGACCGAACCCGGCTGGCGGCCCCGGCACGCGTCGACGTTCTCCATCACGCTCGACGGTGGCCTGCCGGTGCGGATCTCGCGGATCAGAAAGCCGTGAAAGCCATGTCGGAGCCCAATCATTCGGCCTCGCAGGACACCGGCGCGACTCGTGTCGAGGTCGACCAGAATCTCTGTCAATCGGCCGGATACTGCGTGCGCACCGCACCCCAGATCTTCGCCTTCGACGCCGACGACATCGTCGCGCTACGCCAGGGCGATCAGTTGACCAGCGGCCCGGTCGACGTGCCGGAGGACCAGTTCAAGCTCGCCGACCGTGCCGCGTGGGACTGCCCCGCCGCGGCCATCACTCTCACCCCACCCGCATGACCGCCGCCTCCGAGGAGACGGAAATCGACAGGAGAGCACCGATGTTCGGTCCGGGATCGCTGCTGTACGAGTCCTATGGCGACCGTCGTGGCTTTCTGGTCGCGCCCGTAGAGGGGCTGTTGCAGCTGATGTATCCCGCCCTCGGGCGTGGTGTCGAGCAACACTCGGGGTTCTACGGTGAGCCGCTGCAACGACTGTTCCGCTCGGTGCCACAGATCCAGGGCACCCTGTTCGATGGTGTCGGCGCCGCCGAAACCGCCGCACAGGTCCGGGATTTCCATCGCGACATCAAGGGCGCCATGCCAGACGGCAGCCGCTACCACGCCCTGGACCCGGAAACCTTTTTCTGGGCGCACGCGACCTTCCTCGATGCCCCCTTGCGCACCGCCGACCTGTACTTCAGGAAGCCTTACACGCCACAGGAAAAGGCCGCGTTGTATCGCGAGGGCGTGCGGTGGTGGCGCATGTACGGCCTGTCCGACCGGGTCGTACCCGAGACCTACCCGGAGTTCCAGAAGTACTGGAATCACACCCTGCACAACGTACTTCAGCCGACCCCGGCCGCATCCGAACTGGTCCAATTCTTCCGCACAACGGGGTCGATGCCGCAACCCTGGGTACCGCAGGCTGTGTGGCGGCTGGGCGGACCGGCCATGAGTCAAGCCTGGCTGCGCGTCGGGGCCGGGGCACTACCACCCGTGGTACGCGAGATGTTCGACATCCCGTGGACCCGGGCCAATCAGGTCGCCTTCGACGCATTCCGCAAGACCGTCGCGGCCACCTGGCCGGCAATGCCGTACCCATTACGGATCATGCCGCGCGCCCGTGCCGCCTATCGGCGCGACGGACGCGCCGGTCTCGCGGCGGCGCGCAGTTTCGCACGCACGGCCGACGGCAACCGAACACCGGCCGCATGAACGAGTTTCACCGAAAGGCAGTAGATCCCATGCAGGAAATAGTCGCGGGCAGCTGGTCACCGCCACCGGTAACCGAGGCTGGGCCGTTGGCCGCCTGGCTCTTGTTCGGCCTAACCCTCGTCTCCATCATCGGCAGCCTCGTCTACGCGGCCGGGCTCACCAGGTTCGGGGACAAGGAAGACTCGAAGCTGTTCTGGCTCACCACCCTGGGTGCGTTGGTGGTGTTCTCCTTCTACGTCGAGCCATGGCTGGACGTCATCGGCGCCACCACCTACATGACCAATGTGTTCGACCCGGTGGTCACTATCGTCGACCGCCCGATTCCCTGGCATGTGGTGGGCGCCTACACCGGCGGCATCGCTGCGGCGACCATGGTCGCCTACCAGCTCATCAAGAACGGACGTCCGGCGCGGGAGCTGTTCGCTTGGGCCGCTTTCATTTCCATTACCGAATGCCTTGGGGAGATGATCAGCACCCATTACGGCGTGATGCTGTACTACGACAACAAAGCGCTGGTGTTCGGGGTGCCGCTGCCCAGCCTGGTGCAGAACGGCGGCATGTTCGTACTGATCGGCTGGGCGATGACGGCAACCCTGCCGCACGTGCATGGCTGGCGGCGAGTCGCGCTCGTTCCCTTCATCGCACCGGCGGTTTATCTGGGATATACCCTGCTGTGCACCCTGCCCAGCTACTACGCAATCCACAACAACGCCTCCGCCACGGTGTCGTGGATCCTGGCGATAGTCTCCACCGCACTGAATTCGGCGGCGGTTGTCGCCGCCGCATACGCACCGACCGTACAACGTCTACGGGACAAGGGATCCCGCACCGCTGATCCATCGACATCGGGGGAACCCTTCCCCGTACACAGCTGAACACCACCACCAGAGCACGGGACGGGACCGATGCACAGATGAGTTAACACCCCGAATATCAGGCGATCCGGGGAGTTGAAATGAGTCTGTTCCAGATAACGGCTCTGGCTCACTTCCGGTGGTGATGGAGGGTCGCTGACGGCACGATGTTGCGGTGTGTGAGGTGAATGTGCCTGCTACCGTGGTGCTTTCAGGGTTGTTTCCGCTGGTGGTGGAGGATGTTATCGAGTAGGGTGGCCGAATTCTGGCGCAGGCGCCGGGCGGTCCGGTCGCCTGTCCGGGCTGCGGGAGTTGGCCGGGCGAGCCAGCATTCGACTGCTCGCGGCACTCCCGGTCCGGTTGTCGTGTCACACCGCGATCCGATACTGTTGGCGATCCCGTTGCCGCATCGGTCGACACCGAAAGCGTTGGGCACTGATCAAACGACAAATGTATGGCCGAGCGGGATTCGGCCTACTCCGGCACCGGATCCTGCTCGCCTGATCTTCGCCGGGGCCATCACCGCCGAAAGTGAGCCTGAGCCGTTAATCCGACAGTCCCTGGCCGCCGACCGGTGCACCCAAGGGTGCGACCGATCACTTGATCGGCCGCCCCGTACTGTTACCGGGTCCGCGTTCTCACCCGACCTCAATCATTTTCATGGGAATGTATGGTTCGGCAAGGACGTGGCCGAGGTAGCGTTCGAGAATTTCTTTCGTGAATGTCGGCTCTTCTATTCCGGTGCCAGCCAGGTGGTTTGTGACGTTCTGTTTGCCCCACCGGTAGGTATTCTGATAGAGCTCGATCGTTGACTTTCCGTCCAGTACTCGATCGTTGAACATGCTGAGTAATGGATAGAGCGGTGCCTGGGGGTCATCTTTCCATAGCTGGACCCACTCGGTGAATGGGATGATACGGAATTTGTAACCGAAGTATTTCTCCATCAGCTGGAAGAACCCTTGGAGTGTCACGATACGTTCACGGTCGGGAATGATGTTGAAGTTCTTTCCCAGAGCATCGGGCTGTCGGCCGATCGCTGCCATGGTGTCGACGATGTAATCGATAGTGGTAAGCCCCTCGCGTAGGTTCCGCAGGTCCGGCACGGCGCCGAGGGCGACGCAGGTCTTAACCAGCCGTGGCCACCATTGGTAGGTTGCCGCGTGACCGGTTCGACTGTGGCACGTCGCGTATCCGAGCCGGAAGGCCATCACCGGTAGCCCCTGGGAGGCTGCCAGTTGCAGGATCTTCTCCATGACCCATTTGCTGCGCATGTAGCCGAGGTCCGTGGCCACTGCGCGCAGATTCTGATCGATATCGTCGTCTTCGTACATCGTGGTCTTGCCGGTGAACAAATGCCCCCAGCTGTATACCGAGATGGACGACACCAACAGCAAGGGTTTGACGTGATCGTCTGCAGCGAGGCGAATCAGGCGCCGCAATCCTTCGACGTTGTCGCGCCGCATGTACGCGTAGGACTGTATAAAATTGGCCGCACTCGCCGAGTGGTAGATGACGTCGATATCGCGAGCGAGCGCGACATACTCCTGCTCGGCGAGTCCGAGTCTCGGTTCCGCCAAATCACCAGCGTAGACGCGCACTCGCGCCCAGTCGGCGATATCGAGTTCGTAGCGCGCGACTACACGTCGTAAACGCTCGTAGGCCAGCGCGGTCGTGTCTGCACGCACTGGGCAATGAACGACCGCGTCCGTATCGTTGAGCAAGCGTTCGAGCAGATGCACGCCGATCACACCGGTGACGCCGGTGACCATTATGTTCGCCGGTGCGGTCAGTTGTCGTGCATGGAATCCGCCGGTGAAGTCGACACCGTCGGGCAGATAGATGTCCTCGGCCAGCTCTCGGATGGGTTCGCCTTCTACCAGTGGTGCTGTCTCCCGCTGGCGTAATGCGGCCGCGAGTCCGCGAATGGTCGGGTCCCCGTAAAAGTCCCAGATGTAGGCGCGGATGCCGGTTCTTCGGGAAATGTCGTCGACCAGAGCGGTCGCCAACAGCGAATAGCCACCCACCTCGAAGAAGCTGTCCGTCGCGGTGAATCGCCCGTGCCCCAGGGCATTGCGCCACGCTTGGGCGATTCCGCGTTCGAGCTCGTCATCGAATCCGGAGATCTGCGAAGGCTCATCGCGCCTGTCGGACATGATCTTTCGCAGGGCGGTGCGATCGATCTTGCTGTTGGAGGTCAGTGGCAGGCTCGGCAGGCTGTGATAGATACCGGGCTGCATGTAGTCGGGCAGCTCATCACGCACGTGCGCACGCACAGCGCGTATCAGACCGTCGGGGTCTGTGCTGACGTCGTGTGGCACGATGAACGCGACCAAGCGTTTCGCAGATTCGCTGTCGTCCACCAGGGCGACAGCCTGCTTGACATACCGATTGCCCAGGATCGCCGTCTCGATCTCGCCCAGCTCGATCCGATAGCCGCGAATCTTGACCTGGTCGTCTTGGCGGCCAAGGAACTCGATGGTGCCATCGGCGAGCCAGCGCCCGAGGTCACCGGTGCGGTAGATCCGCCGATCATGGCGCGATGACCACACGAACCGTTGCTGGGTGAGATCGCTATCACCCAAATACCCCAGGGCCAGGCAGGTTCCCGCCAGGCACAACTCTCCGGGCGCCCCGGCCATCACGTCACCGAGGTCGTTATCGAGGATGAAGACCTCAGTGTCGGAGATCGCCGAACCGATCGACGGTGTGCGATTCTCGCTTCCCGGTTCCATGACACGACAGGTCGCAAAGATGGTGGCCTCAGTGGGGCCGTAGTAGTCGATCACCGTGTAGGGCAGGTGGTCGGTAGCCACCGGGTTCAGCTTTTCACCCGCGCAGAACAAATACTGCAACGCCAACCGCTCCGGTATTCGCAGCCCGACGACGTCGGGCACCAGCACTGTCGGCACATAGGCGTGAGTGATCCGGTGCTCGGCGTAGAACGTGAGCAGCGCAGCGGGCGAGACCCGGGTGCGCTGATCGAGGATGTGCACGGTCGCGCCCGCGCACAACGATGACCAGATCTCCCACTGCAATACATCGAAGCCGACACCGCACAACAGGGTCGTCCGCGAGGTCGAGTTCATCTCGAACCGTTCGTTATGCCACTTCACCAGGGCGGTCAGGGCGCGGTCGTCGATGATGACGCCCTTGGGTGTACCAGTCGTCCCGGAAGTAAAAACGACGTATGCCGCGGTGCCGTGATCGGCCAACGCACGGAAGACATCCGATCCGATGTCAGTGTCTGCGGTCTCACCCGCACCATGTACCGCGACGCCACCCAGATCAGTCGAATCCGACCGCGTGGCAAGTGAGACTGGGCATCCGCATTGCTCGACAATCTTCTTCCGGCGTTTGGCGGGATTATTCTCATCTATCAATGTGTAGGCCGCACCGGCTTTCAATACACCGATCACGGCAACAATGAGTGGAATGGATCGGTGCGCGATAATCGGCACTAGATGGCCCGGATCGACGTTCGAACCGCGCAACTGACGCGCCAGACGATCACTTGCGGCATCCAACTCCCGGTAAGTAATCGCCTCAGCGCCGTCGACAGCCGCGACGCCGCATGCATGATCGGCAACGGCAGCTTGAAACAATCGGAGAATAGAGAAATTCGGCATGAAAGCCCCTTGCCACATTGCACAGAACTTTGTGTGCGGCGCCCTCGCTGCAACAGCTCCGGAATACGCCTGTCCTCACAGAATATCGCAGACGCGACTGGATCGAAACACCTCGACCATTGATCGAATGGCCAACTTTGTCTACTCCCCTTGAAATTCTGCAGAATTCTAACGGGCATGGGTTTCTTCCCAGGCCGGATTGTAGGCGCGAGGCAAACCGAGCACATTCTCGATTCGTGTCGAAATCATAACAATTTGCGCCATATCGAACGCGACTGTATGACGCCCGGCCTTCCGGGCTGGTGGTGTCGATAATCGAACATACCGGTCTCCGGGTTTTGACAGCCTGGACCACCGATGTCGATACTGTGCAGGTATTTGTATCCGGTGCATAAGCTCCCGAATAGATCCCGCCCCTCAGCAACAAGAGATCATACATTCCTCGCCGATGAACAACAGCGAACCTGTGCCTTAACCGCGATCCTCGATTTTGCTCAGCGACCTCTCGATTGCTATGTTCACCAATAATCTATACAAATATATCGAGGTCGGTGGCGTGATACATGAGTTCGCGGATCGTGTAATGGGTCAGCAGCAAAGGACCAGATCTCCTGGCGCACCATGGCCGGGCTGTGTGAGCGCAACAGCCGGAAACTGCCCCGCTGGCGGGTCTCGATCTCGGCGAGCGAAGTCTCGAACTCCCACCGCAGATGGTAGGCCGCGGCCAGTTCGGCGGCGGTGACTTCCTCGGGATCGAGCAGGGTGGTGATCAGTCGTATCGGCCCCGCCGCGTCGCTATCACGGTTGGTGACCTCGTACTCGACAACCCGGACGGTGACCCCTTCGGGTGGGGTGTCCAGTCCGCGGGAGCGGTGGCGGCGGATCCGCTGACATTCGACATCGGTCATCAACCGCGGCAGATACCAACCGTCCGGAAGTTCCTCCACCACATGCAGTTTCAACCCCGACTGCACCCGCCACAGCAGGTCCGCGCCGGTGGCGACAGCCTCACGCCAGAACTCGTGACCGAAGAACCCCCGATCGGCGATCACCAACATGTCCGAGGTGAAAGCGTCCAGCAGCGGGCGAGTCAGCTCGCGTTCACCCACGCTCACCGCACCGATCCGGGCATCGACGATCGCGCGGGTCGCGCATTCACCCAAGCCCACGACCCTCACCTTCGGATACGGGTCGTCCAGGCTCTGATGGGTCTTCCCGCGCCCGAACACCTCCTCGTTATCGGCAGTATCGGGAATATCCATCTGAACACCGTCGATGGCCATCACCCGCCGCCCCGCCAGCCACGCTCCCGGCACCGGCCAGCGGCAGCGCGACCCGCCGATACCACTCCCGCACCGGTTCCTCACCCAGGCGCGAACGGGCCTTGCACAACGCCGGGGAACTGGGCACCTGCCAGTCGTCCCACGAACGCAGAAACCGCAGTCCGTCAACGAGTTTGCGCATCACCTCTTCGTAGGCGTCGTCGAAGAACAACGTCATCGCCAACACGAAATACACACCACCCGCGCCGGGAGCCCGCCGGCGCTTCTCCACCCTGCCGGTCGCGACCAGCACCTCATCGATCAGATCCTGGCCTACCACCCGCGTGAGTACACCCAACCCGATCCGATCCGTCAGCCGCCCCTCCCTCACCGCCCGCGTCACGAATCGGCACCATACCCGCAAACCGACTGCCGCACAGCAACTCCCACGATCCCACCAGGCACCGCAGCCTCAGGCCCTCCGACCTGGGAAGACGCCGTAAGTTAACGGCATTGGCGGCCACACCAATGCCCAGCCCGTCTACTCGGCTACCAACGTGCACAGGACGCCATCGACCACCTACTCGACGCGCTGCCCGAGCTTTCGCTTGCCGTGCACGTCGACGAGTTGCTGTGGCGCCCCGGCCCGTTCCGCCGCGCTCTCGAGGCGCTGCCGGTCACCTTTCCCCGCACAGCGCCCTTGCTCATCAGAACCACGGGCTAATCGCAGGTCGCTGGTAGTCCACACCGCCTGGTTCCGGCCTCGGGTGAGTCCCGAAGCCGGAAACCCCAGCGCGGCGAGTGGCTCCAAAGCTATCCAGCAACTGAGCTGTCCGCGTCATCGACTGCCGGCAAAGAAAGCCGGGCGGCCCGACGTGAGCTTCGGCCCGGCGCGGCGTCAGCTGCTGTGAGTGTTGCGCGATCAGTGATCTACGGGCGCGCAGCGGGCCTCCCATGCATTCGGCACGTCCTCGGCAAGTGCTGGTGCGCCGAGGACTTCATCGTCGAGCTCCAGTGCACCCAGAATCGCGGGGAGGTGGCCGGCCAGAGTGTCGATGGCGCGGCGCAGCTCCTGCTTGACGACTGTGGCACCGGCGGCGTCGAGCAGACCGCGGATGAGGTACCAGGCGACATGCTGATCGAGATAGTGCAGCGCGAATACATCGCGGACTGCGGCGATCTCGGGACGATCGGCGTATCGGTGCAGCAACTGCAGCGCCTCTTCGGCGCAGTATGCCTCAGCGAGTTCCAGCGCCTGCGGTATAACGGCCAGCCGCTCCGTGAGGTCTGGCGTACCCAGATACTGCTGGGCCTCGTGCACGATAGTCAGCGTGCGTGCGTTGAACAGGCCCATGCGATCGCCAGGATCGGCGGGATCGTGCAGTCCGGATTCGGGGGCGGGCTTGTCGGCCAAATGTCTGGCCAGCACCCGGCCGGCGACGGACCCCAAGACGTAGCAGTCGCCCTCCCCGGTGATCGCCGCGTGACAGACTCCCAGATAGTTGGCGACCCGGTTGGCGGAGAACATTCCCTGCGCGGCCAGTTTCAGGCGCGCGTCGGTCACCGTGGCCAGGGCGTGGAGCTGGATGAAATGCTTGGCCAGCATCACCGATACGACGGTGTCGCGGTCGGTGAGATCACTGGTGGCGAGCCTGGTTTTGATCGCGTTGCCGTAGATCGTGCGGGCGAGTGTGCCGGCGAGATCGGTGAGCAGGGTTTCACGCACGTGCGGAAGATCGAGCATGAGGGGGGTTTGAGTGGGCGTCAGGGGCACCGTTCGTTGACTCGCGTACCTCAGCGCGATATAGAGCGAGGCGCGTGCTGCCGCATTCAGGCAACTGCTCAGCGCCAGGCGTCCCACCGTCAACTGGGAGATCGCCGAAGCGAACCCCCGTTTACGGCTGTCATCATCGCGCCAGGTCAACACCCCCTGGTCGTCGATGGTGGCCAGTCCGTTGCTCAGCCAAGCACTGCGCTTGACCCGCAGCTCTTCGAACTCGATGACCGAGTTGTCCATGATGACCAGCGGTTGATGGTCGAGCTGGGTGATTTTTACCCCAGGCGCCGGTGTTCCGTCGGCGCCGCGTAGTCGCGCGGCGAAGAGGTGCACGCCCTGGTCGACGCCGTCGGCGTCGATATAGCGGGCGCCAACGACACATACCCGAGAAACCGGAATGCCCACGGAGGGCATGAATTTCCGTGCCCGCGGGGTCGGGGTGTGGATGACGAATTCCTGGGCGGCCGGATCGTAAGTAGCCCGGGTCTGCATGAACTGAATGTTGGACCCGCACCCGAACTCGGTCAGTAGCATCACTCCGATAGCCGAGGCGTCGTCGAGATCCTCCAGATACGGTGCCGCGGAGCCGGAATCGGTCAGCGTGGCCAGGCTGCCGGAGGCCAAATTGTAGTGTCCCGAGATGAGCGGAATCAGGTCCGTCGCCAGGACCGCCGACCAGTCGAAGACCGCGAACAGCTTCGGTAGATCGGTAGCGACATCCCGGGTGCTGCCGGTCTCTTGAACCAGGTACTTGAGGTGGTTGTAGGCGTTTTCCCGCCGCTGCTGCTGGCTCATGCGATCGGTGACGACGTAGTCCGGGCTGCTCAGCACCTGCCGGAGTTGCAGGTGGAATTGCGAGCTGCCGTGCCGCAGAACATCTGCCAATGTTCCTGTCGTCTGTGCGTGTGTATCCATAACCGACCTCCTACTCACTCGGTAGTTCAAACCTCTCTAGTGCCCGCTATACCGCTCGCGGTGATGCTGGCGAAATTCAATTTTGCATAATATTCGAGGCAAGGACGACGAGAAATCGTTCACTTCTGGCGATAAATACAAGTGAAGTGAAATGATAGTAGCGCCTTCCATAGAGCTCATTATCTCTGATAGTGGTTCACGTGGAGCACTTTGTGACGCATCGAGGGAATGCATCCGATGCATATTGAAGGCGGCGGACGTAACTGGCCACGAATCTCTATGGAATCGTGTCTCATGTCGCGGATTTCGCCTTGGCCAGTTTCTTGTAGCAGGTGAGTGCGGCTGCCGGTGTGAGGAAGGCGCAGAAGTGGATGCCTGCGCTCGCACCGCTGGTTGAGCCGGTGGTAGCCGGTCAGCCACGAACATCGTGTGCGCGATGACCCAGCGGTGCCGCCAGAGGTGATCGGAGAGGTTCGCCGCCCCTTGCGAGCGATCCGGACGCCGATGCCGCAATCGCGAACCCATCGGCGCGGATCAGCGATGTCATATGCCTTGTCCGCGTGCGGTTTCGCGGGTCGGTGTCGGCGCGGACCGCGTCGGGAACGGACCGCGGGGATCGCCTTCACCAGCGGTTTCAACGCCTCGGCGTCGTTGGTGTTGGCAGCCGAAACACCCACGGCCACGGGGATTGCCCCACGATCGGACAGCACGTGGATCGTGGAGCCGGCGATCGACCGGATTCGGAGCGGTCAGTTCGGAGCGGTCAGTTCGCCCCTCTTTCGGCTCGCACGCTCGCCGCGTCGATCACCACCCGCGACCGGTCGATCAAGCCTTGGTTGCCCTGCTCGTCGTGCACCGCCCGATGTAGACGCCGCCACAACCCGGCTTTGGTCCACACGGTGAACCGCCGGTGCGCGGTCGGCACGGTGACCCCGAACGACAGCGGCAGTAGCCGCCATGCGCAACCGCTGGTCAGCACGTACACGATCGCGGTGAACGCGGCCCGCTGGGCGGTCGGGGCAGTGCCGCCTCCTTTGCTTACGCGGGCTGAACTCGGCAGCAGGGGTTCGGCCAGCTCCCACAACTCATCAGGCACCGATCGGCGACAACGCGTCGACCACGGCCGGGCATCATGCCGCGCAACCGAATCCAACACACAGAAAACGAACCACGACGACATGAGACTCGGCCTTGTCTCTGTTGCCGATAATGTCTTCAAATTTCTCACCGGCGAGTCACTTCATCACCGCAGCGCCTTTCGTATGACTGCACGCAATTCGGCTGCGTGTTCTTCGGCGCCGGTGTTGCGCAGAGCGCGTACGGCGTCGTGGAGGGCGCGTTCGGTCCTGGCGGAACGGGTGACGGCGACTATGCGAGCGGCGCTGGAAGCTGCCGCCAGAGCTTCGTCGCGCTGATGTCTCCTGGCTTGTGCGACGGAGAGCAGGGCTATGGCGCGGCCGAGGTCTCGCTGGTTGTCGGGTTGCCAATGCTCCAAAGCTGGTTCGAGAATGTTGATCGCGCGGTCAGGTTGGCCGAGCTCGAGCCAACAACCGGCTGCCTCCATGGCGATGTACGCAGGGGTGCAGTAATGCGTCAGTTCGTCATCATCGGGGGCGTCGGCCGCAGCACTGTCGAATGCTTCTTCCAGTGCTGCGCTGCATTCTTGCGCCTGACCGAGCCGAGCGTGGGCGTGGGCGACTTGGCGCAGTGCCAGGGCGCGCAGAGGCGGTGACAGTGCGGTGGTCGGTTCGTGGAGTGGGGCCCGCGCCAGTGCGATTTCGGCCCGCGGATCGTCACTATCAGCAGCGATGTTGCCTCGTCGGTGCAAAATGTAGGCGCGTAACTGCTGGTCCTCCGCCGCGCCGGTTATGGTGTGTGCCAACGCGGTCCATTCGGCGGCGGCGCGCTGATCACCGCCATCCTGATGAAGCCACCCGCGAAATTCGGCGAACCGAGCGTGCACTATTCGCAGTCTCGCGAGAGTACGACCACGGCTGGTTTCCGCAATGTCCTTGAGGAGTTCGATCTGATGGGCGACCAGTGGCAGTACGGAGTGTGGACCGATCAGCATATCGGTGCGCACATACTGGTCGAGCGTAGCCAGAAGTGATTCGGCAACCATCGCCGTCGTCGGCGCCGCGGCGGATGGGATGTCTTTGCCACCGGGATAGGCAGTCACGCTGGGCAGTTCGGTATGCGGTACGTTGTCGTCGACTTCGAACCACAGCAATCCCTCTGGAATGCCGAGTACCCGTGCGTATCTGGTCAGCTTGTCGATATCGCGAACACGGGTTTGGCCACTCTCGATCCGACTGAGATGGCCCTGGGTGATCCCCAGCCGACCAGCGAGCTCTGCCTGAGGGAGCGGTCCGGCGCCGTGGACCGGATGGTGACGAAAGAGTTGGATCACGGCCCCGATATCCCTGCTGCGTAGGGCCGACAGCATCTCGCTTGTTCGCCATGCTGCGGCGGGCAGTTCTGGAACTCGGTCGTTTCCGCGACGACACACGGAGCAGCGCGGCTTCGAGTGGTCCCGGGCTAATCGCGAGCCGCATCCGCGACATAGTCGCCGGTCATTGATGGACATAATAGCCCCTGCTACGGTCGAGCAATCGGCTCAAGGCGTTCCGCCTCGCTGAACCTTGCAAATGGGCGAGTCGGCTGACTCTGTAAGTTCATTGAGTGAGGTGAAGTCCGTCGCCGGAATCGGGTTAGACGGACTGCACCGATGTAGGGTCTGAGGTGGTAGGGTCTGAGGTTAGTAACAAGTTAGGGATTGGTTCAGGTGTATTCCAATGCAGCTTGTAGACGTTCTTGCATTTGCAAGCATGATTGACTAAACTGTACGCAACCACGTTGCGCATGTTTTGGGTAGTCAATCAAAGCACAAATGGAAGTCAAGTAAATCCTAATGCGGAGAAGTGTGACGCATGCAACTACCGCGACAGGTCGTGACGATTATCGTTCTGTCTGGTCGGTATTTTTCGGGCGCACTTCGATGTATTCCGCAGACGTATAGAAGGCATGCCTCCAAAGGTTAAGCCCCGGAGCTTGAGTGCCGCCGGTTCCGTCCTCAAGCGTGCGGTCGTAGGCGGCCAGGTGTGCGAGTTTCTGGGCAGGGGTGAAAGCTGCGGCGCTTGCCGCCGCCAGGGCGCAGCTGGGTCGAGTCCATCCGATCATTGGCTGATGGCGCCACTCAACTGCCGCGTCGCCTGATCCGGGAATCCGCGAGCGAGCCACGCCGCGCAAGCTGATTCCACGTCCCCGCCCCCGATCACTGTGAATCGACGGGCAGGAAAATGCCGCGTTCGACGAGCCGGGGCCCCATCGTGGTGGCCGTGGCGAGGACGTCGTCGACGCTGACTCCCTGTTGGGTGGCGAATTCGATGAGCTGTTCTCGCAGTGGACGCGCGGGGTCGTAGATGCCGACGATCGCGGCGACGAGTGGTTCTACCTTTCAGGTTCCGGCGCCGCCCGTGGTCCATCGTCAGTCGTTGGGTGCCGACCTGCCAGCCGTCAACACTGGCCCGGGTCGCGTCTTGGTGCAGGACGAGGCCCTCGGCGAGTTGGTAGCGTGCGTCGAGGGGATCGTGTGTCCCTAACCAGTCCTGGCGGGCGAACCACGGCGGAATGTGTGCTTTCCGGGGGTGTTCGGGTTGCCGGGGCATCTTCGACCCGCACGACCGGCGAGGCCGAGCCGCCGTTGCACGTGGTGACCACGCCGTAGCCGATCGCTTCGACGTGCTGGTCAGTGAACCGGTTCAGCCATGCCCGCCGCCGCGCGGGATCGGTGTCACGAGATTCCGCCATCCATGTGTCGACGTAGGTTTCGGCGGGGTGACCGAGCCTTCGACGACCGAGGCGTCCATGCCGGTGCCGCTCATCCATCCCGCGACTCGCTCGCTCCACTGCTCGCTGCGCACGTGCAGCCAGTGCGCCATGAACTGCAGGTACCCCCCGGTCAGTAGTTTGGGTGCCGCAGTGGCTAGTTCGGCGCAGATGCCGTCGCCGGGCCGACCCGAATCTCGGTAGAAGAAGTGGGGCTGGCCGGGGCCGACCACATAGGGCAGGTTGCTCACCACGAGGTCGAAGCGGCGACCGGCTCGACCATGTCCCCGTACAGCAATTCCCAGTCCAATTTGTTCAGTGCTGCGGTGGTCGCGGCGAATCTGAGTGCCCGCGTGGATAAATCGATGCCCGTGACCTGGTCGGCGTGGGTGGACAGGTGCATCGCCTGCACGCCACCCACCCCGATATCCAGGGCGGTGGCGACGGGTGCGTGGATGATGGACACACTCAGGTTGCGGGAACTGGGGCTGACACACAACACATGGTCGGCCCTGATCGGACCTGGTGTCCCGGTGTCGGTCATCAGATCCGCCATGATCCACCAGTCCTCGTATGGGTGCAGGTCCACACCGGCACGCACACCGCCCTCGACGGCTTCGACGAGCCCGCCGGCGTATGGCCTGCGCCAGCGGAAGGGGGGCCAGGGCGGCGGCTACCTGTGCAGTCGGCTCGGTCGTTCTGCAGCCGAACAGCCGGATCAGCACGCCCAGTTCGTCCTCGCCGACATCGGCGGGCATCGCGTCCTTGTGCTGGTGGTAGGCCGTGGCGGCGTCTGCCCCGACCCGGCGGGAGACACTGGAGCTGGTGTAGTCCGCGCGCAGGAGATCCTCTCGCAGACAATCGATATCCGAGGATTCCAACAGTGGCTCGATCACCGAGATCCTCCAAGGTGTCTGCGGGAAACAGGGAAGCGGCAGCGCGCAGCTGCGCCGATGTCACACATCAGCGCTGCCGTTTTCATGCGAGGAGTCACAGATTCACACAGTCGCCCGTGGTGAAGACAGAGGACGCAGGTTTTGGCCTGGGGGATCTTGTCGGCCCCGTAGAACGCGATGTTGGTCTTGAGCGCCACCGGGCCGAAGCCGGTGTCGGCGTTGATCTTGGTGTTGCCCGTGTCCACGTACGGGAAAGTGGTGGGGAAGGTCGTCTTCATATCCGTCAGGGCATTGATGCCGAAAGGGAGGGCGCCGAGCACGTGGCGTCGGCTTGGACCGGAGTCGTGCCGTCGAGCCTGACCCCCTGGACCTTGCAGTTGAAGGAGTCGGCGTTGGCGGCAGGCGCCGCCATCGATCCCCGCTACAAGCACACCGCGTACGTGTTCAACGAACACCACGGCCATTGGAGCCGCGACGGGATCTGGTACTCCAACACCTCGTACGTGTGGCGTGGACCCAGCACCGACGAGCAGCCCGAAACCCACGGCACGACTACTGCGACTACTGCGGACAGTACGGGCTCGAGCAGCTCGGCCCGCACTGCCCGGCCTGCGGTTCTGCGAACAATGCTGGCACGAATTCCCGCACTGTGAATGCGAAACCCTCACCGGCACCGAACGATACGCCGACCTGACCTTCGTCGACATCGCCTGATCGGTTGCATCTCCCCGCGCTGCCGGGCTGTGATGCTCGCCATGGCGCTCCCGAGAACCGGAGTCCACCCCATGATCCAGCGCACCGCCGGTGTCGATCGCACACCGAGCCAATACCTTCCGATCGCTCGTCAAACCGCCGGGCGGCGGCCGTGAGGAAGACCGACCCGACCCGCTTCCTCGCCCGCCTGCGCGTCACACCCGGCTACGAACACGCAGTGCCCACACCACCATCAGCCGGAGTCCTCATCGTGGGCTATCGGGCCCACTCGTAACTCATAGGGTGGGTGACGATTTCGAACCCGCCCTGGTAGCCGATGGAACCGTCTTCCTTGAGATAGCCGAGATCGCCAAGGTGCTCGGCGGCGATCTCGGCGTAGGCTCGAAGGGAACGGCTCGGGGTTTTGATCTCGAGTTCCAACCCCAGAAAGACCGGACCCTCGCCGTGGAAGTAGGGGTCGGGTTTGTAGGAGTAGTCGTAGATGTGGTCGTCGCGGCGGTCGCGGTAGCACGAGGCGCAGTAGTCGTCGCTGGAGGTCAGGTAGTCGCAATCGCTGCATTCGCGGTACTCGTGTCGGCAGCTGGTGCACACCTCGGCACCGGTGTCGACGCTGCGGAGATAGCGCGACAGCAGTCGGCAGTCCGAGCACGGCCAGTAATGGTCGAGATGGCAGCTGTCGCACACGATGTCGCCGCTGACGGTCACCTCACCGGTGGTGGTGTAGCGCGCGCAATATTCGCATTCCGACCATCGCCGGGCGCATTCCGTGCACAGCACGCCGCCGTTGACGGTCTCGTGGATTTCGGCGACCGGTTCGCCGCAGTCCTCGCAGAAGGAGCGGTCATCGCAGGCTGGGCACTGAGGAGCGGGCTCGTTCAGGGGAGGGTCGTCGGGCAGCGGCGCGGAACATGTGCCGCACAACGCGATTGCATCAAGCAATTCGGGCATGGGTGTATGACCTCTCTGAGCATGTGAAGGAGGCAGCAGGGAGCGCCGAGGACGAAACAGCGCGCATGGCGCGAAGGGGACGCGCGAATATTGCGCACCACCTGGTGGTTTCAGCACGCGATCGGTGAGAAGGCAGATGGGACATCTGCGATGTCGGCTCCGACAAGCGGTATGGCGGGGAGCCCGACCAGAGCCGGATGGACTCGACTGTTGAAATCAGCGAATGGATTTGCGGTGCAGTGTCGGAGCGTTGTGTGCAGTCGCAGTGGGGGAATGGGTTGGCGCATGCGAAGCACCAGCCGCAGCGGCCGCAGTAGCGTCCGCGGCGGCTGAAGTCGACGGCCCCGCAGCTTTCACACACATACAGCCACGCCCTCGCGCGCAGCAGCGCCCAGTCCGGGGGAGGCCGGTAGCCGGGATTGGAGTACCAGATCCCGCCATCCCAGATCCCGCCCGGTTCGTTGAACACGTAGGCGTTCTGCTCGAAGGTCGGATCGACAGTGAGGATCACGAGTTTGCTTGTCCCGAGCCACGACTCCAGCCCACGCCGGCCCTGATCGGTATCGAACGACCCGAAAGGCATATGCGACAAGTACGTTTCGGCCGCGATCCGGGTATCGGAGCGCGGATCGTAGGGGGCCGGTCGGACTCGCCTGGGCAGAACACCGTTGTGCGCCAGCACGGTGCGCCGGTCGCGGCCGAGCCGGAACGGATGGCAATTGTCGATACTCACCGCGCCGTGCGTGGCATAGCGACTGTGAAACAGCGCCGGTCGATCCGGATGGCGGGCACGCACAGCAATGAAATCGTCGAGGACCTCCTCGGCGTCCATCCCGCGCCCGACGAGAACACCGTCGGCGGTGACGACGGCGAACCCGTGGCCATCTCGGTTGACACGCGCGCCATTGAGCAGCGCGCTGAGTTCCGGTGCTATGCCGGGCGGGAAGAAGGTCAGCAGGCACATGCGAGGGCCTCCATCTCCGCGCGCAGCGGCGCGTACTGCCCACGCTGGCTCACCCAGGTGGTGAACCGCTCCCACTCCCAGCCGCCGTGGCGGACGACATCGGTGGAGGTCAGAGTGCGGGAGTATTCGACGCTGGCCGCCACGAACGCCAGAGCCGCTTGAACCTGCTGGGGGTCGAGCGATCCGGCGAACACCCGCACCTCGAGGCTCTTGCGCGGGTGGGGGTTGATCGCCTGGTAGCGGTTCATCCCGTACCGGCGCAGATCGTCTTTGGCGGTGTGCTTGACCCGCTCGCGGGCGATCGGGGAGAACACCGCGTAACTCGAGCGTCGCCGCGCCAACGCCACCGTCTGGGATTCGTTGCGGTAGATCAACTTCGCCCACCGGAAGATGTGAGCGGCCGAGTCGAACCCGTCCCGCGACACATGGACATGGATTCCGACGCTGTGATCCGAGCGGCACCCGAGTTCGGTCAACCGCTCCAACAGCGGCCAGGGAAACCGCTCGACCGCGAACCGATAGTCCATCGGATGGGTGACCAATTCGAAACCCAACGGCTCGATCGACGAATCGTGCTTCAGATACCCCAGATCGCCGATATGGTCGCCGACCGTCGCCGCACACGCATCGTAGTTATGCTGCGGCACAATGATTTCCAGCTCCAAGCCGAGGAATGCCGGGCCATGACCGAAGAATCGCGGGTCGGGCTTGTAGTTGTAGTTCCAGATCCGCCCGGCAGATCCGCAGCTTTCGCAGTCGGTGAGATCGGGCAGAAGAGTGCCGCACTGCTCGCACGGGCGGTAGTTCTGTGCGCAGCGGGTGCAAACGCGGGAACCGCCGGATACGTAGCGGCTCTCGGCAGTGAACAGACTGCATACCCCGCAGTGATCGAAGAACCGGTCGACACACGGCGGACACACACGCTCACCGGTATCGGTGCGCCACGTCGTCGGCGCGCGATACCCGCAGCGCGCGCAATCGGACCATCCGGGAGTGCATCCACGACAGACCTGCCCGAACTC